>JAITGE010000028.1 GCA_031280825.1 Oscillospiraceae bacterium | reverse complement strand
CCTTAACAAGCGCGATTATTTCAACAAGTGTTCCCATCTTGATTCTCCTTCGTCCGTTTTGATGTTCCTATTATATCATACCGATCCGCAATATTCAAGATGATTTACGACTATCACCTTTGTATTTGAGTAACCATCTCAGTGTAACAACACAAGAAAGGGTGTGCGGTTACAATGCAAAACAACCTAGGAAGCGCGAATGGTTGGTTCGGAAAAGGATGGTCGTCCAGTTCCATCAATGGAAAGTCCGTAACTGTCAGCGGTTATCCCGGAACGCCCTCGACTTACGTCGGCTTTCAATATATGCATTCTGGGACTACTTCGGGTTCTACGACCTATAAGGTTAACTATAACATTGATACGACTGGCGGACAAAGCGGAAGTCCCGTATATGATTCTAACAGAGTTGCGTGGGCAATTCACACCTACAGCGGGACAAGCACGTATAACACCGGCAATAGAGTCACGGAAGCTCTATACAATATCCTGCAAGCGAAATATCTCGAAGGCGTAAATAAGTGGACATGAGCATCGCGTGAATATCCATCTCTAAAAATTCAAGAGATTGTGGAAAAGCTCACGAGAGACAGACAGGCAGAATTATTTGAAGCGTTCGTAGCGCAGTTACGGCAAACATCCGATATTGCATATTACTAAGGTAACCTCCGACATACGTGCCCCCTGCCGGCTATCATGAAAATGATAATTGGCAGGGGTTGTATTTTTGTTTTCTGCGACTGGCTAATGAATTTTGCCGTGCCGCTTGACTTTCAGAATGTTTTCGGCTATAATAAGATATAATCGGATATTAGCCGAAAGGAGATTCGGATATGGCTTATATGAAACGTGATATTGAGGCGGTCATCCTTGAGGTGACCGGGTCTTATGCCGCTCTGATTGTAACCGGGGCGCGGCAGGTTGGGAAATCCACCACATTACGCCAGCTGAGCGCGCCCGACCGCAAAGAGGTTACACTGGACGATTTGGAAGCGCGCCGCATCGCCCAGACAGATCCCGAACTGTTTCTGTCGATGTATAAACCGCCGCTTTTGATTGATGAGGTGCAGTACGCCCCGCAATTATTTTCGCGCATCAAAATGGAAATAGACAACGGCGCCGCGCCGGGCAGCTATTGGATGACGGGCTCTCAGCCCTTTCGCCTGATGGAGTTGGCGCAGGAATCCCTCGCGGGGCGGGCGGCGATTTTGCATATGTCCGCGCTCTCGCAGCGTGAGATTTACGGGGGCGATCGCCTGCAGCCGTTCACACTGCGCTTCCCGGAATTGCAGGAGCGCGCAAAGGGACGAACGCCGATTGACGCTGCCGCGCAGTACGAGCGCATTTGGAAAGGTTCGCTACCCGGCCATATCAGCGGGCAATACCCGCAAAGGGACATTTTCTACTCCAGCTATCTGCAAACCTATATCCGCCGCGATATCAAGGATATGATGGAGGACGTGGACAGCTTGCTGTTTGCCGATTTTGTCCGTGCGGCGGCCTGCCGTGCCGGGCAAATGTTAAACGTCCACGATATCGCTTTGGATGTTGGGGTTTCGGACGACACAGCAAAGCGGTGGCTCGGGCTGCTTGAAAAATCGGATGTGATTTTTTACCTGCGCCCCTATTCCAACAACCTCTTGAAGCGCACCGTGAAAACACCGAAGATGTATTTTTTTGATACGGGGCTTGTGGCCTACCTTACGAAATATTCCTCACCGGAAATTCTGATGAACGGCGCCATCAACGGCGCGCTGCTGGAAAATTACGCGGTGGCCGAAATCATGAAGAGCTACGGCAACCTCGGTCTGGAAGCAATTTGCCATTACTACCGTGACAAGGACAGTAAAGAAATCGACTTGATTCTGGAAAGCGACGGCGAACTTCATCCTGTGGAAATCAAGAAAACCGCATCGCCTCCGACAGAACTTACGGGCGCGTTCAAGGTGCTGGATAAAGCGAGTATCCCCAGGGGTACCGGCGCTGTGATTTGCACAAAGCGGGAACTCTCCGCATTGGACAGAGGTACCATGATTGTGCCTGTGTGGGTATTATGAAACCAAAAAAATGATCCGGCGGGACGCGTTTGCGGTTCGCCGCAATTGAAAATAAAACTGCAAGAAAGCTTGGAGGGAGAATCGTGCGCGACAACCTGCTGCCCTGCCTCGTCATCTATTTGGCGTTCCTATCCCTGTTTGCCGTGCTGATCACCGTGCGCGACAAGCGCGCCGCAAAAACCGGCAGGTGGCGCACCAAAGAGAGCACATTATTTCTGATTTCCGCGATGGGCGGGTCGGTCGCCATGCTCGTGACTATGAAAGTTATTCGCCACAAGACAAAGCACGCAAAATTCATGGTTGGCATCCCTGTGATGATTGTGCTGCAATTGGCGGCGGCGGGGTTGGCAATTTGGTGGAAATGGAAAGGCGGCGGCGCATGACGCGGCAAGACCTCATCGACTTCTGCCTGACCTTCCCCGCCGCCTATGAGGACTACCCCTTTGAGGAGCCGATGGAAACTGCAACAGCCGTCATGCGGCACAGGGGCAACAAGAAAGGATTCGCTTTTATAATGTGGCACAATGGCAAGCTGTACCTGAACCTAAAATGCGACCCGTTTGAAGCGGATTTTCTGCGTGGGGCATTCGAGAGCGTCGCGCCGGGGTGGCACATGAACAAGACACACTGGAACACCGTAATCATCGGCGGGGATGTGCCGGATGATGAATTACGGCGGCAGATTGCCTGTAGTTATGACTTGATTAAGCCGAAAGGGAGGGCGAGGCCAAATGGATGAAAAGCCCGGCGTTTACCGCCATTACAAGGGCAACCGCTACGAGCTTATCGGGTTTGCCAGGCACAGCGAAACACGCGAAGCTATGGCCATTTACCGTGCGTTGTACGGCGAACGGGAGCTGTGGGTACGTCCAGCTTCGATGTGGAGCGAGCTTGTTGAGGTGGACGGCAAACAGGTCAAGCGATTTGCGCTTGTTGGTGAAGCCGAAAAATCGCGGGCGGAACGCGCGGAAGCACACCGCTCCATTGCGTTAACGCTCTCGAAGTGCGAAAAGGCGCTGACCAAGCTGCGCGAGGGTTCGCCGCAGCACACGCTGACGCAGCGGCGAATTGCGGCGTTTCGGTTGGCCTTAGAGCTGATTGAACGGGAACAGATGACCGAATGTTAGTAACAGGAGAAGATTATGAATATTATTGGATTTGTAGGCAGCCCACACAAATCAGGCAACACTGCTTGGACTGTGCAGGCAATACTTGACGGCGCGGCATCAGAAGGCGCGAATACACATCTTTTCAGCTCGGCGGAGCTTGACATCAAGCCCTGCGCCGGTTGCGGCGGTTGCAGGAACGACGGTGGCTGCGTCTTAAAAGATGATATGCAGAATATCTACGCCGCGCTCAAAACCGCCGACGCGCTGGTGTTCGGCTCGCCGGTATATATGGCGCAAATGACGGCGCAGGCGAAAGCGTTCACCGACAGGCTGTACGCGCAGATTTCGCCGCGTTTCTCGCCGACATTCAAGGAAGAAAACGCCGGAAAGAAGCTCGTAGTCGCGTGGACGCAGGGCAATCCGGATGGCGGGAAATTCAAGGCCTACCTTGACTACACGGCGCAGATGTTTGCGCTGTTGGAATTCGAAGTGCAGGAATCGGTCATTGTGGCAGGCACCCGCGCAGGGCACGCAAGCGAGCAAGAGGGACTTGCGGAACGGCTGAAAAATGTTGGTGCTGCATTGGTAAAATAAACCGTGACGCTCGTTGCGGCGATTCGGAGGAAATGCGTATGTACTACTATCTGCTTGCAGCGTTCGAACCTGCTGAAAAAGTCAGGACAAAAGGTAGAAAAAGGATAAAAAATATGATATAATTAGAGCATAAAAAACGGGGAGAAAAAGATGCTCAATTTAAACAAACAGCTCAAGCT
>JAITGE010000032.1 GCA_031280825.1 Oscillospiraceae bacterium | reverse complement strand
GGTTTATGTTGATTTCCTTGCTTTTTCCCTTGCTGCAAAAAAATTCTGTGCATAATTCGTGAATACTATTCCAACAAACCCCCTTCTCTTCCTCGAGATGGGGGTTTGTCAGTGCCCTTTATATAGGGGGTTTTGCGCTGTTTCTCAGACAGTATATGTGACGTCTGATGATGGCAACACACGTCACCTATACTGTCCGCTGCTATCGACGTAGTACATGCACCCAACCGCTGAATTAACCTCTCCAGCATGTCATGCCTTGCACCCTGCCGTTAAATTATTCTCTCGATTTGCACCCAAAACCAGCTAGATATGATATTTATGTTTTCGCAATTCAAAAGCCTTTTCGCCGCCCTCCAGTATCTCGCAAATATGTTGTTGGATACCTTGTCGGCTCAATACGCCACCTTTGATAGTTCCATCTTCCTCTAAATCGGGAACATCGTTTTCAATAGAGCCGGAACGATATTCAAATCGCCGTTCGCGATTTTTTGTGTCGCAGCCATCCTGATTGGCTATGATCACTTCTTCCGCGTCAGCCCCCAATACGATATTAGCGTTATGGGTAACAACAATAATTTGTCTCTTCTTTTTCTTTTCCTTTATAAACTCAACTAAGTCATTGAAAATTGAGCGGTTATCCAAATCATCTTCTGGTTGGTCAATCAAAATTGGCGAAGCACTTTCGTCTGAGCTAATAATTAGCCGTAACAGCACAAGCGCTTTTTTGCCAGGAGACATTACCTCAATTGAGTCCGCATCCATTTTTACGCTGTAGGTAATGTTATACCAATCGGAAAGGATTGTTCTAAGAACTGCCTCCTTATCCTTCCTCCCCTTGGGCTTCAAATCGCCGTTAAGGATCGCCGCAATCAAATTACGAACTGTCTCAGGCGTATACTGATCAGCGGTGAAGTCATCCGGCTGAATGAGCTTCTTCAAGCTTTTTATATCGACCGCATCACTAAGCGCTCCGATGAACGCCTCACTCCGAAATGGAACTTTCACCGAAAATTCCAACCCCGACTCGAAAGAAGCGGCATTTTCGTTGACGGTACTGGCATACAACTCATATGTTTCGCGGAAAAACTGCATAGAGCCCGCAAGCTGTAGTATCGCGCTTTCTAAGTTCGCTTTTAGCGTATTGCGCTGCGACTTCATTTCGAGGAACATTTTCAACTTCTGTTTTTCCTTGCGGATTTTTTCTGACAAATCCGCAACAGCCTTATTGCTTTGAACTTTATCGTGTAATCCTTTTTTGATCTTATTGTATTTTTCCTGTGCCCCCATTTGCTCAGCTAACGCATCCATTAACTGCTTCACAATTAATATTTTGGATGCACTCCAAGCTTCATCGGCTTTTTCAATGATATCTTTTATCGCCGTCCGTAGCAGGGCCTGCGTTGGCGCAGAAAAACCAGATGGAAGCTGAGCTTCTGCGACAAGTGTGCGCACATTGCTAACAGCCTTGATATCGTTTTGCAAGACAACTATTTGTTGCCCGATCACATCAAGGCGCAGCACTGCGTCCTCATAGTCTTTAAGCTCATCTTCCGTTAATGACGACCCCTGCGATAATTTATCTTTCTGTTCACTAAGCTTTTTTATTTCCACTTCAATTCCGGCTTGATCGCCACATTCCTTCATCCTTGCAAGCAGGTCGGCCAAATCGTTGTGCAATTGCAATAAATCACAGATTTCTTTTACCAAAACCGGTTTATATTCCTTGACGGCGACTTGCGCTCGGTCATAGGCTTCTTGCGCCTGTGCTTTTTGCAGCACTATATTTTGGATCATTTTATCAATTTCGGTTGTCTCTTCGTCTTTGTCGCTGAGCCGATTGAGAAATGTCTGCGGTATATATACGATCTTGCGCCTTTCTTTCCCTATGGTTGCCGTGTTTTGCACTCCATCAGCCCATGTAACGGTAGTACCGCTGAACGTCCATCCGTTGGCCCCCGTTTCTTCCAGTTTACCTTCGACTTGTTTTTTGTCGATTGCCCATGCAAGATTGTGCAAAAGAATGGATTTGCCCGTAGACTTTCCGCCGATGATGCAGGTCAACTGATCGCTGAACACAATTTGGTTCGTTTGAAAAAGCTCATCTTGGAACGTCAAGCTGCGAATAACACGATAGCCTTCTTTTGCATCTGGCGCGGTTGGCCCAATATATACACGGTCTTCCGGCTCATATAGCACTTGCTTCAAGCCATTGAAGGTAACATCCGCTTTAATCCATAGCAAGTTTGCCGTGGGATAGTCACGCGGGTCGTGGTTATCAGAACAGATTACCATAGGGCGAACACCGACCGTTGGAAAAACATTTTTCCGATAGTCATCCAAATCTCGTGGCTGTCCCATTTCAAATATCTTGACTGTCTGCCCGAAGTCATCCTTGACAGCATCTCTGTATGGCAAAACAGAAGTTAACTCTTTATCCATGCCGTTTTGTTTTCGCCCGGCATGAATCGAAATTAATCCGCTATGATCCTCGGCAAACTTAACGATGCTCTTGTAATCCCAATAAATCTTTTCGTCATCGTTGGGATTTTGCGCTTCTCGACGAAATACATTGAAGTCCTCGGATAAAATATCAAGGTCAGATTGGTCAGAGAAAATCAAAATGACGTGAATATTTTGGCCGCCCTTGTCTGTTCGCAATTCAACACCCGGAAAAAATACGATATCTGGCGCGATGGCGCGCAGACGTCGAATGCGATCTTTATCGATCGTAAAATGATCTGTTATTGCTGCCGCAGCGACCTCACCTTTTTTCAGAGCCATGCAAAGCAACTCATCGGCATCTTTGCTTTTATTGGCATAGTCGTATGAAGACGCAGTGTGTAGATGCAAATCCCAACGCCGCCATTCGGAACCCCTCGAATATTCTGCCATTCTGCTCCTCCCGACATAATGCTAATTGCTTCAACAATATTATATCATAGCATATCAGAAGATGCAAGATATTCCAAGAACTTATTTGCGCGGATTAGCGTAGATTATCACCCAACAACTTGAAGGCAACGCAACTACGCGCGCTGCGTTTAACCCCCGCAGTCTTTAGGCTGCAGCCTGAAACTCCGGCTCATAACCACGAGGCCGTTGGTTCAAATCCAACCCCCGCAACCAAAATGGCGGCATCGCTACCCCCCTAGTGGTGCCGTCATTTTGCTTATTTATCTCTTAGGTTCTTTTATGAGGACTTTTTAGTGCCAAATGAGGCTGTTCTTGCTTGAGTTGAAATTGTAGTTGAACACTGCTCCCCTATTAGCCAAGAGGGCTCCGACAACCGGGCTCTACTGAGTAATCCCATTCCGATATTCCCCTGGACTTGGTTGAGAGAGGCGAACAGGGAAGAATCTCTCAAAAAGGACTTGCATCATGCGCTTGGATTATATAAACTACGTGTGCCGCAAGGCCCTTGTAAGCAAGAAAAGGAGAACCTGTGGAAGGACTCAAAACCCAGGGATATCAAGCGAAAGCGCCCTCTGCGGGTGTAACCGCGGCTACATATATTCGCGTCGCCAACGCCGCCAAAGACGGCATCAATGGAGGGGGAGCCCCGAAGCGGCAGCGCGAGGAACTTCAAGCGTATGCTGACCGCTTTGGGATTGAAATCAAGGGCGAATTTGTAGGCATTGGGAGCGACCAGAAAGAGCGTCGGCCAGGGGTTGATAAGATGATCCGCTGCCTGAAAGATGGTCAAATTGATGCGTTGCTTGTCAAAACTGTCGGCAGTCTCGGTTATGGCACGGACACCGCGCACGATTTCATGGCGGCCGTTGAAGAGACCGGCACAGTGGTCAAATCCCTGGAAGAGGGCGAGCTGCACTCCGCGTTTATGACGGCGCGGCTTGCGTCACGCTTTGGCGACTTCTTTCCTTCATAACAGTCAATTTCACTGCTGCTCATATGAAAGCCCGTGCAAACATTTTGACCCCTGCATACCCATGACCAATCGCGCTAAAAGCAAAGACAATAAAGCCTTGCGTAAATCTTCAAGCTGCGCCATACTCGCCTCACCAAGGGAGAAATGACAGGGAAGAAGGTGTCGAAACGCCTGCCTGATAAGCAAAGCCAAGGCAACATTTTTATTTTAGGATTGTGCTGCTTATCCGGGCAATCGCCGCTCAACTTAACCCCATCCACCCATATTGGTAGCACCCGCTGTAAAAAGCGGGTGCTTTTGTTTAGCCCCGAAACAAAAAAGCCGCCTAACGCTTATGATAGAGAAGGCGGCTTGCGTGCCATCGTTCGACAAATGCATACTCGATGGCACCCAATTCATACTGTCACCATTGGAGGTCAACAGTCATCGTACTAAGCCCGCCTTGCAGCAAAACTTCTGCGTATAATTATAGCAAAAGCGTAAAAAAAGAAAACATCTGCTCATTAGTGCAATTTGCGGGCAAGAAAAATGCCGCTTCGATCGAGAAGCGGCATCATATAGCGCTGCCGTATTTACTTATTGGTCACGGCAGCGCTTCCAAACCAGCAATTTTACGTAAGGTATCCTTGCCGGAGGATCTCGTTATGTAAGGACTAAGCTCCGCTCATGACGGCTGCTTCTATGCTGATTATACCATGCAGACGGCAGAATCAACACATTTGTTTATAGTGAAATGAGCGCAAGTAGCCAATTTTGCGCAAAAAAAACAATCAGGAACCCCGCTATGAGAAAGGGCCCAAAGCAGATCTGGGTTTCCAGACCTTTGCGCCGTTTTCGGATGGTCGTAACGGGAAGCATCACGGCTGTGCCCAATAGGTTTGAGATGAACAGAATATAAAACGCCACCCAAAAGTTGGCCGCCACCAAAGCCAGGGGCAAGGCCAAGAGCCAGTCGCCACCGCCCACCAGCCGTTCCCCGGAGGCCTTGTACAGCACCCAATACAGCCCCGGTAGCAGCGCAATCGTGCCGATGAGCTGCAGGATATCGTTGACCGAAAAGGCCGCGCAGAGCCGCAGTGCGGCAAATACCGCCGCACAGATGATACAGAAAATCAGCGGCTTTTCGGGCAGCCGTTTCCATTTTAAATCATATACAAAAAGCATCGTCAGTCCCACCAGCATCAACAGGAACAGGAGCAGCTGCGCTATATCCGGGGCACCATTTATCGGGAAAGGCCAGAGTGCGTAGGAAAGCACAAATATCGCGCCCAGCCCCACTTCGCAAAGAATCTCCGCCGCGCCGATTGCTTTGCCGCACTTGCGGCATTTGCCGCGCAGCCATAGCCACGAAACAACCGGTATATTATCGAACCAGCGCAGCCGATAACCGCAGTGCAGGCAATGGGAATGATCGTGCCGCCAATCAATTTTTTTGCGGCTGACCTGCCAATCCCGCATGCGCCACACCTGGCACATGGCGAAGCTCCCCATAGCTGCGCCCAGGATAAACAGAATGATATAAATCATTGGTTCCATAAGCATATTCTACACGATGCGCCCTGAAAAGCAATTTTATAGATTCGCGGCCAAGGTCATAACGAACACGCGCTCATATGCCTCACATGCCGGAACGCTTGCATCCAACCGCATGCCAAACCACAGATTGACCGGGTTGCCGTCCACAGGTTCTGGAACGTTTTTTACTACTTGATCGGCGAGTATCGGATTCCAGCCACTATTGACCCCATTCTGATCGCCGGAGTCCACTTTATACCCATAATCACCTATGTCCAACGCGCCCGCTGCGCTGACGGACGGAATCGTCCGCGCGTTATTCTCGGCACAAACGAGATCCGTACCCCCATCTTGCGGAGCCAGCGAAAGATGATAGCCGTTCGGGTTATTGGTCGACACCTTTCTGCCTGACTTTACGGCAAATACGCCGTTTGCAGGCGCAGCGCCGCTTGGGGAAAACAGCACGGACAGCGCCTCGGTTTCAGTGGTATCAAAGCGGAGATAGCTGTCTTCATAGGTGAATGGTACGGAATTGGTGACCCAGTCCGTAAAGCCATGAATGCTGTCCGTATAAGCAATTTTGACATCGACGGCGCCGGGCGTTGTGGTCTCCGGATAGCTCACGACGATCTGTGAATTGCTGGACGAAATCACCGCAGCGGGCATCGTCCCAAAGTAGACCGTAAAGGCATTCAGATTCATGTCGGCAAATGAGCCGCTGATTGTCACTGTGCGGTCGGCCGCGTTGGAAGCCGGCGAAATAAAGCCCCGATTGGGCGAAACAGAAGAGATGGAAGCCTGTGCGGTGAAGATTTTCCAGTAGATGTTCACCCTGCCTGCGGCGCCTGCCCCGCCGTAACCATAGCCCGTTCCGCAATCGTCAAACAGGGCCTTGCAAGAATTTACAACCGTACCGCCACCACCGCCACCGCCCGGTGCGGTGCCGCCGCTCCCGTTTGCCACGTCATTTCCCGCGCCGCTGCCGGGGCCGCTCTTGCTGTATCCGCTGCCGCCCGCGCCCCCGTTTTGCCCTGTGCCGCCATTTCCGCCTTGCGCGCCATTTTCTCCGCTGTTGGCTCCGTTGCCGCCGCAAACAGTGCCGTTGCCGCTGACCCAGCCGCATCCGCCGTCGTTCCCCGCACCGCCGGCTGAACCGCCCGCGCCGGTGGCCCATTGCGCTGATACACCGCTGTAGGATTTGCTTGCGCCGCCACCGCCCCCGCCGCCGTTCGCGGTGGCAGTTCCCGCTCCGGAGAGGGCCGCGCTGGAGGAACCGCCCGCCCCGCCGTTGCCGCAATTGACCGCCGCCCCGCCCGCGCCTACCGTAACCGTAACATTCCCGTTGACCTTCCCCCAGTTAAATGAGGTATATCCGCCGCCGCCCCCGCCACCCGCAGCCACGTTCACCCTTGACGTTGTACTTCCATGCCCCGACGCGCAGCCGCCCGCCCCGCCGCCGCCCCAAACCTCTCCGCGCACATCAACGGCGTGATTCGGTATATTGAACGATCCGCTGCTCGTAAACGTCTGACTCTGCTCAGTGGACGTCGTGCTTGCCTGCGCTTCCTTTGCCGCGAAATTGCCGCAGCCAATCACCAGCGCGGCGATCATAATAATCCCTGATGCCCCTCCAAAAACAAGACGCTTTTTATGATGGATAACCATAATAGTCGTCCGGTAAAAAGTCAAGCCCCTGAGGGCAAAAAAATCAAGATTTTTTCACCCCCAGGGGCTTGTGCTGGGCAGTGCGGGGCAAAGCGAAGCCCACCGCTTGGGAATGGCGGCGAAGAAGTGTCACAAAGAGATTATCAGTGCGCAGGTGATGTTATCACCGGGGAGTAGAGCTTGCTTTCGTGCAGCAAAGCGAAAACAAGCCTGACAGCCTTGCGCGATGTGAGGATGAGGGCGCGTTTGTGGTGATGGGTCTTGGATTCTTTGAACTTTCGTGAGTAGAAGTCACGATATTCCGGCAGCCAGAGGCGCATGTGGTCGGCGGCCTGGGTGAAATAGTAGCGCAAGTACTTGTTGCCGCGCCTGCGCAGGTTGCTTTCGTCGGCGGTGAACTCGCCGGATTGGTGCTGATTCCAGTAAATTCCCGCGAATTTGGCGAGGGCATCGTCGTCTTCAAAGCGGGAAATCCCGGCGATTTCGGCGATCAGCCCGGCGGCGATGACCTCGCCGATGCCCTTGACGGATTTCAGGCACAGATACTCACGCTCGAAAAACTTGACCTGCTCTTTGATGGATTTTTCGATGGCTTTCTTTTGTTTTTCAAGGGATTTGAGGTTTTCGAGGCACGAGCGCAGCACCAGATTGAGCGAGTGATCCATGCCGGCGTGCACGCGATAGGAGGATTTGACGGCGGCTTGCAGCTTCTTGGCGGTTTCCTCCGGATTGTCGAATTTTTCGCGGCTTTTTTCCACAAGCCAAGCGACGAGCTCTTCCAGCGGCATATCGGCGATTCGCTCAAAATCGTCCAGCTCATCCACAAGACCCGTGGCTGCCGCGCCGAAATTGTCGGAGAAAACGCCAGCTTGGCACAGCCCGCTGCACTTGAGGAACAGGTTGCTCGGGGTCCCCGGCGAATCCGCAGATTCGTTGGGGTGGGTTCAGGTAATAATTCTTCTCCCGCACGATGCATTCGACGACGTGAAACCTGTGACGCGTCAGGCGTTGAAGCGCGAGATAGCGAAAGTCGGCGCTGATGCTTCTGGGCAACCGCCCGCGCAGACGGTCAGCGATCGCGAAGGCGTCCATGTGGTCGTTCTTGGGCAAATCGCCCAACGATTTCTTGTGGTTGTCGATTACCGCCGGGTTGAAGCAGATGATTGTCGGCGAAAACGGCGCAAGTTCCGGTGAATCGGCCAGAAAATATTGCAGATGCCAGCCATACACCGAGGTCGATTCGTAGCCGATCAACACCTTTTCCGCCTTGATTTTTGCCGCCGCTTCCACAACGCGATCCACCAAAACCTGCGAGCCGTCCCCGTTGTTCTTCAGCGCGAACGATTTTCCGATCCGTTCGCCTTCCCCGTCCATCAGGCACACCTTGTAATCCTTCAGCGACACATCCAGGCCCACGAACAGCTTGTCCATAGCAACACCCCTTTGGGCAATGATTTGAGACAAAAGGGATGCACCGGCTCGCATGCTATGTAGCGACCTCGCGATGAGCGCCTGGGCGAACGGCCCTTGCTGCTGACCGAGCGCCGACTGCGCAGTGTCCGCGTTAGAAATGGCAAGCATGCGGCAGGAAACAGACTATAAAAGCGGTCTTGCCGCTAGGAGAACGAGAGTTTTCCCCATTGTCCCTATGGACTATTTTGCCACAGCACACCCCTTTTGTCAAGCGTAATCCATGCCCCGGTTTGGGGTTGGATTACTACTACTATTATACGAGGAGAAATAAAATGACACAATTTTACGTGGCTCTCGTAATTGATAAACACAATACAATCAAAATGATCGAACCTTGGATGCTTGGGGGCGGCTTAAATCTCATGGAGCATTCGTGGATCGGCGATGGTTCCGTAAACGCGGTATGCTCATTGATTTATAACAACCCCTGCAAAGTGGCGTGGATCGGGGACTATTCCGATAGATCGTATGATCCGGCCAAAGACGCTTACGCCAAAACGCTGTCATGTGAAGAGTTCGAAAAGGTGTTTGAAACGGCCTGGTGTGGTTCCTCATTCATTAAGCCTTATAAGCTCGACCAAGAAGGTTCGAAACTGACCACATCCGAAATCAAGACCGGCTACCTGATCAACCACGACCTCAAATGTTATGTCGACATGGCCGCATATATCAAGCGTTCAACTGTGCCCGACGACTCAATCGGGGGCTGCTGCATTCATCCTTTGCCTCTGCTGACCGCTTGCGGAAATGGTCGTGGCGATGGCGATTTTTATGGCAGAAAAGGCCGCAAAGACGTTGGCACATGGGCATTTCATCGGATTATGCATGCAAATGAGATACCTTCTGGTTACAACGAAAAGGATTGTTGTTTTATCGACGCGAGGGTTCCACGAGACTAGCAACACGCTCAAAGTAACACCAAAACTAAAACACACCCAAGCCTAAACGTGCCGCCTGACGGAGCATTTCCCCCGCGAGCCCGCTTGTATGCAACCAGTTTTCGACAAGCCCTGGGCGCCTGGTCAAAGAAGGGCGCCCCATCGCACCAAAACTGCCGGTCAGCAAACAATATACAACCATTTTCGCCGCCTTGCCGCAAGTCTTGACAACGCCGTGGGGGGGGGCGTATACTCAGGAACAGTAGAGTTCAAAAAATCAACACATAAACCAAATAAATACTGCGAGAGAAAGAAACAAACCATGCTTTCTCGGAAAAGTCTTGTCAAAAGATCAATAGTAACCTTCACTTGCGCGGCGCTGGCCTTCTTGCTCGCGGTTTTGCCAACGGCGCAGAGTTTTGCCGCGACAGGCACAAATTATCTCGGCGGCGACCTGGGCAGCGGCGACGTGCTGAAAGTGCTAGCGGCCAGCAACGGCGGCACCCGCCCCAGCCTCTGGGGAAGCACCCCGAACGACGCGCCCGCAGGAGACCAATATTGCAACGAGTTCACGCCGGAGGCGATCGAGTGCTGGGTGCGGGAATATTATTCTCAGCCCGACGGCGCCGGCCTTGTGCTTTACGCCGACGGCGAGCTGATGTTCTGGGGCGGCAACACGAATGCCAACTTCGCGAACTATGCCATGCAGTCCGCCCCGCCGGAATTGGTGGCGGAATGCACGAGCCTAGCCGACGGCTTTGACCTTACAGCCCATACCATCGAAGATTTTTTGGCGCTTTATCCGCAATGCGCGGTGCTTGTCACCGGCGGCGTCAGCGGCAATGTCGACATCGAAGTCGGAACTACCGTGCGCACGGGAAACATCGAAACCATCTCCCGCGTCTGGCGCGGCAAAGGCAAGGCCGACGGCATCGTCCTGTCGGAAGTGATCTTTATGTTCAAGGGCAGCTATTCCTATAACCGCAAGGTGATGATGATCAACAACACCGGGCGCGAGCTGCACGACGTTCGCCTGATCATCGGCGGTGACATCTATTTCGCGGGCGACGATTCCGGGCTCTCCGGCTTCGACGCCAACAGCAGGGCGGTCTACGGCTACCGCGACATGGTCTCGGGTCAGATGACCATGTCGGGCGACAGTTCCTCGCCGGCTGACCGCTATTTCGCCGGATACTTCGTGACCGGGGCGCAGCAAGCGCTTGCGGGGAATCTCTCCAACGAGGTGGAGCCTAGCCATGTTGACAACTCCTATTATCTGCAATGGGGCGCGGCGGAAAACCCGGTCAACCTGCCCCCAGGCGGGCGCCGCACCATCGGACTCAGCGAGTCCTTCGGCGCGCCCGGCGCGCTGCAAATCGCCCCGCCAGCTGACCAGATCGTCGAAGCCGGGCAAATTCTCGACCTCGATTTCAGCCTGCGCAACGTGACCTCCGCCACAGCCGGCAACGCCGATCCGCTCTTCGTGACCCTGTCCGCGCAGTCCACCCTCGGCTGGACGGTTTCGGTCACGCCCGAGACCATGACCGTCAATCCGGACGGCACGCTCCCCGCGATCTTGCACGTCGAAGTCCCGACCGGTGCGCCGCGCGGCGCGCTCGATAACGTCATCATCACCGCCGAATTTGAAGGCCAGGCCAACGAAGGTGTCGCCATCGCCAACGTCCTGTTCGGCATCGGCACGCTTGGGCTGGAGCCAGTCGTCCCGCCGCTGCCCCCGCCGGGAGGAGATAACGATGAAGACCTGATTTTTGCCCCCAACACGGGCGTTCTTTCCGGCCTTGCCGACCTGCAATACATCAATTGGGGCGCGGTTGTACTCGGCATACTGTTTGGGCTCACCGTCACGGCGGCGGCCTATATCGTGCTGCGGAAGCGTATGAAACTGCGGCTCTGAGTTTGCCTGTCGGTATAAATATTGCTTGCCGGCGCCATCTGCCGGTGCTATGCCACTCGGATCCTGCCGATTCACTGGATTATTCCCGACATACGCAGAAAGCTGCTGCGGCTGTTAGATATATATGACAAGAACGCAGCCGTTGCCGCCTTCCATATTGCCGCCAAGGGCAAGGGCGAGAACTGCACATTTATATGCTATTGCTACAGCAGCAAACGAAAGCGCGGCACGCGAGGCGCCGCCTTTTTTATATGTCATTTGAGGGCAGAGTTAGGGACTTTTGCGAGCGACAGTTATCGAGCAATTTCGGGTTCGTTCAGTAGCAGGTGCAAACGCATCCAGTTCGTTCAACAGTGCCGATTTTTTGGGTGCATGCACTCCCAGTTCGTTCAACAGTTGAAAATCTCGACCTGCTGAATCTCGCCTCAGGGCAGGGAAGAGGGCCGAAATCACCCTTGCGCCAGCCCGTCAAAAACGCAAAAACCCCCTATATAGGGGTTTTTGCGCTGTTTCTCAGACAGTATATGTGACATCTGATGATGGTGGACGCGCACGGACTCGAACCGTGGACCTCCTGCGTGTGAAGCAGGCGCTCTAACCAGCTGAGCTACGCCTCCAAATGGTGACCCGGACGGGAATCGAACCCGTGTTACCGCCGTGAAAGGGCGGTGTCTTAGCCGCTTGACCACCGGGCCGTGTGTGCAGAATCCCTTCTGCTGTGTGAAACAAAACATTGTTAATACGATGGTAGCGGCAACTGGATTTGAACCAGTGACACTCCGGGTATGAACCGAATGCTCTAGCCAACTGAGCTATGCCGCCATACTGCTGATGGAACCGCTCCATTTTACAACAAACCTAGAAAAATGTCAAGCCCTTTTTTCCTTGATCCCACGGTCACAGCATTTACTTTTTCGAGAAAAGGACATGAAGTAGTTTTTCGGGATTGAGAGCGGCAATGAACATTTTCTTTTTGAGGTCGATTCTGCCCCAGTCAGTCTCTTTGAGAAGAGTTAAGGCGGTTTTCCTCAGGACGTTCAAATTCAACGGAGAATTGTCTTTTCTTGCGCGGGAATCATCTTCGCCGAAAGTCACGTCAAGCTGCCAGTGAAACTGGTTTTCAACCGACCAATGCTTGCGGACGGCGTCTGCGAAGCGGCTCACATCTGTTAGGGCGTGTTTGAAAAAGGGAAGCACTTGTGCTATTTCAACAAAACCATGATGGCGGCGAGGTAAACGAAGCCCAAAAAGGACTTGGCAAGCTTGTCATAGCGGGTGGCGACGCGGCGGAATTGCTTGATTTTTTGCCAAAAGCACTCGAGCAAGTGCCGCTCTTTGTACTCCCGCCAATCGCGATAACGCCGCACTTTTTCCGCTCCGCGCCAAGCCAGTCGTACAACGCATCCGCCAACTCTTCCGGGTTGATCCGCTCAAATACCCGCCGAAATGTGTCGCTGTCCGGTATGCCGTTTGGCAGTTCAGGAAGCGTTTTCAGCCATTCCTCGCGCTCGTTTCCGAAGTCCTCCATATCGGTGAAGTCTTCGCCTTTGCACATTATACCTCATC
>JAITGE010000027.1 GCA_031280825.1 Oscillospiraceae bacterium | reverse complement strand
TGTGTCGCTGTCCGGTATGCCGTTTGGCAGTTCAGGAAGCGTTTTCAGCCATTCCTCGCGCTCGTTTCCGAAGTCCTCCATATCGGTGAAGTCTTCGCCTTTGCACATTATACCTCATCTTGTGCTATTTTTAAAGTGAAAAAGTAATTGCTGTGACCGTGGGCTGTCCTTCAAAAATCCTTGCATTTTTCGCCAACGCATGGTATAATTATGCGCAAAGATTGGGGAAGTGTGCCATTTGCGGGGAAGAGAGGGCTTTATTGTGCGAAACCAGTCAGGCGGCGCGGCGGCGGAGCAAGGTGAGCGAGCGCGCCCGGATTGCATCTATGGGCGCAACGCCGTGCGCGAGGCGCTCAAAAGCGATCGTACGGTTGACACCCTCTTTGTCGCGAGGATAGCGGAGACCACGCCGGTTGAAAACGGATCGCTGGGCGCGGTTGTGCGCCTTGCGCGCGAAAAAGGCGCGGTTATCAAGGATGTGGATCGCCGTAAACTGGACGCCATGTGCGACGGCGCAAATCACCAGGGCGTCGTCCTTTTAGCGGCGGCGCACGCCTATGCCGCGCTGGAGGATATTTTTGCGACCGCCGAACAGCGCGGCGAAGCCCCCTTCCTGCTTTTATGCGATGAGATTGAGGATCCGCACAACTTGGGAGCGCTCATCCGCACAGCGGAGGCTGCCGGGGCGCACGGCGTCGTCGTACCGCGCAGGCGAAGCGCCCCGCTGAGCTTTGCCGTGGCAAAGGCTTCGGCCGGGGCGGTTGAATATTTGCCCGTGGCGCGGGTTACGAACCTTTGCGCCACGATAGACGCACTCAAAAGCCGCGGCATTTGGGTTTACGGCGCGGATATGCAAGGGGAGCCATACGACGCCAAGCCCTTGCGCGGTGCGATTGCGCTGGTGATCGGTTCGGAGGGCAAGGGACTGGGCAGACTTGTGCGCGAGCGCTGCGACGGGCTGCTGTCGTTGCCGATGCGCGGGGCGATCGATTCGCTCAACGCGTCGGTCGCCGCCGGGATTTTACTGTATGAGATCGCGCGAACACGCTGCGCTGCGGTGATGGACGTTTGATGACGACGACGATTGGGATGTGAGGTGGGGAAAATGGCGGAAGAGCAAATCCCGCTGCGTTTGCGGGAAGCGATCCGGCAGGCTACGCCGGAACAAAACACTGCAGCGGCATCGCCGCGCAGGGATTCAAAGCAGCTGCTTTCGGATGTGGATGCGTTGCTGGCGGAAATGCTGGGCAGCACGGGTGCCGCCGTGCCCGCTGCGCAGGGCGCATCCGCGCGGGAACCGCTTGCCGGCGAAACAACGGCGGAGGAAGAGCGAAAGCCGCAGCCTGCGGCGGAGGCCGTGTCTATCACGGCGGAGCTACAGCCGATGGAAGTCGCCGCGCCCGCTCCGAAGCCGGAAACGCTGCGGCTGGATCTTTTCGGCGCAAAACCGGAGCCGTCGGCGCATACGCCGCTCGGCGCGGCAAACAATGATATCATTTTGCGGCAGGCGGCGGAGTCGGCCGCTGACGCAACCAAGATCATCTCAACGCCGGATATGCCGAACTATGAACGCACGGTAGAGCGCCCGGGCGTGGTGCTGCGGCGGGTGGATATGCAAATGACCACGGATCTTTCCCCGGTTCCAAAAGTTGTACCCGCGGATGAGCTGCTGCAAAAGCAGCACGGTGCGGAGCGCCCCGCTGAGGACATCCCCGAGGGGCAAACGCGCATTTCCGGCTTCGAAGGCTCCAACGACACGGCGCCGCAAACGCGCAGCGAGGATGAGTTGCTGCGGGAGGTGCGGCGCAGCCGTGCGGAAGCCACCAGCCAATTCCAGGCATTGCGGTATTTAACCGAAAAGATGGCGGAAACAGGCGAAACCGGCGCGCCGCCGCCACTCCCTCCGGATGTGCCGCCGGAAACGGGTGCGTCCGCTTTCAGCTATGACGACGAACAGCAGCGTGACGTGATTTTACGGAAGCTGCTGCAGACGCAAACGCGTTTGGGGCTGCGCACCGCTTTGCTGGCGCTGCTATGCGCCGCCGCGTGTGCGTTGCTGGTGATGGGGCTGATTCAATTCGGCATGACGGGCGCGGACGCAGCAAATGCCGCCGACCGGCTGCGTTCCCCGGTTGACGCCGGCGATACGACTGCAGATACCGCCGCCCGGTTTCTGCTGCCCGCAGGGCAGAGCGTGCCGCAGCTGTTGCTGCTGCTGGCGGGGCTGGCGCTCCACGGCGCGTCGCTTTTGCGCGGGCTGAAGGGCGTTCTGCGCCGCCGCCCCAACGGGGATACCCTGCTGCTTTTGGCGGGGTTGCTTTGCGTGCTCCAGAGCCTTTTGGCGTGCTGGCCTGCCTTTGGCGGATATTCCTACGCGCCGCTGCTTCTGTTCATGGCGGCGCTGCAGCTGGCGGCAAAATGGCTGCGTGCCCGCGCGGACGCACAAAGCTTCCGCTTCTGTGCCTACCGCGGCAAAGGTCTTTACGCCCTGCACACCGGCGAAGAAACGGTGCAAGGCAATAGCGCGGCGGCGGTTGCGCAGCAGCGCGCTGTGCTGTATCCCGCACCCGCGTCCTTCCCCGCCGGGCTGGGCGCGCAGCTCGCGCGCGAGGATATCATGGACAAAGCGTGTCGCTGGCTGCTGCCTATCGCGCTTGGCATGGCGGCAATCGCCGGTCTCAGCGGCGGTCTGCTTACAATGGATGCGCAAAGCGGCGTTACGGCTGCTGCCGCTGCGTTATGCCTTGCGCTCCCCGCGCCGACGGCGCTTGCGCTGTATTGCGTTTTGCGCGGAATGAACGGAAATGATAAAGCGAGCGGCGTTGCGGTGCTCGGCAGCGGAGCGGCGGAGGACTATGGCGACGCCGACGGCGTTGTGGTGGATTCCTGCGATTTGTTTCGTAACAGCAAGGGGCGAATGCACGGCTGGCGGGAATATTGGCAGGTGCGCACCGACGAAGTTCTGCTGTATGCCGCTGCCATTGCGATCGCCTCCGGCGGACCGCTGCAGGCAGTGTTTGAAAGCGTTGTGGAGGGCGATCATTCCGTTTTGCCCGCGCTGCACGATTTGCGTTTTGAAGACAAGATGGGGTTAAGCTGCTGGATCCACAACCAAAAGGTGCTGTTGGGCAATCGCAAGCTGCTGGAAAATCACGGCGTTGCGGTCAATCTCAACGAACGCGACGAGGTGAAATACGAACGCGGCAGCCGCAAAATTCTCTATTTGGCAATCGAAAAACGCGTGGCTGCGTTTTTCGTCGTGAGCTATCAGCCGGAAGAGATCCTTGCGCCCGCACTGCAGTGCATCCATGCCGAAGGGCGCGAGCTGCTGGTGTGCAACGCCGATCCAACCATTACGCGCGCGCTGCTGGCGGAAGGCTTCGCCTTGCCCGCCGAGGAGATCACGATGCTCCGCGCCGCGCAAACGGAGGCGAATCGCCGCCGGATGCACATACCGCAGGCGGATGCGGGCGTGAGCGTTTATCACGCCGATAACATCCGCGCGTATCTCCGCGCCGTCACCGCCTGCTTGCGACTGCGCGGAAGCTGTAGACGCCTGCGGATGTTCCAGGTTGTGGGCAGCTTGACGGCGTTTCTGCTTTTACTCCTGGCGGCGCTGACCAAGCAGCTGGATTACGCAAACAGCCTGGTGTTCATTGCCTTTGAGGGCATTTGGGCGGCGATTTGTTACGCGGGCGCAAAAAACTGAGGCGGCTGTAGCTCAAACAGCGCCGTGCCGCATAGGAATATACCACCCATTGTCAGGCGGGGGAGGGATACCGTGGATTTTCGCCAAGCGCCGTTTCTTTATATCCTGGGCAGCTGCGTCGCGTTGTTTGTGATCGCGCAGGCACTGTTCTTTTTGCGGCGCGCGTGGAAGCAAGGGCTTGCGCTGGGCTTGCCGCGCGAAAAGCTGCGCTCCGTTGTGACCTCCAGCATCCTGTTCACCATTGCGCCTTCGCTGGCCATTGCCGCCACGGTTCTGGCGCTGGCAAACGCGCTGGGCGTTGCGTTGCCATGGATGCGCTTGAGCATCATCGGGAACTTAACATATGAAACAACTGCCGCGCAGGCAGCTATGGAGGGCTTGGGAGCCACCGACGGCTTGAGCGGGCAGGTAACCGAACCCGCCGTGTTTTCCGCCATTGCGTGGGTGATGACGGTCGGCAGCGTTTTGCCGCTGATTTTGCTGCCGCTGCTGCTTAAAAAGCTGCAAAGCAAGCTGGGCGGCGCGGTTTCCGGCGCAAAAGCCGCTTGGGCAGATCTGATGAGCGCCGCCGCGTTCCTAGGGCTGATCGCCGCGTTTATTTCCCGCGCAATCGCGGGCAGCGGCAGCCCCGAAAAGCTCGGCGACGGCGCGGGTTTTGTCTCGCTTCTCACGCTTGCCGCCGCGATTGGCTCCATGCTGCTGCTGGAGCTGCTCATTTGCCGCAAGGGCTGGCAATGGCTCACGCCCTTTGCTATGCCCGCAAGCATGTTTTTTGCCATGGGCGCCGCGATCCTTGCCACGCGCCTGCTCCCCGAAGGCATCACACAGCTGGAATGGCGCGGCTGATGTTTTCGCAACAAAAAATCAGGCTGTACCACGCATATTCATAACAAGGAGCTGCCGATGAAAAAAACCTATTTCACGCTGGTGCATCGCTGGGGGCGGGCTTGGTGCTTGGCTTCACTCCTGTTTATGCTGTGCATTCCGCTTTCGGTCAGCGTATATTTTAACGCTTGGCCGCCGCTGCAGGGGCTTATGAAAGGGCTTTTGGCGGTTATCCCGCTTTATTGGGCGACAGCAGTGATCGAGGTCGTCAGCTACGCCCCGCTTATGGGCAGCGGCGCCTGTTATCTGTCGTTTGTTACGGGCAACATCTCAAACCTGAAGCTGCCCTGCGCCATCGCCGCGCTCAAAAGTGCCGGGGTGCGCCCGAATTCCGAAGAAGGCGAAGTTGTTTCCACCATCGCCGTGGCCACTTCAGCAATCACAACCACCGTCTTAATCGCGGCAGGCGTGCTGCTGCTCGCGCCCCTGCTTCCTTATATCGCCAATGAAGGCTCCCCCGTCGCCCCGGCGTTCCGGCAGGTGCTGCCCGCGCTTTTTGGGGCGTTGCTGGGCGGTTATCTTAAAAAGCAGTGGCGTATTTCCTTTGTGCCCATTTTGGCGGGCGTTGCCGTTCTGCTCCTCGCGCCCGCAGTGCAGGCGGGCATCCTTATCCCCCTAACGGTGATTGCGTCGCTCGCGGGCGCGCAGCTCTTTTATAAAATGAAATGGGTGAAATGATGGCTGTTCCGATTATCGCCGTTGCGGCAGTGGATCAAAGCTGGGCAATCGGCTACGAAAACCGGTTGCTCTACCGCCTTTCGGCAGATTTGCGCCGCTTCAAAACAATCACCATGGGCGGCGTGCTGGTCATGGGCTACCGCACATTTGCTTCTTTACCGGGGCTTCTGCCCGGCAGGGAGCACGTCGTGGTATCGCGCCACGCGAAAATCCCCGGCGCGACGGTTTGCGCAAGCCCGGACGACGCCTTAACTGCCGCCCAGGCGCTGGCGCAGGCGCGGGGCACGGGCGTGTTCGTCATTGGCGGCGCGATGGTGTATGCCGCGTTGCTGCCGTATTGCGATCAAGTGTACTTAACAAAATTCGAGATACGCGCACCGCGGGCAGACGCTTACTTCCCGCCGCTGGATGCGCTGCCCGGCTGGCGCTTGGCGGAACGCAGCACACACATGGAACAAAACGGGATCCGCTACCGCTTTTGCCGGTATGAAAACGGGGGGCTTTCGCGTGAATAAAATCGTTAACGGCATCAAACGCGCGACGGGCATGGAGAACACGGAAAAAGGCGCCCTGCCCAAAATGATCGCTTACAGCTCCGCTTCCATTGGCGTTGCCTCCGGTTCAAAAATCACGGGACCGTATTATCTGCCGTTTTTAACGATGACGGAAGGGATTTCCATCGGCTCGGCGACAATTATGCTCTTTTTGCGCAGCATCTGGGATGCCGTCATTGATCCCTTTATCGGCTTTATGGTGGATCGCACACGTACCAAAATCGGCAAGCACCGCCTGTATGTTATCCTGATGGCGATCCCCTTTGGCGTTTCGTTTTCGCTGCTGTTCAACTCCTTTGGCATATCCGCCAAGGGCACGGCGGAGCAGCTTTGGCTCTACCACTGCATGGCGGGGCTGCTTTTCGCAACCGTCGCCAGCGTTTTGAACATCGCGCACGAATCCATGCTGCCGGCGCTTGCCAAGGGATATTTTGAGCGCACGCAGTACAATTCCATGGTTTACATTATGAATGCCGTGGGCATGGTGCCGGCGCAGCTGCTCGGCACGGCGCTGGTTGGCATCAAATCCACCAAGGAATTTGACCCCTCCATGCGGCCGACGATGCTCAAGATGGGGCTGCTGGTCGGGCTGATCAGCATTGTGCCGATTCTTCTCAGCGGCATCTTCACAAAAGAGCGCAGCAGCAAAAACGACGTTTTGCCACCGTTGGATGTGCACGGGTTCTTTCATGAATTTGCGCTGGTGTTCCGCAACCGTGCCTTCCGGCAATATTTTGCGCTGACCTTTTTGTATCTTTTCGGCGCTTCCTTTTTCGGCATATCCAAGCCGTTTTATCTGAAAGAGGTTGCCAAGCGCTGGGATCTTAATAGCCAGCTCGCCCTAGTGCAGGGCGGCTTCGAGATGCTCATGTTCCCGGTCAATTTTGCCATCACCAAAGCCTTCGGTAAACAAAAAAGCGCGTGGATCACCACGCCTCTGCTCTTTTTAAGCTTCGCGCTGGGCTTTTTGATCCAACCCCAGGCGGCGGGTGCGACGCTGTTGCATATTGTGATTGTTCTCTTCGCGCGTGAAATCTTTTATATCATCGGCTACTCGGGTTACGGCTTCACCGTGACAAACATATATCCCGACGTAACGGACGTTGATGAAATGATCACCGGGCGGCGGCGCGAAGCGACGATTTCTACGTTCAGCTCCTTCATCAAAACCATGACAAGCGGGTTCATGGCTTCGGTGGTCGGCATTTTGCTTGAATGGTTCGGTGTATCGCAGGACGACGCAAAAAAACCGCTTTTCACCGCGCGCGCAAAGAACTTGCACCGCGCTTTTACGCCGTCCTTCGGCTTAAAGCTTTCGAACTGCCTCCTGCCCGGGCTGTTCATCGGTCTTTCGCTGCTGTCGCTGCGCAAATATAAAATGACGAAGCAGGATCACGCTCTCATCCGCCGCGTGCTTGCCGAGCGGCACGAAAACGGCTTTGCCGAAGCCACGCCGGAAGAACAAGCCCGTTTAGCCGATATTGCCGGGCAGCCGTGGGAATCCATGTGGGTTGGGGCAACGTCCGACCGGACCCCGTTAAGATAATCTTCCGGTGCACTTGGCTTGGTTCAGGGCTCTAGTATGCAACCGCCCAGCAAACCATGTGCTTTGCGGGCTTGCCGCAGCAAACGCAGGCTTCGCTGATTTTCTCTTGCGCAAAGGGGATGCAGCGCGAACCCACGCCCGTCGATTCCTTCACGGCATCCTCGCAGGCTTCCTCGCCGCACCACATGGCATACACAAAGCCGTCGCCTTTTTCCTGCAACGCTTGCTTGATTTCCGCACAGCTCTTGCAGCGATAGGTTCGTTTCTCGCGGTTGGCGGCAGCCTTCTGATACAAACCGTCGTGAACAGCCTGCAGCATGGCGGGGATTGCGCTTGCCAACTCTGCGCACGGCACGGTGACTTTTTCACCCGAATCGCGGCGCACCAAAACGCACTGCTCCTGCGCAATATCCCGCGGACCCAATTCCAGGCGCAGTGGCACGCCTTTCATTTCATATTGCGCGAACTTCCACCCGGGCGAGTTGTCACTTTCATCCAGCTTCACGCGGCAAAATGCGCCCAGCTTTTCCGCCAGCGCCCGCGCGGCTTCCAAAACACCGGGCTTGTGCGCGGCAATCGGGATGACCGCCACTTGAACCGGCGCAACCGCGGGGGGCAGAATCAGCCCGTTTTCATCGCCGTGCGTCATGATAATTGCACCAATGAGCCGTGTCGTCACGCCCCATGAGGTCTGGTGCGGATATGTTAAGGTGTTTTCTTTGTTGGTGTACTGAATGCCAAAGGCTTTAGCAAAGCCGTCGCCAAAATAATGGCTTGTTCCGGCTTGCAGCGCTTTGCCGTCGTGCATAAGCGCTTCAATGGCAAGCGTGCTAACCGCGCCGGCAAACTTATCGCTTTCCGTTTTCGGACCCTTAATCACGGGGATTGCAAGGCTTTCCTCACAGAACTGCGCGTAAATATCCAGCATCCGGCGCGTTTCTGCCCAAGCCTCTTCTCCGGTGGCGTGGCAGGTGTGTCCCTCCTGCCAAAGAAATTCCCGCGTGCGCAGGAAGGGGCGCGTCGTCTTTTCCCACCGCACGACGCTTACCCATTGGTTATAGAGCTTCGGCAAATCCCGATGCGATTGCACAACGTGCGCGTAGTGCTCGCAAAAAAGTGTTTCGGAGGTCGGACGCACGCAAAGGCGCTCCTCCAGCGGTTCCTTGCCGCCATGGGTGACCCAAGCCACCTCGGGCGCAAAGCCTTCCACATGATCCTTTTCTTTTTCAAGCAAGCTTTCCGGAATAAACAGCGGCATATAGACGTTTTCGTGCCCCGTCGCCTTGAACATGCCATCCAGGATGCGCTGCATATTTTCCCAAATTGCATAGCCGTAAGGGCGGATCACCATGCAGCCCTTTATGCTGGTGTATTCTGCCAGCTCCGCTTTTTTCACCACGTCCGTATACCACTGGGCAAAATCCACCTTCATTGAGGTGATTTCCTCCACCTGCTTCTTTTGCCTGCCCTGCTCCGCCATGCCGCTATACCAACTCTCAAATTAGTTATTTTCAATGAAACGGACAATGTCGCCGACCGTTTTGAATTCTTCCATATCTTCTTCATGAAACTCAACGTCAAAAGCGCTTTCCAAGCTCTGTGCAAGATCATAGATATCCAGGCTGTCCGCGTTCACGTCCTCCATGGTGGTCGCCAAGGTTACCTGCTCCGGCTCCAAATCGAATTGCTCGCAGATCATTTTTTGTACGCGCTCAAAAATCATCGTGATGCCTCCTTCTGAAATGTCCAATCTCACGCCTCCTATTATAAACACGGACGAGGGTGATTTGTCAACCCCCATTTTCCGTTTTTATCAGAATTTTATATTTTGTCCGCGATTGACAAAAAGAGCGGCAGCCCCGCAATCCGCTCTTTTTCGGCGGTGGCGCAGAGCAGCACGCCCGCCAAAGGCAGCCCAATGCCTTGCTCCAAAGCGAGCAGGCGCAGGGCTTCGCCGTCCGCGCCCACGAAGCCGCCCGATTCGCAGTACAGCCGCAGCGCAGGGCAAGCATGCGCTTCTTCTGCCCGCAGGAGAATTCCCTGCTTGGCGGCGGCGGCGTCCTCGGCGGCAAAAACCGCGCGAAAGGAATAAAACCTGCCCGGCGCCGCTTCACCGCGCGGCGGCAACGGGCAAAGCCTGCCTTCGCGCCGCAATGCCCGCAGCGTCTGCCGCAGCTGGTACATATCATTTTTATCAAACAGGCACTCGCGGTAATCCGCGCTGCTGCGATCCTGCCCGATATGATTCACATACGGTCCTTTTTTCGGGTCGCCCTCCGGCGGCGGCAGCTGCAAATCAAAAGAATCCCGACGGTTTTCGCTATGGCTGCCTTTGCGGGCGACGCAGCAGGATTCAGGCAATTGGCGATAAATCTGCGCTATTTTTTGCGACGCAAAATAAAAATAGTATTCCGGGTAACAAGCCATACGCATCCCCCCGCGCAGTATATGCGTCCGGGAATACGCAAATTACCAGCTTTCCACCAGTTCCATAGCAATTTCCGCCCAGCGAAAGAGATTTTGCGGGTTATGCGCCACCGTGCTGATGTCCTTCATGACGATATCCATGCCCCGCACGCCGTTGCGTTTGGCAGCCTCCAATGCTTGCTGTATATTCTTACGCGCCTCCTCCTCATGGAGCGTTGGCGTCGCCAGCAGCGCGGGGTTCGGCTTGAAGGCGACCACATAGCGCCCGCCGACCTGCTCGGTGAGCGAATCCACATTCGCCCAGGGGGAGCAGCCAATTTTGCGCAGATTTGGGATTTTGGCGACAATATCAATCTTGGTATCCAGCGGCTCACAGCAGCCATAGTAGACCAAGCCGCAATCCTTCGCCAGCTCGCTGATATACTGGATATCGAACGCCTCGTGCATTTCCGGGCTGACGGAGCCAAAGATCTGCGCCGTGCCGCGCAGCCACATATTTTTCCGGGTAACCGTTTCACCCGCCTCCGGCACAGGCAAATCGTTCGTGAGCGCGGGGGTCTGGTTGACGGCGTCCATGTGCCCGTCCAGCAGCCCCAGCGCCTCACGCTGCGCCATAACGGCTTTTTCGCGTTCATAAAAGTGCCGAGCGATTCTGTGGCTGTATTCCGGGCGGTCGTACAGATCCATCAGCAAGGGCGTAACGCCGCGAAAGCGGGCGATCACATCCCACGGAGCGCAATACCACTGGTCGGCGCTTGTGAGCTTCACAGGCAAAATATCGCCGAGCGCCTCGCCGAGCTTCGCAAAAACGCGCATCGTTTCTTCACGGTCATAGCTTAACCGCGGTGTATGAACGTTCTCCAGCGCCGCTTCGTCCTCCAGCTGATCCGCATATTCGTGTGAGGCAACGCTCGTGCCTGTTTCACCGGCGAGGCTATGGTCTGCTATACGCATACCGTCGTCATGCCAATGTTCACGCTTCCAGACGCGCACAAATTCCGGCATAATGTGATCCACCGAGAAATATCTTGCCCGCAACAGCAGCTCGCGCAGCTGTGCTTCAGCGCCGCGCAGATCCTCGTCTTCGCATTCGCAGTCCAAAGCGCCGTCCACATTCAGCTGCCCCCAAGGCAGTTCCTCAATGCGCACCACAGGGCGCAGCATATGCAAATCATTGCTGGCGATGTGCAGCTGCTTGGCGCGGGCATTGCGTTCCCCGCGCATCACATCGGCATATTGATATGCCAGACCACGCAGAATCTTCCAATCACGTTTCATCCTTGCTCCTCGCTGTGCGCATCCTTATCAATAAAGAAAACACGCTGTATATGTTAAGGTATCTTTACCGTAATAATAGGGCAGCCCGTTGGCGGCGCAAGCATCGCTGACCATGAGTCCGAAGGCCTCCATGGAGGGCACGGCTTCCCCGGGGCGGCGGCAGGGCGCGTCCGGGCAAGTGCATTGCGGGCACAAATCGCATCCGCCGCTCCCAAGCGCTAGCAACGCCGGCAGATCGCGGCGCAGCTCGCGCATAAAACCATGGAACAATGCCTTATGCGTCTTCCCGGCTTGCTCCATGGTTTTATAATCAAACGCATCTTTAAGCACCGCCGTCGTCTGCACCAGCAAACCGCGTTTGTAGGCTTTGAGAATGCGGCGGTTTTCCTCCAAATCGCCGCAATGCGGCGGGCAAACCCAGTTTTTTCCGTAGGCGCCGCAGCGGTCGGCGGCGCACATGGCGCGCACCTCCGCGCGGGGGTTGAGTGTGGCGGCGTCAAGCGCACCGGCATGGGTAAAGCCGTAAGCCAACGCGCGGCTGATCATCGTCCCTGCTGCCGCGCTCATGCGGCCAGCACAAACGCCTTTGCCATATCCGCTGCCGAAGCGGCGTCCGGCGTATAACCGTCCGCGCCGATTTCCTCGCAGAAGGCCTGGGTCACGGGCGCACCGCCAACCATAACCTTCACACTGTCGCGCAAGCCGGCTTCCTTCAGCGCGTCGATTACCAAGCGCTGGTTGACCATGGTGGTGGTCAGGAGCGACGACATGGCAACGATCTGCGGCGCGTGCTCCCGCACGGCGGCAACAAACGCTTCGGGTGAAACGTCCACGCCCAAATCAATCACCTCAAGACCGGCGCCTTCCAGCATCATGCGCACAAGATTTTTGCCAATGTCGTGCAAATCGCCCTGCACTGTTCCGATGACGACCTTGCCAACGGATACCACACCTTCATCCACCAGACGGGATTTCAGCAGCTCCGTGCCCTTGCTCAGAGCGCGGGCGGCGATCAGTACCTCCGGCACAAAGACCTCGTTGTTCTTAAATTTCCCGCCGATCACGCGCATGCCCGCCAGCAAGCCTTGCTCCAGCAGCTCCTGCGCGGTTTTACCCTCTTCCAGCCCTGCTTCAACCAGCGTGGCGACATCCTTCGCGCGCCCGCGCTGCACAGCCAATGCAAGCTCCTCCAAGGTCATAGAAAACCTCCGCCTTTTTTGAATTTTCACGGTAATATTGTATCCCGAAAGCAGAAAAAAGTCAAGCTGTTTTTAGCCGCGCCGGAGCTGCCGCGAACATTTTTGCGAGCATAACCGTTGACATAATTTCACAATGATAATCTTGGCTGGAAGGAACATACTATGAATGCTTCACAAACGAAGTTACAACAAAATATCCAACGGAAAATTTTAAGGAGTGACCAAGCATATGACGAGTAAATCCACAGCAAAGGCGCAGCCGAGCGCCGGCGCAAAAACGAGCGCGGCAAAGACACTGCGCAGCCCGGCGGCAAAGAACAGCGCCGCCGCCAAGAGCCAGGCCGCCAAAACCTTGGCAAGTGGTTCGCGCAGCGTTTCCGCCGCAAAGAGCGCGCCGGCAGCCAAGGCAAGCACCGCGAAAAGCGCTGCCGCGCCGAAGAAGAGCACCGTAAGCAAGGCGGCGAAAACGATGGCAAACGCCCGCACCGCGAGCAGCACTAAAAGCGCACCTGCGGCAAAAAGCGGCGTAGCGCCGAAAAAAAGCACCGTGAGTAAAGCGGCAAAGACCCTCGCCCACGCACCGCGCAGCAGCGCCACAGGCAAGAACGCGGGCAAAAAGAGCGCCCAGGCGCGCGGTCAGCTGACCGCCCTTGCTGCCAAGAACGTCACCCAAGCGGCGCTGCAAAAATATAAGATGGAAGCCGCGAAGGAGCTGGGCATACCCCTCAACGGCAGCAAAAAGCTCAGCCGAAAGCAGGCGGGGCAAATTGGCGGGCAGGTTGTGCGCAAAATGGTGCGGGCATACGAAAAAAAATCCAAATAACGCTTATCAGAAAAGGTAAAAGCAGAATCGGCGGGCAGCCGGAGGGATTGCTCCGCCGATTTTTTTTGATAAATTTGCAAAAAAGGGATTGCAATTCACGCAGAGATGCGCTATAATAAAGAAAATCGCAGAAGTGGGGGAGGCGCCGTGAACGAATCAACAGTGCAGTTCAATATCCGCGAAGAACCGGCGGATGAGATGCGGCAGATCCTTCGTTTGGTCTACGATGCCTTAGCGGAGAAGGGCTACAATCCCATCAGCCAGATTGTCGGCTACATCCTTTCAGAGGATCCCACTTACATCACCACCCACGGCAACGCGCGAAGCCTTGTGCGCCGCATTGACCGTGACGAGCTGTTGCAGGCGTTGGTAAAAGAGTATTTGCGAAAAGAGGAAACCGATTAGATGGCGGAAAAGGCAGAGCAAAGTAAGACCGTGGGCGAAGAGGGCGGCGCGGTCGTCCCTTTCATGCAATATAAAGGGCACCCGCTGGTGCGTTGTGGCGATACGCTTTATTACGGCAGTCTTGCTGAGCCTTATGTGGTGATGCTGAAAATCGACAGCACCAAGGATGTAAACGGTTTAGCGGTGGCGGATAAGGTTTATGTTACCTTGATGAATACGGATCCGGAAGCGAGTCTTATGGATCAGATCATCAACCGCTGTGACCGCCGGGGTCTGTATGACGCGATTGATATCGCCCACATTTGGCTGGAGCGGCAATTGAAAAAGACTGCGTAACCGTTACTCTTCCCGCTATGCGGGATCGTTCAAATGCCGGAATGATGGAATTGGCAGACGTGCTGGACTCAAAATCCAGTCCTGGCAACAGGGTGCGGGTTCAAGTCCCGCTTCCGGCACCAAATTATTCTAAAACGAACCGCTTTATTGTCGGGAATTGTTTTGGAATTACAGTAAAACTGTAGCATGAGAGAGTCGTAGGGGAATCCCTTGCGGCTCTCTTGTGTCGTTGCGCTTGTGGCTTAAAAGCCAAACACATTTCCTGCAAGTAAAATAAAATTGTTTTGTAAAATTACTTGACATAGTTAAATTGTCGTGGTATACTACTGCTGAAATGAGGGATTTGTGATGTCGAATGAAAGGGATTTGCAAATAAGGCGACTACAACAAAACTTATCGTCCATAAGGAAAATTGCAGGTTGGACAGCAGAGATGTTAGGCGATAAAATCGGAGTAACCAAACAAACTATCAGTAATCTTGAAAACAGAAAAACGCCAATGAATTTCACTCAATACATTGCAATCCGTTCGGTTCTTGATTATGAGATAGAACATAATAAGGAAAATGAAGTTCTTCCTAAGGTTATAGCTCTTTTGTTGGATAGTGGCGATGAATTTGATGATGAGAATTATTCGAAAGTTCAAGATGTCGCTGATACAGTAGCGGCAAGCGCTATCGGAGGAACTCCGACTGTTAAATTAGACAAGGTTTTTGATGTGCTTATAGCTTCTCTTTCATTTATTATTCCTGTTGCGGGAGTGCTTATCGGGAGCAGTACAGGTCATTGGAAAAAGTTATTGAAATAAGGGGGCGGTAAAATGGCGGGGGCAACACATCCTTTTTTCGGAAATCAATATACTGATGGCGGCTATGTTATTGGTTCCTTCAAGTTTCCAGAAGGATTAACACGAAAAGTTGGCGAGCATACTGCAAAATGACCGCACCCTATTCGCACCGCAGAGCCTTTAACGGATGTAGTGAGAACTGGGGCGAAAAGCGAATGGATAATACACACGTTAATCGCAGCAGCGATTACGGCTGCGGGCGGTTACCTTGCTTATAGATATTTCAAAAAGAAAGGTCTTGTTAAAATTCCAAATGTTGGAGTGTGCGAACATTGTAGAGAGCCTTTAACTGGTGCAAAATTTGTCCCCGATAATGATACTCCGTATATTGTTTGTAAAAAATGTTGCAAAGAAAACTACGCAAAATATTTAAGCGGCGTGAACTTAGAAATACAAAATATGACTATCCCCCTAACCCCACCGCCACGTGATTCTAATCTTCAGCAAAGCAACCCAGGAAAGCGATCAAATAGTTTGGGTCAAAGAGGTTTCGTCGAAGTATGCCGGCGATGGAAGTTTTTAAGCCCAAGCGGGACTTGAA
>JAITGE010000022.1 GCA_031280825.1 Oscillospiraceae bacterium | reverse complement strand
CTGCGCTCTTGGCAAAAAATGCTGGGGCAGGATTTGAACTCCACGATGAACAAGGGCGAAGCGCCGCCTGCTCTGGAGCAGAAAATATCGCTGCCCTGCGTCACGTTTATGCGCAAAGGCGAAACGGTGGATTTGGATTATTCCGGCGTGAAAACCGACGGCGCTGTGAGCTGGGAGGTCAGCCCCAACCTGAACATCACTTGCCGTGGCAGTGGTATTCTGACCATGGATGCAAGTAAGCTTCCCTTCGGCATGGCCATTGTAACCGCAAAATACGGTGACCAAACAGCCCGCAGCCTTGTGATAGCCCTGCCGTGGTGAACAAAAATCTTGACGATAAATAGGTGGTACGCAAATGCTTCCGTTCAAATCCTTTGTGCATGACCTGCAAGCAGGCGATTTTGCCCCGCAGCTAAGCGCGCTTTATCCAGGCGAAGCTGCAAGCCAGACCGAACGCTTGCTTCGCGCGGTCGTGTTGTTCCGTGAAAATTTTGGTGCAAATGCCGATATAGCCCTGTTCAGTGCGCCGGGACGCAGTGAAATCGCCGGCAACCATACCGACCACAACTGCGGCAAGGTGCTTGCGGCGGCTATCAATCTGGATGCCGTCGCCATTGCCGCCAAGCGAACAGACAAGCGTATCATCATCAAATCCGAAGGACACGACCGCACGGACACCGTCATCACCGATCTCAGCCCGATGCCGGAGGAAATCGGGCGCTCTGCGGCATTGGTGCGCGGCGTTTGCGCCGGTTTTGTGGAGCGCGGCTATGCAATCGGCGGTTTTGAAGCCGCTTCCGTTTCGGACGTCCTGAGCGGATCGGGGCTTTCCTCTTCCGCCGCCTATGAAGTGCTTCTCGGCACCATCCTCAATCATTTTTATAACGATGGCAAAATCCCACCGCTTACCATCGCACAAATTGCACAATATGCCGAAAATCGCTTTTTCGGCAAGCCCTGTGGTCTAATGGATCAAACGGCCTGCGCCGTGGGAGGCTTCGTCGCGATTGATTTTGCGGATACAGCAAAACCTATCATCCGCAGCGTCGGTTTTGATTTTGCAGCCTGCGGTCATGCGCTGTGCATCACGGATTCCGGTGGCTCACACGCCGATTTAACAGATGATTACGCCAACGTGCGCGGTGAAATGGAAGCCGTGGCTGCTGTGCTCGAAAAAAAAGTATTGCGTGAAAGCAACCGCGGCGCCTTGCTTGCCGCCGTTCCCGCTCTGCGCGAAAGGGTTGGTGATCGCGCCATTTTACGTGCCCTGCACTTTTACGCGGAAAATGACCGCGTAGACGCACTTCAAAAAGCGCTTGACGCGAATGATTTTGTCACGTTTTGTGCCCTTATTAAGCAAAGCGGACGTTCCTCCTTTATGTACAATCAAAATGTTTACACAGGTCGCCCGGTTGGCGAGCAACCCGTAAGCCTTGCATTGGCGTTAAGTGAAACGATACTTGGCGGCTGTGGTGCTTGGCGCGTGCATGGCGGCGGTTTTGCGGGCACGGTGCAAGCCTTTGTTCCGCTCAATCTGCTTGAAAGATACCGCAATGGCATGGAGAGCGTTTTTGGTATCGGCAGTTGCCGCATTCTCCGCGTTCGCGCGCAAGGCGGCGTAAAAATCCTTTGAGCTAAAGGAACACGCCCTAAGCATATCCCTGCCCAGCCGTGCATATGCTGGCGCAAAGGGAGGCGATCATAATGGTTGACGAACGCAAGGCAACCGCAAAAACAGTCACTTCGCAATTGCCCACCGTGCCGCACAGCGTGGTATTGGAGGATCGTCGGCTGCTGACGGTTACGGGTGTCGCGGACGTAGACAGCTTTGATGAGCACACGGTCATCATCTTCACCGATATGGGTGAGCTTACCGTACGCGGGGATGATTTGCATATCAATCGGCTCAGCGTGGAAACCGGCGAATTGCTGTTGGAAGGCAAAATTGTAGCACTGCTTTATCAAAATGAAGCTCCGAAGGGCGGGAACGGCTTTCTAAAGAAGGTGTTTCGTTAATGGAATATCTTCCCGGGCTTGCCGTGCAAACGCGTCTGTTTCTGTTGTCGCTGGGCTTCGGCTTTGCGTTGGGGATTTTTTATGACGTCTTCCGCGTGTTGCGTCTGCTTTTCACTCGCAAGGGCGGCGTCCTGCTCTTGCAGGATATTCTATATTCGTTATGCTGCACATTACTCAGTTTTTTCTTTTTTCTTGCAGTTTCAGATGGATCCATGCGCGCTTACACAATTTTCGGCGAGATTCTCGGCTGGCTGGTCTATTATTTTTCACTCGGTGCTGCCGCCGTGAAGCTCACCGAAGCGCTCGTTTGGCGGCTTAAAAAAAGCGCCATTTGGGTTCGTTCTCGCGTAATTTCCCCAGTTTTGGGCTTCGCACATCGGCTTTTGCGCCCAATTCATACAAATTCCTCAAAATGCACACGAGTTTTGAAGAAAAAGTTGCGTTTCCACTTGCAAACTACCATGCACTTGTTGTATAATGATACAAATATAAAATCTAAACGAAAGAAAGGGCAGGAAGGCTTTGCGGATGCTATACCAACTGCGGATTTCACTGCTCAATCGAATAGAAAAGCTGCTAAGATTTCTCCCCTCTCGCCGCAAGCGCGTGGTGAGCTTGGTGTTGGTCGTGTTCGCCATTCCGGCGTTCGCTCTGTCCGTCGGTATAAAAATCCTCAAGAGCGCGGAAGAAACGGCAGCAATCAAAGCAGAAAGCGCCCAGTACCGCAAACAGATCGAGTGGCAGCGGGCTGAAAACGAAGGCTACGCGGCAATCCTCGAGCAAGCCAATCCCGTCGCGTTCGAAAACTATGTTCTGCGCACGGCACGTGAAAAACTGGGGCTTTCTCTCCCCGGCGATAAAGTGTATGTTGATCCCGCTGCCGCAAGCGCGGCAACGAAATGATTGAAACGTGACTTTAGGAGGGTGCGGGCATTTATGTCGGTTGAAATTGGCGCGCTTTTAGATGGCAAAGTGACCGGAATCATTGAGTTTGGCGCGTTTATCGACTTGGGCGACGGAAAAACGGGCATGGTGCATATTTCTGAGATCGCACAAAACTATGTAACAAACATACGCGATCATCTCAGCATCGGGCAAGATGTGCACGTTAAAATCATGCAAATTTCACCTGATGGAAAGATTGGTCTTTCCATCAAAAAGGCGTTGCCTCAAAATGAAAATTCCGCAGCGCCAGAACGCAGCACGGTTCCACCGCCTCCGCGCCCGCAACGGCGCTCTGCCCCAAATATATGGCAAGGGCAGCGACAGGGCGGCGATAATCCGCAATCCTTTGAGGATATGATGAGTCAATTCAAGAAAACCAGCGAGGATAAGATTTCAACCCTGCGCCGTGGTGGTGATGCGCGCTATGGCGGCGGTGCAAATCGTCGCAGCAGCGGTGGTCGGAAATAAAAAGACACAACGGCTGTGATGAGCATCGCAGCCGTCATTTCTGCAAAACCCAATGCCCCGGGAAAACCTCGGGGCATTGATTCTAGTTTGCCAATCTTCAGAGAGCCATATGGGTTACTCAAATGTCGGAACACTTTCCGCCCAATTGAAATTCTTTTGCTCAATTGGGTTTTTCTTCACATTGATCGACGCCGCATAAAGCAAATCACGATCCGCATTCGTCAATCTGCCGTCGTGGTTCACATCCGCCGCTAACAACTGAGCGTTTGTCAGCACAATCTTTTCAGCTTTTGCTTGGTCAAACAACTGCACATCCACCGCCGTAACCCATCCATCTCCGCGCGCCTGCACCTTATTCGCGGGATAATCGGTCGCAGAGAACACGGAGCTTGCGGGTCTTGTCGTAACGTATGCACTGCCGGACAGATCCCCGAAAATGAGGAGCATCAAAGCATCAACCGTGTAACCGGGCACAGGTCTCATGCCGCCGGTCTTTTTCTTACGAATCTTAACTGTGTGCCCGGTTCCAAGGTACGTCTGCCCCATAATTGGCTTGGTATCATTTTTTTCCGTCCAACTCCATTCAAACGTGTCGGTCGTTTCAATCTTCACAAATGGGTGGACATACGCCTCCAATTTATAGCCGGATGTCGCTTCCGTAAGCCCATATGGCAAATTATATAAAATTTTGCGAATGGAGAACGGTGTCAGTGACATGGTTGCTGTCGCATCTTGGTAATCCATCGGGATCGCACCCTCTTCTAAACCCATGTATACACGCGACTCCGAATCCGGATACAAAACATTCACCAGCTTTTGGAGCGCATTGTATGCCTCGTTGACCCGTTCGTCCATCTCATCCACCACAGCTTGCATTGTGCTGTCGTAGCTGGCACGCTCCGTTGACATCACATAAGCTTCCGCCAAAACGTCCAAGAAATAGTCAATCGTTCCAAGCGCGCCGATTGTTTCGGGCAGATCGGAATTGCCGTTGTAATAATATATCGAATCGCGCTCAGCGTTCTTCCAATTGCGCATATCCACATCAAACTGTGTAAAATCAGCCAGCTTGCTAAAGGTCGCCAGCTGTCGCTCCGCCAATACCAGTTCCCGCCGCGCACGCGTAATCGCCGCCTGCGTAATCCCCTTAATCTTCATACCGTAAAAACGATCCATTAGATTATAGGCAAAATCATACGCCTTTTTATAGACCGCCCAAGAGGCGCGTGTATAATTCTGCTCTGCGTAGCCTTTCCCGGCTATGCGTTCATAGGTCGCCAACAAATGCTGAAACTCCAAGCCACCGTTGGAGGTCTGCTCATCCGAACGCGCGGAATCCACGATAATTTCCGGCTTATACATATTTCCGCCGTTCCAGCTATTGTCGGTATAGAACGAAAGAGTCGCATAAGCGTTGTTTAAATCGTACTCTGTGGGCAGTTCGCCGGCGAATTCAGGAGCTTCCGGATCATTCAAAGCGTTGAAATATGCTTCAATCGTGTTGATCTGCTCCAATGCGACCGTCCGCGCGGCATTATAAAAGTTATAGCGATACTGATAGGTCGAATTATAATTTTCCGCCCCATAGTGCCGATAGCCCTCCTGGACTATGTTCCCCGAGGCATTCAATACCGGCAACACATTCCAAGCATCCTCATTTTGATGCAACGGCTGCACCTGTTCCAGCTTCGCCTTGATCACCGGGACTGCATTTTGCAGCGCAACATGCAACGCCGGCCGCATAGCAACCCGCAGCTCCGCCTCCAGCGCCGCTAGCGCAGCTTCCAAAGCAGCCAGCGCTTGCAAATCGGCTTCGCTCCCCGACATGCTGTTCTTTTTATTCTCGATCTGCTCTTTTTTTGCGGCAATGGCACTTGCCAGCACAGGGTGATCAGAGGCTTGCGGGAAAGGAAATGGCATCGCGTCCTGCACCCCGTTCGGGCGCAAATATGACTTTGTGCCCAACACAAGCGCGTTGCCGTTGGCGCTGTCATACCAATTGCCCATTTCCGCATCTCTAACAATATGCGGCGCATAATCATCCTGGCTCCACAAACCGATTAGGCTCGAAAGCAACGGCAAAGCCGCACCCAAAAGCTCGGAGGTCACCTCCGGCTTGCCGAGCTGCGTTAACAGCTTGCGCACCAGCGGTCCCAGCACACGGGGCTGCAGCAGCCCATCAAGCGTTGTTAAGTCAAAGGGGATCAGTGTATTTGCCGGGCCAACGCTGCTGCCCGTTGCATTCATGCCGTTCAAGCTATCCCCCGAAGGGATCTTAAAGACGCTGTTGAGCAACCGCGCGACGACATGCAGAATGAGCTGCACCGGTGGCAGCGTATCCAATTCGCCGCCCTGGTTCGCCTGCAGCAGGGTGAACAGCTTCTTGAAATCCAGATCCAGAATTGAACTTAACAGACGATTCACGACCGTTTCGCGCAAGATAGAATTGCCCGGCGCGTTACCGGCGGTCACAATATCCTTGCTCAACCAATTCTGCCTAAAAACGCCATCATTTGTGTGACCCGCTTCCGTGTTGCCAAACAAGAAATAGCTCAGCGTCGCCCAGCCGTTCGAAAGCTGGCTCTCGCTCGGCGTGCGCAAAACACCGCCGTAGGAACCAAGCAGCCAACCGACCAGCGCGGAAATCAAACCGTCAAAGGTTTTGTTCTCAGGCAAATTCAAGTTTGCAACCGCCGGATTGATCATGTAACGCAAAAGATCGCCCAACACAACCAGCACCCCATCCGTCGAGGGGTTCAGCGCCTTGCCGGTGCTCGGCAAATCGGCGGCGGGCGGGTTGGATTTGCCGACATTTTCCGGTGCTTTTGCGTTGCGTGAAATCAGGTCATATTTTTTATCGGGAATCATATCCGCGCAAAGATCCACCAACAGATACGTCGCGACCTCACGCAGCGACATTGCCTCATCCGGGATATACAAATGCTCCGCACCGGGGATCATTGCAATCAAGCCCTTGAGAATGGAACCCAGTTGGCTTGAAAGATCCATCGTTTCCAGCGCTTCGGTATCTAATTCAATGCCCAAACCGAGCATTTCCAAAATACCGCCCAGGTTACCCAAAAGCGTTCCGAGGAAATGCTGCAACGCGTCTGAATAACGCGATCCATTCGGCGCATCCTTAATGATTAAACCCTTTGGCAGCGCCGAATTGTAGCCCGGCGCATCCGGATAATTCCGCAGCATAAAGCGATCAAGAAAGCCCGTGCCACCCACGCCGCGCATGAGGAGCCAGTCAAACGCCTCCTGCAGCATCAGCATAGGCGCTGCGGATTCCGCCGGGGTAGCGCCGGGGTCAGGGATAGAGTGCGGGATCAACGCGCCATCCGTCAGAAGTCCGCCCAAGCCTTCGCCGCCCACAACCAACGGCGCCCACAGGATTGAACCAATCAGCGGATCCCCCATTGTTTCATCAAAAACGCCCTCAGGATGCTCTTCATCCACACGGATAAGCAGCATCGGCGCAATCAAATTCACCAGCATATCCACCACGCCGCCGTTGAGCGCGCCGTTGATCGTGTTGCGCAGCATATCATAGGTATTATCCAGATTCCCTTGCGGGTCATAGATATCAAGGTTCAGCTCCAAGCCGGGCAGCAAACCACCCAGCAGCGGACCCAGCAGCCCGTTCAGCATATCCTCCAGCAAAGCGTCAAGCACCACATTGGAAGCGTTTGCGGGATCCAACAGCGCGGGATCGGCGTCCGGCACCAACCCCGCCAGCATCGGCACAAGCAGACTCTTTAAAAAGCCCGTGAAATTCACAGACATCTGCTCCATATAAGCCACAAAAGGCTCCAGCGTTGAAATATCAACCAAGCCCTTAACAATCAACCCAACTACGCCTTCGCCCTTCAAAACTGCCGGCAAATGCCCAAAATAGAACTGCCCATTGTAGGAAGTCCCCTTGTTGTTGCTGCCAACCAGCTTAGATAGCAACCCGGTATTATCCGCTAAAAACTTAAAAAGATGCTGCAGGACATAAATGTCGCGTGTGCCCTCTTTCCCCTCTGTGCTGCCCGGCGTGCCGGGATAACTGAATTGCTTTGGATTGTTGGTGTTGCTTGAAGCTGTTCCGCCGTCGCGCCGCACCGAATTTGCAATTTCAGTCAGCGCACTCACATCCAGGTTACGGAGATCGCCAAGCCCCCATTGATCTCCATACTGCACATAAAGCATTTTCAGCAACGTATCCGCTAAGCCCTTCGCAGCCGATCCAAAGGTTTCCGAAAGCGACTGCGCCATACGGTCAACACTGCTCAGGTCAATCCACAAAACAGTTTCGCCCATGCCTGTAACACCGATCTGCGTGCGCGGCAGGATTTCACCCACGCTTGTGCTCAGCATGTTATCCAAAAAATCCAAAAGCATGCTGGCGCACTGCCCGCTGCTCATGACAGCCTTACCCTTTTGCGTGTCATAAGGCTTTGCATAATCCCAGCGTGCCGACGCCAAAACACTCGTGACCGAGATCAGCAGTAGCACTGATAATAGAAAACTGAGAACGCGCATCCCCTGCTTGTGCTTCATAACTACACCTCCATAAATTGCGGTTGCCACCCCTTCGGAAGCTTCCGGTAGCCTAAGAACGCACAAGGGAAAGGAATCCCCGAAAATTCCTTTCTATACTACGCGCCCATTATGCATTTGCATTATACACTTCGCCCGACTCTCTGTCAATCCGCAAATTAACCAAAGATTACACTTGCTTTTTAGACAACTGCACAAATCTTGGATATGATGGAACGCGTTGATCGTGTGAACTGTCAACATATGGTGGTGCGAACAGAAGCATCAGACGCCGGTTGAGCCAAAGCCGCCCGCGCCGCGCACGGTTTCCTCCAGCGCCGCAGCTTCAGTAAACGCCGCCGCCAAAAATGGGGTGACCACCAACTGCGCTATCCGCTCACGCGGCGCAACCTGCTGTGCCTGCGGCGAATGGTTGTGCAACGCAACCATGATCTCGCCGCGGTAATCGGCGTCCACCACGCCGACCTTGTTCGCCGGGGCAAGTCCGCGTTTGCTGGCAAGCCCGCTCCGGGCGTAAATCAGACCCGCGTAGCCTGCGGGGATTTCCATCGCAAGCCCTGTCGGCACCAGCTTCGTTTCACCGGGCGCAAAGCACAGCGGCGCGTCAACGCAGGCGGAAAGATCCGCCCCGGCGGCATACGCCGAACCGTAAACGGGCAGCTGCGCGCCCTCCCGGAGCTTTTGCACTCGAATCGTAGGCTTTTGCATGTATGCGTTCCTTCCTGTCTTTAACTTTTCTTGCACACAGTATAGCAAAGCTCCGTAAAAAAAGCAAGCGCCGTGCTTTTCCGCGCGGCGCCTGTTGCTTCCCATATGTCGCTTGCGTTGTGCCTGCGCTCAGCCATTCAGCTCCACCAGCGTGATCTTTTCAGCCTCCAGCCCGGTTTTGCTTACAAGGATTTCCTTGATTTGCAAGGCTGTTGCGCCATCAAGCGCTTTGCTGCCGCCCAACACTGCCTGCACGGCATCCTTGCTGATGGTCACGAGGCATTCGCTGCCCGTCTTAGCGGTGATGAGCGATTCGCAGTCGCTTTCCAGCTTGATGCTCTCCGAAAGCGACTGCAAGGCCGCGCTGGCGACGACGACCGCCTTTTCGTTGGCTTCGGAATCGGTAATCACTTCGTTGAGGGTTTCCTTCGCCTCATCGTGCGCCGCACTGCGCTTGAGCTTTTCGCCCGCAAAGTACTCGCTGTTTTTGTTGTTATAGGGATTGTGGACATACTGCGAATCGCCAAGATTGTCCTCCCGGCTGCCGCCCGCCTGCCCGCCCTGCGGCGCAGCGTCGCTGACGGAGCTGCCATCCGCTTCCACCGCCGGCTTCGTGTAGTACCAATTGATGAACACCGCCGCGCCGAGCGCAAGGACAAGGGTCGCCATGATGAGCTGCCGTTTCTGCAGTAGTTTCTTCATGCCTGATTCCTCCGTTTGTTTGATTGTTTGGATTTTTTCACGCCAGCTTGCTGACGCTGATTTTGCTTGCGCCCACGCCGAGCACTGCCTTTGCGGTTTCCATGACGCTTTGCCGCACGATGATACTGTCCGCGCCCTTGCATAAGATCGCCACGCCGCGCACCTTCGGCTCAAGCGTTTTCAGGATTAAGCCCTTTTCCCCGCCGCCTGTGCCCAAAATCACATACTCTTTTTCGGTGCGAAAGCTTTCCTGCGAACCGTCTGGATCGGCGGCGGCACTTTGATCCGATTTGCCTTGCGTGGCATAGATCGGTTCACTGCCACAATCAAGCGTGAGCATCACGCGGGTTTCGCCCGCGCCCTCCACCGCGCTCAGAATTTCCGCCAACCGCCGCTCCAGCTGTTCTTCATAATCCGTTAAATCTACCCGGATAGCCTCCGCGCCTGTTTCAGTTTTTGCGCCGCTCTTTCCGCCGGGCACGGCGGATAAGCACAGCAGCAGGATGCCTAGCAAGCCGGCGCCGATCACAATCGCCTGCCATTTGCTTATTTTAAGCCTCGCAAGGAGCCTTGCAAGACCCCCGCCGTCCGTTCCCTCTGTTCGTTTCACGCGGTTGATTCCTCCTTTGCCTGAACGACTTCAATTGGAAATTCCGCCCCGATGCTTGCACAAATCGCGGCGCGGAGCGTATCCGGCTCCGCCTGCGTTTGCCCGCCTCGCGGAAGCATGACCCGTAACGCTGCTATCTGTATGCTGCCATCCTCCAAAATATCCGTCCGCACCGAAATTTCCGCGCCGAGCACGCCCTTCGCCGCCAGCGTATCGCTCACCTGCCGCCGCAGCGCCTGCTCCACGGCTTGCCGTTGCTGTTCCAGCAGGGTTTGCTCCAGCACCGGGTTCGCCGACGCAGCGCCTGCCGCCGGGGCAATCCAATCCAGCGCAAATTTTTCCTGTGAAAAAAGCGGCGCCAGGAAGGCGCAAAGCAAAAACACGCCAATAATTGCCCGCAAAGCCTTCTGCACCGAGCCTTTCGGGCTGAGCAGCCAGAGAATTCCGCCCGCCAGAGCCGAAACCGCCAGGCTCGCCGCCCACGAACGCAAGGCCTCCAAGCAGCATCTCCCCTTCCTATTGATTCTTGACGGATATAACAAGACCTGTGCACACGATCAGCAACGCCGCGTTAAACACAACGCACGCCGTCAGGATCGCCACAGCATAGGCGGCGCTCTTGAACACCTGCGCAGCGCTCCGCTGCCCAAACAGCTCCCCCGCCGCCGCCAGCACCTTTAACAGGATAGACCAGAGCAACAGCTCGGCCAAAATCGGTGCGTAAAGCACCAACGCCGCCAACAAAGCAAAGCTCCCAACCGCGCCCTTGACCAGCGAAACACTGCTGAGAATCGCCCCTGCAGCCTCACTGAGCGCCCCGCCGACCAGCGGAATGCTTCCGGCGACAACCTTCGCACCGCGCAAAACCATAGCGTCCGCCGTGTTGGCAATCAGACTTTTGATGCCCAGCAACGCTGAAAACAAGCCCGCCAGCAGCGCAAACGCGCCGATGGTCGCCTTTTTGATCAGCTCCGCCAGCGCGGAAAGGCGCGCGTCCTTCGCGGCGGTATCCACTAAGCTCAGCCCCAGAACAACCCCGGTGCAGGGCACCACCACGCCGTCGGCCAGCTGCGCCAAGCCCTGCGCCGCCGCAAAAGCGAGGGAATGGTAGCTCACCGCCAGCATCGGGTTGCCGGCGGCGGTGATTACGCCCGCCAAAACCGGGATGAGCAGCAACGAAAAATCACCGCCGACCTTCACCACCGCCACCGCGCCGCGCAGCAGCTCCGCAAGCCCCGGGAGCAGCAGCAGCAATGCCAGCATTCCGCCGGCAAGCTCAATGACGTGGCGCGTTTTTTCATCCTCCTGGAGCAGCGCAAGCCCCACCGCCACTGTCACCACCGCCGCCATCGCCAACGCGCCGCTGCGCAAAACCTTCGAAATTCCGCCGCCCAGAAAATCAAACAGCAGCTGCAAAATATCGCGCGGCGATGCCGCCAGAACCGCATAAAAATCTATGCCGTCAATCCCCAGCCGCTCCAGGGACGCCCTTGCGTCCTCAGGCAAAGCCTCCGCAAGCCGCTCCGCTCCGCTGGAAGCGAGCTGTTCTGCATAAGCCGCCGGCGCTTGCTGCGCAGGCGCTTCCTCGGCATGAACCGGGTAAGCAAACAGCAGGCACATCGCCCCCACAAGCAAGCACGTCCAAAGCCATCCTCGTTTCACTTCATCACCCCCGGATCAGCCCAATCGCAAGCTCCGTCACACTTTTCAGCAGCGGAAGCGCCAGCGCCAGCACCAGCAGTCTTCCACCAAGCTCCACGAGGTTTGCAAGCGAAGCCGACCCGCTGTCACGGCAAACGTCCGCCGCAATCTGCGTGGTGATGGTAACGCCCAGCGCCTTTGCCAGCATTGTAAACGAGCCGCCCGTTCCTTCGGCAAAGCGCAGCATCCCCTCCACCGCCGCCAACAGTTCCTGCAAAACGGAGAGCAGCAATAGCCCCACCGCAACGACCCCGCCCAGCTGCACAAAAACAGCAAACTCCGGCTTGATTTGGCGAACAACCAGCGCCGCCATAGCGGCAGTAACCGCCGCCGCAACCAATTTCCAAATCATGCTTTTTTCCTTCCGCTTATGTTAACCCGGGAAAATCGCCTGCACGGTTTGCAGCAAGCCCGTCAGCTGCGGCAGCAGCATCATCGCGATCACCACAATGCCCGCCAAAACCATGAGCATTCCATATTCCTCACGCCCGATTTTGCATAAAATCTGGTGCAACACCGCGACGATTAAGCCCACGGCGGCAATTTTCAGGATAATATCCAGTTCCATTGATTTCTTCCTTCCCTCACATGAACAAAATGACCACCGTCAAGCCCGAAAGGATACCCAGCGTGAAAAATGAACGCCCGCGGCTTTCCTTGCGTTTGCGCGCATCCTCCAATAAATCACGGCATAGCTCCTCGTGGAGCAGCAGCCCTTCGCGCTGCCCCTCGGCATCTGTCGCGCCCAGCAGCTCGCCCAGCGAGAGCAGCAGCTGCCGATCCTCCGGTCGCAGCCCAAAGCCGTGCGCCGCGCTTTCGCGCCACGCGGCAGGGAAAGCGGCTCCCGCCCGCATCGCGGCTATGCACACGGGCAAAAACGCCGGTGTCTGCCCCTGCCCACAGGCTTGTGAAAGCATCGGCTCAAGCGGCGCTCGGCTAAACTGCATTTGCGTGCGCAGAGTGCTGAGGAGGCGTAGCAGCGCTTCCAACTCCCGCACGCGCACCTGCAGCGCACGGCTCAACAGCGCACCCGCAAGCCCGCAAGCCGAAAAGATAAGCCCCAGCGCGATCCAACGCATCACGCGTCACCTCCCGCCGGTTTTTTTATGTTTTTTGGCACGGCAAGCCGCACAAATTCCGCAATGGCGCAGGGCTTTCCCGAACCCTCCAGCATCGCCAGCCAATCAAACGCGCCCTGCTCCGCCAGGTGCCGGGCAACAGGACGAGCCAGGGCTTCCTCCACGCTGCCCGCGTGAATTGAAGCCGCAAAGCAAACCCCGCTGTGCAACGCGGCTTCCAGCGCTGCCGCGTCCGCCGCGCCGCCCAATTCATCGCAAATAATGATCTCCGGCGCAAGCGAGCGCAACGCCAGCAGAATTCCCTCGCCCTTGGGGTAGCCCGTCAAAACATCTGTGTTCACGCCTACACAGCAACGCGGCACGCCCTCGCGAACACCCGCCAGCTCGCCGCGCTCGTCCACAATCGCAACCCGGCGGTATTGCCCGCATAATCCGTTTGAAAGCCGCAGCGCCAAATCCCGCAGCAGCGTAGTTTTACCGCTACCCGGCGCACCCGCCAGCAACAACCCCGGCATTGCGCCATCCTTGTATACCTTTGCGCAAAGCGCAACCGCCGCTCCCGGCGCTTCACGGGCGATGCGCAGGTTGATTGATGAAATATTCCGCACGGAAGCAACCCCGCCCGCGTTTATGACAGCCGTACCGCACACCCCTGCGCGGTGCCCGCCCGGCAAAGTCAAAAAGCCCCGCGCGATATCCTCCGAAAAGCTGTGCACCGAATAATCACAAAGGCTGCGCAACACTTCCGCCAGCTCCGCCGCACCCAGACATACGCCGTTTTCGGGCAGCAAGGGCGTGGCGCGCCCGCCTTCGGTCATATACAACACGCTATCCGCCATTGTCAGACTCAAGGGCGCGCCTGCCCGCAAACGGATTTCCCGCACAGCGCAGCGCACATCCTCCGGCAGCGCGCCCAGCGCCGCCCGCAACCCCGGCGGCAAATGCGCAATCACGTCGTCAAAGGGCTTTGTGCCCAAGGTCAGCTTCATCCGTTGTTTTCCCCTTCCGCGCCGATTTTCTTCTGTGCCGCATATCTATGCCGACCTTGTCCCGAATATGCCTGCGCAGCAACGCATTTAAACGATTGTCGCACAGCAGGCAAAAGCAAGACATTATTTGGCATAGGAATTCCGGCGTTTGCAGCGACCAATTTTTTGAATTGTAACGCTTTTTTTAAGGAAGGTTTCTTATGTCCACAGCCTTTACCAGCACAACCGAAATCAACCAAGCGACGGAGCAGCTATGCATTTCAAAAATACAGCGCACCTGCGTGCACGATGGTCCGGGTCTGCGCACGACGGTGTTTTTCAAAGGCTGCGGGCTGCGGTGCTTATGGTGTCAAAATCCCGAAGCCTTAACCCGAACTGCGGGAACCGACGACATATCTTTGAGTGTTGACGCGCTTTGTGCGGAATTGCTCAAGGATCGCGCCTACTACCAAGCTTCCGGCGGCGGGGTCACTTTTTCAGGCGGTGAACCGTTGCTGCAAAAACCGGCGTTGCTTTTGGAATTGTTTAAAGCATTAAAGTCCGAGGGCGTTCCGATTTCGATAGAAACGGCCCTGCACGCTCCCCGTGAGCATATTGCCGCCCTAGCGCCGCTTGTTGACTTGTTTCTTGTGGATTTCAAGCTGATCGGCGATTGCGCCGGACACAAAGCCCTGACCAAGCAGGAAGACGAACTGATCGTTTCGAATTTTATTGAGCTGCAAAAGCACAAAGCGAATATTCGTGTGCGCATGTTGGTGGTGCCCGGAAAAAATGACGCGCCGGCACAAATCAAAGCCGCTGCCGCCTTTTTGCTGAGCAAAGGCGTGCAAAGCATTGAATTGCTGCAATACCACACCATGCACGAAAGCAAAGCCGAGCGTCTGGCGTTGGAAATCCCGCAGCTGGGTATCTCGCCCAACCAAGCGCTGCCCGCGCTTAAGCGCGCCGCCGAGGAATTCCGCAACGCCGGAATCGCCGTGGAATCTGACTATTTGCAGCCTGATGTGCAACCGACCGTGTTCACGCCGCGCGTACGTGCGATATGGCAGGAAATCAAAAGCGCTCCGCGTGAGGTTTGTTTCGAAACGGCTCACTTGAAAACTGCTTATTACAAGAAATACAAGGGGTTCCGCAAGCCGGTGTATATCCACCGCGCGGAACGGCTCTATTATGTGCTTGACCGCCGCACGGTAAAGATTTACCCCGGCGAGCTAATTGTTGGAAACTTCACAGCCAAGCGTGTGGCAGGGCAGGTTTGGGAAGAACAGTTCGGCGTCCTGTATTCATCCTTTCTTTACAAGGGCGAAAAGATGACGCCTGTAGAATTTGTGAACAGCCGTGAGGAACGCCTGCGGTTTTACAAAGATATTCTGCCCTATTGGTTACCGCGCTGCGTCATTGGACGCTTTGTGCAGGAAAATGGCTTTGGGCAGCTCTCGCAATCATTCAGCTCCGTCGCGGAACAAAAAGTCGGCTTTAACAACAATTTTGCCGCCATTGCGCACTACATCGTCAATTTCGACCGTTTCCTTACAAACGGCACCATGGGGCTTAAGCGCGAGGTGCGCGCCACGCGTGACGCAAGCCCCGGCAAAAACCGCGATTTTTACACCGGCGTACTGGTTTCGCTGCAAGCCCTTGAACGCTTTGGTCAGCGCTACGCCGAGCAATTGGAAAATCTCGCAAAATATGAGCAAAGACCCCGGCGCCGCGCGGAGCTAAAGCAAATGCAAGCCGTGTGCGAGCGTGTGCCAAAATACCCGGCGCGCACCTTCCACGAAGCTCTGCAAAGCATGATGTTCCTCCTAATTGCCTTATGCGCCGAAGGCTACGAAAATGCCGTAAGCTACGGGCGACTCGACCAAATTTTACAGCCCTACTATGAAGCTGACCTGAAAGCCGGACGCATTACCTATGACCAGGCAAAAGAGCTGCTCGCACTTTGGGTGCTGAAGATGGACGAATGCGTGGAGGTCAACGACGGCGACGGCATTTTCAACATCAGCAAATTGTTCGAAACCGTTTCCACCGATCAGGCACTGACCTTTGGCGGCGTGAAACCTGACGGCAGCGACGGCACCAACGACGTCACCTATATGCTGTGCGATATTTGCGAGCTGACCCCCCTGAGCGCAAATATGTGCGCCCGTATCTCCAAAAACAGCCCGCAAAAATATCTGGATCGGTTAGCGCGGCTTTACGTAGGCGGGTGCCCCATGCCGGAGCTGTTTTCGGACGAGGAATATGTAAAAAGCCTGACCGGACACTATGACGTTACGGTCGAGCAGGCACGCGATTACGGCATCACCGGCTGCGTGGAACCCAACTGCTGCAAAGAGCACTTTGGCAACACGGACAGCGCCAACATGAACGTTACGCTGCCATTGCTGCAAGCCATGAAGGGGCACAGCGACGACCTTTGGAACTACAGCTTCGGTCGGCAGCTCGAAAAATATGTCTTCCGCATAGCCGACTACGCTTCCAACGGAAAAACCGCCGCCTGGGCAAAAAAACTGCGCGGTTGGCGTGCGGATACAATGGAACAGCTGGAAATCAAACGCGGCAAGCATGTTTATGATCCGCCGCGCAGCATGGAAGAATTGCTGCGGCGCTACCAAGAGCGGTTGAATTTTTTGGCGCGCTCTGTATTAGCCGACCAACAAAAGATTGAAGCCGTGCTGCGCCGTTATTTCGTAACGCCCCTCGCGTCAAGCCTTTACACCAGTTGCGTTGAAAACGGCATGGACGCTTATGAAGGTGGCGCAACGTTCAACACCGCAGGCATTCAGGCCGTTGGGATCACAGACACGGGGGATTCGTTCTATGCCATTGAGCAGTTGGTGTTTGTGCAAAAAAAGTACAGCATGGAAGCATTATGCCGGGCTGTAGACGAAAATTTTGAAAGCGCTGTCGGGCAGCGCGTTTTGGTCGATATTCTTGCCCTGCCAAAGTTTGGCGACAACCGCACGGAAGAAACTGCGCGCTGGGTGACCAAAACCATGGAAATGTATAATATTGCCCTGGAACAGTGCCCCTATGCCCTGCGTAAAGGAAAATACACCGCAGGTTATTACGCGCTCAACACCTCCGACCGCTATGGGAAATACATGGGCGCACTGCCTTCGGGGCGTAAAAAAGGCGTGCCGCTCGCTAACAGCGTCACACCGCACTACGGCGCCGCGCAGGACGATTTGCTCAGCGCGCTCAATGACATTGCCAAGGTGGATTTCGCCAGCTACGCCGTCAACGGCACCACCGTCACCTTTACCATTGACGCGGCGTTGTTCCCCGGGGAAAAGGGCGTACGCAACCTCAGCGAAATCTTCCGCACCTTTCTTACCACCGGAGGCATGCAGTTCCAACCCAATGTTGTGAGCCGCGAATTGCTGCAGGAAGCTTACGATCACCCTGAAAAGCATAGATATCTTATGGTGCGCGTGGCAGGTTACTGCTCGTACTTCCATGAGCTTTCCGACGACCTGAAGAAGGTGATTATCAACCGTACGTGTTACACCTGAAGCCGCCACGTACGAAAAATTTTACGAACCGCCGTGCAAAGCAGCAAACAAGACTTGCTTTTTCTGAATTCTGTGGTATAATTGGCGTTAGTATATTAAAATTCATGAAGCCAAACGATGGAGGAGCACATACTATGCCACTGGTTACGACCACAAAAATGTTTGCGGACGCCTATGCCGGCGGATACGCGATCGGGGCGTTCAACGTCAACGACATGGAGATCATTCAAGGGATTGTGCAGGCGGGGCAGGCGCTGAACGCACCGCTGATACTGCAGGTTTCCAAGGGTGCGCGCGCCTATGCGAACCACACCTATCTTGTCAAGCTTGTGGAAGCCGCGCTGGAGGTTACCGGCTTGCCAATCGCGCTGCACTTGGATCACGGACCGGATTTTGCGACCTGCAAAAGCTGCATTGACGGCGGCTTCAGCTCCGTAATGATCGACGGTTCACACCTGCCCTATGAAGAAAACGTTGCTGAAACAAAAAAAGTCGTCGAGTATGCCCATGCCCACGGCGTGGTCGTGGAGGGCGAGCTGGGGCAGCTGGCGGGCGTAGAGGACGACGTGAACGTTTCCGCCGAGGATGCTTCCTACACCAAGCCGGAGCAGGTGCAGGATTTCGTCGCCCGCACAGGCGTGGATTCCTTGGCTATCGCCATTGGAACAAGCCACGGCGCGTTCAAATTCAAGCCCGGCACAAAGCCGCAGCTGCGCTTTGATATTTTGCGGGAGGTCGCGCAGCGCTTGCCCGGCTTCCCGATTGTATTGCACGGCGCCAGTTCCGTGCCACAGGAATTTGTTGCGCAAATCAAACAGTACGGCGGCGCGATGGACGACGCGATCGGCATCCCGGAGGACATGCTGCGTGAGGCGGCAAAAATGGCGGTATGCAAGATCAACATTGATTCTGATTTACGCTTGGCGATGACCGCCGCGCTCCGCAGACACCTGACGGAAAATCCGGGGCATTTTGATCCGCGGCAATACCTCAGCCCCGCCCGCAACGCCATCCAGGCAATGGTCGAGCATAAGATTGAAAACGTACTGGGGTGCGCGGGCAAGGCATAAAACGACCGGATTGCGAACACAAAGGAGGGTTCCGCTATGGCTTGCGGCAGTGCAACGGTTACTGTACAAAAGGCTGTTTACGAAATAACCGTAAACAGCCCGTTCTTCTTTGCCGCCGCACGGGGTTGAGCTGCCTCGCGCACGATATACGGCGGCGAAAGCCGCTGTTTTTCTTTGCCCGCGCTTTTTTGATCACAATTGCCGCGTTATTTCCGCGCGAAAGCTTTGACGAAAGGTGAACAAACAATGCAAAAGGAGCTTGCGAAGCAATATGAACCCGGCGAGGCGGAGGATCGTCTCTATGCATGGTGGATGGAGCGCGGCTTCTTCCGCCCCAGCGGCGATACAGGCAAACCGCCCTATACCGTTATGATGCCGCCGCCGAACATCACCGGGCAGCTGCACATGGGGCATGCGTTCCCTTACACCATGCAGGATATTCTGATTCGCTGGCGGCGGATGCAGGGCTACGACACCCTTTGGCTGCCGGGAACGGATCATGCCGCCATTGCCACGGAAGCGAAAATCGTGGAAGCCATGGCAAAGGAGGGCGTTACCAAGGAGACTTTGGGGCGTGACGGCTTTTTGGAACGCGCCTGGCAATGGAACGAAACCTACGGCGGACGCATTACGGAGCAGCTGAAGAAGCTGGGTTTTTCCTGCGATTGGGAGCACCAACGCTTCACCATGGATACAGGCTGCAACAAAGCCGTCAATGAAGTCTTTTGCCGGCTCTACGAAAAAGGGCTGATCTATCGCGGGGAACGCATCATCAACTGGTGCCCGCACTGCCTGACCTCGATTTCGGATGCGGAAGTGGAATATGAAGAAAAAAGCGGGAGCTTCTGGCATCTGCGCTATCCACTCGCCGACGGCACGGGCGAGCTGCAGCTGGCGACCACGCGCCCGGAAACGATGCTGGGCGACACCGCCGTGGCGGTGCACCCGGAGGATGAGCGTTACAAAGCCTTTGTCGGCAAGGAAGTGACCCTGCCGCTGGTGGGGCGCAGAATCCCCGTGATCGCGGATAGCTACGTGGAAATGGAATTCGGCACAGGCGTTGTAAAAATCACCCCCGCGCACGATCCCAACGACTTTGAAGTCGGTCTGCGCCACGCGCTCCCCGTGCTGAATGTTATGACCGAAGACGGCAAAATGAACGAAAACGCGGGGAAATACGCCGGGCTGGATCGCTACGCGTGCCGCCAAGCGCTGGTCGAGGAACTGGAAAAGCAAGGCTACCTGGCAAAAACCGAACCGATGCGCCACAACGTCGGCGTCTGCTATCGCTGCGGAACAGTCGTCGAACCGCGCGTTTCACTCCAATGGTTCGTAAAGATGCAGCCTCTTGCCGCGCCCGCAATCGAAAGCGTACGCAAAGGGGACATCCGCATGATCCCCGAACGCTTCACCAAAACCTACTACCATTGGATGGAAAACATAAAGGATTGGTGCGTTTCGCGCCAGCTCTGGTGGGGGCATCGCATTCCGGTTTGGTATTGCGCCGGCTGCGGCAAAATGACTGTCGCGCGCGAAACGCCCGCCTGCTGCTCCCATTGCGGCTGCGAAAAGCTTACGCAAGATCCCGACACGCTCGACACATGGTTTTCCTCGGCACTATGGCCGTTTTCAACGCTCGGCTGGCCGGAGCAAACGCCCGATCTGGCGCGGTATTATCCCACCGATACCCTTGTGACCGCTTATGATATCTTGTTTTTCTGGGTGGCTCGGATGGTTTTTTCCGGGCTGGAGCAGACAGGGCAGCCGCCCTTCCATACCGTGCTTTTCAGCGGAATCGTACGTGACGCGCAAGGGCGTAAAATGAGCAAGTCTCTCGGCAACGGGATTGATCCGCTGGAGGTGATTGCCCAATACGGAGCAGATGCGCTGCGCTTTTCACTCATCACCGGCAACAGCCCGGGTAACGATGTGCGGCTTTCGGATGAAAAAATCGGCGCCAGCCGCAATTTCTGCAATAAGCTCTGGAACGCTTCACGCTTTATCCGCATGAACCTGGGCGAGGAAGCCGTTCCTCCGCTGCACAGCATCCCAAAAGCGGAGCTTACAGAGGCAGACGGCTGGATTCTGAGTCGCCTGAACGGTCTGATTGCGGAAATCACCGAAAATCTCGAAAAATTTGAGCTAGGCATCGCTCTGCAAAAAATCTACGACTTTTTGTGGGATGATTTCTGCGATTGGTATATTGAGCTGAGCAAGCCCCGCCTGCAAGCCAACGAAGCTCCCGCAAGAATCGCCCGCGCTGTGCTGCTCCATGCGCTGGACGCCACCTTACGCCTGCTGCATCCCTTTATGCCCTTCATCACGGAAGAAATTTGGCAAAGCCTGCCGCACGAAGGGGAAACCATAATGCTGGCGGCTTGGCCTGCCTATGACCCCGCCCTCGCGTTTCCCGAAGCCGCGGCGGCAACGCAAAGCCTTCTGACCGCTATTCGTGCCATCCGCAGCCGCCGGGCGGAAATGAACGTCCCTCCCGGTCGCAAAGCAAAGCTATATATCGCCGCAGTCAACCCGGATATCTTTTTGACCGGAGCGGATTTTTTCCGCCGCCTCGCCGGCGCGGCGGATATCGAAACCGTTGCGAATGATTTTGACTTGCCGGAAGCCGTGCGCGTCATCACAGCGGATTGCCGCATCACCATTCCGCTGGGTGAGCTGGTCGATCTGGAAGCCGAGCACAAGCGTCTGCGCAAGGAATTGGAGAATGCGGAAAAGCAGATCGCCTCCATCCGGGCAAAGCTGAACAACGAAGGCTTTCTTGCCAAAGCCCCGGAGGATGTCGTAACCGCGCAACGCGAAGCTCTGCGCAAAACAGAAGAAAAAGCCGCGCTCCTGCGCGAGAGCTTGGCGTGACCGCCAGCAACGAGCGGCAAATCGAGAATCGAAAACAGGAGGGCTTGCGTATGCTGAACGGCTCGGAAATTTTAATGGAGCTGCTGCTGGAGCAGGGTGTGGATACCGTTTTCGGCTACCCCGGCGGCGCGGTACTGCATATATATGACGCACTTTATCAATATAGCGACCGCATCCGTCACGTGATGACCGCGCACGAGCAAGGCGCGGCGCACGCCGCCGACGGTTACGCCCGCCTGACGGGCAAAACCGGCGTCGTGCTGGCGACCAGCGGTCCGGGCGCAACAAACCTCGTCACCGGCATCGCCACCGCCTATATGGACAGCGTTCCCCTGATCGCTATAACAGGAAACGTCGGCACGGGCTTCATCGGGCGCGACTCCTTCCAGGAAGTCTATATTGCGGGCATCACAATGCCTATCACAAAGCACAATTTTGTCGTCCGCCATGCGGAAGAGCTGGCGCCGACGCTTCGCGCGGCCTTCAACATCGCGCAGGAAGGACGCAAAGGTCCCGTGCTGGTGGATATCCCGAAGGATGTTTCCGCCGCGCTGTGTGATTACGCGCCGATCGCTCTGCCCTCCCATGCGCCGGATCACACAATCACCGGTGATATAGACACCGCCCTGCGCTTGCTCAACACCGCCGAGCGCCCGCTCATCTACTTTGGCGGCGGGGTCACAAGCGCGAACGCAGGCGGGCTGCTGCGCAAGCTCTGCGAAAAAGCGGATATCCCCGCCACCCATACACTCATGGCGGCGGGGGTGCTCGGCTGCGGCGAAGCACACAATTTGGGCTTGATCGGTATGCACGGCTGCGTGACAGCAAACCATGCGGTGCACCATTGTGATCTTTTGGTGATTCTGGGCGCGCGCTGCAGCGACCGTGTGGCGCTCAACCCCGCAAGCTTTGCGCCGCAGGCAAAAAAACTGCATATTGATATTGACGCGGCGGAATTCCAAAAAAACATCGCCGTGGATTGCACGCTGGCAGGGGACGTAGGCGTGATATTATCCACCCTGCTGCCGCAGGTTGCGCAAGCGCAGCGCGGCACATGGATGGAGCAAATACAGGCGTGGAGGCGCAAGGACTATCACCCGATGGACGACGCGAGCAGCCTCAAGCCCCACCAAGTAATGGAGCGGATTTCCGCGCTTGCAGGGAAAGATGCCATATATGTGACGGACGTAGGGCAGCACCAGCTTTGGGCGGCGCAATACTGCCGCCATGTACGTCCGCGCAGCTTTCTCACCAGCGGCGGTCTGGGCACGATGGGCTTTGGCTACGGCGCTTCCATTGGTGCGGCATTCGGTGCGCAAAACACACCGAACCGCCCCATTGTGCATATCACAGGCGACGGCTCTTTTCATATGAATTTACAGGAGGCCTGCACCGCCGTAAGCTACGCCGTGCCCATTATCACAGTGATCATGAACAATCACGTGCTGGGCATGGTGCGGCAATGGCAGAGCGCGTTCTATGCAAAACGGTATTCATCCACCGATCCGCAGCGGCGCACGGATTTTGTGCAATTGGCAAAGGGCTTCGGCTTGCCCGCCTTCCGGTGCACGGATTTGCGCGGCTTTGAGGGAGCCTTTGCACAGGCACTCACGATCACGCAAAGCACAAAGCAACCCGGTCCCGTATGGATTGAATGCGAAATCGGCAAGGACGAAAAGGTGCTTCCCATGATCCCCGCCGGAGGCTCTTTGCAAGACATGATGATGGATTAACCGCATAAAAGACCACATTGCGGCTAAATCGCAATGTGGTCTCGCTGAATCATGCGCTAAGTCATAGAATCGCCTACATTACGCCGCCCCTACTTCAAATCTTTTTTACAGAAAGAATCATACGCCGTCAGCCCAAAGCAAAACACCAGCACCGCAAGATAGCAAGCGGAAAAGCCTGCCGATATCGTCCCGGAAGAGTCGCCTCCCCCACTCAGCAGCTCTGCCAGCATCGCCGACTGCGATTCGCCGCTGCTAAACACGGACGCGCCCAGATCATAATGCAGCATAGGGATAAAGCGCAGCGCCCAGCTTTGCGGCAGCATTTGCAAAACCTGCCCCAGCGTGTTGCTGAGAAAGTAACCACCCAGCGAAATCCCGACCGCCGCCGCCGTATTCCTAAGCAAGGTGGAAAGCATCAGCGCAAAAGAAAGCCAATTCAGTATTGGCAGCAAATCCACCGCCAGCTCCGCCGCGCGGTAAAACCCGAAGGGCAGCGCGTGAGCGACGCCTTCCGCCGCATACACAAAGGGCTGGTGCAGCTCACTGCGAAAAAATGCCGCTTCACCCGCCATCAAAACGCCAAACAGCACAACGCTCCCCGCCACGGCGACAGTGAAAATCGAAAGCGCTTTGGCGACCAGAATCTTCCGGCGACGCACAGGCGCAATAATGAGCGCCTTAATTGACCCCGTGGCAATCTCCTGCGCAATCGTACTGCCCGCCAGAATCAGCACAAGAATCACCAAAAGCGATTGACCGGTTTGCTTCATCAAATCATAGCTCGGAATCGAAACACCCAGCAAACGCCGCAGCGCGGAATCTACGCTGAAATAACGATGATCCAACCGGTAATTTGCGATCGCCAGCTTATTCTCCAACTCCGCGCGGCGCTTATCGGTCAGCGGCGTAGCATTTCCCCCGCCGGCATCGTCGTATTCCACATCATCCGCCAGCGATCGCTCCAGCGTTGTGATATCAGCGATCACAGGGTATATCAGCGCCGGGTTGGTCTTGCCATCCGGGTTTGCCTTGCGCAACAGTTCATATTGCGCCAGCATGGCCTGCTTGCTTCCCTCGTCGCCGGCTAGCAGCGAAACGGCGCTGACCTGCAAATCCAGCCACGCCTGATAGTCGCCGCTCAGGGCGATTTTGTCGCATTGCTCCAGGGCCTGCTTGGCAAGGGCATACTGTGCGGCTTCGTGCAGCTCCAGCGAACGATACTGCCGGTTGGTTTCCAACAGATAATAGGTATCCGCAAATGTGCGCATGATAACTAATATTTCACCCCGAAAATCGTAATCCTCCTCCAGAAAAGCATCCACATAGAACCGATAATTATAATAGTCCAGCCCGTGCTTCTGCGCGAATTCCATCAGAAACAAACTCGCTTCCATTGATGCTATACTACTGTAAACATCCGCCGCACCCATCCCGCTCTCTCCGTCGAACGTCTCCTTCAACGTGCCGTCCGGATGGAGACGCGCTTTTTCTGTTTCTAAGCTGCTGCGAAGGCTCGCCGTCTCCTCCTCCAGCAATTGGCTGTAGTACGTGTCTGCATCCACCTCCTCCCCTTGGCTGTTTATGTGAAGACCACCAAAGGTGTAGCTTTCCGTGATCTTAATGCCAAGGCGCAGCAAAGCGCCCACGCCAAAGGTTGATACCACCATCAGCCCCAGCAAGAGCCAGGTCGTCGCGCGGTGAAAGGTCTTTTCTAATTCATTGCGATAAAGCGCGAATATCTTACGCAATTTGCGTCCCTCCCCCCGTTATATGAATAAAGGCGTCCTCCAAGGTGTTTTGTTTTTTCTGCAAGCCCAGCAAGCCTGCCTGCGCCAAAAGGCTCGACGTCGCCGCCAGCGCGTCACGCGGGATGGCAAGGGTAAGCGACTGCTCCGCCTGCTCCGCCACGCGCGCGGGGGAATCCGCTTCCTGCAAAAGCGCCAACGCCTTGGGCACATCCGCCAGCGTGTAAACATACATTTCGCCGCCACTGACCTGCTCCAGCATAGAGCCGACATCCATCACACCGCGCAAAACGCCGTTTTCAATGATGCCTACGCGGTCGCACATCAGCTCCATTTCAGCCAGCATATGGCTCGAAACCATGACGGCTACCTGCTCTTCGTGCGCCTGGTGCTTCAAGATATCCCGTAGCTCACGGATGCCAGCCGGATCCAATCCGTTGGTTGGCTCGTCCAATATCAGGATATTCGGGCGATGCAGGAGCGCCTGCGCAACGCCCACGCGCTGCTTCATGCCCAACGAATATTTCTTGACCTTTTCGTTGATGCGATTTTCCAGCCCGACTGTGCGCACGACCTCCTCCACGCGGGAAGGCGCGGCATGGTGTAGGCGGGCGTATAACTCCAGGTTGCGCCGCCCGCTGAACTCCTTATACATTTCCGGATTTTCAACAATACCGCCAATGCGCTCCATCGCTTTCTCGTATTGCTTTTCACGGTCATACCCATTGAGCAGGATGCGCCCGCTGTCGGGGCGTAAAAAGCCCATGATCATTTTTATGACCGTGGTCTTGCCCGCGCCATTCGGTCCCAAAAAACCAAAAACCTCACCGGGACGCACATCAAAGCTGACATTCTGCACCACCCAGCGTTTGCCAAAGCACTTAGATAGATTCTCAATACGCAAAACGGTCTCGCTCAATTCGCCGCCCCCTTTCAATCATAAATAATGCTGTTCAAATTCAGCCCAAACGGGCGGTCACCTTCCATGGACATCTCCTGACCTGTCTGTGGGTCGGGTAAGTAAAGATACAGCAGCCGCCATTCCCCATCGTTTTTTGCAAAGGCTGCCTGTCCTTGGATATTAGTGCCTTCCTGCAGATTCGTCCCGGCATATTGCACGCTTTGATTGTAATAGAAAATCACCTGTGCCCGCCCCGGCTCAAAGCTGAAATGGAGGGAATCGAGCCTGTACTCCAACGCCACCAGCCTTCGCATTTCTTGATTTGCCTGCGCGCGCAGCTGCTCCTCCACACGGCGCAGGATGGTTGCGTAGGTTTTGTTCGCTTGCCCGAAATGCGGACGTAAAACGGCGTTGGCATCCGCTTTCTTTGCCTCAAGCACAGCCTCCGGCACTTCCGCGTTGTCGCTGTCTGCGTATTCAGTGGGCAGCAGCAAAAGCTGCGCGTAATCCTCCAGAACCGCCTCAATGGATTTCCGGATGTCCGGCTGTGCCGCCGCGTGCGCAACCGCAAAGCTTGTGAGCATGATAACCAGACCGATAACCAGCGCCAGCATCAAAACCAAGCCCCTGTTGATATTGCGTCGTTTCTTCATTTGCTTTTCCTTTCATCAGCGTTATTTTTAAGCGTTCTGCTTAAGCCACGCAATCATATCCGCTAGGGAATCCCGCGCGCTGCGCGGGCTATACGCCAATTCGTCCGCCGCCTTTTCATAACTGAAAAGCCCGTTTTCTTGCAGCTTGCGCAGGGAATAGGCAGTGAACAAGGGCGTTTTTGAAAAGAGCTTGTAATATGTGCCCGCTAAGGGAGCGGAAAACTCCGCAACGGTTTTTGGCAACACCAGCTTGGGCGGCGTATGCCCCGTCAGCTCCGCCAGCATCCGGATAAACGCGCCGGTGCTGACGAATTCGCCCGTGAGCAAATAACAGCTGCCTGAAGGCGCAAGCGCGGCGTCGCCGCACTGCGCCAAGCCAAAGGCGACGTCGCGCACATCCACAAAATTGTAACCGCCGAAATTCATTGTGATAGGCATCCCAAAGCGCAAAAACATGCGGATCATCACGCCTACGCTGGATACCTTGTAATCATAAGGGCCAACGCACGCGCTTGGGAAGCCGCACACCACCTCAAAGCCCTCGCCGGCGGCATTCAGAGCAGCTTGCGTGGCAATTGCCTTGGATTTTCCGTAAGCGCCCTCCACACCCTTTGTGCCGAAGCGCACTGCCTCGCGCATAACCTGCCCTTCAGGCGCGGGGGGCATGGCATCCACCGAAGAGCAATAAACCAGCCGCTTGACCCCGCAAGCCTTGCAGGCGGCAATCACATTTTGCGTTCCGTCAATATTCACACGCCACACCTGATCCATGTTGCCGTCACCAATCTCAATCAGCCCCGCCAGATGATAGACTGTTTCTGCCCCCGCGAACGCCGAAAGCAGGCTCTCATAATTGGTCACATCGCCCCGCACGGTTTGGCAAGATAAATCCGAAAACAAACCGTTCTCCTCCCGCAGCAGCAAACGCGGCTCCTGCCCGCGCGCAATCAGCTCCAACAGCAGCGGGTAACCGATGTGCCCCGTCGCGCCGGTAATAACCGAAGTACCGCTCATACGTTCAACCTCCCAAGCAAGCTTATTTTATGGAATCGTATTTTTCCGCCCATTTGGCGACGGCAACCTTATCATATTCTTTCGGGATGCGATAACAGTGCCGCTTGAGCGCCTGGCTGCGCCGCATAACCCCCGCCAGCTGCAGCAGCAGCCCGGGGCGATTCCGACCGCGCAAGCCGCTGCGCACCAACTCCGGCAAGGTGTAGGTGATCTCCTGACCTGTGCGAGCGCGGATCATCGTTTTGCAATCCATCACGCCCCTATCAAAGAGAAAATCCAGGTTTTCTGTGCCACCGCCCACAAGGAAGGTCTTGAAGCAATCCAGAGATGCGTGAACCGCGCCAACCTCGCGCATATATTTCACCTGGTACTGCCAAAGCGCACCGGCAGTGAACGCGGGGCTTTGCAAAACGGTTTCAGCCAATATACGCCCCGCGCGAATCGAATCACAAATGCCCGACCCAATAATCGGGACAGTCATGCCCGCGCTGTCGCCCACAGCGGCATAGCCGTCGGCAGCCATCACCGATATGGGGCGGCGCACCGAAACACCGCGCACAGCGCCACCGCGCAGCACCCGGTCGCCCAGCTCCGGATGCAGCTCCCTTGCCAAAAACGAGCGCAGCGCCTCCGCTTTTTCGCGGCTATTCTCTTCAAACACACCGTACAGCAAATCCACGTAACCGTTTTCCCGCGCAACCCAGCAAACCGCCACAGCCCCCAAAGGGAAGAAATATACGCTAAACGGCTCGTCTGTCAGGGGCTTTGCGCCGGTATCGTTGTAAAACGCGCGGTAAACGCTGAAGGTCTGCCCCGGCGCGGATTCCTTTACAATGCCCAGCTCCGCAGGCAATTGCCTGCGCACAGCCGAATGCATCCCTGCCGCGTCAATCACCAAATCGCAGCGCTGCTCCTGTTCACCATTTGCGTACCGCACCACCAAGCCAACAACACGGTTGCTTTCCACGAGCGGACGCAGCACCTGCGCATCAAAATGAAGCTCCGCGCCATTGCCCCGCGCAAAGGCGACCAAATGCCGCAAAATCGCGCGGCGCTCCATGTTCACCTCGGAGCATTCCTCCGCGCGGATATAAGAAGGCACGCCTGTGCGCCTGCTCGGACCGTAAAAGGTCATGTGGCATGCGGGTTCATATTCCTCGTGCGGCGGCATTGGGATGCCCGCCTCACGGAACGCCGCCGGGTTGAAAATATCCGTCCAGTCATGCCCCAGCGTTTCCTCCGCTCCCTGCTCAAAAACCGTCACCCGGTGCCCCGCCTTCGCCAGCAGCGCTCCGGCGGTCAGCCCTCCGTGCCCCGCCCCGGCAACCAATATGCTCGCCATCGCGTTTCCCCTCACATCCTAATCATGTTTCTGCGCAAAGCAACTGCTGGCTATGGCAAGCAAACGTTATCGCCTGAAAATCCGGATGGCGTTATGCACGTTTTCGATCGTCACCCGCTCGTGCGCGCCGCCATATTCGCCGTCCACCGTCCAGGGGACTTCGCCTTCAAAGAAAAATTCCGCACCGCTTGTGTGCAGAAGCTGCACATTTTCAGTGTTAAGCCGCCGTGCCAGCACGTTGCCAATCGCCGCCGCCCAAGCCGCGCCGTCCTTTGGATACGGTACCAGCAGCAGCTCCAGCTTGCCGTCGTTTAAGCCAACCTCGCGCCGGTGCAGCTTGACCATTCCGGCAATGGAAACCGAATTGGTCATGGATACAAAGGCATAGTCGCCCTCGGCTTGATGACCCTCGGCGGTTTTGAAGCGCATATGCACCGGGTGAATCGCCTTCACCGCCTTCGTTGCGCTAATCAAATATGCCGCGTGCCCCAGCTTATTCTTCAGTTTCTGCGGCGTTTCGTAGGATACCTCGGTGAACGCGCCGAAGGATGCGGTATACGAAAAATACAGCTCTCCGTTCATGCAGCCCAAATCGTTCCATAAGGGCTGCCCGTTAAGAATAATATCAATTGCCTCGCGGTTATCCGTCGGGATACAAAGCGTCTTCGCCAAGTCATTGGTCGAGCCGGCGGGAATGTAACCCACCAGCGGGCGATTCTGCAGCGACATGATACCGTTGATGGTTTCGTTAAACGTACCGTCGCCGCCGCGGCAGACAACAATATCAAAATCCGCGCCCCGCCGCTGCACAATATCTGTCGCATCGCCCCGGCAACGGGTGGTGTAAACGGTTGTTTCCAGTCCGTTGGTGCTAAAAAGCGCGGTAATATTATGCAAATGCTGCTTAGCCGTGTGTTTGCCTGCCGTGGGGTTGAGGATCACCAGCGCCTTTTTTCCGTCAAAAAAATTTGTCATAGCCGTGCCTCCGTGTGCAATACTAAGAGCGGGGACTCGTCCCGAAAATACAAAAAATGGAGTAGATAGCGCATGAAGAAATTTAAAAAGGATAAAAAACAGATGAACAGCACCCTGCCTGCCGATTCCGCGGCACGGCTACCGGATACGCAGCTCCCCCGCAGCATAGCCAACCCAAAAAGCGAAAGCGCCTGCAAACAAGCCAAAAACTGGGTGGAGCAAAACAAAAAATAACCAAAAAAACGTGCGCCCCCGCGTGCATTGTTCCGGAACTCAGATTTACCGGAACAGCCCTTCCATCGTGCCGCGCTTGCGGGCTTCAGGCGCCGGATGATGCGTATAGCTCACCAAAATAATGTCGTCGCCGATAATATCAATGTCCTGCCAGCGGACAAAAAACTCCTCCCGCGCCACAAAGCCAAACATGCGCGGGCGCGCTACCACAACCAGAGCCTCCACGCAGCCGGTGCAGGTGTCCACTTGGCAATCAACAACATTGCCCAACCGCGCACCCGTTGTTTTGCTGATCACATCCTTATTTCGCAAATCCGTTATGCAGCACTTCATCGCCTTCGCCCCCGTTTTTTGGATTTTTATATCCTTATGCGGGGGCGCTTTTTTTCATGCACCCGACTGCGCGCTGATACGGAACACCTTCACCCCGTGCGGCGCAACGGTTGCGTGCAGTTCCTCCGCCACGGCTTCGCCGCGCCCCGTCCACAGCTCACGGGCGGCATAGCCTTCGGCAAAGGGCAGACGCACAAAATCCTTGGCGGCAATGGCGTTTATGCGCAAGCTGAAATGCCGGGATTCGGCAGCCTTATTAAAGAAGCAAACCGCCACATCTCCGTTTGCCAACGGCTTCACCAAGGTGTCCTGCATTCCATTCGTCCAAACCCGGCGGCACTGCACGCCCAGCGGATCTTGATCGATCGCTATCATATCGCGGTTCGTGACAATTTGCCAAGCGGCGTTGGTCGTGTCCGGCGTACCATCCGGGCGTAAAAAGGTGCGCACATCGTTGCCCAAAATCAAGGGCGCGGCCATCATACACCACAGGCTGAAATGGGCACGGTTTTCCTCGTAATTCAATCCGCCGTTGCCAACCTCCAGCATATCAGGGTCATTCCAGCCGCCCGAAGCGGCATACTGCGCCAAACGCACGTTGATTTCATAGATCCCCAAAATGGAAGCCCAAAACGCCTTGATATCCGGTGTGGTGCGCCAGAGATTGCCCGCGCCCGCGCCCCACCGCCAAGGCATATGCAGACCCCATTCGCAAATGGAGTAGGTGATCTTCTTTTCCGGCAAGCCCGTCCTTGCGGCATACTCCACCGCGGCCTTTTGCAGCTCGCGCCCCATACGGGCGTATTGGTAAGCGGCGCTGTCAAAGCGCGAAGCGATCGGATTGTAAATACGGACGGTATTGCAACCCCTGCGCAACGGCAAAAGCAACTGCTGCCGCCCCTCCTTCGTCATCGCCCAGGTCGGCGGCACAACGGTATCGGCGGCAAACGCGCCGTTGATCTCAATCACCGCGAACTTCTTGGAATGACTCTTCTTGCGGATGCAAAGCGTAATCGCGTAAAGCCCGTCCTCCTCAGCTTCCACGTTTTCGAAGACAACCGCGCCGCCGCCAAAGGAAAGCCCGGCGACATATCTGCCGCTTTCCAACCGCTCATCCTCCACAATGACCGCACCGCCCTCCAGGCTTGCGTCCACGGCATAATAATCCGTTTCGCGCCCGCTCCCCAGCGCACTCACCGCCAGCTTTTCAATGCAGGGCGCTCGCATGGGTAGGGCTTCATTGTGGCAAAAATCGTATTTGAAATACTCCACACCCCACTCCGCCATCGTCCGGGCGTCGATTGTCTCACGCCCCAGACTCGCGGGCAAATCCTCGCAGGTTAACGTGCCGTTTGAGGAATACAGCCCCAGCTTAAGCCCCCGCGCGTTCACCTGCTGCACCAGCGCGGGCATCCCATTCGGGAAGGTCACAAGATCAGGCTGTAGCCGCCCGTTTGCATCGCGCTGTGCGCTCTGCCAGCAGTCGTCAATGTTCAGATGGCGGTAGCCCGCTCCCGCCAAGCCGCTCTTTTCCATGGCTTCGGCTACCTCCAGCACCAGCGATTCGCTGATGCGGTTGCGGAAGGTGTTCCAGCTCGACCAACCCATGGGCGGTGTTTGTGCCGCGCCATTGCCATATGGCTCGCCCTTTGGGAGATTCAGTTTTACGATTTGCGCCGCCTGCTTCGCCCCCATCTTGAGCGTTTCTAAATTCAGCCCCGAAAGCGCCTTCATCAAATCCATCACGCTTACCGCCTTTCCGAAGAATTCCATTCCTCTTATTATATACTGCAAAGACCGCCCAAAAAGGACTATTTCATTAATAAAGTTTGAACAATCGCCTTATGCGTAAAAATTTCGAATGTATTGCTCCACAACCGCGCGATCCCATGCAAAAGGTCCCGGCTGCTCCATTTTGCACGAAACCAGCGCCGCAGCCGTTTGCAGCGCTTCAGGGATAGAGCGCGCCGCCCGTTCCGTTATATAGCTTGCAAAGCAAGTATCCCCGCGCCCCGAGCGTCCGCTCAAATTGCGCGGGCGCAAGGGCTGCACAGTATATTCTCCGCCGGCAAAAATCAAAACCTCCGTGTTGTGCGTAATCATGATTTCCTGTGCGCCCCAATCCGCAAGCATCGCGGCGGCGCGGCGGCGGTCGTCCGTCCCCGTGAGAATTTCCGCCTCAGCAGCGTCCGTTTTCAAGAAACGGATCCGTGGCAGCAGCTCTTTCTTGCGCGGCCAATCCTCAAATTCCATGGAACCGTCCGGGCGGACGCAGCGCAAAAAGCCCTGCACATCCACGGCGACCATGCCGCGCTTAGCCGCCTCTTCAATCACGCTTTCCTCAATATCACCGCGCATTAAGCCGGCAATATGATAAATCGCCGCTCCCTCCGTCGGCAAATCCGCCGGGGTGTACGCCGGGATGCGGCTGATCACGCGACAGGTTCGCCGTTCCTTATCCGCCGTATGGTAGGTATTTGCAATTGACGTGCTGGTCTGTGCCGCGCAGGGTGCAAGCGTCACACGCGCGGCGCGCGCAAAGACCGCGGGCAAATCAATTTCCGCCGGATTGCATTTGCCCAACGCCAAAACAGAATGCCCCAGCGCGGAGGCGGCGTAGGCGGAATACACCACCGCGCCCCCCGTTTCCCGCACCGTCACGCCAAGATGGTCAGTGTTGACATCCAGCGAAGGCTGACCGATGATCATATACGCGTATTGCGCCATATGCTTTCCTCCTCCTATTCTTCCCGCCGCACCGCGCCCGTCCAACGCGTATGCCCGCAAGCCCTTGCTTGCTGTGCAATTGCGGTCAGCCGTTCCATATCCGCGCGGCGCATCAGCGGCACAGCCGCATACGCCCATTCCTGTTCCAGGCTGGCATATTTGGATGCGCAAAGATTGTTAAACGCGCACAGCTCCCAGCGCTCCACACTCCCCGCCGGCAATTCGCTCAAAAGCTTACCGATGGCGGCGATATTCTCCTCGTGATCCGTTGCGCCGGGAATGATCGGCGTTCGCACCCAAAGCCGCCCACCTACCTGCACCGCCCACGCGCCAACCGTCCGCAGGCTTTGCAGAATCTCCTCATTCCCCGCGCCCGTGTGCTCCCTGTGCGCCCGGGTGTCGGCAATTTTCACATCAAAAAGAACAATATCACAAAGCAAAAGCGCGCGCTGCAACCGCTCCGCCGGCACAAGCCCGCAGGTATCGATCGCTATGTTAAAATCCGGCTGCCCCGCCGCAGCTTTTTGCGCCCGGAGCAGCTGCAGCAATTCCATTGCGCTTTCCTGCATAAGCGCTTCGCCGCCGGAAAGCGTAACCCCGCCCTCCGCGCCAAAATACGCGCGATCCTTGAGCAGCTCCCGGCACAGCGCTGCCGCTTCAACGACACGCCCTTTGGCTTCCAACGCACCGGCAGGGCATTGCTCGCAGCAAGCGAAGCAGCCCTCGCAGCGTTCGCGAGCAATGGTCAAGCCCGTTCCTTCAAACCGGACGCCCCGCTGCGGACATTCACGCACACATTCCTTGCAGCCGATGCAGCGCTGCCCGTGCCAAAGCACCTCGCCCCGAAAAGCGATGCTTTCGGGGTTATGGCACCATTTGCACGCGAGTGGGCAGCCCTTCAAAAACACCGTGGTGCGCAATCCGGGTCCATCCTCGCTGCTCATGCGCTGCAAATCCAGAATTGTGACTGTGGACATACATCTCCTTCGTACTTTTGTGATGCGCTATCGTTTCGTTTCTTCCATTTCCGGGCACCGCTCCAGATCTGCCGGGTCGCGAAGCGCTTCCAGCTTTTTGCACCAATATTTATTTTCTAACAAATCAAATTCCCCGAAAATGCAATCTTCACATTCGCGGTTTATAAAAAGATCGCAAACCAAAGCCACGCGCTATCACTCCCCGCTATCAATACTGGTTATGACTTTCCCGTGCGATGATTTCATTTTGCAGCTCCCTGCCGATAGAGGTGAAATAAGCGTTATAGCCTGTAACACGCACGAGCAGGTTACGGTAATTTTCCGGATGCTTTTGCGCGTCGCGAAGCATCTCGGCATCCAAAATATTAATTTGCAGCGCGGTGCCGCCGTTTTGAATGTAGCCGCGCAAAAAGCTCTTTAGCTTCTCACGGTGCTCTTCATCCCGCAAAAGCGACGGTGACAGTGTGATAGTATGCGACGCGCCGTTCGGCAGGCTGTTCCGCCACGCCTGATAATCGCCAAGCTCGCCGGCTTCCGCCTTGCCGCCCAACACCTTGCCCACGGAATTGGCGTTGGAGGTCGGTCCGTTGGTATCCGCACCGTTCACAGGGCAAATGGCGTTGCTCAGGAACTGCCCGCGCTGCCGCCCGTCCGGGCTGGCGGGCAGAATAAAGCCCGAACCAATCCAATAATTCCAGCTAAGCATCCCCCCGCGGTAGCGCTGCCCAATGGGCGTGGTGTATTTCCAGGTTTCCTCCGCCCAAAGATCCATCACGCGCAGCGCAAGCGCATCTGCCGCATCGTCGTCACGCCCATATTTCGGAGCACGGTTCTTCGCCACAGTCTGGAGCTTTTCGTAACCCTCCCAGTTTGCCTGCAAAGCCTTAATAACAGTATCCATATCACATATTTGCTTTTCATAGACCAAATATCGGATCGCCAGCAGGGAATCTACCGTCGTACCGAAGGTCACGCCCTCAATGGTCGCAAATTTCAGCTCCGCGCCGCCCTGCGTAATGTCCTTTCCACTCGCGGCGCAGCCGTCCACCAGCAGCGAAAGATAGGGCGTTGGTCCATAAGCCGCCCGCATAGCGACAGAACGGTCATACAGATCCACGATTTTTTTCACAAGATACCGGATTTGCGCTTCAAACGCCGCGTAGAATTCCTCAAACGTTTTAAAAGCGCGCGGGTCGCCGGTCGCCGGGGCGTCGGAAGGCGTTTCATAGGGCTTGCCCCAAACAGCGTCCCTGTAGCAAACCAACTCCTGCCCGTTGCCCAACGTCAGCTCCAGCGCCTTGAGCAGATTCAGGTTGCAATCCACGGTGGCGGAGCGGTCGTTGCCGCACATTGTGTTTTCCAGGCAGCCCACGGAACCGTAGTCAAACACATTCGCCTCGCTGATTAGCTCCTCCACCCCCGCGCGTTTGGCTTCGCGGAGCAACCCCGCCATACTGCGCTCGTCAAAATTAAGCAAAAAAGGGGCGCCCTGGCTCGTGGCAATCATATCCACCACGGTATCCAGAAGCTTCTCGGGCGTGCCGCTATGCAAACGCACATTTGGCTTCGGCTCCAGGATGGGACTCATCTCGTCCAGCACTTCCAGCATCACATAGGTGAAATCGTTGGTCATATCCGCGCCGCCCGCACCCATGCCGCCCAGGTTGAACAACTGCCCATATCCGGCCGTGATCCCCTGGTCGCCGGTGGTAATCATTGCGTCGTAAGCAAAATTGCACTTTATCCAGAAGCATTTTAGGATCTCTTTGCCGAACGCGCGATCCATGCCTTCATCAATCGATTTTTTCCAATACGGATACATGTACTGATCCAACCGCCCGAAGGATACGCCGGGACCCGGATAGTTTTCGTCGCTCATAATGAGCATGTGTGTCAGCCAGAGCGCCTGCATCGCCTGCCAAAAATTCTCCGCCGGCTTGCGCGGTACAATCTCCAAATTCGCCGCCATGTCTTCCAGTTCCGCGCGGCGGTTCACGTCTTTTTCTTCCGTCGCCAAAGCGCGGCAGTGCGCGGCATATTTCGCCGCCAATTCAATGGGCATCTGCGCAGCGGTGCGCATCGCTCGAAGCTGTGCGCCCTTTGCGCCGTTCTTATCAGCTTCGCTCAACGCTTCGTAATAACCGCTCACCTCCTCGGCTATCGCCGCAAAACCCATGCGCAGCGCTTTGGGGTAATTGGAAATCAAATGCCCGGAGGTCGCGCCGCAATTGCCAAAGCCGCGCTCCTCAAATTCAATGGCATCCTTGCGCAGACCGCCTTTTCCGTCCTTACCCCAGAGCTGCTCGCTATGCTCTGCGGTTTCCTGCGCGTTCCAGCAGCGTGAGGCCATCAGGTTAAAACGCCCGCCGGCCAGCAAATCGCCGGGCAAAACCTCCTGCGGCACATAATCGACCATTACGGTTTTCAAAAACCAAGCCTTCCGCTCCGGCAGCGCCCAGCTGTAAAAATCCTTAGGCACATCCACCCGGTACGCCATTTGCTTGTATGTTTTGGTGAAGCAATTGTAGAAGCAATAGGTCTCCGGCGCGTTATAGAAGGTCTGCTCTTCAAACAGCTCATCCCACGGCGCGCCTGTGGTGAAGGGCATGAAGGCATTGTTCCACACGCGGTCATTGCCCCTGTAGTAGTATTCACGCAGCCATTGAATACGCGGGCTAAGGTTGTATGGCGCTTTCACACCGTGGGCATCCTGCTTTTTGCGAATCGTATCAACCAATGTCGTGGAAGCCATAAAGATCCCCCCATAATGATTGTTTAGTCTTTCGTGATTATATCAAAAAAAGGGATGGCTGTCAATGAGCAAATCCTTTCCTCAGTAGTGTTATTGTTATACTGACAGGCTATGACAGCGGGTAGTTTTTCCCCGCCGTCTGTGCTTTTTCAGCTATATCAGCCGCACGCGCAAAAATCCACCAAATCCTCCATGCCATAATTGCCGGGAGGCTGTAACACGGTATACCGTGCGGCGCGAAGACAGCCAACCGCGAACAGCCTCTTGCTGCCGGCGCTGTGGTTAAGGGTAATTACTTCATCCAGCCCCGCGAAAATCACACTGTGATCACCAATAATCGTCCCGCCGCGCACACTGTGGATACCAATTTCCGGCTTACGGCGAGGTTCGCTGCGGCTTTGGCGCTCATAACAGTAGGCATACGGCACTTCCATC
>JAITGE010000007.1 GCA_031280825.1 Oscillospiraceae bacterium | reverse complement strand
GAGGTTGCCGTGTTTGTGTATCAACAAAAAGACGGAACCTTGCAGGATTTTATCGAAGGGCCTTATGACGCGACGATAAAAACGGCAAACTTTCCGGTGCTTTCGCGGATTGTCGGTGTTGCCTTTGGCGGCAATTCGCCGTTTCAGGCGGAGGTCTACTTTATCAACCTTGCGGGGATAAACCAGATACGCTTTGGTATTCCCTACTTTGATGTGTTCGATCCGCGTTTTATGGATTTTGCCGTTCCGGTCGCGGTTCGCGGGACGCTCACGTTCCGCATGGTCGATTACAAGGCGTTCATCAAATTGCACCGCCTTATTGATTTCAACCTTGAAACGTTTAAGCAGCAAGTCAAAGCGGGTATCACAAAATATATCAAGAGTATCGTTTCAAACGCTCCGGCTAATAACAACATTCCGGTCATGCAGCTTGAGCGGAAAATTCTTGAAATAAACGAGCTTGCGGAAAACTATATCAAGCCGCGTTTGGAAGTGGAATTCGGTGTAACGGTTTCCTCGGTTGACATTGACGCAATCGAAGCAAACAAAGACAGCGAAGGCTACACAAAGCTGATGTCTGTAACGCAGGACATAGCCGCCCAGACCACCCAGGCGCAGGCTGATGTCAATATTCAAAACTTGCAGGACACCCAGCGCATCAATGCGGGAAATATGGAAGAATCATTACGTATACAACGTGAGGAAATGCAACGGGCGCAAAAACTGCAAACCGAAGGGGCAAATTTTGCCGTTCATCAACTGAACCAGCAGGCGGATGTCGCAAAGACCGCCGCCGCGTCCTTAGGTCAAATGGGACAGGGCGCGGGTGTGAGTCTGGGAGACGGCGGCGGCTTTAATCCCGCCGGAATGATGGCGGGTATGGCAATGGGCGGCGCGGTAGGCCAGCAAATGGCGGGTATGATGGGCGGCATGATGCAGGGGATGAATGCCCCGCCGCCGCCAATGCCGCAATACAATGTCGCGGTAAACGGACAGACCACGGGTCCGTATAATCTACAGCAATTGGCGCAGATGGCGGCGCAAGGTCAATTTACGCCGCAGTCGCAGGTGTGGAAACAAGGCATGGCGGCATGGGCGGCCGCCGGAAATGTGCAAGAATTGGCACAGCTTTTCGCGCCGGCAGCACCCACACCCCCGCCGCCGCCAGCACCATAAGGAGGAGCCGGAATGCACAACGAAGATTCTTTTTACGCGATCAACAAGCTGGTTGATTTTGCCAAAAGTACCGCGATTCAAAAGCAGATGACTGCTTCAATGAACGAGACTATCGTAAATATGCGTATTCCTGGCGTTGATAACCCAATGCGGGAAGCTGCGCAGAACCCGAAGGAGGAAATTTCCAATGAGGATTAATCCCGTTCTTTTGATTATTGCGCTTGCCATATCCGGCTTGGCAGGCTACGGCTTTTTCGCGTGGAACAACGGGGAGCCGTATCAGTTGCTCATTGCCATAGGCGGCGGTGCAGCCGTTTTTCTGCCATTGGGCGGCTTGCTTGCCCTCTCTGAAAACGGATGGGGCACGGTTGGTAATATCCGCGCTCTGTCGGCCATTTTTCTCGTGCTGGAAATCATCAGCAATATCATTTTCTGCATAGCGAAAATGACAGCGCCCACGGCGTATATCATCGTCAACGGCATACTGATTTTGGTGTATATTTTGATTAGCTACGCCGTGAGTTCGAGTTTGAAGGGTAACGCCGTAGAAAACCCGTATAACCCGCGAAAATAGACTTGAAACTACGCATAGGCTAAAAAACATGACATGGCGACAGAAGTAGCACACCAATGGGGAAATGTAATTATCGAATACCTGTCAAGTTTATCAAGAAATCAGTCCGCGACCGCTTGACAGGGCTGCAATATGACCTTACAATTTTAATCATGAAGTATATAACTATTTGTAAAAAGCATTGCAAGTTCCGGTGCGGGGCGGGCTGGCCATGACTGTGCCAAGAGCAGCCGGGTTTGCTGTTGAAAAGATGTACCAAAACAAAATTCCTTCCATTCCGTCTAACAGGTGCCTTTATAGGGCGCTTGTTCGTATCGCTTTTATTTTGACCCTTTTACAGAAACTACTGAACAAGCACTTAAAAACCTGCTGCTGGCAACCGAAATCTGAAATCTATGTAACCAATTTCAGACTTGCGTTCGTTATATGTTTTCTAACGCTGCTTTCTACGTTAGGTAACATATACCGGACGAAACCTCTGAAATCCGAAATCCGAAATCTGAAATCTATTTAATAGGAGATATATATGGCATTAAAAGAGATTCAAACGACGTGCTGTTATTGCGGCACAGGGTGTCAGCTTTTGTTTACTGTGGACACGCAGGAAAATAAAATTGTTGACGTGCATCCGGTTGCGGGCAGAACCAACGACGGCAAGGCTTGTCTTAAAGGTTGGTACGGCTGGGATTACCTCAACGACCCGCAGATTTTAACAAAGCGGATTCGGGAGCCGATGATTCGCAAAAATGGGCGAAAATCCCCGCTCGAGGTAGTTTCGTGGGACGAAGCGATTAAATTTGTCGCGGATAACCTCAAAACTATCAAAGAAAAGTGGGGGGCCGACTCGATTATGGGGGCCGGTTCCGCCCGCGGGCCGGGGAACGAGGCGAACTATCTGATGCAGAAGTTCATTCGCGCCTGTATCGGGACGAACAACATCGACCACTGCGCCCGCATCTGTCATGCCGCCTCGGTTGTCGGCTCGATGCAGACCATAGGCGAGGGGGCAATGTCGCTCTCCATCCCCGAAATCGAGGATTGCGAGGTGATTTTTAACATCGGCTACAACGCGGCGGCTTCCCACCCGCTGGTGGCGCGGCGCATCGTGCGGGCAAAGGAAAAGGGCGCGTACATCATCTGCGCCGACCCGCGCATCACCGAAACGGCTCGTATTGCCGACCTCCACCTCCAGATTAAAGGTGGCAGCAATATCGCCCTGACCAATGCTATGGCCAACGTTATCATCACCGAAGGCTTGCAGGACCAGGCGTTTATCGACGCGCACACCAAGGATTTCGACGGCTTCTGGGAGATTGTCAAGGAGTATACGCCGGAACATTCGGCAAAGATTTGCGGAGTAAGCGCCGATGCGATACGGACTGCCGCCCGTAAATATGCTTCGTCCAAACATTCGGTCATCCTGTGGGGGATGGGCGTTACCCAGTTCCAGCAGGGTGTTGAGGTGGTCAAGAGCAACTGTTCCCTCGCTATGCTGACCGGCAACTTTGGGCACTATGCCTGCGGCACCGGGCCTGTGCGGGGGCAGAACAACGTGCAGGGAACCTGCGACATGGGGGTGCTCCCCAACGTCTACCCCGGCTACCAGAGCGTAACCGACCCCAAGATGCACGAAAAGTTCGAGAAGGCTTGGGGGGCAAAGCTCTCCTGCAAAGTGGGGCTTACACTCACCCGCGTTCCTGAACGGGTGGTGCACGAAAAAGACCCGGCCAAGCAGATTCACGCCTACTATATTTTTGGCGAAGACCCCGGTCAGTCCGACCCCGACCTCGAAGAGATACGGGAAACGCTCGACAAGATTGATTTTGTGGTGTGCCAGGATATTTTCTGGAATAAGACCACGCTCCACGCCGATGCGATACTGCCGGCAACCGCCTGGGGCGAGCATGACGGGGTCTACACTTCGT
>JAITGE010000052.1 GCA_031280825.1 Oscillospiraceae bacterium | reverse complement strand
GCCTAAACAAGAAAGAACGTGATGCAAGTGAAAGTTTTTCTCAAGCGAGCGTTGACCGCTTCCCTGCTTTCGGCCGCACTTTTGGGTGTCGCCGCAGCATTCGGGGGCGCGGATTGCGGTACCAGCACAGACGGAACAACAACCATTTCTATCATAACGGGCATTCCGCATGATCTTGTGGATTCAGGGAAACACTGCGACTACGATTCCAACCAATCGAAATATGACAGCTATGTCAAAACTGCTGTCGCCACATGGAACGCATACAAATCAGGCGTTTTTAGACCGGATGACGGAAAGGTTCTGCAGGACGTGCGCATTTCCGACGTGGATAAAGCGGGCGACAATGCGTTTGCATCAACCAACCTGCAACTTGGTACGATCCATCTGAACAAGGCGCATCTAGACAAAAGCTCATGGAACTACAACAACAGACTCAAAACAATAACGCATGAACTGGGACACGCCCTCGGGTTGGATGAAAATAACGACGGCTTACCCACGAACGTTATGCGGCAAGGGCAACTTGAGAACATTTCGCTCTCAACTGATGACAAGGCTTCCTACGACGCAGCTTATGCGAGATATTGACAGAAAGAGGTGATGACAATGACCGCCAAGACAAGCACAAAAAAGAAGCTTATCGTTCTATCATCCGCCTTCATGTTTGTTCTGCTCACAGCGCTTGCGCTTTATTTGTTCGGTCCGTTTTTGGGCATCTTGAAGCACAAATCCCCTTTGAAGCTCGCGCCGCAATTCAGCGATTACGTCGTTGACCCCGATGACGCGAACGCACTGGCAGGGCTTGTGGATTATGTGTTCACCGGCAGAGTTGAAAAACAACACAAAGTACAGTACGACAACATCTTTACACGCGAAACCGAGGACGGCGAAAAAACGATCGGCAGCCCCTATACCATCTACGACGTAACCATCCTGGGTAGCATGAAGGGCAACCTCAAAACCGACAACACAATCCAAGTAAGAAAAGACAGCGGAGCCACTATGGACGGTCAATTTCTTGTCTTAGACGAAGGAGATTATCTTCCGGAAGAGGGGGATATCTGCGTGTTCTTTGTTTCCGCGCAAAAAGACGGAAGTCTGCTGATTGCAGGAAAAAACTGTAACACAAAAATTACAGAATCAAGCTTAACTGAAAAAAAGGCAAAAAACAAGAGCGCGGCGCAAATACAAAAGCTCGCGCAGGATGAAGAAAAAACGATCAAAGATTCATCCATTTACCAAAAATTGGTTGAAGCTTGCAAAAACGAAATACCTTTTGAACGCACGCGCCATGCCGCGCCTGCAGAGTTGCTGACGCCTTAAAATTTTGGTTATTTTGTACATGATAATCCACTATATATATCATAGCAGATTATAACGAAATCGCTTGCAAAAACTGTCTTTTTATGATATAATATGCATAGCCTAAACAAGAAAGAAAGTGATGCAAGTGAAAGTTTTTCTCAAGCGAGCGTTGAGCGCTTCCCTGCTTTCGGTCGCACTTTTGGGTGTCGCCGCAGCATTCGGGGGCGCGGATTGCGGTACCAGCACAAACGGCACAACAACCATTTCTATCATAACGAGCATTCCGCATGATCTTGTGGATTCAGGGAAACACTGCGACTACGATTCCAACCAATCAAAATATGACAGCTATGTCAAAACTGCTGTCGCCACATGGAACGCATACAAACCAGGCGTTTTTAGACCGGATGACGGAAAGGTTCTGCAGGACGTGCGCATTTCCGACGTGAATAACGAAGGTAATGGTTGGACTGGCATAACGAACCTTGCCTTTGCCTATATTCATTTGAACAAGGCGTATCTGGATGATCCTTCTTACAATTTCAATTACAACAACATACTTCACACCGTGACGCATGAATTGGGGCACGCCCTCGGGCTGGATGAAAACAATGACGGCTTGCCTACGAACGTTATGCGACAAGGAAAACGCGAGAACATTTCGCTCTCAACCGACGACAAAGCTTCCTACGACGCAGCTTATGCGAGATATTAAGGAGAGAGTCTATTATGAAAACCAAATTGTCCCGTTCGAAAAAGATAGCGATCGTCACCGCCGCCTGCCTTGTTGTGTCAATGACAGCTTTCGGTCTTTATCTTGAGCTTGCAAATAAGTTGCCGCTTGCTCCGATACTGTATGATTACATTATTGATATCAATGATCCGAGCGCAGTTGCAGGGCACGTCGATTATGTATTTGTCGGCAGAGTCGAATTGCAAAACAAAACAATATATGAAAATGTTTTTGAGCGCGAAACCGAAGATGGCACCGAAACGGTTGGATTCCCTTACACCAACTACGATATTACCGTTCTTGAGAACTTAAAAGGCAATCTGAAGCTCAATGAAAAGGTTCCGGTTCTGAAAGAAGGCGGGGTTTCTATCGGCAACAAGGCACTGGTTCTGGGCGAAGGAGATTTCTTGCCAGAAGAGGGGGATATCTGCGTGTTCTTTGTTTCCGCGCAAAAGAACGGAACGCTCTTGCTTCCCGGCAAAAATTTTAATGTAAAAATTACAGAATCAAGCTTAACCGAAAAAAAGGCAAAAAACAAGAGCGCGGCGCAAATACAAAAACTCGCGCAGGATGAAGAAAAAACGATCAAAGATTCATCTATTTACCAAAAATTGGTTGATGCTTGCAAAAACGAAACACCTTTTGAACGCACGCGGTATGCCGCGCCTGCAGAAATGCTGATGCCCTAAGCGTGTATTTTATCCTGCCGCAAACGAGGTGCGTATGCTGCCAACCATCAATCTCTTCGGTCACGCCGTTAACATGTACTGGCTGTGCTATATAGCGGCAATTTGTGTCGGTTCCGGCGTTGCTTATACCAAACGAAAAAGCTTTAAGATTTCCAGCGAACATTTGTTGCGAATATTGGCGCTTTGTGTGATCGGCGGCATGGTAGGCGCGCGGGGAATGTACGCCTGTTATCAGATCGTCCGATTTAGCAGCAACCCAGGCTTTTGGACTTTTGAAAACTGGCGGGGTATTTTAAACAACGGCGGCGTGCTGTACGGCGGGCTAATAGCAGGGACAGCGCTGGTCGTGCTCTATGCAACGCTGGCAAAAATCCCGCGCAAGCATGTCGCCGATTTGATGGCCTACGCAACACCTGCCTTTGGAGCAGTCGCTCGTTTTGGCTGCCTGTTTGCAGGCTGTTGTTATGGCATACAAGTTCGGCATATGCTTTCTGTTCCGGGCACAGTTTATGCAACGCCGCGTGTCCCCTCCCCGTTGCTGGAAAGTGCGCTGAATCTGGCAATTCTGCTGCTTTTCTTGCTGGGAAGATGGGAAAGAACCCGTCCCGGCATCCTCTTTCCTGCATATTTGCTGCTCTATTCCGCAGGGCGCTTCGTGCTGGAATTTTTTCGCGGTGATGCAAACCGCGGAGCCTTTTGGATTTTCTCCACATCACAGTGGATTGCGCTGCTGGTTATTGTTGCCGTTATCGGCTTCCTCTGTTGGAAGCAACGAAAAAAGAAGGGCTTCATCGCGATAAAATAACTGCGCCCCTACATCGCCGCCAAAACAACGCCGCCTTCCTGCGCCGCCAAAGCAAACGCGCTTACAGGCTGCTCCGGCGGAGCTTCAACCAACTGTGTGGTGACAGGATCCTCCACTTGGCGGCGCAACAGATTGCGCAGATCCCTTGCTCCGCGCTGCCCGCCTACCGCCTGCACGGCAAGCAGTTCTAAAGCCTCCTCGCTCCAACTGAAGCGGATGTTTTTTTCAAGCAACGCCTCGCGCAGCTCCGCCAAATGCAGCCGCGCGATGGCGGCAAAATCCGCCGCGTCCAAGTCACGAAACACAATAATTTCATCCACGCGCCCCAAAAATTCCGGGCGCAGAAACTCCTTGAGCGCTTTCATGCTGCGCTCCTTTGTAGCCTCGCCCTTGGTTTTTGCAAAGCCGATTGCACCCTCCCTGCGATCACTCCCGGCGTTGGAGGTCATAATGATCACGGTGTTTTCAAAGCCGACCTCGCGCCCCTGGGCGTCGTGGATGCGCCCTTCATCCAAAATTTGCAACAGGATGTTCATCACATCCGGGTGCGCCTTTTCGATTTCATCAAATAAAACAACGGAATACGGCTTGCGGCGCACTTTTTCCGTCAGCTGACCCGCTTCGTCGTAACCGACATAGCCCGGCGGCGAGCCGATAATGCGCGAAACTGCGTGCTTTTCCATAAATTCAGACATATCCAGACGTATCAGCGTTTCCGGCTTATCAAACAGCTCCGCCGCCAAGCGCTTAACCAACTCCGTTTTCCCCACGCCTGTGGGACCGACAAAGATAAACGACGCCGGTCTGCGCTGCGGACTAATCTGCACACGGCTGCGGCGCACCGCCGCAGAAAGCTGCGAAACCGCTTCATCCTGCCCGACGATATGCTTTTTGAGCGCATTTTCCATGTTGCGCAAGCGCTCCAAATCACTGTTGATCACCTTTTGCGCCGGGACACCCGTCCACAGCTGGATGACCTTTGCCAGATCGTCCTCTGTCACAAGGTTATCCGCCGCCTGCAATTGCAGTGTTTTGGCGTTGCTTTCAAGCTGGAACATTTCCGTGCGGATGGTGGAAAGTCTTTCATAATCCACATCCGGCTGCTCCATCAAGGCTTGCTGCTGCTCCATGAGCTGCTGGATTTTACGCTTCGTCTTTTCCAGCGCGTCAATGGAGCCGTTGCGCAAATTGGCGCAGGTGCAAGCCTCGTCAAGCAAATCGATCGCTTTATCCGGCAAAAAACGGTCACTGATATAACGCTCGCTCAAGATCACGGCGCGGCGCACCAGCACGTCGCTCACCTTCACCTTGTGAAAAGCCTCGTAATACTCTTTGACACCCTCAAGCATCCGGCAGCAGTCACCGATAGACGGCTCTTCCACCTTCACCGGCTGCAAACGGCGCTCCAGCGCAGCGTCCTTCTCAATATATTTGCGATATTCCGTGAACGTTGTTGCACCGATGATCTGCACTTCCCCGCGTGAAAGCGCCGGCTTAAGAATATTCGCGGCGTTCATAGAACCCTCCGCATCGCCCGCGCCAACGAGAGAATGCACTTCATCAATGAAGAGAATAATATTCCCCAGGGTCTTGACCTCCTCGATCAAGCCCTTAATGCGCCCCTCGAATTGCCCGCGGAACTGCGTCCCGGCGACCATTGCGGTCATATCCAGCAAGTGGATTTCCTTATCCATCAAACGGCTGGGCACGTCGCCCGCAGCAATGCGCTGGGCAAGCCCTTCTGCAATCGCGGTTTTGCCCACGCCAGGCTCGCCAATCAGGCAAGGGTTGTTCTTTGTGCGGCGGCACAGAATCTGCATTGTGCGATAAATTTCATCCGCACGCCCAATGATCTTATCCAACTGCCCGCTTCGCGCGCGTTCCGTCAAATCCGTGCAATAAAGCGAAAGATGCTTGCGGCTCTTCTCTTTTTTTTTCGCCTTGCGATCGCCGCGCCTGGGCGCCATGACGGGGATAGGCTCCGGGCGGGTTGCTTCTTCGTCCTCCTCGTCTTCCTCTTCGTCCGCTTCCGGGTCGGCGGGGCGGTACGCCTCCGGGATATCCCCGAACGCTTCGCGGAAGCTTTCTGTCAGCGGCGTAAGGATCGCGTCACCCCCATCTTGGAAGAAGGCGTCCATTTCTTGCCCCGCGTTGGCGACGTCGTCAGCAGAATAGCCCATATTCTGCATCATCTGTTTAATGGGACCGATGTTCATTTGCATTGCACAGGGAATGCAATATCCCTCCCGCGCGGTTTCATGTTGGTCCACAATGCGCCCCACGAACAAAACGGCGGGGCGCTGCTTGCATTTGCAGCACATGGTCGTCATTTGCTTGCCTTCTCCTTATTAAACAGCTTTCGGAAGGTATCCGGAATATAGCTGAAAAACGCCACAAAGGTCAGTGCCAGCGAAAAGATCACCAGCGCGAACACAGCGCCGTTTGGCAGCACAGGGAAGCCCTCCCAGGACGCGAAAAGGCTGACCTCCGGTCCCGCCAAAAAGAGCAGCGCCATCACAACATAAAAAGCAAACGTCGCCAGCTTTCCATAGATTTCCGCCGCTGCCGGGCGCTTTTTGAGCAGCAGCATCACCAGCGCAACGACCAGCATCAACAGCTCCTTGCCCAAAAAGAGCAAAAACACCCAGCTGAAGGCTTTGATCCAATGGTTCACACTTTGGCTGAACTTCCAAAAAAGCAGCACGGCAAGCGTAATCTGCGTGAGCTTATCCGCCGCCGGGTCAAGCCATTTGCCGATGTTGCTCACCATATGAAAGCGCCGCGCGATTTTGCCATCCACCGCATCACTAAGCCCCGAAAGCACCAGCACGATCAGCATTGCAAGCAACTCGCCCTTCAAAAACAGTAGCGCAAACACCGGGATCAACGCAACCCGCAGCATCGTGATCATGTTAGGTATGGTGAAAACCTTATTGTCATCGTTGGCAGCCATCGCTTCTCCTCCTGATTCATTATGTGTTGATTACAAGCCCTTCCGGATGGGCAGGGCTTCTGCAAGCTGCGGAAGCCGCGCCTGCTCCGTTGCTTCGCCCAAAACGCCGCCGCCCAGCTCCCCTGCCACACGCAGCAGCAGCGCTAGAACAAACACGACCAACAGACCCTTCAAAAGACCTAGGGCAACGCCCAGCAGCCAGTTCACCTGCTTGAGAACAGGCAGCTTACCCACCTTTTCAAGCCTGCGGGCGACCAAACGGCTCAGCGCAAGCAGCAAGCAAAACAGAATGATACTCAAGCCCCAGCGGATAGCCGCCGTAGCGACGGGCGCGACGATTTCTCTTTGCAGCAGCTCCGCCGCGTTTTGCGCCTTGCTGCTTTTTGCGGCATCCAGATTCGCTGAAAGGGAATCCAGCGAAACACCGCTGAAATCCGCCAGCTCCCGCAACGCAGCAGGCAGCTCCGCCAATGTCTTTTCAGCAAAAACGGCAATTTCCGCGCCGGAAACCGTTTCGGTCATCTTGGCTTCAATAGCGCTTTGCGCGGGTCTGGCAACAAAGCCCTCATACATTGGCTGCGCCAGCGCCGCGCTCATCGCGCCCGCGCAAACCAGGCTCAGCACCCAGCAAGCAATCGACAACAGGGAAGCCAAAAAGCCTCGCTTCACCGTCCGCGCCAGAACAATAACAAACGCCAACAACAGTGCGCCGTCCAAAAGCAAGGCAAGCGTGGAACTGTGCACGGTATTTCACCATCCCTTCGGGCGCATCCTAAAAAGCAGCCCAAATTTTATTTATTATAACACATACGCCTGCAAAGAGCAATGGCTAAACTGTAAATTTCCGCCCTGCGTCATTTTCAGCTTGCAATTTCCGCTTGACTGCTATATAATGACTTCAAATATAAAACGACTCGGAGGATGCACGCAATGGTCAAGGATCTGATTTGTATCGCCTGCCCGTTGGGCTGCGCCATGCGCGCAGAGCTGGATGAAAACGGCGCAGTGCTTTCCGTCACTGGCAACACCTGCAAGCGAGGCGAGGTCTATGCGCAAACCGAATGTACCAACCCGACGCGTTCCTTTACCTCCACCATGCGGGTGGCGGGCGGCACAGCGCCGCTGGTAAGCGTCAAGAGCGCGCAGCCAATCCCGAAAGCGGCTATGATTGCCTGCGCCGCGGCGACCAAAAGTATAAACATCGCCGCACCCGTAGCAATCGGCACGGTCGTGCTGGAAGATGCCGCCGGCACAGGCGTGGATCTCATTGCCACAAACCACGTGGACGCCGCTTAAGCGCAAGGAGGCGTTTGTATGCCGGAATGCCCGATCATTTTACGGCGCAGCCTAAACCGATTTGCTGAAATATATTCCAAAGACACGCCGGGTATCCCGGCGGCGCTTTTGAGTGTCAAAAATGAATCTCCCGTGCCTTACCTGGCGCGGATTCCCCTCCCGCTGCCTTCGCGGCGGAGTTCGTATTCCTGCGCCGCTCCCGGAGCGAACGGCACGGTCTGGCTGGGCGCGGCAAACGGATTGACGCGCTGGAACGGCGGCGCTCCCTGCAAAGAAGAGCGTATATGGTTTTTCAGCGCGCCGCGTGATTTACCGGATAACGCAGTCAAAGCAATCCTTCCGCTGGAGGCAGCCTCGGATGGCACGGAAATTGTTTGGATTTTAACGGAAACGGGCGCCGCAAAGCTCACGCTGCGCTTTTTAAGCGGTGAAGAAAAGGCGAATCTGCTGCTCAGGGAAAGCCTGGACGTCGTTGACCGCCGAGGCATGTTCAGCCAGCGGCAGCTGAGCGTTCCCTACCGCAAGGATATGCCGCTGCCCTACAACGAAAGTGACAACGATGGCTGCTTCGGCTGCGGCTTCGCCATTGCCGAAGAGCTGCACTACGCCACCCTTGCGCGGGAGCTGGGGGAAACGCATCCCGAAACACAGCGCGTCCGCGCCATCGCCACCCGCGCTGCCGAAGCGATGCTGCTGCTGATGTATATCCCCGGACGGGGAGACGGCTTTGTGGCGCGCACCTATCTCACGCCCCGTGAGCCTGTGCCGGACGGCGGTTATTACTTTCGCAAACGCGCCGACGGGCTTGCCGAATGTCTGCCAACCGCCTCAGCCGTCCACAGCGGACGGGCGGGTGTGACAGTGAAGGCTTCGGCGGCAATCCCGGCGCGGCTCGCAAAGCTCTGCCAGGCGGAAGGCAGCGCGGGCACAGGCATCGTCTACAAAGGCGACACAAGCAGCGATGAAATCACCCTGCACTTTGCGCACTTATATTTTTTACACATCACCTTGGGGAAGCTTGACGCGGAGCTTGACGCGCTGGCGATTCAAGCAGGTAAGGCGCTGCTGCGGCACATCATCGACCACGGCATGGAGCTACAAGACTGCTTTGGCGGACCGACGACCTGGGCAAAATGGAGCCTGCGTTATTTTAACGGCGGCGGCTCCGGCTGGTGTGACGCGCCGCTCAACGCCGCCGAGCTGCTGATGTATCTGCGCGTGATGATAAAAATTTCGGGCGAAACCGAGCCTTGGCAGGGCGTCTACGATTCCCTGTTGGCGCAGGGCTATGGGGATCTGCCCGCCAAGCACCGCGAACGCCTCTGCCAATGTGTCATGGCAGCCGGGCTGGAGGAATGCGAGGACATCATGTATGGCGACCATATGCTTGCCACCATGGCGTTTTGGCTGCTTCTGCTGCTTACGCCCGAGGACGCGGTCAAAGCGAAGCTGCGCGCGGGCTTTGCTTCCTGGAGATCCAGCATCGGGCGGGAATGGAATCCGGGCTACGATTTCCCCTACGCGCTGGCTTGCCCCGGCGCCGCGCTGGATTTTTCAAGGCTGGAGCGCTGGTTCTATCGCAGCCCGGCAAGCCGCCTGGCGGCGGGCGTGAACGTTGCCGGGCGGCACGACATGCCAAAACGCACGTGCCGAGGCGGGAGCGCCGAAACGGGCTGGCTCTTGCCGGATGACGAGCGCTTCATCGCAAAATACGACCGCAACCCAAACGATTACCCCGGCGAGCGCGGCAGCGCAAGCTGCGTTGAAAGCGGTTACGTTTATACCTTTGCCTATTGGATCGGTCGGTATTACGGCTTTTTGCGGGACGCGTGAGCAATGCTTTTTCTTTAGAAAAAAAACACGAACAGAAAGAAGGTCGTTCCCATGCCTGTTCCCATTCACGCCATCGGCAACGCACACTTGGATCCCATTTGGCTCTGGCGCTGGCAGGAAGGCTGCAACGAAGCGCTGCAAACCTTCCGGGCTGCGTTGGATCGCATGGAAGAAACCCCCGGCTTCGTGTTCACCTGCTCTTCGGCCAACTATTACCGCTGGGTTGAAGAGATTGATTCGGAGATGTTCGCACAAATCCAAAAACGGGTGCGGGAAGGGCGCTGGGTTCCCGTCAACGGCTGGTGGGTGCAGCCGGATTGCAATATGCCCTCCGGAGAGAGCTTTGCCCGCCAGGCGCTCTACAGCCAGCTGTATTATCAGGAAAAATTCGGGCGAACCTGCAAGGTAGGCTACAACGTGGATTCCTTCGGGCACAACGCGATGCTCCCGCAGCTGCTGCGCCAGGGCGGCATGCACGCTTATGTCATGATGCGCCCAAGCAACGACGAAAACCCTCACGCACCGCAAAACGCCTTTTGGTGGGAAGCTCCGGACGGCTCGCGCGTAATGACCTATCGCCTGCCGCAGGGCTATGTTTGCGACGGCGTGGAAAACGTCGACAACGCTGTGAACTTTTTACGCAAACGCGGCGAGGATGCGGGGCACGGCATGATGCTCTTTTACGGCGTGGGGAACCATGGCGGCGGTCCCACCAAGGCAGACATTGCTTTTTTGCAGGAAAAGATGAAGAAGGAAGGCTTCACAGCGCTGCAATTCTCCTCCCCCGATGCGTATTTTGCGGCGATGAGCGCAGCGCCGCTGGATCTGCCCGTTTGGAAGGATGATTTACAGCACCACGCCAGCGGCTGCTACAGCGCGGTCTCCATGGTCAAGCAGCTCAACCGCCAAGCGGAGCAAGAACTGTATTTTGCCGAAGCGTGGGATACCGCCGCCGCGCAGGCGTTTGGCTTCCCCGCGCAAACCAAAGCGCTTGCCGAAGCGTGGCGCGATACCGCGTTCAACCAGTTCCATGATATTTTCTGTGGCTGCTCCATCCGCGAGGCGTATGACGATGTGCGCGACAGCATGGGGCACGCCCGCACGATTGCCGCCCGCGCCGCCAACAGCGCAATCCTTCGCTTCAGCCGCAAAATCGAAACCTGGGTGGAGGGCGTGGACGCGCCAACAAAGGAAGTTCGCCACCGCGGCATCCCAACAGAATATCCGCGCCCCGTGGTTGTTTTCAACGCCCTGAGCTTTGAACGTGAGATCCCGGTGCGTGTGCTGGAAGCGTCCCGCCGCGTGGAAGACAGCGGGCATACCCGCGTTCCGCACCAAAGCATCCGTGCTTCGCGCTTTGACGGACCGGACGCGCTGGATACCCTCTTCATAGCAAAGGTGCCGCCCATGGGTTACGCGCTCTATTGGCTCTGGATGGGACGCACCCCCGAAGAGTCGGTATGCACCGCCGTGCAAGGCAGCGATTGGTTTCTCGAAAACGAATATTTGCGCGCGGAATTTGACGCGCACACCGGCGGCATCACAAAGCTGATTGACAAAACGGCGGAGCGCACCGTCACAGGCGCCGGGCAGCTTGCCCTCCCGACCGTTATCAATGACATCACCGCCGATACCTGGGCGCACGGTATTTTCAAATTTCATGACATCAAAGGCACAATGCGCCCCGTCCACACAACGGCACTCGAAAACGGTCCCTGCCGCGCCGCGCTGCAAATCAAATACAAGTATGGCGAAAGCACCTTGGTGCAAACCTTCCGCCTTGCCGCCGGGCAAAAAACGCTTGAGGTGGAATGCAAGGCGCTCTGGAGCGAGCCATACACCATGCTCAAAATCGCTTTGCCCATCGAAGGCAGCGACCCCATTTCAACCTATGAGATACCCAACGGCTACCTCAAACGTCCCTGCAACGGCGAGGAAGAGCCGGGGCTAAGCTGGGCGGATTGCACCCTGACCGACACCGAAGGGTTGCGGCACGGCGTCGCAGTTATGAGTGATTCCAAATACAGCTACGATTGCCCGGCGGATGTAAAAGGCGCGCAGTTGCGCCTGACCTGCCTGCGCAACGTGATCTTCGCCGATCACTGCGCCAAACGCCCGGCGCGGGAATTTGATTTCACAGACGAGGGCGTGCAACGCTTCACCTATGCGATTTATTTGCACGAAGGCGAAGCGGAGCAAAGCGACGTGACGCGCGAAGCCGCAAGTCTCAACAGTCAACCGCACGTGGTGCAGGAAAGCTACCATCCCGGCACATTGCCGCCCACGGGCAGCTTTCTTTCGGTTGACGCGCCGAACGTCTTGGTCACGGCATACAAACGCTGCGAGGACGGCTCGGGCGATTTGATTTTGCGCTGCTATGAAACACAAGGCAAAGCTTTCACCCGCGCGGCGATCACGCTGCCCCAGGCGGACGCCGCCTTCTGGGCGGATTTCACGCCCTTCGAAATAAAAACCTTCCGCATCGGCGGCGAGGGTGCCGCCGCGCAAGTGAACTTTTTGGAAGGTATCGTGTAATCCCCCGCAAAACAGCGCGGGCGGGAGAGCGTTGCTCTCCCGCCTTTGTTCGTTGCATTGCTTGCGTCTATACTTCCAGCACCTCAACCACCAGCTCCACATCCTGCGGCAAGGCGGCAAGCTGCTCCGGCTTCAGAACAATGTCCTCCATCTCGCCGGGCGCCAAACGGGGACGTTTCTTTTTTGCCAGCACCGTGCCGCTTGCGCTGCATTGCACAAAAGCATTCTTATAAACCTGCCCCACCCGAAAATAGAGCTTCACGGGTTCGGCGGTTTTGCGGTTCACCAGCTGTGGCACAACATAGCGCACGCCGCGAATCCCCTTTGCGGAAATATATTCCGGCGCGGGGGCACCCTTGCCCTGAATATAATTTGCGGCGCCCGCACCCGCCTGCTGGCTTTCCACCGTCACATAATCCACCAAGTCGTGCACATGGAGCACGTTGCCGCAGGCGAAAATACCGGGAATTCCCGTTTCGCGGTCCTGATTCACCTTCGCGCCGCCGGTAACAGGATCCATCGCCACGCCCGCTGCCCGGGTCAACTCATTTTCCGGGATCAGCCCCACCGAAAGCAACAGCAGGTCGCAGGAAATCGTTTCCTCCGTACCGGGGATCGGGCGACGGTTTTCATCCACATTGGCGACGGTCACCGCTTCAAGCCGTTCCTTGCCATGCACGCCAACGACCGTGCAACTCAAACGCAGAGGAATATCAAAATCCTCCAAGCATTGCACGATATTGCGCGTTAACCCGCTGGAATACGGCATCAGCTCGGCGACGAGCTTCACCTGTGCGCCCTCAAGCGTCATGCGCCGCGCCATGATCAAGCCGATATCGCCCGAACCAAGAATCACCACAGTTTTGCCCGGCATATAGCCGTCCAGATTCACATATTTTTGTGCCGTCCCCGCACTTAATATCCCCGCCGGGCGTGTCCCCGCGATATTGAGCGCACCACGCGGGCGTTCGCGGCAGCCCATCGCCAAAATAACCGCCTTGCAGGCAATCACCCGCAGCCCATCCTCCTTGCTGACGGATATCACGCTATGACGCTCCCCGGGCTTGCCGGGCGTAACCTCCAGCACCATTGTATCCAGTTTGACCGCGATGCGTTCACTCCGCAAAACGGGTTGGATAAAGCGGTCGGCGTATTCCGGACCCGAAAGCTCTTCGCCAAAATAGTGCAGACCAAAGCCTGTGTGAATGCACTGCTCCAAAATGCCGCCCAGCGTTTCCGCCCGCTCCAACACAAGGATGCGCTCCACACCGCGTTTTTCAGCTTCCAGCGCCGCCGCTAAACCGGCAGGTCCGCCGCCGACGACAATCAAATCATAGTAATCTTCCACGCGCACCCTCCTCACTTCGTTTTTTGCAGCAGGATTTTTGACTCCCCGCCGAATTTCGTAACTTCCTCCGGAGACAAATTCAGCTCCCGCGCCAAAATTTCCAGCACCTTCGTGCCGCAAAAGCCGCCCTGGCAACGCCCCATGCCCGCGCGCGTGCGGCGCTTCACGCCGTCCACATCCCGGGCGCCGGCGGGCGCACGAATCGCATCCACAATCTCACCCTCGCTCACGGTTTCACAGCGGCAAATAATGCGCCCATAAGCGGGGTTCTTTTCCACCGCCGCGCGGCGCCGCTCCGTCGAAAGCTCGCGCAGGCGCACGGGTTCAGACCGCCCGGCTTCCCACTTCGCCTTGCCGCCCAAATCGTCATAGCCATTGTAGACCATCATTGCCAATGCCTCAGCAATGGCGGGCGCTGCCGTCAGCCCCGGGGATTCAATTCCGGCGGCCAGCAGCATTTTGGGGTTCGTCGCGCTGGGCGCTATGATAAATTCGTCCTTGTCGCAATGCGCGCGCAACCCGGTGAAGGATGTAATCACATCCCGCACCAAAAAGTGCGGCACACTGCGCCGCACAGCATCCTGAATGCCGCGCAGTCCCTTCTCCGTCGTTGAAAAGTCCTCGCGCTCCTCAATATCCTCCGCCGAAGGTCCGATCAGCACATTACCGTGCACCGTCGGCGTAATGAGAACGCCCTTGCCCATCTTGCCGGGACATTGGAACACCGTTTTTGAAACATAACCGCCCTGCGCGGTATCAAGCAAGAGGTACTCCCCCCGCCGCGGCAGGATCGTAAAGGATGCATCGCCGATCATGCGGGCAATTTCATCCGAATGCACACCCGCGGCATTGATGATCCAATCCGCGCAAATGCTTCCGCTTTTGGATGTAACGGTGAACCCGCCGCCCGTCTGCGCAATGGCATCCACGCGAAAGCCGCGCAGCAGCTCAACGCCGTTACGCACCGCGCATTCGGCGGCGGCAATGCCCAGCTCATAGGGGCTGACGATGCCGCCCGTGGGAGCAAACAGCGCACCCGTAGCGTCGAGATTGACGTTCGGCTCCATTTCACGCAGTTCCTGCGCGTTCAGCAAGCGCAGACCCGGCACGCCGTTGGCTTCGCCCCGCGCCAGCAGCTCCTTGAGCGTGTCCATCTCCTCAGGCGCAAACGCAACCACCAACGAACCGTTGCGGTGGAACGGCACATGCAACACTTCGCACAGCCCTTCCATTTTTCGGTTACCCGCCACATTCATTTTTGCCTTCAGGCTGCCCGGCTTTGCATCGAATCCTGCGTGAACGATGGCGCTGTTAGCTTTGGTTGTGCCCTGCGCCACATCGCTGCAACGCTCCAACAGCGCCACGCGCAGCGCGTAGCGGCTCAGCTCCCGCGCCGTCAAAGCGCCAATCACCCCTGCGCCAATGATCGCAACATCGTATTGCGGCATGCTTTCGTTATCCAATGAACAGCTTCCCCCTTAGCGGCTTTCTCAATTTGACAGTATAGCAAAAACACGCAAATATAGCAAGAAAAAATAACGCAAACGCATATTCAAAGTTCAGATGCGCAGCTATCCCTTTTCCATCATGCGCCCGATAACCTCGTTTTTCTGCTGCGCGGAAAGCGAGTTAAAGCTTTGGCTATAGCCGCATACGCGTACAGTCAGGTTTGGATGCGCTTCCGGGTGCTCAAGGGCGTCCCGCAGCACGGCATAATCCAGCACATTCAGCTGCAGCGTGGAACCGCCATATTCCGCAAAGGTTTGAATCAGCGCCGCAATGGCAGTCGCGTCATTTTTATCGGGTGCCGCAGGCAGTGTTAGCTCCGTGGCGAAGGACTCGGGGAAAAGTGTCAGATCAAACGCCTGCAGGTTGCGGATAATATCCGTCACGCTCGCGATTGGAGTGTTCTCACTCGGCGAAAATCCGCGCGAAAACGGCGTAAACGCCAAGCGCCCGTCCGGCGTAGCCTGCGTTTTACAGCCGCAGGAAAGGAAAATATCGTGCGGATAAAACGCGGGCGTCACAATGCCACCACGCCCGTTCGGCTGCCCTGCCACGCAGGACAAATCCCGCAATACATCCGCCGCGAAGGCATTATAGGCAGCATCCCCTTGCCCGTGGCGCGGCAAGCGGTGCAAAATGTATTGCCGCAGCTCCTCGTGTTCCGCGAAATTCTGCGAAACAATGGCACGAAAATCAGCAAAACTGCATTGCTTCTCCTCAAACACCAACGTTTTGATGGCAAAAAGGGAATCCAAAAAAGTCGCCGCACCGAACATCGAAAGGGAAACCGTGTTGTAGCGTGCGCCGCCTGCTGTTACATCGCGCGCATTTTCAATGCAGCCAGCCAGCGTAGCGGAATAGAGCGGCGTGGCGTCGAAATCCCGCCAAATACGTTCATAGCGCTCCTTGGCGGCAGCAATGCGGTTATGCAGCAGATGAACATTTGCCATGCAAGCACGGTAGAACGCCTCATAGCAATCCGCTTGCGTGCAGGAAAAAAACGCCGGCAACGCGCTGCTCGGGAATAAGGTTTGCAGCAGCAAGCCCGGCAAGCTGATCCAACTGTCCGCACGGGTGCAGACTTCTGTTCCGCCCAGAACCACTTCATGGCAGCCGCCGCCGACATAGAGCCGCGCATCCTCCAAGCGCTTGTTCCAGCGGCAGCTTGCGGGGATGAGGGTATCGTCGTTGGGCATGACCAGCACATTGTGCCCTTCGGATATAAACTGCCCCAGCAAATTGAAATATTCCGCAGGATGCACCGAAGAAATCCGCGCGATCAGCTTTGTGCCGGTGTAACCGCCTTCCGCCGCCGCTTCCAACAGCATATGTGTAATATCGTTGCAAACAGGCGCGCCCGCCGCGTCGCAGCCGCCCAGCACGATGGTGGTAGATGTTTCAGCGGCAAAGCTATCCGTCAAACCAAATTTTGCATCCGTAAAAATGAAAAGCGCAGCCAACAGATCCTTTGCTTCCGCACGGTTGATGCGCCCCGCCGCAAGATCATCGGCGTAATAGGGGTAAAGCAGCCGATCCAAATGCCCAAAGGTGCTCACGCCAAAGCCTTCAAGCGATCCAATGATTTCTCGCATAAACAGAATGCAGCAAATCGCCTCATAAAATGTGGCGGCGGGCTGCGCAGGAATACGGCGAGCGGTTGCGGCAATACGCCGCAGGTTCCGCGCGGCAGCTTCATCCGGAGCGTTTGCGAACAGTGCTTCCGCCTGCTGCGCAAAGCGTTCCGCCAGCAAGATAACCGCCTCGTTGGAACGTATGCAGGCTTCCAAAAAAACGCGCCCGTCCTGTGATTTTGTGATCTCCAGCTGTGCGCGCGCGCGGGCGATAATGCCGGAAAGACCTTCGCTTAGCAGCCTGTCATAGCTGGGGCAATGGTGATCATAGCCAATAGGGCGCCAACCGTGAAAGAGCGCCGCGTCAATATAGGGCGCAATTTCTTCCTGATAGGGCTGCGTCAAGCTCTCTTCCGTTGCCTGCCACAGCTGCGAGACGGGAGAACGCACGCCCCAATTGGTGCGCGAACGCCCATCGCTGATTGCCCAAAAAAACGGAAAGTGCGCAAACACCTTCACATCGCACACCCGGGCGATTCGTTCATGCAACTGCGCCTTACGCAAGCAAGCGGGCTGCCCCTGCGTTGCCGCGCACAAGGTCGCAAGCTCGGCAAGTAGCGCCTGGACGGCGGGCGTTTTTTCCTGCTGACTGTAATAAGCAGCTAGCTCTTCGCTGCCGGCGGTTGAAAAATGCATGGTACACCTCCCAAATGATAATCATGCCAACTCCGTAATATCCGTTTCTTCCCACCCTGCCTGCATAACTTCTATGCCCGCCACGCTGATAACCACCAAGCGCTTGCCATCGGCAAACACCGCCTCCAGCCCCACAGGGAGAACGCGGCTGCGCTTGTATGACCCATCCTCTTCGCGGCAATAAAGCCTGTCGCCAAACCGCAGATAAATCCGCCCGGCAGCGCAGCGCAAATCCGCAGAACGCATGGAGAAGGTTTCTTCCGAAAGCAGGGCGCCTTCTTCATCAAAAACGCGCAGCAAAGAGCTGCTGCTTCCCAAAGCCTGCAACAAAACAGCGGAAAGCCCGCCCTCCTGCGCGGCAAAAGCCTGTAGCGGGCGCCCTTCAAAGCTATAAGCTTCGCTGCTCCCGTCGTCGCGCACAAGGTAAACCGCCTGATCGCCAAACAGAAGCCAGCCATCTTTACAGCGTTCCATTCCGCTAAGCCAAGCACCCTCAAATCGCAGATCAATCTGCGGCTGCTCCGCGCCGAAGGGAAAAAACACAAATCGGGCATACACCGCCGCCTGTGCCGTACCGGTCAGGCACATAGCAAGCCCGCGCCCGTTCTTTGCAAGACGCAGGGCGGTGATATATTCCTTGTCGCATCGCCAAGCAAAACATTCACGTCCGCGGGCATTCCACACATGCGCCTCGCTTGTCCCGGCTTCGGCAATCGTTGCAACGGCGACATCGCCGCGGGCATTCAAATCGCCGCCAAGTAGGCGCTGGGTCAGGTTCTTTTCGTAAAGCACCGCCGTGCGGCTGAGCAGCGCCAGCCTACCCGCACCCCGGTCAAACAGCAACACGCGCCCCTGCGCCGCGCGAAAGGCGGGCGCAGCATAATTCTGCGGAAAAGACAGACTGTGATAAGCTTCTTTGCTGTAAATATCCAACGTTTTTGCGCCAAGCAGCACCAAAGCGCCGCCGAGCATATCCGCCTGCCGCATCGCGCCCGCGCCGCCACTGACCGGGAAATCGTCCCCGACGCGCCCCAGCAAGCGAACGGCGTCCCACACGGCAGAGCAGCGCACCTCGCCCAAACCGATAACCGTAAGAACCGCAGCGGAAATCGCGACCGAAGCCGCAACCGCCCAGGTCAACAATCGGCGAAGACGACGCTTGCGCCGCGCAACGCGTTTCTGTTCCCGCGCCGCGGCAATCTCCGCCTGCTCCTCCGCCAATGTGCGCATCTTCCGAAACCGCCCGCCGGAGGCATCCTTCTGCTTGCCCACGCGCTCCGCACCCCAATCCCGAATTCCTACTTCGCAATGCTGGCCATCAGACCGCCTTTTTCGATGATACCGCGCAAAAACGGCGGGAAAGGCTCGGCAGCATAGCTGATGCCTTGCGTCAGGTTCTCAATCCGCCCGGCGTCCAAATCCACACGCAACGCGTCGCCCGCCTGAATTTCATCCGCCTGCGGGCACTCCAAAATCGGCAAGCCGATATTCAGCGCGTTGCGGTAAAAAATCCGCGCAAAGCTCCGCGCGATTACCAGAGCAATCCCCGAAGCCTTGATCGCCAAGGGCGCGTGCTCACGGCTGGAACCGCAGCCGAAATTTTGCCGCGCCACAATAATATCACCAGCGCGCACACTGCGCACAAAATCCGCATCGATGTCTTCCATGCAGTGCTTGGCAAGCTCCGCCGGGTCGGCGGTGTTCAAATAGCGCGCGGGAATGATCACGTCAGTATCCACATTGTCCAGATATTTATGCGTTTTGCCTTGGATGGTCATCGCTGTCTCCTTTTCGGTGTTTTCACACAAAACAACTGTGTGTCATTCTAACACCAAAGCCGGAGATTGTCAAGGCACGGACACGCAAAAACGCATAAAGCCGGTCACGCCGCTTCCTGCGAAATCGCGCGCAGCCCAACGCCGCTTTCAGACATCCATTTAAAATCCGTTCCGTTGCGCACCCCATCCCGATTCACGTCCATAGCAAGGAACTGCGCGGGTAAAAACGCGGCTTGCGAAAGCATACCCTTCAGGTAGCTATCCGTCAGCAGCGCATCAAAGCCGTCCACCCGTCCATCGCCGGAAACGTCGCCAAAATACACCGCAATCAAACGATCTATCACTCTGCCTTGCGCGTCCAGCAGCTGAATCTGCGCACCGCTGCCCAGTCTTGCGTTTTCAGCCAGCTCGGTTTCCCCGTCAGGCGCGGTAAAAATCAACATCTCGCCGTCCTTCGGCGAAAAGACGCTCCGTGCCTCCGCCGGTGTATCATAAGCGGCGGTGAAGCCGGAAATCATGCGATAGCCCTCCCCTGTTTTTCCCTCCGGCGAAAAGGGATCGTAATCATTCACATAACGGAAGCTCTCGATAAACAACATGGTGAACGGGACGCCGTTCTGCGCGGCATAGGCTTGCGCACGCGAATTCTCAAAGCCCGCAAGCGTGACGTAAGGGCAGCGGTAGAATATATCCGCATCACCCTGCGCGTTGCCGAAAACAAAGGCAGGCTTTCCGTTCAGGATCGTTACACCCTCCAACGCGCCGCACATTGCAAACGCGCCCGCCCCCAACCCCGTGCAGCGCTCAGGGATCGTTGCCTCGCGCAGTGTTTGGCTGCCGAAAAACGCGTGCGGCATCGTGCCCGTTATACTCACGCCGCCCAACGTTTCCGGCAAAGTCACGCTTGCATCCGCGCCAAAGTAAGCGGCGATGCGGTTGCTGCCCAACCAATTGCAATAACCCCAATCCCCATCCACCGTGTAAGCCGCTACGGTTGCGTCCGTGCCGCCCAGCGCACCTTCCGCGGCGGAACCGACCGGCGCCAGCGCGATGGTCGCCCCGCTTGCGGCGAACGCGTTGGATGTAATCACCGGGTTCCCCTGCCTAAAAAATACCGTCTCCAGCGCCGGGCACTGATCAAACGCACTCGCTCCGATGCTTGTAACACTATCGGGAATGCTGAGATGCCGCAAGCTCTGCATGCCGTAAAACGCGCGCGCAGCAACGGTTTGCAGCGTTCCGGGCAAAGGCAGATATTTGATTCCGCTGCCCGCAAAGACCTCCTCGCCCAGCTGCGCCAGCGCTGCGGGCAATCGGATGCTCTCCAGTGCCGCGCAATCCTTAAAGCACTCGTTCGGCAGGCTCGTCAACGCATCCGGGAGCGTCACCTTTGCGAGATTCGCGCAATCGCGGAACGCCTTTGCGCCAATGCTTTGAACGCTGGAGGGAATGATAACCTCCGTGATACCCGCATTGCCGGCAAACACACCCGCGCCGCCCGTGCCCGCGCCCGTGCCGATGGCGACCACCGGATGCGGGCTGCTTTGCCCCTGCGCCTTGGCCATGGCAGGGATGCGCAAAACACCGCCGCCGCCTGTGTAGCCCGTGATCGTTAAATCGCCGTTGCCGGCGACGCTGTAAGTGAATTCGCCGCCCGCCACATCCCACACCGCCACCGTGAAGACCGCGGTCAATCCCTTGTGTGTAATTGTGATCACGCAGCTGCGGCTCGGCTGTTCAGCAGGCAAAGGGGATGTGTCCAAGCCACCGGTCGTGTAATCCACCGTACGCAGCAAAGCCGACGTTCCGTCCGGATAATGCACGCGGACGCTCAGCCCGCTCCAATCCTGCGTGTCGCCGACGTAGTATTCCGTTTTTGCCGGCAGCGCCTCGACGGTAATGGCGCTCGGCTGCGGATCCGGCAGAAAATCATAAAGGATATTATATTGCTGCGCGAACTGGTGCGCGACACTGTTGCGGTAACACAGCACCAGCAGCGTATCGCTCGCGCCGTTGAGAACGGTGGAGGCAATGGAAGTTACCGTGCGATACACCGTCAACGTGTGCAGCCGCACCCCGGCAAACGCGCCGGCGCCAATGCTTGCCACCTGCGGCGGGACGGTATAGCTTGTATCCGTCCGCCCGGCAGGGTAACGCAAAAGCACATCACCGGCTTTATTAAACAAAATGCCGTCGGCGTCGCTGTATGCCGTGTTGGCAGGCGAAACGGTGATGCTTTCCAGCGCGGCGCAGGCATGGAACACGTAGCCGCCCAAGCTTGCTACACCCGCGCCGACAGCGACCTGCGCCAACGACGCACAGCCGGAAAACGCGTAGGCGCCAACGCTCTGCACGCTATCCGGCAAAGCAATGCTCTGCAAAGCTGTGCTATCCGCAAAGCAATACGCGCCGATGGTTTGCAGGGAATCCGGCAAGGTGATCTGCAAAAGCGCTGTGCAGCGCGTAAAGACCTCGTCGCCAATATGCAGCAGGCTCTCGGGAAGCTCCACGCCCGTCAGCCCTGTGCAGCCCGCAAAGGCACGGCTTTCAATCATCGTCACACTGCCGGGAACCGTCAGACCGGTGATGCTCGCCATACCGCTGTAAAGGCTCGCGCCCAAGACACGGACGGGATGCCCGTCGATCATTGCCGGCACAAACAGATCCCCGCCCGTGCCGAGATAGCGCGTCAAAACCGCGCTGTTGTCCTCCAGAACCGTGTAACGGTACACCAGCGTATCCGTTTCCGCAACATTCACATCAAAGCCGCCGCTAAACCGTTTAAAGTCCACCGTAATACGCTTCGTGCCGGAGGTATTGCTGTTAAAAGCACCCAGCGTATAGCCGGAGGGTACGACGTAAAACGTACCGTCCGCATAACGCAGCCGCAGCTCCAAGCCCGCCGTGTTCAACGTCTCAAACACCACATAACGATCCTTCAGGGGCGAGGTTATCAGCATGTCCTCCGCCGCGCTGACCAAATCAAAGGGCACGCCGTCCGCCTCGGCATAAAGATGCGCGGTTGTGAATTCATACACCTGCATCCGCAGCTGCGGGCAGCTCTGCACCGCCCCCGCCGCCCAGGCAACAGCGTTCAGCCCGCCATACACCCGCTCCAGCGCAGCAACGCCCACGAAGGCATGCGAGGCAACGTTCGTGATCTGCGCGGGCAGTATATATTCCGCCGCCGCGCGCCCCGCCGGATACGCCACCAGCCGCGTGCCGCCCGCGTACAGCAGCACACCGTCCGGCGCGGTGAAGCTTGTGCTGCCCTGCGCAACCGTAAACGCCAGCAACCCTGTTGCACCGTCAAATGCGCCCGGTTGAACACTCGTAACGCTCGGCGGGATAGCCAGCGTCCGCACATCCGCCCGCCCGGCAAAGGTGTTCGCCCCGATCGCTGTCACGGGCTTCCCTTCTATCACTTGCGGGATACAAGCGTCCTGCGCCAAACCAACATAACGCGTCACCATAACGCTTTCGCCGTCAATGTCGCTGTATTGAAAATCATACACCCGCACCTGCAGCGCTGCAGTTTCGGTTTGGTAGCGGATTGTAATATGCAGAACGCCCGGCACATCGGTCGAAAAGCCCTCAATTTGATAGTTCGCCGCCGAAAGCACCAGTTCGCCGCCGTTATCATAGATGGCGCGCACCTCCATGCCTTGCGGATTGAAGGCGTCGCCTGTAAAGTAGACCAGCTTGCGGGGCTGCGCCGTGATGCGAAGCTCCTGCAAAACCAGCACCAGCCGGTAGTTCACGCCGTATTGCAGCGCAAACAGATGCGCGGCGGAATGATACCCGCAAACCAGCACGACGTTCGGGCAATTGGCAAACGCGCCGCGCCCGATTTCCGTAAGCGAACGCGGCATATTGATTTCACCCAGCGCGCAGCGCTGGAAAGCGTTCACGCCAATACGCTGCAAACCGTCCGGCAGCGTGACGTCGGTCAGCGCCCGGCAGCCCATAAAGGCTTCGCGCCCGATAGTGCGCAGACCTGCCGGCAAATTGATTTGCTCCAAAAGCGGGCATTCGGCAAACGCCCGCGTGCCAATAGACGTCACCGCGCTGCCCAGCTCCACCACGCGCAGCTTGCCGCACATGAAGCTCATCTCCTCCGGCAGCTCCGTTACGCCCGCGCCGATGCGCAGCAGCTCCAGCCCATCCATGAAATAAAAGCTGCGCGTGCCCAGGCTCGTGACGCTGTCCGGCACAGACAACTCCCTGATATTATTGCAGAACAAAAATGCCTGCGAGCCTATACCCGTTACCGCCGCACCCGAAGGTGTTTGCGTGGGGATCACGACCGTTCCCGCGGCAAGGGTTTCATCCACATCCACCAAAACCGCCTGCCCATTTGCTTCGGCAAATGTAAAAATGCCGCTGCTGGATTGGCTGTCCTGCCCATTGATCAACCCGTCGCCGTTTGTGTCGCCCAGCAGCAGCACCTGATATGCTTGCGCACAGGCTCCGTCATTCCACGTGACCGTCACAGTGCTGCCCGTGCCAACATACCCGCTGCCGGGCACGGCCAACGTCACCTGCAGCTGTGCGCCCGCAACGCCGGATTCCACCTGCTCGGCAAGCAGCGCGCCCGCTGCTACGCCCGCGCGTGAAAGTGTTATCTGATGGTAAGGGAAGCTGACGGTCGCCTGCGCGCCCGAACGCGCCCGCAAGATCGGCAGCGGCTGCAGATCCGCCAGCGCCAGCGCAATCGCCGCGGCGGCGTTATCCACATCCCCCTGTCGGGATTGCTCCAGCGCCGGATCGCTGAGCAAGAGCTGCCCCGCCGCGATAGCATCGGTGTAGCTCTGCAGACTCGCTTCCGTGTAGCAATAAGCCGGGTATGGCAGCGCCATCCCCAACAGAGCTTGCAGCTGCTCCAATTCCAAGCCATCAGTGTAGCGCACCGCCGAAAGCGTGGGATATGTAAAGAGAAAATACTGGTTCGGTGTGAAATAGCCATTTTCACTGTGTGAAGCCGAAAATGCCTGCCGCCCGAACGAGAAATCCACCGTTTCACTGCCCGCCAGCAAATATTCGCTATAGATCGCCTCATCCGCAACAGTATAGCCATTATCCAGCAGCACATCCACCGCGTACCACTGCCCATCCTCCATCTGGACGGCGTTCCAGCTGTGCGGCATCGCGTTCGGATAATTTCGCTGCCCGGAAACAACCACGCAAGGGATACCCGCACCGTCGCACAGCAGCTTAAACGCCTTAGCAAAGCCGGTCGGCGAACCGAAAGGCGCGGTATCCACGCCGCCAAACGATTGCAGCAGCGGTCCTGTCGCTTCATCCGCGCGGTCGCTGAAATATTCCATGCGCGTGCCAACGCGCTGGATAATCGCATCGTGGAACGCCTTCACCGTTTCACGCCGGGAATAGCCCAAAACCGGCGGCGGAATGAGCGCCGCAACCGTCTGCGCCAACAGATCGGCGGTACCGCTCACCTTTTCAGCATAAACGCTTTTCACCCGCACGCGCAAATCAATCGCTTGGATTGTGATCGTGAGCGTTACGCCGTCCTCGGCATAAATCCCGTCGGGCGTGAAGCCCGTTCCGCCCTCGCCGTAAGCGATCCAAAAAATCTCGGGATAGTCCCGCCCGTGCGCCTCCAACCCCGCTTGCACCTGCGCCTGCAGCAGCTGCCCAATCGCCGCCAAATCGCCGCCGTTCGGCTGGCTCCCGTTCGCACCGCCGATGGCGCGGTTGTATACCAGATAATCCGCCGGTGCAAGCACCGCGGTGTAAGTCACATAATCCCGCACCGCCCCCGGCGCGGACGCAGCGTCGAAGCCGGATGGCGTCACCATTTGCAGCGCGGCGTAAACCGCCGCCGCCCGCCCGCTCAGCTGCGCGCCATAGTTTGCGGTCGGCTCCGCAAGGCTCTGCGCCGCCAACGCCGGTGCGCGCGCGAGCGGAGCTCCGCCCCAATCCACCGCGCGCGTTGCAAGCTCTTCGCCCGCCCAAAGCGCCGTCTGTGCCGGGCGCTGCGGCAGTATTGCGCTCCCCTGCCCCACGCCCAAGCCAAACAGCGCCATGATTGCCGCCAAAAATTGCGCAATTATTTTATGTAATATATCCAACATATTTCAGCCCTCCGTTTCGCCGCTTCCTGTTCTCATCATACCACAGTGACGGAAAAATTGCAAGCCATACATCGTCGGTATTTTAATTAAAATCACGGTCGCATTAGGATAATTTTTAGCTCAAAAATCTCTTTTCACAAAAATCAGCCACGTTTGCAGCGGCAAAATACTTTTTTTTGCAAATTCCTCTTGACAGAAGCCAAACGGTGTGTTATATATGTAGACAAGGGAAGCGCATAAAACGTTCCATCTTTTTGCGCAAACCCAAAAAAAAATTTTGCTTTCTCCATTTTGCTTCATACAAACCCTTCAACCCAACGCGCCGGAAGAAATTCCGGCGCGTTGGGCATTCCGGAACTTCACTCAATACGCCGCCGTTCCCGTCGTTCTTGGGAAGGGCAAAACATCGCGGATATTGGTCAGCCCCGTCAAATACATCAGCAAACGCTCAAAACCCAAGCCAAAGCCCGCGTGCGGGCAGCCACCGTAGCGGCGCAAATCCAAATACCAGGCATATTGCGCCGGATCGCCGCCCATGGCGCGAATGCGCTCCTCCAGCAGTTCCAAGCGCTCCTCGCGCTGGCTGCCGCCGATGATCTCCCCTACCCCCGGCACAAGAAGATCCATCGCGGCGACCGTCTTGCCGTCGTCGTTTTGCCGCATATAGAACGCCTTGATTTCCTTCGGATAATCTGTGACAAACACGGGCGCGCCTACGATGCTTTCCGTCAGGAAGCGTTCGTGCTCCGTCTGCAAGTCGCAGCCCCACGCAACAGGATAACGGAACGAATCGGAAAACGGTCGCAGCAGCTCCAGCGCCTGCGTGTAGCTCAAGCGTGCAAAACGCGCGCCGGCGACGCTCTGCAAGCGCCCCAGCAACCCGGTATCCACATATTGATTGAAAAACCGCAGCTCCTCCGAGCAACGCTCCAGCACCGAATGCAGCACATATTTGACCATCGCCTCCGCCAGCGCCATATCATCGGCAAGGTCGGCAAAGGCGATTTCCGGCTCGATCATCCAGAATTCCGCCGCGTGGCGCTGGGTATAAGAATGCTCGGCGCGGAAGGTCGGTCCAAAGGTATATATTTTGCCAAAGGCCATCGCCATCGCTTCACCCTGCAACTGCCCGGATACAGTCAGATAGGTCGGCTTTGCGAAAAAATCCTTTTCATAGTCCACGCCGCCCGCTTGCGTACGGGGCGGCTTTTCCATATCCAAGGTTGTTACGCGGAACATTTCGCCCGCGCCTTCGGCGTCCGCGCACGTGATAATGGGCGTGTGCGCACAGATGAACCCCCGCGCGTTAAAAAACTGATGCACTGCAAACGCGGCGGCGGAACGCACCCGCATTGCCGCGCCGATGGTGTTTGTGCGCGGGCGCAAATGCCCGATTTCGCGCAAGAACTCCATACTGTGCCTCTTTTTTTGCAGGGGATACTCAGACGGGCAAGCGCCCTCAACCACGCATTCCATCACATGCAGCTCAAAGGGCTGCGCGGCGTCCGGCGTTAACGTCAGGGTTCCCCGCGCCCGCAGCGCCGCGCCCGCACCCAATTTGCGCAGCACGGAAAAATCTGGGATTTTCGCACCAAGCACCAACTGCAGATTCAGGAAACAGCTGCCGTCATTCAGCGCGGCAAAGGCAATATCCTTGGAAGCCCGCAAAGTGCGCAGCCAACCGCAAACCGTGATCTCACGCCCCGCAAGCTGCGCGGAGGCAGCAAATATTTCACGAATTTCCGTGCGTTCCGAGTGATCCATGCCCCTTTTCCTCCTCCATCGGGATCAAGACGGCAAATTCGGTATAGCTCTCGCCGTCGCTGTCCGCTTTCATCTGCCCGCCGTGCATTTCAACAATCGTTTTTGCCAGATATAACCCCAGCCCCGCGCCCTTAACGTCATATGAACGAGATTTATCCGCTTTATAGAACCGCTCAAAAATGCGGTCAAGCTCTTCGGATGCAATCCCAATACCCGTATTGCGCAAACCAAAGCAAAAAATCCGCCCCGCTTCCGGTGCTTTCGGATTGTGCAGCTGCGCATAAAATTCTATGCGCCCGCCCGGCGGCGTGAATTTCACAGCGTTGTCTATCAAATTATAGAATACCTGAAACAACAGGTCTTTATCCCCGTGCAGGAAGATCGGCTCCAGATTTTCCAAACCAATTAGGATGAGCTTCTTCTCGGCAATCATCTGTTCAAACGAAAGCGCGGCGTGAAAGAGTGAATCGTTTATATCGAATTTCTCGCGGTTGAGCTTGAACTCACCCGCCTCCATTTTCGAAAGATTGAGCATCCCCGTCACCAGGCGGGAAAGCCGCCCCACCTCCGCTGAAACAAGCTGCAAATAATGCCGTTGCTTCCCCCGCTCAATCGTGCCATCCAAAATGCCGTCGATAAACCCGCCGATGGTCGTCATGGGCGTTTTCAATTCATGAGACACATTCGCCACAAAGCTGCGGCGGGAGCTTTCCAGCGTCGCCAGGCTCACCGCCATGCTATTAAAAGACTCCGCAAGCTGGCTTAACTCCACATTTTCTTTTGCCGCCACACGGTAACTGAAATCCCCCTTGGCATATTGCCGCGTAGCACGCACCATATCACGCACCGGGCGTACCATGCGAAAGGAAATATAATACACCACGACAAACGTCAGCGCAAGCACGAGCAGCGCCGATATAATAAACAGGCGCATCACACCGCCCAAATACCGCTTTAGCCCCTCGCCGGTGTTTTGCGCCGCCAGCACAAAGCCCGCCGCTTGCCCATCGAACTGAAAAGGATGCGTCGAAACAAGCATCGCGTGCGCAAAATAGCCGTCCAGCGTACCTGTCGCCTGGTAGCTGCCGCCCAAAGAACGTTCCGTTGCGCTTTGGCTCAGCTGCGCGTTTTGGTGCGCAGGGCATACCATCGCATCGGCAAAAAAATCTCCGCAAGCCAGCACGCGCCCCTGCGCATCAAACAACAAAAACGTAGCGTCAAGCGTTTTCGCGTTGGACGCCAGCACAGGGCGCAGCACCCGCGCGCCCGCGCCCATGTCGTAGATTTCCTCCGCGCTCTGGGCGACGCGGGCGACATTTTCCTTCAGCAGATCCATCTTCTCCTGTGTCCAATAGCGCATAGAAAAAATCAGAAACGCCGACCCCAGAAAAAAAAAGCTGGAAAGCACGATGCCCACCGTCGCCGAAAAAAACTCGCGGAACATATTCGTGCGGCGGCAGGCGCGCGATTGCATCTTCATACGAGTCCTCTCCCGGCAGATCCGCCCTTACCCTTCCGTTGTGGCGAACTTATAGCCAACACTCCAAACGGTTTGCAGGCTCCACTTGTCGCTGACGCCCTCCAGCTTCTCGCGCAAGCGCTTGACGTGCACGTCAATGGTGCGGCTGTCGCCATAATAATCAAAGCCCCAGACCTCATCCAGCAGCTGGTTGCGCGTATAGACCCGGTTGGGATTGCTCGCCAAATGATACAGCAGTTCCAGTTCCTTTGGGGGCGCGTCCACCTTCTTGCCGCCCAAGCGCAGCTCATAGTTGGTCAGATTCACGCTGAGCCTGTCAAAATGCACTTCCTTCACCACCGGGGCTTCCTGCCCGACGGCACCCGCGCGGCGCAGCACCGCCTTGATGCGCGCCACAACCTCCTTGGCATCAAAGGGCTTGGTGACGTAATCGTCCGCGCCCAACTCCAACCCCAAAACCTTATCAAACACCTCGCCCTTGGCGGTAAGCATAATGATAGGCGTGCGTGCGGTTTTGCGGATTTCACGGCAGACCTGCCAGCCATCCAGCAGGGGCAGCATAATATCCAGCAGGATCAGATCAGGCGCTTCCTCGCGAAACGCCTTGATGGCAAGCTCGCCATCCCCGGCGATCACCGTGGCAAGCCCTTCCTTTTCCAGATAAAGCCGTAAAAGCTCGCAAATATTTGCATCGTCATCCACAATCAGAATCTTCGCCATCGCACGCACCTCATTTGTTCATTTTAACATGCTATTTGATCTGCTCCAGTTTACCCTTTTTCAAAAAAAACACATGCTCCGCCAAATCCATCAAGGGCTTATCGTTCATGGAATCGGTATAAAAATTCTCAATCCGCTCACCCGGATACTGCGCCCGGAATGCCTTGACCTTATTTTCGCGGAAGCAGATAAACTCCAGCGCATTCGTTTCCTCATTGATGCGCGTGCCGATCCACCGCTGAATGCCCATACGTCCGCAAATTTCCCGCAAGGATTGCTCAGGGCTGGCGGAGATCACCAAATCGTCCTCCCGGTGCAGAGGCTTATAAAAATCCCGGATGCCGCTTTCGTGCAAATCCCAAAACTCCCTTGCGTCCGCCGCGTAATTCTGAATCCCGCTCAAAAACCTTTCCACCACCCAGGCGTATCGCCTGGTGAAGGTATCCATGTCAATCATATGGAGCTTATAGCGCAAAATACCAACGCCCACCCAGGGTGCAAAACGCACAAGGGAAGGACGTTTCTTAAGATAGAAAAAGAACAAATCTACACCGCTCTCACCGCTGTAGAGCGTGTTATCAAAATCGTAAACGTTCAAATTCCCCTTCGACCCTCACCTTTCCGAGATGTGCTGAAGCGCCCTAAAATGCGCCGCTGACGCTCAGCTGAAAATTGGCAACGAAGCCGTTCATTGTGGCAGGACTCCACAGCACCGCAAGCTCCGCCGCGCCCAGCTTCGCCGCCAGCACAGCTTGGTTCCGCCGCGTTGGAGCCTGTTCCGGCAAATCAGCGTTTATCCGCTCCGCGCCGGCCTGTAGCAGCATCTCCGTATATTCCAAAAACGCCTCATAGGGCATTTCCGTCACAAAAACGGTCACCACATGCCCCCGCGCATTCGTGCGCTCATCCACACGGTCCACCGCCCGCACAGCCACCGGAAGCCCCGCAGGCAATATATCCTGCGGCCAAGGCAGCTGCGCGGATTTCGTTTCGCCCGTTTGCGTTAAAGACACCTTTGGCGCGTCAATCATCACTGTAGCGCCGCCGTAATTGGTAACATACGCACCATAATCATCCGTCAGCGGCACCTGCGCATCCACCAGTGAGGCAGGGCGCGTCGTGCTCAAAGTGCTTTCCCGCGCTCCGCCGCCCCTGCCGCAGCCGAAGCTAAGCAGGGCAACCATCCCAGCCAAGCCAAAGCACGCCATCCATTTTACCGGCTTCATATTGCGCTCTCCTCTTCGCCGCGCAGCAGCTGTGCGCAGACAAGCTCCGCCGCCTGCGGCAGGAGCTGCCACTCCGCCCGCTCCATCACGCGGCGCTGCAGCACTTCGGGCGTGTCCCCCGGCAAAACCTCCACCGCCTTTTGCAGCAGGATCTCACCGCCGTCACAGACCTCGTTCACAAAATGCACCGTCGCACCTGTCAGCTTCACACCGCGCCGCAACGCGGCTTCGTGCACCCGCAAGCCATAAAAGCCCTTGCCGCAAAAGGACGGAAGCAGCGCCGGATGCGTGTTCAATATACGCCGCGGATACCGCCGGATGAAATTCTCGCTTAAGATCGTTAAAAAGCCGGCCAGCACAATCACATCAATTTGATGCTCCGCCAGCAACGCAAGCGCGCACTCTTCAAACGCCTCTGCGCCCAGCGCCTTTCGGGGCAGGGCAACTGCCGGGACGCCCGCTTTTTCCGCCCGCTTCAACGCAAAAACGCCCGGCTTGCTGGCAAGCACCAACGCAACCGTGCCGCTATGCAAAACGCCCACCACTTCAGCGTCCAACAGAGCCTGCAGGTTCGTACCGCCGCCGGAAACAAAAACGGCTATCCGTTTTTTAGTCGCTTTCACGCAAAATACTCCTTAAGCAAGAATGACTCCGCCGTCGCCTTGCGCGACCTCGCCCATAATATACGCGTCCTCGCCGCTTTCACGCAGGATAGCCAGGGCTTTGTCCGCATCCGCCGGGGCGACCGTCAAACACATCCCGACGCCCATATTATAAGTGTTAAACATATCGCGCTTGGGGATGTTCCCCGTTTCGGCAATCAAGTGAAAAATATGCGGCGTTCGCAGCGCAGCCTCCTCAATCCTGGCGCAAAGTCCCTTCGGCAGGCAGCGCGGAATATTTTCATAAAAGCCTCCGCCGGTGATGTGTGAAATGCCCTTGACCTCCACCTGCGCAAGGAGCGCAAGGATGGGCTTAACGTATATTTTTGTCGGCGTGAGCAGAGCTTCGCCCAGCGTCCCACCCAGTTCCGCAATGGATAGGCGAAGCTTCTCTTCGCGCAGCTGAAAAATCTTGCGCACCAGCGAAAATCCGTTGGAATGCACACCGGAGGAGGGCAACGCGATCATCACATCGCCGGCTGCCGTTTTTGCGTGATCCAAAATGCGCGTCTTTTCAACCGCACCAACGCAAAATCCCGCCAAATCATATTCATCCGCCGGATAAAAGCCCGGCATTTCGGCGCTTTCACCGCCCACAAGGGCGCAGCCCGCCTGCACACAGCCCTCCGCAATGCCGCCCACAATCGCCGCCACACGCTCCGGGACGTTCTTTCCCATAGCAATATAATCCAAGAAAAACAGCGGCTTTGCGCCGCAGCAAATCACATCGTTGGCGCACATAGCAACGCAATCGATGCCCACGGTGTCATGTTTATTCATCAAAAACGCCAGCTTCAGCTTCGTGCCCACACCGTCCGTGCCGCTGACCAGCACCGGGTGCGGCATACCTTCCAAATCCAGTTCAAAAAGCCCGCCAAACCCGCCGATGCCGGAAACCACGCCCGCCGTCATTGTGCGGGCAATATGTCCCTTCATCAATTCCACCGCCTGATAGCCGGCTGTAATATCCACCCCCGCGGCCTTGTAGCTCGCACTGTAGCTGTTTTGCATATGTTCCTCCTGCATATTAATCGTTGTAGCCTGCGCGCCCGCTTCGGCTTGCCCTAACGAAGCTCCAGCCCCACAATGACCGTTATGAAGAGCTGGAAGGGCAAATTAGGGTCACAATCCTCTTCGTTCCGGTGGCTCGCTTTTGGGGAATTGGTCGAACGGTCATAGTTTTGAACAATTCCCACGCTGTAAAGGTAACGAAGCAAATCATCCGCGCTCTTCATCACCCCGCCGGCAACCTCGCGGTATGTTTTTTCAAATTCCCCGAAAAGGAACGTGCCCTTGCCAATTTTTTTCAGCAACCGATATACCGCGTCAAGCTTTTCATTCAGCACGGGATTCAACTCATTCTTCAATTCCTCATGCATGAACCAATGCGCGTATGCCTTCTCCGCATTCCGTATCGAGGCATAATCCAGCATCCCCATGCCGGATTGCTTGACTTCCTCCTGCAAGCATTTGCAAAATTTGATAACGTCGCGCGGCCGGTGAAACGTACGGTTTACAATATACTTAAAAACGTCTTCTTTCTCGCTTCGGCGCTCCATCAATTCCGGCGGAAAAATAGCGTCAAACGTCTTTTTATCCGCTATGCCCGACGCTTCAATCCGCTTGTCGATCATCCTGCGCAAAGCGCACCACTCCCAATCCGTCTGGTTCCGGACAACCCAGTTCAGCTTGTATACAAAATCTCCCCAGCGCGAGCTTTCCGCATCATATTTTTGCAGCGCTCCGTAAATATCCGAACGCAAGTAGACAATCACCCTCGCCGAGACAAGCCTCCGTTGCCGAAACGATTGGTTCAGCATATACACAACCTTGCAAAGGCTTATGATCAACTGATAGTAACTCGTCTTTTGCTGATACGTGTTGTAGTTATCGTCTAACCGGTCGAACTGCACAATGAACCTTGCTTCCGTGGAAGCGGTCAGCAGGTACTGCAGCAGACCCTCCTGCAGCTTCGCGTTCACTTGCGTTATATTGTCCTCCGGGCTGCAGACGTTTTTCGTTTCGCACGCGCTTTCGCGCGAAAAGCCACCCGAAAGGCTTTCGGCGCCCAACCGTAAACCACGCGTCTTTTTATCCGTTCTTGTGACGACCTCCTTGTGCGCGTTTTCTAAGGTTGTTCCGAATTGGCTGTGATACTGCTTCAGCGCCTTCCAATGGTCGTTTTCACCCTCCTCATCCAAAGCAGCGACTTGCGCGACAAAAGAATTCAAAATAATATTCAGCCAAATGCTCTGGTATTGATTTGGTTTCCCGAACGTATCATCCGTTAACTGCAAAAGCTTTTCAAAAGGGAAATTCCCAAAATCCTGGTTCGAAACAAAATAGCCCTTTGAACGCGCTTCATGCTCCAAAAAGCGATAAATCGCCGACTTCCCCGTTCCTTTGCGCCCGATGACAAAATATTTATCGCTCTGAATAATCGTATCCCAATAGTCCTCATCCAAAAAATAACTGAACAAGTCGGGGTCGCCTTCTCCAGCAATATCCCCAAACCGCACCCTTTTGTGTTTCTGCGCCAAAGCCTGCTTTTCGCTGGTGCTTAAGCTTGCCATCCCTCAACTCCTCCTATTCCGCCAGTCTCTCCTCAAATTTACTTTTCAACGGCTGCTCGGGGATGCGCACGGGATATTCGCCCGTAAAGCAGGATGTGCAAATCCCCTGCTTGGGGCGCACCAGCTTACGCAGTTCCTCCACAGGAAGGTACCCCACCGAATCCGCGCCCAGCGCCGCCGCGATCTCTTCGTAGCTCTCGTGCAGATTCGCCAGCAGATGCTCGCGGCTATCCACATCCGTGCCGAAATAACACGGATGCTTAAAAGGCGGCGACGCGCTCATAACATGCACCTCCGCCGCGCCCGCCTCGCGCAGCAGGCGCACCGTCCGCGCCGTCGTCGTGCCGCGCACAATCGAATCATCCACCATGATCACCCGCTTGCCGCCGATCACCGCCGGCACGGGGTTGAGCTTGATGCGCACCCCGTTGGAACGGTCCTTTTGATCCGGCTGGATAAACGTGCGGGCAATATATTTATTCTTAATTAACCCGATCGCATAAGGGATGCCGGAAAACTTCGCGTAGCCAATAGCGGCGTCCAGCCCGCTATCCGGCACGCCGATGACCACGTCGGCCGCAACGCGGTATTCCATCGCCAGAATCTTGCCCGCATTTTCGCGGGAGATGTGCACCGAATTGCCGTCAATCACAGAATCCGGGCGGGCAAAATAGATATATTCAAAAATGCAGCCGTGCTTTTTGCGGGCGGGGTCGCAATTTTCCGTCAGCGCACGCATTCCGTCTTGGTCGAACACAACGATTTCGCCGGGTAAAACATCCCGTTCAAACTGGGCGCCAACGGCATCTAAGGCGCAGCTTTCAGAAGCGACCACATAGGATCCCTCGCCCACGCGCCCGATGCACAGCGGACGAAAGCCGATGGGGTCACGGCAGATAATCAGCTTTTGCGAACTCATCAGCACCAAACAAAAAGCGCCCTCCAAATGCGCAACTGCCCGCTGCACCGCTTCTTCAATCGAACCGCACCGAATACGCTCCCGCGTAATCGCGTAAGCGATCACCTCTGTGTCGCTTGTGGTGTGAAAAATGCAGCCGTCCGCCTCAAATTGCGCGCGCAGCTCCCCTGCGTTTGTGATGTTGCCATTGTGCGCCACCACCAGCGATCCGTTGGAATGGTTGACATGAATAGGCTGGGCATTGCGGCTGGTCGTCGCACCCGTCGTACCGTAGCGGCAATGCCCCACCGCCATCTTACCCTCGCCCAGGCGGGCAAGGATCTCTTTGGTGAAAACATCGTTGACCAGCCCGACGTTCTTGTGCCCTACCGGCACGCCGCGGTCGCTGACGTAAATACCACAGCTCTCCTGTCCCCTGTGCTGGAGCGCAAAAAGTCCAAAATACGTCGCCGCCGCCACGTCGATTTTTTCATCGTTGGAATAGACGCCGAATACGCCGCATTCCTCATGCAGCTTGTCCGAACCCCAAGATTCCCGCATATGCTCCCCCATCGCGCTCTTATTCGCCTGTGATTTTTGCCAGGCACTCGGCATAAAGCCGCGCCGTTTCCTTCACAATATCCGCAGGCAGCTCCGGCGCAGGCTCCACGCCGTCCAGCTTGTTTTGTATCAGCCAATCCCGCACGAACTGCTTGTCATACGACTGCGGTGATTCGCCGACCTTATAAGTGCCCGCATCCCAAAAGCGACTGGAATCCGGCGTAAAAATTTCATCCGCCAGCACCAGCTGCCCGTTTTCATCCAAGCCAAATTCCAGCTTGGTATCGGCAATAATAATTCCCTTTTGCAAGGCGTAATTATAGCAGCGATCGTATAGCTCCAGGCAGATTTTGCAGATTTTATCCGCCAACGCCTTGCCCAGCGCAGCTTCCAGCTCACGCAGTGAAATATAAACATCATGCCCCTCGCTCGCTTTGGTGGAGGGCGTGATGATGGGCGTCCGCAGCTTTTCGGCCTGCTGATAATCGCCCACAATTTTCTGCCCGCAAAAAGCCTCACCGTCTTGATACGCCTTCCACATGTTCCCAAAAATATAGCCCCGGATAATAAACTCAAAGGGCAGCATCTGCAGGCGCTTAACATAGACCGTGCGACCCTCGTAGGCAGGCTTATCCAGCTTAAAATTGCCGGGCATCTCTTCGGTTTCCGTTGTTATTAGATGGTTCGGGACAAGCGCCCGCGTGAGCGCAAACCAAAAATTCGAGATACCGTTGAGCGCCGCCCCCTTGCCGGGGATTTCCGTCGGCAGAATCACATCAAAAGCAGAAATACGATCGGTTGTGACAATCACCAAGCCTCCTTCGGTCTCGAAGACGTCACGCACCTTGCCGGAAATCATTTTGTTCATACTGCACCCACCCTTCGCTCTTATCATTGCTTCTGCAGGGGCGTGGCAAAAAGCATCCCCTGCAGGTCACGATCCTTTTCCAACGCCGCTTCGCGCATTTCGGCGCGGTTTTCCGTCAATCTTTGCGCCAGCGCAGCGTCCTCCACTGCCAGGATTTGCGCCGCCAGCATCGCGGCGTTATGCGCACCGTTGATGGCGACCGTCGCCACCGGGATGCCCGGCGGCATCTGCACGGTGGAAAGCAGCGCGTCCATACCGTCAAGCGCGTCGGACTTGACAGGAATGCCGATCACCGGCAGCGTGGTATGCGCCGCCAGCGCGCCCGCCAAATGCGCCGCCTTGCCCGCCGCCGCAATCAACACGCCAAAGCCCGCCGCCCGCGCCCCCGCGGAAAACACCGCCGCCTGCTCCGGCGTGCGGTGCGCGGAATACACATGCGCTTCAAACGGAATCCCCATGCTGTGCAGCAGCTTTGCCGCAGGGCGCACGGTTTCCCAATCGCTAAAGCTGCCCATGACAACGCCAACCTTCTTTGGCATACGCACACTCCCCATCGTAAATAAAAATGAAAAACGCGGCTCGACCCAAAGTCACACCGCGCCCCGTTATTTTGCGTTCCGTTTTTGGATAGACTGCGCCCGGCGCGTTTTTGTGCCCGTTTGCTCGCCTGCCAACCTGCATCGAAGCACCACAGCAGCCACCCCTTTCACCCCTGTAAAGGATAAAAAAGCCGCCAACTGTAAGCTGACGGCTCAAGTGTCGGCACTGACTTATCTTCCCGGGCGGTCACCCGCCAAGTATTGTCAGCACGAGTGAGCTTAACTACCGTGTTCGGGATGGGAACGGGTGGAGCCTCACCGTCATAAGCACCGACTGGGGGCGGCTTCGCGTCGCCGTTGCGCCGCCCCTGTTGTATACGTAGTATAGCACCGCTTGGCAATAAAGTCAAGCCCTTTTTTTGGTTTTTTTGCAGTTTATGCATTTTCGCCAAAACCTGCGCTATGACTTCCGGATTTTTGCTATGTATCCAATAGCAACGAAGCATAGCTGCGGCACATTTCCGCCACATCGAATTTGCGCAAGCGCGCGGGGTCGGCTCTTTCGGGGAACCCGTTTTGCAGCCCGGCAGCGATCTGCTCCGCCCAGCCCGCCGCGCCCAGCTCCAGCGGCAAAAAACGGCAGCCGCCCGCGTCCGCGAGCATCGGAACTTGATCGGAGGCTATGCACGGCAAGCCCGCCGCCTGCGCTTCCACCAGCACAATCCCAAAGCCCTCCCATTTTGAAGGGAGCAGGAAGCAATCTGATGCCGCCATCAGCTCCGGAATATCCCGCCGGCTGCCCAAAAAGAGAATTTTATCCGCCACGCCACATGCGGCAGCGCGTTCGCGCAGCTGTGCGGCGTCGCCGCCGCCGCACCATAGCAAAACAGCCTCCGGGCAGCGGTGCACCGTTTCTGCCAGCACCTCAACCGCAAATAGTGGATTTTTTGGCTCGGTTATCCGCGCAACGATTATAAGCACCCGCGCGTCCGTCGGTAAGCCCAGAGCCTCCCGCGTTTTTACAATCGCCTCCGGCGTATGCCGCGCGGCAGCAAAGCGATCAAGATGGATTCCGTTTAACAGCACAACACGCTTTCCCTCCGCCAGCCACGGAAACATTGACCGCGAGGCTTCCGCGCTGCAGGCAAAATAATCTGTGGCAAACCGACGCAGCAGGCAACGCATTCCCGCGCGATAGAGTCGCACCGCGCGGGAGGGCTGCTGCGCCCGGCTCACCGCTATATGGCTGTGCACAACACGCCGCGGAACACCCGCCAGCCACGCAATCAACGCATTCGTGCCATTGAGATAATCCATGTGGCAATGCACAACATCATAGGGATCCCTGGCTTTTTTCGCGCTGCGCAGCAAACGGTACAGCGCGCGCAGGTGCGCCACCAGACTCCGCGCGCCCGTCATCTCCGCCGTGCGGTGAATCGCGACCCCCGCAGCCCGCAGCTCCGGCTCATAAAACTGCTCCGGCAGCGTGGACAACGCAATCTCTTGCGTGATTTGCTCCCGCGGCAGCCCTAAGCAAAGGTTGCGAACGACCGTTTCCGCCCCCGCCGCGCCCAGACCGGGCAAAACATGCAGCACACGCATCCGTTACCCCCGCTTTCGCGCAAGACCGCGCTGCGTCAGCTTCACCAGCTCCACAATCGGGATGACAGAGAGCGCAAGCGCCATCGAAATACCGTATTCCATCAAATTCACGGGCGCAAAACGGAAGGCGTCGCGAGCGGGGGGGATAAACACCACAGCGCTGGTCAGCAGCAGCGACAGCCCCATCGAACCCCAAAGCCAAACATTCGTACCGACCTTGCGGCTCATAGTGAAAATCGAACCGCGCTGCGAACGCATGTTAAAGGAATGGAAAATCTCGCACATGCTCATCGTCAGGAACGCCATGGTCATGCCCTCGGCGGCGGCTTTCTCGGTCAGCCCGGTGAATACCCAATGCCCGGTTTGCAAAAATTCACCGATGAAATACGCGACTGTTGTCAGCACCGCAACCAAGGCGCCCTGATAAACGATGTCAACGCCAACGCCGCCGCTGAAAATGCCCTCCCGTGCCCTGCGGGGGCGCTGGCGCATGATGTCGTGCTCCGGCTTTTCCATGCCCAGCGCAAGCGCGGGGAAGCAATCCGTCACAAGGTTGATCCACAAGAGATGCACGGGCGTGAGCAGGGTGTTGCCCAGCAAACCCGCGCTGAACATGCAAAGCACCTCGCTCAAATTGGAGCCAAGCAGGAACTGAATCGCCTTGCGGATATTGGTATAAATCCGCCGCCCTTCGCCCACGGCGGATACGATCGTGGCAAAGTTGTCGTCCGCCAGCACCATATCCGCCACATTTTTGGTCACGTCCGTGCCGGTGATGCCCATACCCACGCCAATATCCGCGCTCTTAATAGACGGCGCGTCGTTCACGCCATCGCCCGTCATGGCGGTAACCATGCCGCGCTTTCGCCAAGCGTTCACGATGCGCACCTTGTGCTCCGGCTGCACGCGGGCATATACGGCATAATCGCCCACGGTTTCAAAAAACGCCTCGTCGCTGATATCGTTCAGCTCCGCGCCGGTGATAGCACGGCACCCGTCCTCCAAGATGCCCAGCTCCGTTGCGATTGCCACGGCAGTATCCTTGTGGTCGCCCGTAATCATAATCGCGCGGACGCCTGCCGTTCGACATTCCGCAATCGCGTCCTTGACCTCCGGACGCACGGGATCGATCATACCTGTTAAGCCGACAAAGCAAAGCTCGCGCTCCAGCTCCCCCGGCTCAAAGGAAGCAGGCGCGACGTCATATTGCCGCTGCGCTGCCGCCAGAACGCGCAGAGCCTTCGAAGCCATGCGTTTGTTTTCGGCAAGGATCTGCGCCCGCATCGCGTCGTCCAGCGGCAAACACCCCTGCGCCGTCATGGCACAAACGCAGTTTTTTAAGATTTCATCCGGCGCACCCTTGGTATACTGCACAAAGCCGCCCTCCGGCACTTCGTGCACCGTGCTCATCATTTTGCGCACAGAATCAAACGGCGCTTCCCCCACGCGCGGATACTTCTCCTTCAGCGCACCCTTGGGCAATTGCAACACGGCGGCATAATTGACCAGCGCAACCTCCGTCGGTTCGCCGATGGTCTCACCCGTTTCCGTCAGTTCCGCGTCTGTGCAAAGCGCCATGGCGCTCGCCAACGCGTTTTCCTCCGCCGCATAATGGTCCACCACGGTCATTTTGTTCTGCGTGAGCGTGCCGGTCTTGTCAGAACATATGATCTGTGCGCAACCAAGGGTTTCCACGGCTGTGAGCTTGCGGATAATCGCCCGCTTCTTGCTCATGTTCGTCACGCCGATAGAAAGCACGATCGTCACAACCGCCGCCAAGCCCTCCGGAATCGCCGCAACCGCCAGCCCGACAGCAACCATAAACCACTCCAGCAGCTTTTCGAATGTCCCTACACTGCCACTCTGCAGCAGGTTGCGCACAATGTTGAACCCAAACATGAAAATACAGATGCCCAAAACCAGCCACGTCAAGATTTTACTCAGTTGGGTGAGCTTGATCTGCAGCGGGGTTTGCCCCTCCTCCGCCTTAGCGATGGCATCGGCAATTTTGCCCATTTCCGTGTCCATCCCCGTGGCTACGACGACTGCCTTGCCGCGCCCATAGGCAACGGAAGAACCCATATACACCATATTTTTGCGGTCGCCCAAGGTCACGTCACCGCCACTCGCTGCCTGCAGCGTGTCCGTCTGCTTCCCCACCGGCACGGATTCGCCCGTTAGCGCGGCTTCCTCAATCTTCATGCTGGCACACTCAAAAATCCGCGCGTCCGCCGGGATCGCATCGCCGGCTTCGAGCAAAATCACGTCGCCAACCACCAAATCCTCGCTCTTAACGGCTTCCACCTGCCCGCCGCGCAACACGCGGCTGGTGGCGGCGCTCATTTCCTGCAGAGCTTCAATCGCCGCCTCCGCCTTGCTCTCTTGATAAACGCCCAGCACGGCGTTGATGATCACCACCGCCAGGATGATAATCGTATCCACCATGCCCTCGCCCTGCAAAATGCCCGTCACAGCGGAAATCGCCGCCGCGGCAATCAAAATGATGATCATGGGATCGGCAATTTGCTTCAAAAACCGCTTGAGTGTAGAATCCTTTTTGCCCTGCTTCAGCTTGTTTTTGCCGTTTTGCTCCAGCCTTGCAGCGGCTTCAGCTTGGCTTAAGCCGTCAAAGCCGCTCTTTGCCTGCTCAAAAACATCGGCAATATCCGAAAGATAATGGCGCATTTCAATACCCCTTCTTCAAATAAAATGAAACGACCTTTTGGCGGAGAACACCCCGCCAAAAGGTCTTGCTTCCCTCATATGGGGCTTGGATGCCAGCCGAAAACGGCAGTGTTGTTGACATCCAAGTGCAGCTACTCCCCTTTTGCACTTTCTTTCTTGGACAAGAAAAAAAGCAAAAGAACATATCCGCTTCGCGCTGAAAGCGCCGGGCGGCAAAACGCCACCCCTCGTAGCCCGAAGCCCTGCGTATGCATTCCGCACGCCGCATTATTTGATTTCTACCTTTGCGCCGGCCTCTTCCAGCTTCGCCTTCGCAGCTTCGGCATCGTCCTTGCCGATCTTTTCCTTCACAGCCTTCGGCGCGCCGTCCACAAGGGCTTTCGCATCCGCCAAGCCCAAGCCGGTCAACTCGCGCACGACCTTGATAACGGGGATCTTATTCGGACCGACCTCCGCCAGCACTACGTCGAATTCCGTTTGCTCTTCGGCAGGCGCGGCAGCGTCGCCCGCCGGGGCGGCGACGGCAACGGCGGCGGCGGCGGAAACGCCAAACTCTTCTTCCACCGCGTGAACCAACTCGGAAAGCTCCAGAACCGTCAGTCCTTTTACCTGCTCAATAATGTTTGCAATTGTCTCGGACGCCATAATGATTCCTCCAATTCATGTTCTACAAAGTATTACAGAATAAGCCTGCCGGGTTATGCCGCCTGCTTTTGCTCCGCAACCGCCTGCACTGCGCGGGCAAATGCCGCGATGGGGGCTTGGAACGCATTGCACACAGTGGCAAGCAGCACCTCGCGGGAGGGCAGCTTCGCCAGCGCGTCCAACTTCGCTTCGCTGATGACCTTGCCATCCAGAAAGCCGGATTTGATCTGGAAGGTCTTGCTCGCAGAGGCGTACTTGGAAAGGATACGTGCCGCGGCGGCATAATCACTTTCACTCGTTGCCAGCGCGGTTGTGCCGTGTAGGCAGGCTTCCAGCTCGCCCATGCCCACGTTCTCGACCGCGCGCTTGAGCAAGGTGTTTTTTACCACGGCATACCGCACACCCGCCGCGCGCAGCTCATTGCGCAACTGTGTGTCTTCCGCCACACTGATGCCCTTGTATTCCACCAGCACCCCCGTTACGGCGTTTTGCAGCGTTGCGGTCAGCTCCGCAAGCGCCTGCTGCTTTTGCTCCAGGATTTTTGCACTTGGCATTGCTTCGGTTCACCTCGTTTCGGTATTTCAGATGTAGGGCGATCAAAAAGCGCCCCCTGCCAACAAGGCAAGGGACGCACATGTTCCACAACCGGACGGCAGGAAGCTCCTGCCCTGTGCGTTCCCCCTCGGCGGGCGGGATTGCGTACAATCCGCTTAAACCGGGCGAGCCGGTACCAGCTATCTTTGGCAGAACACGGGTATTATAGCACATCGTCCGCAGCATGTCAAGCGCTTTTTGCAGTTAAAAATGATTTTTTGCCGATCTTGCATTACAAAACAGGGTATGCTACAATTGCGGCGATGAAATGAAAGGCGGGGCGATGACTGGGATGAAAACGCGCAGAGAAACGGATTTCATTGGTTCGCTGGAGCTGGCGGCGGACACGCTGCACGGGCTGCAAACAGCGCGTGCGGCGGAAAATTTCAATTTAGACTGGCAAGCGACGCCCCTGGAGCTTGTCTACGCCATGGTGGAAATCAAGCAGGCGGCAGCGCTGACCTATATGGAAGCGGACGTTGGCAAACCCGGGGTTTATGCCGCAATTGCCGCCGCCTGCAGGCGCGCCTTGGCGGGCGAAGCGGATACGGCGTTCCAAACCCAAGCACTGCAAGGCGGCGCGGGTACAAGCGCCCACATGAATGTTTGCGAGGTGCTCGCCAACCTTGCGCTGCGGGAATTGGGTCTGCCCTGCGGGCTGTATGACGCCGTGCATCCTTTGGACGACGTCAACCGCGGGCAATCAACCAACGACGTTTACCCTACGGCGCTGCGCATAGCGGCCATTCGCCAGCTGCGCGCCATGAGTGAGACCTGCGCGGCGCTGCAGGAAGCCTTGCAGCAAAAAGAAAATGCCTTCGCCGCAATCCCCAAGCTCGGGCGCACGGAATGCATGGACGCACTGCCCACAACGTTAGGAAGCGAATTCGGCGCATTCGCCCAAGCCATTGCGAGAGACCGCTGGCGACTTTATAAAGTCGAAGAGCGGCTGCGGCAAATCAATCTGGGCGGCGCGGCGGTCGGGCAGGGCGGCACGGACGCGCAAACGCGCCGCTGCCGGCGCCGCATCGTTGAAAAGCTTCGCGAAACGACAGGGTTAGGGCTTGCCGCCGCCGAATACCCCATGGATATCACGCAGAACCAGGATGTATTTGTGGAGGTTTCAGGGCTGCTCAAGGCTGCCGCCGTCAGCTGGATAAAAATTGCCGGGGATCTGCGCCGCATGAATGCGGGACCTGCAGGCGGTTTAGCGGAAATTCGCCTGGCGCCCTTGCAAACGGGCAGCACGGCCATGCCCGGCAAGTTCAACCCCGTGTTGCCGGAAATGCTGCAGCAGGTGGCAATGCGCGTGATCGGCAACGACGCCGCCATCACGTTGGCAGCATCGCAGGGCGAATTCGAATTGAACGCTTTCCTGCCGCTGATCGCGCACTGCCTGCTGGAAAGCTTACATCTGATGACCCGCGCGGCGGCGCTGTTCCGCGAAAAGTGCATTGAGCCGCTGGAAGCAGACCCCGCACGCTGCGCGGAATGGCTGGCGCGTTCGGACGTGTTTGCCCGCGCGCATGTGGGCACGCTCGGGCACGAAACCGTCAGCGACCTGCTGTGCCGCCATAGCGGGGATCCCGAAACGCTTCGCCAAGCTCTTGCTGCAGCGCTTGCAGCGAAAACGCAGGAAACTGCGGCGCGCTCTGCTGCGAACGGAAGCCGGGCTGCAGATTGAACCGATAGCCGCTCCGCTGCCCGCTTGCGGTCATGGGGCGCGGCGGGCGTGCTTGCGGCTTTGGCGTGCGCACGCTTGCAATTTGCGAGGGCGCGCTGATGCCGCTGTCATGATACGCCTGCACGCAATATTCCATCCACTGATCCGCGGCCAGCCCGCGGTGCAAATACGTCAGCTCGGCCGTGTGCCCGATGGGCTGAAAATTCTCGTTTGGGCTGCTTCTGGCACTCACAAGATACGCTGCCGCGCCGACGGAACGCTCCCAGCGCAGCTCCGCGGTGTCACGCGCGGGCATAGTGATACGCAGCTTCTGCGGCTGCTGCGGCTCGGGCAAGGGCGGCAGGGAGGTCGCTTCCGCCATGGGGCTGGGCGCGGCGCCCTCCTCCCCGGCAACCGCCTGGGCAAAATAATAGTACTGCGTCTGCGCCGTTTCCACCGTATCCAGATAGCGGGTTTCGGCAATTTCAGCGCAAAGGGTATAGCCGCTCCACGGGCTTTGACTTCGAAAAAGCCGATAGCGCTCCGCGCCCTCCGCAGGCGTCCAATCCAACAGAATTTGCCTTGCGCCATAGGGGATCGCGCGGATTTCCTTCACAGGGCAAAGCAGTTCCTTCGGTTGATGAACCGGCGCGGGTTCGTTCTCTTTTTTTTGCGCGGATACGGCTTTTGGAGCTTCCTGCTTCGCCGAACGCTCGCGCGTACGCTTCCCAAAGCTGCGGACTTCGCGCATATCCTCCGCGCCCTCCTCCAGTATCACACTGGCAACCGCCGCACCCTTGCTCTGCCCATGCGCGTTGTAGCTGCGCACGCCGTAATAATACGTCGCCCCGGCGGGCAGCGCCATATCCATATAAGTGTTGTCCTCCGTTGCGGCGACGGGATGCATCGTGCCGCCGCCTTCGCTGCGCAGCACAAGATAACCCTCCGCGTCGTGGCAGGCGGGCCAAAACAGCATCACGCGCTCACTGCCCACCGAATGCGCCGAAAGGTATTCCGGCGCGGATGGCAAACGCTCTTGTACAGGCGCCGGCGCGTCGCTCCTTACAAGCGGCACGGGTAGGGACGCGTCTTGCTCCCGCACCGCAGGCGCTTCCGCAGGCGCTTCTGCGGGAGCTTCCTGTTGCTGCGCAAAGTATGCCTGTGCCAAGGTATCCGGATATTCCCAGGGATAATTCTGCTGCTCCATATGTAAACACTCCTCGTTTTCGGGGTGCGGTTCTTGCCCTGGTTTATCATATGTGAACGGACTTGGGCGTGTTCTTGTTGACAAGCTGTTATCCCGGGAGTATACTGCTCTTATCACACGCGAAGGAGTGACTGTCATGCGTTATTTCCCGAAGCTGGTTGGCGAAAGGATATACCTTTCGCCCAAAAATCTGGACGACGCTGAAATTTTCACCAAATGGATCAATGACCCCGAGGTTTCCGCATATCTTGGCTTGCACGGCTCGCTGCTCAGCTTACCCGCTGAACACGAGCTGCTGGAGCGCCACGCGAAAAGCGATGATAGCCGATATGAATTCTGCATCGTGGAAAAAGACGGCGACCGGTTGCTTGGCAGCATCGGTCTTCACTGCATCAAACGCAACTACCGTAGCTGTGAGCTGGAGCTGTTCATCGGCGAAGCAGCGGACCGGAGTCAAGGCTACGGCGCGGAGGCGATCCGCTTGCTGCTACGCTACGCCTTCCGCACGCTGAACATGCACTGCGTGCTGCTGCACGTTAACAGCACCAACGCCCGCGCCATCCGCTGCTACGAAAAATGCGGCTTTCAGCAATGCGGGCGACAGCGCGAAGCGATCTTTATGAACGGCAGCTATGCCGATAAAATTTCGATGGATATCCTGGAGAGCGAATTTGATGCATAAAGCGAAAATAATCCGCACGGCCGCCGCAATTGCCTTTGCGGGCAACGCCGCCCTGAGCGGACTGAAAATCGCCATCGGCTTGCTGGCGGGCAGCGCCGCGCTGGTTGGCGACGGTATGGATTCGGCGGCGGATGTGTTCATTGCACTGGTCGCGCTGCTTGTCGCCGGCGTCATGCAGCGCCCGGCGGATGATAATCACCCATGGGGGCATACCCGCGCCGAAACAATGGCGGCGACCGTGCTTTCGTTTGTGCTTTTTTTTGCCGGAGCGCAGCTGCTCCTGCGCGCTTGCGGGGATCTTTTGACCGGCGCGCGGCATGACGCTCCCGCCCCGATCGCGCTGCTCGCCACCGGGATTTCCATTGTGGGCAAGCTGCTGCTGGCGTGGATACAGTTCCGCCTGGCAAGAAAATCCGGCTCGGCAATGCTCCGCGCCAACGCCAAGAACATGGCTGCTGACGTGCTGATATCAATCGGCGTGCTGCTGGGCGTGGGCATTTCGCTACTTACAGGCTCCGGGCTTGCCGACCGCATTCTTGCGGCAGTGGTTGGCGCGTGGGTCGTAAAAACAGCCGTCGGCATTTTCCGCGAAGCAAGCCTGGAGCTGATGGACGGCTGCGCCGACAAATCGCACTACCGGACTCTGTTTGACGCCGTGGCCGCCGTGGAGGGCGCGGAAAAGCCCCACCGCGCAAGAATGCGGCGCATCGGCGGGTTTTGGGATATTGACCTGGATATTCAAGTGGACGGACGATTGACCGTCGCGCAGGCGCATACCATCGCCACGCAGGTGGAACAGGAAATCAAACGGCGGCTGGAGGATGTGTTTGACATCATGGTGCACGTTGAGCCGCAAGGGGATGCGCACAGCGAACCCTTCGGGCTTTCCGAGACCGGCGGGCAATAGCGCGGCTGTTACCCGCGCCCGCTAAAATTCCTCCAGAAAGCTGTGCTCCACCCCGTGATGCGTGTACTGGACAAGGGTGTCAAGCCGAACGTTATGGATGCTTTGAAAGATACACTTTTCCACATCCGGATGGGCTTGCTTCAGGTGCCGCAGCAGTTGTTTCATCTCTTGCCGCTTCGAAGCGCCGATCCTGTCGGCACTTTTTGCGTTTTGCTCCGTAAAACGGCAGGCGCAGCGCAAAAATTCCAGCCCATGCAAGCGCTGCCAAGCCAGGATATCTTCCTCGTGTACGCAGTACAGCGGGCGAATTAACTGCATCCCACAATAATTTTTGCTTTTTAGCTTGGGCGGCATCGCCTGTATTTGCGCTCCGTAGAGCATCCCCATCAGCGTGGTTTCCACCACATCGTTAAAATGATGCCCCAGCGCGATTTTGTTGCAGCCCCGTGCCTGCGCTTCCTTATACAGGTGACCCCGCCGCATCCGCGCACAAAGATAGCAGGGTGAGCCGCCCACCTGCTCCACGGCGGCAAAGATATCGCTTTCAAAAACCTCCAGCGGGATTTCAAGCCGCGCGGCGTTGGCTTCAATGCACGCGCGGTGCACCGCGCTGTAGCCGGGATCCATGCACAAAAAACGCAGCGAAAACGAAAAATCCGAATGCCGCTGCAGCATTTGCATCAGCTTGGCAAGCAAAAAGGAATCCTTGCCGCCGGAAACGCACACGGCGGCTTGATCCCCGGGCGCAAGCAATTCATATTGCTTCAGCGCCTTAGTGAAAGGGTTCCAGATGCGCTTACAATAGGTTTTTTGCAAGCTGCGCTCCACGCGGGCACAAGGGAATTCCGTGTTTGGCACGGGCGTAGACATACAAAGCTTCCCCCATCCGAGCTTATTCGCGCCCGCAACCGAGGCAAAAGCGCAGTATCCACACTATAACAGAAAACACGGTGCATTGCAACCAACAGTTGGAAATGTGCGTTTTTCGCATGTCCGAATATGAAATAATTTACCATTTTTTTGATATTGCTCTTGTAAACAGCTAAAAAATGCGCTACAATGCTCCCACATGAACGCAAAACGAAAGGTTGGGTATGTTTTATGAAAAAGCGCTTCTTGTCCCTGCTGCTGGCAGCGATGCTCCTGCTGCCTTCCACATTGGTGCTTGCCACATTTGCCGCGGCAAGCGAAGAAACATGGATCTATGTGGAGGGCGACGATTTTCGCCCGGTTTACGCAAGCACGCAGGCGCTGCAATCGCAGGATGTAAGCGCGGATTTGGCGGCTCTGCTCCGCGCCGGCTGGGCTACACGCGCGGAAAATATCAATATATCGTCCTTGGGTCTGCCTGTTTCGCAAACCACATTTGATATGTATTATAGGGCAATCTATGAAAATCAGGACATCGCCTACGACGTACGCACCGCGTTCAGCTATTCCTACAGCGGCGGTACCATCGCGCTCCTAAAGCCAAAGTATCTCGCAACCCCGCGCGCGACCGTGCAGGCGGCGATAGAGGCGACCGCCAACCGCATGCTCGCAACCATTCCGGCGGGCGCGACGGAGCTTGAAAGGGTGCTGGCGGTCAATGATTTTCTTGCACTGCACGTGGCCTATAACCAAGCGGTTGCCGATGGCGGCGCGGGTACGGAGGAGGTTTACACCGCGTATGGCGCGCTGGGCTTGGGCGATGCGGTCTGCCAGGGCTATTCCTTGGCGGCGCTGTATCTGTTTAAGTACTTAAACATCAACGCACTTTATTGCAGCAGCAGCAGCATGAACCACGGCTGGAATCTGGTGCAGGTGAACGGCACGTGGTATCATTTGGATATTACCTGGAATGACCCGCTCTCGCAAAGCGCGGCGCACAGCGGCGGGCGCGATGTGCTGGGTCGCGTGCGACACAACAACCTTCTGCGCAGCGCCACAGGCATCACCGCCACCGGGCACAGCGGATGGGACGCCGGCTTGCCAAGCGCGACCGGCACGACATACGACAGCTACTTCTGGACGAGCAGCGCTTATAGCTCCGCAACAGTGAATTACAACGGCAATTGGCTGCACACTTACAGCACAAACAACAAGCAGCTCCGCGCGGCAGGGATTCCCGGCGCGGCGCTCAGCACGACCGCGACGCTCAATTACAGCGGCGGCTGGAATGCGGAGGGCGGCGGCACGTGGACGCTTGCGCCATATATCGCGCGATACGGAAACAAGCTCTTTTACAACACCCCCACCGGGCTGCGCTATGTCGCGCTTTCCACCATGACCGATAATGCTTTTTACACGCAATCCGGCTTAAGCGGCGTGCAAAGCGTTTATGAAATGCGCGTTGAGGGCGATTATGCGCATATTCGCTTGGCGACCACACCAAATAACGATCCCTACCAGGATATCTTTGTCCCGTTGCTGGAACCCGGCGCAATTGCCGTCACAGGCTTGAGTGCTCCGATCACGCGCGATTTAACCCTGGCGGCAACAGCAACCCTGCAGATCAGCGGCGTCGCCGTCACCCCAAGCAATGCCTCTGATACGGGTGTTCAGTGGAATTCACTGGACACAAGCACCGTGACGGTAGATCAAAACGGCTTGCTTACAGGCGTTGCGCCCGGTCAAGCCTATGTGCTGGCGTCCACAGAAAACGGCGCGTTTGCGCAGCGGTTTTGTGTCACGGTAACAGCCGCCCCGATTGCCGTCGAAAGCATCGCGGTTTCGCCCGGCAGCGCGACAGTGCAGCGCGGCGCGACAACCACTCTCACCGCAACAATTTCGCCAAACGATGCTGATAACCAAAATATTATCTGGAGCAGCTCGAATTCCGCA
>JAITGE010000001.1 GCA_031280825.1 Oscillospiraceae bacterium | reverse complement strand
CGCGCCGTTGTCGGTCAGAAGGTTGATCATTTCGTCAGTCAGTGAGGCGGTGTAAGTGCCGTCGCCCGCTTTGACCCAACCGGTCACAGGCAATGCGCCGCTGATGACAGGCGTTGCGTTCGGTGCGGCTTCCACCGTGATAAAAGGCTGACTGTCGGCGGCGTTGTGTGTGTTGTCGTTCAGGTTGACCGTTTCGCGGTAAATCCCGTCCGCCAGTAAGATCTTTGTGGATTTTCCCTGTTCCCGGTTTGTGACCGCCTGGTCAATCGCAGCCTGGATGCTGCCGCCTACCGCTACGTTGATTGTTTCGTCATAAACATCCGGCACCAGTGTGGCGTCAAAATAATCGTTGATGTTCGGCTCCTGGGTGAGGTCAAGCGCAAGGGCGGGTGTGGCTGTGCCGAGAGCCAGGAACACCGCTGCGAACAGTAGTGCCGTCCATTTTTTTGCCATTTTCATGTTTGTTTTTCTCCTTTGTGATGAAGTTGGTGTTATTTTACGCGCGGGCGCATATGCATAACTGATCCGAAAAAGAGGGGAGCGTGTGCGGATGAGAGCATGGCTTTGCCGCCTTGCGGGGATGATTTTGGCGGTGGTCTTGTGCGCGGGCTTGCCGGGCTGCGCAAAGCAGCCGGGGGGATCTGGCGCCGCGCTGTCGCCGACGGACGGTGCGCTTGCCGGCGGCAGTGACTTGGAAGAGGGCGGCATGCAGCCGCACATGAATCGCGAACAAAAGATGCTTGCGCTGACCTTTGATGATGGTCCTAGCAGCTACACGACCGAAATTTTGGATGTGCTGGAACGCAACAACGCGCGCGCGACATTTTTTTGCCTGGGCAGCCGCGCAGAGGAATATGAGAAAACACTGCGCCGAGCCGCCGCGCTGGGCTGCGAAATCGCGAGTCACTCTTATGCGCACAAACGGTTGTCAGAGCTGAGCGGCACCGCGCTGGCAGAGGATTTGCGCATGGCGCGGGATGCGCTGGAGGCGAATTCCGGGCGGGAGATCCGCTTGATGCGCACACCTTACGGGCAGCATGAGAAGGAGTTGATTCGCAAGATTGATATGCCCGTAGTGCTTTGGGATATTGATACGCTGGATTGGACCTACGGGATCCATGAAACCGGCTTTAGCGCGGAGGAGTTTGAATACGCACGGCGCAAGGTGGTGCAGGAGGTGCTGGATCATGCTGAGGACGGCGACATTGTGCTGATGCATGATTTGTATGCTGTTACGGCGGCGGCGGCGAAGGAGGTGATTGCGCTGCTTGCACGCGAAGGCTGGCAACTGGTCACGGTCAGCGAGCTTTTTGCCGCCAAAGAAAAGTCGCTTGAAGCCGGAAAGTACTATTGCAGTGCACGGTAGAGTTTTTCGCGGCAATCGTGCAGGGACGGAAAGAACGCATCCTCCCTCGTGCGGTATGGCTCTTGCGCGGCACAGTTTTGTTCGAGCAGGGCTTGCAGGGCGGCGAGGGCTTCCTCGGCTGTTTCCGTTAAAGGACCGAAGCCTTCTTCCAGCGGCAAATCCAATGCACGGTAGCCGTTTAACCCGGCGCGGAAAAGCTCTGTATCCGGCATAAAGTAGATTACGGGGCGGCGCAGATATACAAAGTCGAAGACGAAGGAAGAAAAATCCGTGATGACCGCCGCATAATCTGAAATGGGTGTTCCGGGGGTGGAAAAACGTATGTGCTCCGAAGCAAAGCTGTAATGCTTTTCGCAGCCGCGCATGATGCGGTGTGTTTGCACCTCCAGCGTGTAGCCATACTTGCCGAGCAGTGCCGTCAAACGCGGATCACCTAAAAAGGCTTGCGTTTGCGCGAAAAAATCGGATTTTAAGAATTCGCCGTCCCGCAGCCGCCAGCGCGCGCCGGGAAGCTGCTCCACCAGATATTGCCGCCATGAGAGCGCGAGCAGAAGCTTTTTTTGCGGCGGTGCGCTGCGGTCAATTTGATCATAGCGCGGCATTCCGCAGCGCAGCACGCGGTCCGGCGGGAAGCCGTAATTTTGTGTGAGGTTATCCACCTCGAAATCTGTGGAAACGACTTCGTAATCCACAGGCATACGGTCGTAGGAATACTTCCATGGCATATGCGCGTGTAAAACGCCGTGCTGCAAGTAGATCACCTCAAAGCGCAGCAGGTCATTGAGCTGCTGCGGCATATCCTTGGCGCTCAGCGTAAAGGCGTGGTAGGTGTCGGCTTCGGCGAAGGAAGCAAGCACCTTTTCGGTTTGTACCATCAGGCGTTTGTGCTTCCAGCTCCGCGCAAGCACGCAGTGGCGCCGTTGCCTGCGATCCATAAAATCCTTGCGATCCAACGTGTCGTCAACAATATAGTAGCGGCGCACGCCGTCCTTCTTCTCAAAATCGTGCGCAAACTGAAAGTAGCCGTTATCTTTGCGCGTCCCGGCGCAATCGGCGTAGAGCCAAACGCGGCTTCTGCCCCTGTAACAGACCTGCAGCAGTTCGATGAGTGAACGCGTGAGCAGAACGCGGATGGAATTTTTCAGAATCGCCCGCCGCCGCTTCCAGCGCAGCCGCCCCGGTGTAGCGCATGTTTGGACGGTGAGCATTTTGCCCAAAGCGCAGCCAATGTCAAAACCGTCCCAAAAAACGTGCTCAGTCACGCGCCCTGCAAAAATGGGCGTGCCCTGCACAAACGAAAGGGTTGTTTCATATTGCGTGCTTTGCAGCTCCATCAAGAACGCGATGGTGGAAACGCTTTGGATGGGGCAGCTGTAGTGAAAGCCCCAGTATTGCGTGAGCTTTTCTTTTGTGCCGAGCATCCCCCAGGCGCTCTCAAACAACGGAAGCTCTGCTTGCCGCACGCCGTTGACGAGCGGGAAAAGCAAGGGCTTTTCGGTGAGCGGAAACACCTCGGAGCGTAAAAAACCGGTGAGATGCAAGACGCCTTTTTTGAGGCGCAGCTTTGTGATGACGCATTCGCAACCGCGCGCGGCATAAAGCAGGAAGGCGTTTTTCCCTTGCGCTTCGCATAAGAGACCGATGTGGTTTGGACCAAAAATCGGGCGCAGCGCTTCCGTACCGTATTTCCAGCGCAAAAAGTGCTGTGCGTGTGAAAGCGGAATGTCGGGGAAGGAGAGGATGATAGCGTCATCCATCTGCTGCAAAACGCGGCGGACGCGCTCCTTCGCGAACGCAAGCTCCTTCGGCGCGTAATGGTGAGGCAGCAGCATGGAATCCTTGCGTTTGACGCGCAGTGTGTTAAACAGCAGCGCTTGTACATAGCTGGTGGGTTGCGGGAATTTTTGCAGCATGCTTTCCATCCATGCCAGTGTTGGTTCAAATGTATAGTATGCATTGGCGCGGGTGGCAAGCAAGCTGTCGCCGTTGTCGCGGTTGTAGCGGTATTCGCCCGTATCGCAAAAGCCGATCTTTCTTTTTTGCAGCAATTGCTCGCAGTTGAACGCCTGGTCCTCATGAAAGTTATTCAGAGCCGGGTCAAAGAGGATTCCGCTGTAGGCGCCGTTTGTTTGGATGTTTTTGACGCAGATGTTCATTGTGGTTTGCATCACGTAGGGGTTATTTTCCAAGTCAAAAACGCCGCTTTGCTTCATCCAATGAAAGCGGTGGTGCGAACCGACTCGCTTGCCCTTTGCGTAAAGATGGATGGGGTAGGTCACCAGATCAACTTCGCTTTCGTGCGCGGCAAAAAAATCCGCCACAGCTTCGAGGGTGTTCGCGGCAAGGCTGTCGTCCGAATCCAAAAAGAAGATGAAACGCCCTTCGGCGTGCCGCAGCCCAAAATTCCGGGTCAGCGTCACGCCTTCGTTGTGCTTATCAAAAAAACGCATCCAAGGATATTGCGTCACATAACGACGGCAGATCGCCGCGCTGCCGTCCGGCGAGCCGTCGTTGATGAGCAGCACATCGAGCTGTTCCTTGGGCAGCGTCTGCGCCGCGAGAGAATCAAGGCAGCCGGGCAGAAACTTTTCGCAGTTGTATACGGGAATAATAACGGAAGCCAGCTTCGCAAACGCCATGCAATCCCACCCCATGCTATACTGTTCCAACAGTATAGCATGAAACCGCGTGGAATGCAATACTTAGTTCCGTGCTTCCCAAATTTTTGCCATCATTTTACCGGCTTTATACACGTCCCCGCAGCCGAGCGTGATCACCAGATCGCCCTTCTGCGCATGGGCGGTAACGTATTCGGCGGTTTCCGGGAACGCCTCAAACCAGGTGCAGCCGGTAATTTTTTCCGCCAGATCCGCCGTTTGGATGCCGTAGGTGTTCACCTCCCGCGCACCCATAATTTTCGTCAATACCACATGGTCGGCGATGGAAAGCGCGGCGGCAAAATCCTCCAGCAGCAGTGCCGTGCGCGAGAAGGTGAAGGGCTGGAAAACCGCCCAAACTTCGCGGAAGGGCATCTGCTTGGCGGCGGTGAGCGTGACCTCCAGCTCCTTGGGGTGATGGGCGTAGTCGTCGACCAAGGTGACGCCGTGATACTCGCCGACGATTTCAAAGCGCCGCCCGGCGCCCCTGAAGCCGGCTACGCCTTTCTCGCAATCCAAAATGCTGGCGCCGGCAAACATGGCGGCGGCAATGGCGGCAAGGGAATTGGAAACGTTGTGCTCGCCCGGCGCGCGCAATTGGATGCGCGTAAGAAATTCGCCGTGGTAAAGCAGGTCATAGGATGCAAAAGCACCTTCCATTGTAACATTCACCGCGCGGAAGCTGCTTTCCTCCGAGCGCCCGTAGGGGATGAGCCGTTTGATCTTCGCGCCCTCCAGGGCGTGGCGGGTGTTTGCGTCGTCTACGTTATATATCACCGCCTTGGTGCTCATTTCGGCGAATTTTCGAAAGGAGGCAATCAGGTTGTCCAGCGTTTTGAAGTATTCCATATGGTCTTCGTCAATGTTGAGGATCACCGCAACATCTGGCGCGAGGCTGAGGAAGGTATCCTGAAATTCGCAGGCCTCGCATACCATGTGTTCGGATTTGCCGACAAGCCCATTGCTGCCTGTAAGCGGGAGCTTGCCGCCGATGACCGCCGTGGGCGATAAGCCCGCTTGCAGCAGGATTTGCGTCAGCAGCGCCGAGGTGGTTGTTTTGCCGTGTGTGCCGCAAACGCAAAGGGCGTTTTGATACTGCCGTGTGATTTCGCCCAAAAGCGCCGCCCGTTCAAAGGTTGGGATGCCGGAAGCCTGCGCGGCAGTCAGCTCCGGGTTATCCTTCAGCAGTGCGGCTGTGTAAACGATCATGCCCGCGCCCGTGATATTTTCCGCCCGCTGTCCCATTGCAATGGGGATGCCCAAGGCACGGGCGCGGTCAAGGGTTTCGCTTTCGTTGTTATCCGAACCGCTGATTTCGTAGCCTTGCTTCAGCAGAATTTCCGCCAACGGGAACATGCCCGCTCCGCCGATGCCGATGAAATGCACGCGCTTGCTTGCTTGCAGTGCCGCCTCAATGCTATTGTCCGTCATGAAGTATTGTTCCCTTCCCTGTGTTACGCTTGGTTTATATCATACCAAATTACGCGCCGAGATGCAAGCGAATACATCCGACGGGTTTCGCTAACATTTCCGGGCTTGTGGTATTATCTGTGCGCGGCACCGATGATTTCGCGCAAGGACGAAATGCCATAGCGCTCCATTTCGGTGGGCAGCTCCTCAATGATTTCTTTGCAGGCATAGGGATTGACAAGGTTTGCGGCGCCCACCTGCACGGCGGTCGCGCCCGCAAGCAGCATTTCGAGCACATCCCGCGCGCAGCTGATGCCGCCCATGCCGATGACGGGGATTTTCACGGCACCGGCGGTTTGCCAAACCATCCGCAGCGCTACCGGGAAAACCGCCGGACCGGAAAGTCCGCCCATCGCGTTGGCAAGAATGGGCTTGCGCCGCATCAAATCAATGCGCATCCCCAGCAGGGTATTGATGAGGCTCAAGCCGTCCGCTCCCGCGGCTTCGCAGGCCCGCGCAATCTCTGTGATGTCCGTTACGTTTGGGCTGAGTTTGATGTAGAGCGGCTTTTTGCTGGTTTTTTTGCAGGCGGCTGTGACCTTTGCCGCACAAGCGGCGTCCGCGCCGAAGGCAAGCCCGCCGCCGTGCACATTCGGGCAGCTGATGTTCAGCTCAACGATGGATATCTGGTCGCTTTCGTTTGCGCGTTCGCAGCACCGCACATATTCCTCCAGCGAAAAACCGCTGATATTTGCCAGCAGCGGACCGCTGTAATACTGCGCCAAGCGCGGCAGCTCGCGCGCGAGGACGGCTTCAATGCCCGGATTTTGCAGACCGACGGCGTTGAGCAGCCCGCCCGGCGTTTCCGCGATGCGGGGCAGGGGGTTGCCATAGCGCGGCGCCAGCGTTGTGCCCTTGAATGAAAACGCACCAAGCATATTCAGGTCATACAGCTCTGCAAACTCCGCGCCGTAGCCAAAGCAGCCGCTGGCGGGGATCACAGGGTTTTTGAGCGTAATGCCCGAAAGTGAAACGGAAAGCTCCGCTTGCGTTACCATACGATCTCCTCCTTCAGCAGCACGGGTCCATCCTTGCAGATACGCTTGCTCCCCTCTTTGGTTTGGCAGGAGCAGCCCATGCAGGCGCCAAAGCCGCAGGCCATGCGCTCTTCAAAGCTGAACTGCGCAAAGCCGGGCGGCAGCGCGGGCGCGGCGTCATAGAGCGCGCGCAGCATCGGCATCGGACCGCAGGCATAAAGCGCGGCGGGGCGGCGGGGAAGCAGCGGCAGCGCGTCGGTCACAAAGCCACGCGTGCCTGTTGACCCGTCCACGGTTGTGATGTGAACATCCTGACATAGGGTGCAAAAACGGTCAAGGTAGAATATATCCGCCGCTGTGTTGAAGCCGAAAATGGCGACCACACGCCTTCCCTGCGCACGGAGTGTTTTGATCAGCCCGAAGAGCGGCGGGCAGCCGACGCCGCCCCCTACGACCAAGGCATAACCGCGATGCTTCTGCACGGTGAAGCCGTTGCCAAGGTTTGCTAGGAGATTCAGCGTTGTCCCTTGCCGGAGCTTGGCAAGCTTTGCCGTGCCTTCGCCGACGACCTTATATATCAGTGTAAGGGTGTCGTGCGTCCAATCGCAAACAGAAATGGGGCGGCGCAGGTACTGCCCGTCAATTTGGACGTTTACGAACTGCCCGGGCTGCGGCGGCTCCTGCCCGGGCGCGTGAAGGATCAGCTCAAAAATATTCGGTGTCAGCATATTGTTGCGCAGAACGGTATAATCCATTTGCCGCATTTTAATCTACCCGCTTTCCGTAGACTTCCCAGCCGGCGAAGGGCGTGGAGCGCCCCTTGCCCGCGAAGGAATTGGGGTCAATAATGTAGCGTGCTTCCAGATCAAAAGCACACATGTCCTCCGCCGGGAGCGTGATGCCCATCCATTGCTCCAGGAGCCTGCCGGGGCGGCGGCTCATAGCTTCCAAAAGCTGCTCAAGCGAAAGAACACAGCGCTTGACGAGGTAAGTATATAGCAGCGGAAAAGCGGTTTCCAGCCCGACAATCCCAAAGGCGCTGCCCGCAAGCCCTTTGCTCTTTTCCACCGGCGTATGAGGCGCGTGATCTGTAGCGACGCAATCAATTGTGCCGTCAAGCAGACCTGCCACCAGGGCTTGCCGATCCGCTTGCCCGCGCAGGGGCGGGTTCATTTTAAAGCGTCCGTCCTCCTGTAAATCCTCGTCGCTGAGCAGCAAATAGTGCGGCGCGGTTTCCGCTGTAACGTGAACGCCCCGATCCTTTGCGCGGCGAATCAGCTCCACGCTTGTTTTTGTGGAAACGTGGCACACGTGGTAATGACAGCCGGTTTGCCTTGCCAGCTCCAAATCCCGCGCCAAGGGAACCCATTCGCTTTCGGCGCAGATCCCCCTGTGCCCGTGGGAGACCGCATACGAGCCATCGTTGATGTAGCCGCCGCCCAGCAGGCTCTCGTCCTCACAGTGTGAAAGGATGGGCTTGCCCAGTGCGGCGGCGGTTTCCATGGCGCGGCGCATACATTTGCCGTCTTGGATTCCGCGCCCGTCGTCTGAAAAACCACAAACATAGGGTGCGATTGCTTGCATATCCGCAAGCTCCCCGCCGCCCTTCTGCCCGCGCGTGATTGCTCCGACGGGGTAAACAGTGACCGCCGCGTTTTGCCGCAACAGCTCTAGCTGCGTCTGCAAATGTGCCGGGCAATCCGGCGGCGGATTCACGTTTGGCATGGCGCAGATCTGCGTATAGCCGCCGCGCCGCGCGGCTTCCGTCACGCCCGCGATGGTTTCTTTGTGCGCAAAGCCCGGTTCGCGCAGATGCACGTGCAGGTCGCGAAATCCGGGCAGCATAGTAACGCCCAAGCCGGTTTCTCCTTCCATGCGATCCGCATTGGGGTGTGCTTGACCGCGAACCGCCATCTTACGTTTTTTGTTCTTCTATTCTATCATCTTTTCGCATAGGGTGCAAGGGGTTGACCACGTGCAGCCCATAATTTTGTGGCGAGGTTGCGAAAAATGCCGACGATTGCTTTGGCGGGGAACCCGAATTGCGGCAAAACAACGCTCTTTAACGCGCTTACCGGGTCGAATCAATTTACCGGCAACTGGCCGGGTGTGACGGTGGAAAAAAAAGAAGGACGGCTCATACGCGCTCCGGAAATCACGCTGCTGGATTTGCCGGGGGTATATTCTCTTTCACCTTTTTCACCGGAGGAGCACATCACGCGCGAGGCGCTGCTGCACGGGCGGCGGCCGGATGCGATTCTCAACCTTGTGGATGGCTCAAACCTGGAGCGCAATTTATGCTTGACCCTGCAGTTGCTGGAGCTGGGACTGCCCGTGCTTGTGGCGGTGAATTTTTTGGATGTGCTGCGCAAACGCGGAGATGCGTTGGATTTGGCGGCGCTTTCAGCGGCGCTGGGCTGCCCTGTGGTTGCCGTTTCGGCGCTGCGCGGGGAACGGGTGGCGGCTTTGGCGGCGGCACTGCCCGGTTTGCCGCGCCAAGCGCCCGCCATGCCTGCGCGCTGTTTTTCACGGGAAACGGAGGCGGTTTTGCGCGGTGTGGAGGCGCAGTTGCCGCCGAACATCCATTTGCGCCGTTTTTATGCCGTGAAGCTGCTGGAAGGAGATCCGCTGGTTCTGCAAGCACTGGCGGGGCGGGGGGATATAAGCATACGCCTGGAGGACGGCGACGCACGCATTGCGGGGGAGCGCTATGATCACATTGAGCGCATCCGCGCCCGCTGCTTGCGGCGCGGCGGGCGGAAGCTTCCCGGGGCGTGGATTGATTCTGTTTTGCTGAACCGCTGGCTCGCGCTGCCGATTTTTGCGCTGCTGATGTTTTTGGTGTATTATATTTCTGTCAGCACTTTGGGCAAATGGCTTTCGGATTTTGTGGGGGAGGGAATTTTCGGCGGCGGCGTCTCTGCGTTTGGCGTCACGCTGCCCGGTCTGCCCGCGCTGTTTGCCGCGCTTCTGGAGCGATGGCGGGTTTCGGCTTGGATGCAATCCATGGTGCTGGAGGGCTTGCTGGGCGGGATGGGCACGCTGTTAGGCTTTGTTCCGCAGATGACGCTATTGTATCTTTGTCTCGCGTTTTTGGAGGGCTGCGGTTATCTTTCGCGCATCGCGTTTGTGCTGGACCGGCTTTTTCGGCGGTTTGGGCTGTCCGGGAGAGCTTTTCTGCCTATGCTGCTGGCGACGGGCTGCGGTGTTCCCGGCATTTTGGCCGCGCGGACGATTGAAAATGAGCGTGAGCGCCGCATTTCGATTATCACCTGCACGTTCTTGCCCTGCAGCGCAAAGCTGCCGCTGGTTGCGCTGCTCGCGGGCGCTTTGTTTCGCGGCGCGTGGTGGGTTGCGCCCAGTGCGTATCTTTGCGGCATGGGCGCAATTCTGTTTTCGGCCTTTTTGCTGCGGCGGCTGAAAATTTTCCCGCAAGGCGGCGCGCCGTTCGTAATGGAATTACCGCCGTATCAGATGCCGTTGGCAAGGAACCTGTGGCGCAGCGTGCGGGAGCGCACGGCGTCCTTCCTCAAAAAAGCCGGAACGGTGATATTGCTTTCCGCGCTTTTGGTTTGGTTTTTGGCAAATGTGAAGTGGGAGGGCGGCTTCCGGGCTGCGGCAGGGCTTTCGGAGGGCTTGCTGGCGGATTTGGGGCGCAGGGTTGCGCCGTTCTTTGCGCCCTTAGGCTTTGGCAACTGGGAAGCTGCGGTGGCGACCTTTACCGGTTGGATTGCCAAAGAAAATATTGTTACGGCGCTTGGTGTGCTTTACGGCGGGGAGAGCAGCCTTGCCGCCGCGTTTTCACCGGCGGCGGGCTACGCTTTTCTGGTGTTCAATTTGCTTTGCTCCCCCTGCGTTGCCGCCATGAGCGCCATTCGCCGCGAAATGGCTTCGCGCCGCTGGACTCTTTTCGCGCTGGCGTGGCAAACAGGCTTTGCCTATCTTGCCGCGCTGTTGGTGTGGCAGATCGGCAGTCGGCTGTGAGGGCGCCGACGCAACCGTATATGCTTTCCCTTCAATGCTCTCTTTTGCATCGATCCTCCTTTGCTTTCGCGCGCGCCACGGTCACAGCAATTACTTTTTCACTTTAAAAATAGCACAAGGATGAGGTATAATGTGCAAAGGCGAAGACTTCACCGATATGGAGGACTTCGGAAACGAGCGCGAGGAATGGCTGAAAACGCTTCCTGAACTGCCAAACGGCATACCGGACAGCGACACA
>JAITGE010000040.1 GCA_031280825.1 Oscillospiraceae bacterium | reverse complement strand
TGGCCGTTTTCTCGCAGCATTCTATTCACACCCGCTTCCTATGCTTTATACACTAATTATACCATTTTTATGCGAAAAAGTCCAACGCTTTTGCTGCGTTGGACTTTTTCAGTGCCCTTTATATAGGGGGTTTTCGCGTTTCTGGCAGGCTGGCGCAAGGGCGATTTCGGCCCTCTGCCCTGCCCTGAGGCGGGATTCAGCAGGTCAAGATTTTCAACTGTTGAACGAACTGGAAGCGCATGCACCCAAAAAATCGGCACTGTTGAACGAACTGGATGCGTTTGCACCTGCTACCGAACGAACCCGAAATTGCTCGATAACTGTCGCTCGCAAAAGTCCCTAACTCTGCCCTCAATGGCATATAAAAAAGGCGGCGCCTCGCGTGCCACCTTCGTTTGCTGTTGCAGCAATAGCAATAGCATATAAATGTGCAGTTCTCTGCGGCTTTTACCCAATCAGCCCCACCAACAAACTGGTCACAAACACCGAAGTAATCGTCACGGTCGAGAATCCCGCCACCACCATTTTGGGCAGAATCGAGTCCTCGATGGCCTTCACCTCCGCTTCGGATTCCCCCGCGCTTTTGGCGGCTTCCTGGCTGAGGATCATGGTTCCGGGGAAGCCGAACAGGATGGTCAGCCCGATGGCGGCCGACATCGCCAGGCTGTAGCCCATGATTTTGCCCGCAATGATGGCGAAAATCAGGCTGCCGCAAATCCCGATGAGGAACGACAAAATGACAGGGATAATCATCGCGGTCAGGTCGGTGAGCGAGATTCTCGCCAGCGGGCCGAAGATGATGATTAAAATCGCCAGCATAAAGATGCCGTAAACATCGATGCCGGAGAGGATATTTTTCTTGAAAATGCCGGTGCTGCGCAGGACGACACCGAAAACCAGGGCCAGCACGAAGGTGTTGACGATGCCGCCCGTCAGGTCGCTTAGGAACATGGAAATCACCACGACAAGCCCCACGGCGAAGAGCGTTCCGGCTGTGCCCTGCAGGGCCTGCGGGCGCTTGCCCTGGCTTTCTTTGTCGTCTTCGGCAGCCTGCTTTGTCTGCTCTTTGGCGGCGGCCTGGCTTGTCCTGTGCTCTGCCTTCACCCGTTTCGCCTCCCGGCGCAGCAGCAGCGAAGCGAGTGGGAATCCAATGAGCCCCTGAAACGCCGCGATGAGCACGGGCAGAATCGCCACGGTCACCAAGCCGGCGGCGAGAGCGGCCTCCTGCACCATCACAATGGAGATCGTGCCGCCGCTGATGGCTGCGATTGCGGCCACGATATAGTTCCGATCCTCGAACAGCGGCCCGAACAGAAACAGCGCCCCTACTACCCCCGCGATGGCAAACAGCCCGATCACAAAGGTTTTCCACTGCTTTTTGATGTCGCGCAGGCTCATCATCGTGCCGAGATGCACGATGACAAAGCCGACGATCGTGGTGCCGAATGGCAGCAGCGAGGAGGCGCTGAGCATGTCTTCGGGGAAGAGATTCGTCAGGAATCCGGCTAAAAAGATCAACGACGCCACAAACAGCGACGACAGGATGGATTTGGTCTTTTTTGATACGAAATCGCTGACCGTCCAAATCAGCATGACGACCGTGAAGGCCAATACAGGGCTCATACACCTCCTTTTGTTATTGTTTTGCTCTTCATGCGGAACGCCTCGCCCTTGCCCCTGGCGGCAATATTGAAGGCGGCAACGGCTGCGTTCTTGTCATATATGTCTAACAGCCGCAGCAGCTTGGGGTAGTCGCTGTCGTCCAGCACGACCAGCAGGCTGGGGCTTTGTGTACCCGTTATGCCGTCAGCGGCTTGCAGCACGGTGGTTCGCGTCTGAATGCTGTTGATGATGGCGGCCTGGATCTGCTGCATTTTGTCCGCGCTGGTGATAATCACCGCTTTGTCGCGCCGCAGCCCGGTTTCGATGTACGTCATGGCGATGGCCGTGAGGATCAGCGACAAAACCGCGAACAGGAAATTCGCTCTCGATCGTAATGTCAAAGTGGTCAGCGTAAGCTTGAAGCTCCTCGCGCTGCCGCTTCAGGGCTCCCCCTCCATTGATGCCGTCTTTGGCGGCGTTGGCGACGCGAATATATGTAGCCGCGGTTACACCCGCAGAGGGCGCTTTCGCTTGATATTCCTGGGTTTTGAATCCTTTCACAGATTCTCCTTTTCTTGCTTACAGGGGCCTTGCGGCACACGTAGTTTATATAATCCAAGCGTATAATGCAAGTCCCTTTTGAGAGATTCATCCCTGTTCCGCCCCGACTGAATGCCCATCAATAGCCTGCCGGGTATAGCCGCCAATACAGCGACACCCGCCCGGCTCGCCCTGCGCAGCCCGCACGAACCGAAGTGACGAAGATATTACTCATGGTCCCGGTTCCGCCGGCACCGGGATTGTAGCCGGAGACGCAGGTGTTGGCTGACGAAGCATCCTGTCCGCCCCTTGCACCGCCGCCGGCACCGCTAAAAGAACTGGTGATCAGGAGAATCGTAGCGTTTCCCCCGCTTCCGCCGGTGCCGGTCACCGCGCCGCCGGGAGAGCCTGCCGTGACACTTCCTGTGCCGCCGGAAACGCCCAAAGTGAGATCAATGCCATTGTTGGTACCGACTTTGCCGCCTGTGCCGCCGGTTGCGGAGTAGGTATAGTCCAAGTAAGAGCCGGAGGAGCTGCCGCCATTTCCGCCGTTGGCACCCTGGACACTGCCGCCCGAACCGGCGGATCCGATCGTGTTGGCGGTAAAGGTTGCCGGAAAGCTGCTCAGCGTCAGGCTGCTGGTGCCGGCAAAACCACCACCGCCACCGCCGCTGGAGGACGCAATCTGCGAGCTGGTGCTGCCATACACCGCACCGCCTCCGCCGCCGCCGCCCCACACGCCGAACTGCATATTCTTCGGGCTATTTGCCGTTCCCAGGTTCAATTCAGCGATATCGAAGGGTTTAGTTTCTCCTGCCGCAAGCAAGTACTCATATTCTTTGTAGGCGATATATGTTTTCGTAACCTCCGCAGTGTTCCCCGCAAGATCCGTCGCCGTGTAGACAACATCATATACTCCGATATCCGGAAAGGGCGAAGTACTGCAATTGTTGCCCGTCGCGATAACCTTGCACGTGTTTGTTACGCCGGTGCGCGTTATGCCGCCATTGTCGGCGTCGGTGCTGCTGTAGGGCATCGAAATGCTGTAATTGTAGACAGTACCGGCCTTCGTCAGCGTCATGGATATCGGGATTTCCGTTGCGGAACTGAAGCTGTTGTTGCTGGTTTGCAGGGTGGTGGATAGATTGCTGACCGTCACCGCAGGCGGTGTCGTATCATAATAATAGGTGAAGGCATTGGCCCCGCAAACGGGCGCGGAAATACCAAAGACGGTGAAACAAACGGCATATGCTTTTGTCGTTGTGACGTTAGCGTCCAGCACAGGGGGCGCGGTGCAGCTGATACTGCTGGCAGAGGCGGTGAAGCTCGTACAGTCTTCCCAGCCGTCCTCTGCCCGCTGGCCGTCCGCGTCCAAGTCAAACCATACCGCAGTGGCGTAAGCGACGGAACCGCCGCCGGTCGCGATAGTTACGGCGGGCGTGAACTTGCTCAGTGTGACAACGTGTCTGGTGGGATAGGCATTGGGCGATATGCTGCTGAAAGTCGGGGCGGGTGAATAGGTGAAACCGGTAGTCTTGGTTGCAACCCCGCCCCATGTGGTTACTTCGACATCCACCGCCGTCCCTGGTGTGCCTACCGGAACGACACAATCAATGCGCGTGTTGCTGGTGATGACGATGTTCTCGCAAGCCACCCCGCCGATCGTCACGCCATACGCCGTGCTGAAGTTGCTTCCATTGATAATAAGCGGCATACCCGCCACACCGCTGGTGGGGGATACCGAAGAAATGCTGGGCATAGATGGAATATTGGCCAGAACGCTAAGGGTTAGCTGCCCGGAATAATCGCCATTTGCCAGCGGGTCGTGATGGCCGCCCTTTCTGAGCCCGAAGGTGATGGTGGTGGGGTTGCCGAGCTCGTCGGTGGCGGCAGTCGTGGTCTTGATGCGGGTGGAGACGGAGGGGCTGGCCGGATCGCTGTTGGCGGGCTGGGGCGTGATATAGGTCAGGCCGTCGTTCACGCTGTAGCCCCAGACGTTGTTCTGCATGCTGTCATTGGGGTTTCCGGCTGTGAATTTGTAGTCATTGGGGACTTCATCGCAGGGGGTGGACGCTTCGTAAGTTGCATCGTCCATGTGATCCTCATGGCGCAGGCAGGTGTTTTCATCCGCCGTGGTAAGATAGAGCGAATACCCTTGCGGGCTGTTGGTTCTGGTGGTCACGGTGAGATATTGCTCGTAAATCCCCTCGCTTTGCAGCGAACCCAGCGCAACGATGCCGGTGTTGGGGTCGAAGGCAAGAAAGGCGGGATCTTCCGGCTCCAGCGGGGCATCATTCAGAGGCGCGGCATGGGTGGGCAGGGGTGTGAATTCAGGGGCGAGGGCGAGCAGGCCAATCAGCCCCAGCAAGCCGGAGCAAAATAGAATGCCGGCAATCCGAATGGGATGGCTGCGAAACACCTTTTCATACCTGCCCTCGCTACAATACATATGCTTATCATAGCGCGGCGGGTGATGAATTGCAAGGCTGGTTACTATGGATTTTATCCCTGCGCGCGCTGCGACTGCTGGTTGGGGGGCCAGCATGGCTTGATTTCTTTGCTCGCGCTGCTATTTTCACGCTTTTTAGTGTTGCTATTTTTTCCCTTTTGTGTTAGAATACTTGATAGATAGTCGAATGCGGTCACATGGGCGAATTGGCTTTGCTGCTTGAGATTGTTTTCTTGGAGGTGAATGCAGTAGAGAGTAACTTCATCGATGCCAGGGACTTCTCATTTGTTCCCTTTCCATCTGCTGCATCCTGATGAGGATGGGGACAGCGGGGCAATGGAGTTGGCGGCTTCAAAGGATGACCCGCTTTTGCGGTATGTGATCAAGGGGAAGGGAACATATCCCGAGATTGCTTGCAATGAGTTTATGTACCACAAGGTTGCGGCGACGCTTGGGCTTTACACACAGGGCGTGAAGCTGATAGCCGGGAACCAAAATTACAGGCGAGCAGCGGCGATACGCTATGTGCCGGGCGCGCAGAAGTTTAGGCTCGATGGAAGCAGCGAGGAAAACTGCCGGGCTTACTTTGAGTTCGAGGCTTTGTATGTGATTCTCAATGAAGAAGACAGCCATGAGTATTATCTTGATGGGCAGGGACGGATGTTCAAGCTGGATAATGCCGCCTCGTTCAATGTGGAGCAAGCCACCATCATGCGGTTTGATGGCAATCCAGTGGGGCAGTTATTCGTTTCGGATGTTTCCGCTCCTTTGCATGCTGTGGGGTACGAGTGGTATGGCATCAAATATAAAGATTTTATGGAGCGGTATGGGCAGGCTGCTGTCGAAGCTTATTTGGCATTGATTCAGCGGTTTGCCGCGCTGGACGAGACGGCGCTTTATGAGGTTTATGACAGCTTGAATAAGCAATATCCGATGGCGCTGGGTCGATACTACGATGAGTTTGTTCGGATACGCAAGGAGACTTGTCGGAGGTTCTTGGGAGAGATTAAGGGCGTATAGCAGGAGGATAGACAGAATGACGCTGCACCTGACCAAAAAGCTGGCGGACAAGCTGAAGCTTGCGCCGGAACCACAGACAGACGCGGACGCGCTGTATTCTTGGCGGGCGAACTATATCCAGGAACACGGCTATCGATTCGTGGTGTTCATGAACGACGCAAGCCGCTTTATGGTGGTGATCAATGAGGCGAAAGTCGCTAAGCTGAAAAAGCTGCCGGAGCTGTTTGTGCAAACGCTGCGGGAAAGCATGCTTGCTTTCAGCGTGAACCCAGAGGTGATCGAACGCTATTTTGCGGAGGCTGGGGAACTCAGCTACGCCAGAAACGCGGACAGAAAAATGACCGCGCAGTTGAATAAAAGCACGGATTCGGCTTGGGGTAGCCTTCGTAATTACAGCGAGGATGTGGATTTGTCCGTGTGCGCAAGCGCCGCAGCTATTTTTGGCGCGGATGAGACATACAAACCGAAGGATAAATTTCTGGGCCTGCTTGAGCGCTACGGCTTGCCTGTGCGCAAGAGCCGCGCGCTCGACCTGAATGTGCGCCTTTATCTTGATGGCAAAGATGCCTTGCGTAAGCTACGGGTTCCGGCGAGCCTCTCTTTTGAGAAGCTGCACAAGCTTTTGCAAGCTGCCTTCGGATGGGCAAACTGCCATCTGTACAGCTTTGGCTTGTTCGCGAAATGGCCCGAAGAATATGAAGATCAGCCAGTCGTTGAGCTGGTCGTGGAGTCTGATCAGTATGACGCGTATGAAGCGAACCCGAATGCAAAGTCAATCGCCGGCGTGAAGCTTTCTGACTACGTGCCGGAATATACGAAAATTGTTTATCTCTATGACTTCGGGGATAACTGGCTGCATTTCATCGAAGTGGAGCGCGTGTTTGAGGATTGCGCGGAAGAGCTGCCAGTCTTGCTTTCCGGCGCGGGCGACGCGCCGCCAGAGGATGTCGGGGGCACCGGCGGGTACGCGGAATTTCTGGAAATCATGGCTGACCCGGCGCATGAGGACTATGAGGAAATGACAGAATGGGCGAAATCACAGTGGTGGAAGCCCTTTGATCTTGAGGTGGTCAAAAGGCGCGTGAGGAGGCTTTGACGGGAAAACTTGATTTGAACAACCCGGAGTTCAAATCCGAGGCGAAGATCGACTTCATCGCCCACGGCGACGATATGACGGCGGCGATTTTCGGCGAATGCAAGTGGCGGAACGAGCCGCTGGATAAGCCAATCGTCGCGGCGCTCATCGAAAAAAGCGGCATGTTCAGGCAGTTTGGCGAGAAGCATTACTACCTCTTCTCCAAGAGCGGCTTCACCGACGGCGCGCGGGAGCTGGTCGCCGAAAACGGCAATGTCCGGCTCATCGACTTTGCGGATATGTTTGAGTAAACCCGCCGTGCTTCATCTTCAAGGAATCCTTCGGGGTTCCTTTTTTGCTGCCATCATAAATTGCACAAACACAAGCCGTAGTATACCGCTTATATTCTACGACTATATATCGCGTTATTGACTTGCTATATGAGCGGTTTAGAGTTAATATGAACCATGCTGAACGGCACGGACGGACAGCGAAATTCAAACCCAAAGGAGCGACCAATGACCCGTTTACGGGTCGCCAGTAACAGTTTCCTCGCAAGCGGCAGACCGCAAAAAGCGCCTTGAGGCGCCGCTAGTAAAAAAGGGCTACGCCCGCACCAGAAAATCCACCGGCTTTGCCGGTGGATTTTTATGAGGCTCTCGGAAGAAAATCTCCAGGAGCCTCACTCTTGAAAAAGCCTTATTCTATGCGGGTTTCGACGCTTCCTCAACCGCCACAGCACACGCCACCGTCGCGCCGACCATCGGGTTGTTGCCCATGCCGATAAGCCCCATCATTTCCACATGCGCCGGAACGGAGGACGAGCCCGCGAACTGTGCGTCGCCATGCATGCGTCCCATCGAATCCGTCAAGCCATAAGAAGCGGGGCCGGCCGCCATGTTATCCGGGTGCAGCGTGCGCCCCGTGCCGCCGCCGCTGGCGACAGAAAAATAGGAAGCGCCGGTTTCGTTCGCCCACTTTTTATAGGTGCCTGCGACGAGATGCTGAAAACGCGTCGGGTTGGTGGAATTGCCGGTGATGGAAACATCCACGCCCTCGTGCTTCATGATGGCTACGCCTTCAAGCACGTCATTCGCGCCGTAGCACAGCACCTTTGCGCGCTCGCCGTCCGAATACGCTTTGGTTTCGCTGATGTTAAGCTCGTCGTTGTAAAAATCGTAATCGGTTTTTACGTACGTGAACCCGTTGATGCGGCTGATGATCATGGCGGCATCCTTGCCTAAACCGTTCAAGATGACTTTCAAGGGCTGCCTGCGAACCTTGTTCGCGGTTTTAGCGATGCCGATGGCGCCTTCGGCGGCGGCAAAGGATTCGTGCCCGGCAAGGAACGCAAAGCACTTCGTCTTTTCTGCCAGCAGCATTGCGCCCAGATTGCCGTGCCCTAAGCCAACCCTGCGTTGCTCGGCGACGGAACCCGGGATGCAAAACGCCTGCAGACCCTTGCCAATAACGGCGGCGGCATCGGCGGCTTCCGTCACACCTCCCTTGACGGCAATCGCCACGCCCAAGGTATATGCCCACACAGCGTTTTCAAAGGCGATGTTTTGCACACCCTTCACGATGGCTTCCACATCAATGCCCCTGGAAAGGCAGAGCGCGCGCGCGGCTTCCAGGCTGCCCAGGCTATTTTCCGCAAGTGCGGCTTCGATTTTCGCCATGCGGCGTTCTTTACCTTCAAATTTCATATCATTTGCCATGGTGTCACTCTCCTTTCCTCTTATTCCTCACGGGGGTCAATATATTTGGCGGCATCCGCAAAGCGTCCGTAGCTGCCGGTGTTCTTGCGCAGAGCCTCGGCGGGGTTCGCTCCGTGGCGGATATCCTCTAAAAACTTGCCCAAGCGGATGAATTCATAGCCCGTCACCTCGTCGCTCTCATCCAGCGCGACGCGCGTAACATAGCCCTCCGCCATTTCCATATAGCGCACGCCCTTGGCTTTTGTGGAATACATCGTGCCGATTTGCGAACGCAGCCCTTTGCCCAGATCCTCCAGACCGGCGCCGATGGGCAGACCATCCTCGCTGAAGGCGCTTTGCGTGCGCCCATAGGCGAACTGCTGAAAGATTTCGCGTGCCGCGACGTTGATCGCGTCGCACACGAGGTCGGTGTTGAGCATTTCCAACAGGGTTTTACCGGGCAAAATTTCAGCCGCCATGGCGGCTGAGTGCGTCATGCCGGAGCAACCGACGGTTTCGACCAGCGCTTCTTCAATCACGCCTTCCTTCACATTGAGCGTCAGCTTACATGCGCCCTGCTGCGGCGCGCACCAGCCGATTCCGTGCGAAAGCCCGGAAATATCCTTGATTTCATAGGCTTTGACCCAGCGTCCTTCCTCCGGGATTGGCGCGGGTCCGTGCTGCGGCCCCTTGGCGACGGTGCACATTTTCTCAACTTCATGGGAATAGTTCATTGCGACAAATTCTCCTTTCACGCGCTTTGCATTTCAATTGAACACCGCCATTATATCACGCATGGCGGCGGAAAGCAAGCCCCCGTGGCCGGAAAAGCGGCAGACGACGCCGCGACACCGCGCGCATAGGACACAGGGCTATAAAACGCTTGCGCTTTGCGTGCCTTTGTGCTATAATCACGTGCGTAATATAAAATGAGGATGTGTTGGCAAATGGCAAAGGTGATTGCGATTGTGAACCAAAAGGGCGGCGTCGGCAAAACAACGACCGCCGTGAACCTTGCCGCCGCCGTGGGTGCGGCGGGGCATCGTGTGCTGCTGGCGGATATTGATCCGCAGGGCAACGCTACCACGGGGCTGGGCATCAATAAAAAAGGCTTGGAGGCTTCAAGCTATGAAGTGATCGTCGGCAGTGCGCAGGCGGCGGCGGCGATTGTGCAAACCAAGTTCCTTCATCTTTGGGTTCTGCCTGCGAGCATGAACCTTGCGGGTGCGGAGCTGGAGCTGGTGGATTTGCCGCAGCGCGAAGCAAGGCTCAAGAATGCCTTTGCGCTGGTGCGGGACAGCTTTGATTTCATCTTTTTGGATTGCCCGCCCGCGCTGGGGCTGATCACAATCAACGCGCTTTGCGCTGCGGATACCTTTCTTCTCCCGGTGCAATGCGAATATTTCGCGCTGGAAGGGCTTTCGCAGCTGATGAACACGGTGCGGCAGGTCAAGCGGCTTTATAACCAGACAATCGACCTGGAGGGGGTCGTGCTGACAATGTATGACGGACGGCTGAATTTGACGCAATCGGTTGCGGATGAAGTGAAACGCTACTTCCCGCGCAAGGTGTATTCGGCGGTTATCCACCGTAACGTGCGGATTTCCGAAGCGCCGAGCTTTGGGCAGCCGGTGATGTATTACGATAAGGTTTCGCGCGGGACGCAGGCCTATGCGGATTTGGCAAGTGAATTTTTGGCAAACAACCAGCGCTTCGCGGGGCGCACGGGGGAGAATATCAGCAAATAAGGATGGAGGTGCGGTGCGGGATGGCAGCAAAAAAAGGCGGCTTGGGGCGCGGCTTGGATGCGCTGTTTGAAGACAGCGGGATCGAGGAGCAAAGCGCCGCGAGCGCGGTAAGGCTCCGCGTCTTGGATGTGGAGCCAAACAAGGAACAGCCCCGCCGGGATTTTGATGAAGCGGCGCTGGCGGATCTGAGCCGCAGTATCGCCGAGCACGGTGTGCTGCAGCCGATTCTGGTGCGCCCCCTGCCGGGCGGCACTTATCAGATTATTGCCGGGGAACGCCGTTGGCGGGCAACCCGCGCGGCAGGGCTATCCGAAATCCCGGCTGTCGTTAAGGAAATGAGTGACGCGCAGGCGCAAGCGGCGGCGCTGATTGAAAACCTTCAGCGCGAAGACCTGAATCCGGTGGAGGAAGCCAGGGGTATCCAAAAGCTGATGGATGATTGCGGCTTCACGCAGGAGGATGCGGCAAAGCAGCTGGGGAAATCCCGCCCGGCGGTGGCAAACGCGCTGCGGCTGCTGCGTTTGCCCGCGACTGTGCTGGAGCTGCTGCGCGGTGAACAGCTGAGCGGCGGTCACGCGCGCACGCTTCTGGCGCTGGAAGCTCCGCAGGATATGGAGCGCCTGGCGACGGAAATTGTCACGGGGGCTTTGAGCGTCCGCGAAACGGAGCGCCTTGTGAAGCAAGCGCAGCAGGCAAAGCCCGACCCAAAGCAGCGCGTTGAAAATCAGAGCCGCCGCGCCGTGTTTTTTGATGAGGTGGAGCTGAGCCTGAGCGAAGCCTTGGGGCGCAAAATTAAAGTCGTCACCGTCGGCAAGGAGGAATCCGGCAAGCTGATGATTGATTTTTACGCAAAAGAGGATTTGCAGCGGATCGCCAACGCACTGCGCGCGGTCGAGGGATAATTTAGGAATAACCGCCTGCAAAACGACCCAAGCTATAAATGATATGAAGGAGTAGAAGAATGCTTGACATCAAACTGCTGCGCCAAGAGCCGGAGCTGGTGCGGGAGAATATACGGAAAAAATTCCAGGATGCGAAGCTGCCCTTGGTGGACGAGGTTCTGGATTTTGATGCGGCGTACCGCGAAACGCTTGCCAAGGCGGAAGCTCTTCGCGCCCGCCGGAACGGCGGCAGCAAGGAGATCGGGCGGCTCATGGCGCAAGGGAAGCGCGGGGAGGCGGAAGCGCTCAAAGCCGAAATTGCCCGCCTGGGGGGCGAACTGGATGCGCTTGCCGAGGACGAGAAGCGCTTACAGGAGGAAGTGCGCCAGCGAATGCTGGTGATCCCGAACATCATTGATGACTCCGTGCCGCTGGGTCGTGATGACACCGAAAATGTGGAGCTTCGACGGTATGGGGAGCCAACCGTGCCGCCGTACGAGATCCCCTATCACGCGGAAATCATGGAAAAGCTTTCGGGGCTGGATCTTGACGCGGCCCGCAAAACCAGCGGCAACGGCTTTTATTATCTTACAGGCGATGTCGCCCGTCTGCATTCGGCGATTCTCAGCTATGCGCGGGATTTTATGATTGACAGGGGCTTCACCTATTGCATTCCGCCCTACATGATTCGCGGCAACGTCGTTACGGGTGTGATGAGCTTTGCCGAAATGGACAATATGATGTACAAAATCGAGGGTGAGGATTTGTACCTCATCGGCACAAGCGAACACAGCATGATCGGACGATATATTGACACCATCCTCAAAAAAGAGAGTCTCCCCTTGTGCATGACAAGCTTTTCCCCCTGCTTCCGCAAGGAGGCAGGCGCGCACGGCATCGAAGAGCGCGGCGTTTACCGTATCCATCAGTTCGAAAAGCAAGAAATGATCGTCCTGTGCGAACCGGAGCAGAGCATGGAATGGTTCCACAAGCTCTATGGCTATACCGTTGAATTCTTCCGCAGCCTTGAGATCCCGGTGCGCACGCTGGAATGCTGTTCCGGGGATTTGGCGGATCTGAAAGTCAAGAGCGTTGATGTGGAGGCATGGTCACCCCGCCAGCAAAAGTATTTTGAAGTCGGCAGCTGTTCCAATCTGGGGGATGCGCAGGCGCGGCGGCTGGGTATCCGCGTCAAAAAGGAAGGCGGCAATTATTTCGCGCATACGCTCAATAACACTTGCGTTGCCCCGCCCCGCATGCTCATCGCTTTCTTAGAAAATCACTACCAGGCCGACGGCGGCGTTACCATCCCGGCAGCGCTGCAGCCATATATGGGCGGCAAGCCGAACATCCGCTAGGCTTCAGGCGGCTTTTCGCAGCCTTCGCTTTTTGATGATCAGCAAAATCCCGCCGGTCAGAATCCCCGCCCCCGCGAGAACCGCCAGAAATTTTGGCGGGAAAAATCGCTTGGCGGCTTCCCCGAAAACGGTGAACAAAAACACGCGCGGATACAACCCCAAGGCGGAAGCCGCCATGTATTTCATAAAGGGGACGCGCGACGCGCCGAAGAACAGGCCTGTGAAATCAATCGGAAAGGCGGGAACGAAACGCGTGGCGAAAAGCATCGTAAACCCGCGTTTGTTCTGTAGCTCCAGCAGCTTTTGCCCGGCTTTGTTTTGCCCGAGCATGTTCTGCACCTGCGCGCCGCCGAGGAACCGCCCAAGGGCGTAGGTGAGGGCAAGCTCCAGCAAAACACCCCCGGCGTTGACCGCCAAGGCGATGGGCAGTGGGAACGCCGCGCCTACCGAAACGTATAGCAGCATGGCGGGGATGACGAACAGGATCGCTTTTGCGCAATACACACCCAAAACGGCAACGATTGCGGCGGCAAGCCCCGCGCCCCCCGCGGCAAGTGCGGCAAAGGCGGCGGAATCCAGCGCGCGCAGGCGACGGAAGTTCAAGGCGATGGCGAGCAAAATCCCCGCGATCAGCGCGATGCGCAGGCAAAGTAGGACGCGCGCGCGGTTCATGCTTGGCGTGTTTTTCATGCAAAATTCCTTTCAAGCCTGCTGCGCAAGCGCGGTTCAGGCGCGGGGCGTGCGTCGCGTTTTTCATGAATTCGCATCACGATATATTGTGCAAAGGAGCAATTATGACTTTTAAGGAATCCTTGCAGCGCGCGGGCGGCGGTTTGGTACTGCGCCCACTGCTGCGCTTTATCGAAAAAAAACCGGAGCAAAATCTGCCGAAGCTGGTGCGCTTGGTGGATCGCCTGGCGGGCGGCGCCTTCCCGGCAAAAACGATGCAGAGCTTCCGCGCCGGCGCGGCGGACGCCGAAAACACCTGGAAGCAGCTGGCGGTGAGCATTGTGCGGGATGTTGACCGTGCCGCGCTGCGCAAGCTCTTGCTTTCGCTGGGCTTTGGGATTCTCAACGGCACCAGGCTGGTGCGCAAAAACCGTGAAAAATATCATTGCAATATCCCGTTCCAGATCCTGTTTGACCCTACAAGCGCTTGCAATTTACACTGCAAGGGCTGTTGGGCGGGGGAATACCACAAGCACGAGTCGCTCAACCGCGAAGAGATGGAAAGCATCGTTTGCCAGGGGCACGCTCTCGGTACGCGTGTTTATATGCTCACCGGTGGCGAACCGCTGATCCGTAAAAAGGATATTCTTGCTATTGCCGCCAAGCACCGTGAGAGCACTTTTTTGATCTATACCAACGCCACGCTCATTGACCGCGAGCTGGCGGTCGCCGTGCGCAAGCTGGGGAACATTGCTTTCGCCATCAGCCTGGAGGGCTGGGAGGAGAGCAACGACGCGCGGCGCGGCAACGGTGCTTACGCGCGTTCGGTGGAAGCGATGCGCCTGCTCAAGGAAGAGCGCTGTCTGTTCGGGATTTCGGTTTGCTACACGCGGGAGAATCTTCGCACGGTGACTTCGCCGGAGTTTTTGGACGATGTAGTTGCCCGGGGCGCCAAGTTCGGTTTTTATTTTCACTATATGCCCGTGGGCAAGAACGCCTCCCCGGAGCTGATTCCGACGCCCGATCAACGGGAGGAAATGTACCACTGGCTGCGCAAAACCCGCGCAAGCAAGGGTGGTAAACCGATTTTTATCATGGATTTTCAGAATGACGGCGAGTATGTGGGAGGCTGCATCGGCGGTGGGCGGAACTATTTCCACATCAATTCGGCAGGGGATATGGAGCCTTGCGTGTTCATCCACTATTCTGATTCCAATATCCGCAGGCATACCCTGCTGGAGGCGCTGCAACGCCCGCTCTTTCAGGCATATTACAAGGGGCAGCCCTTCAATGATAACCACCTGCGCCCTTGCCCGATGCTGGAAAATCCGCAGCTTCTCAAGGGTATGGTGCACGATACCGGCGCAAAATCCACCGAGCTTGCCGCGCCTGAGCCGGTGGAGGAGCTTTGCGCCCGTTGCAAGCGCTACGCGCAGGCTTGGGAAGGCAGCGCGGAAAAAATTTGGGAAGCCTGCCCGCACCCCAAGCCGAAAACGCAATATTACCGGGACAGCGCAACGGAAAAATAGAGTCGCGTGAAGAATCATGCGGGAATATGTAGATCCCCGGAAAAGCCGTTGCTCTTCCGGGGATAGTCGCGTCTGTCGCTTATTCCGCCGTCTTTTGCACCAGAAGGCGACCCTTGTACATGCCGCATTCAGGGCAAACGCGGTGCGGTCGCTTGTATACGCCGCAATCGGGGCACTTTTCAATCGCCGGGGCTGTAAGCTTCCACACGCTGGAACGCCGCTTGTCGCGCCGCGCCTTCGATAGCTTTCTCTTTGGAACTGCCATAGTAACACCACCTTATCTTTAACTTAAAACATATTCAGCAATTCTGCCAGGGGTTTCGGGCTTCCGGGCGCTTCTTCTGCGTGCATCCGCGCCTCCTTCGCCGCACAATCGCAAATGCCTTCGTTCCGGTTTTGCCCGCAGTGCGGGCATAATCCGCGGCAATCCGGGCGGCAAAGAAGCTGCGGCGGCATCGCCAGAACAAGGCTCTCCCAAATAAAAGGATCGGGCGAAAAATGAAACTGTCTTACCAGAATGAATTCGTCGTCCCGTGATTCGTCATGCAGCGCTTGCACAAGCGTATATGCCAGCGGCACGCGCAACTCCCGCCTTGTCGTTGCCGCGCAGCGGTCACAGGCGGCTTCCAGCTGTATGACAACCACGCCCTCCAGTTCCACAACGCCCGCGCGGTTGCGGCAAACGCCCTTCACGTGGGGGCGCGCCAAAAACGGAAGACCGTTGCCCTCCAGCTCTGACGGTTGCTCCGACAAATCAAAAGCGAACGGGAGGGAGAACCCGGGGGTATTGAAGACGGATTCTAATTCTAAAACCACAGGAACCCCCACATTGTTAGACTTCGGGAAACGAGTGAAAACGAAACAGCGTCTAGCCAACCTTGCCGGGGTTAATGCGCACACCGGGACCCATCGTCGCCGCGACTACGCAGGAACGGATATACTGCCCCTTGGCAGCGGCGGGCTTTGCTTTCACAATGGCGTCCAGCAAGGTGCTGAAATTCTCCTGTAGCTTTTCAACCCCAAACGATGCTTTGCCGATGGGGCAGTGAATGATGTTGGTTTTATCCAAACGGTATTCGATTTTGCCGGCCTTGGCTTCTGCGACGGCCTGCGCCACGTTCGGCGTGACCGTGCCGGCCTTCGGGCTGGGCATCAGACCGCGCGGACCCAGAACCTTACCCAAGCGCCCCACCAAGCCCATCATGCTCGGCGTTGCGATAGCGACGTCAAAATCCATGAAGCCTTCGCCCTGAATGCGGGCGACCAAATCCTCCGCGCCAACGATTTCCGCTCCCGCTTCTTCGGCAGCCTTGGCGTCGTCACCCTTGGCGAACACCGCCACGCGCACGGAACGCCCTGTGCCGTTGGGCAGCACGACAGCGCCGCGCACCTGTTGATCCGCATGGCGGGAATCCACACCCAGGCGGACGTGCACTTCGACGGTTTCATCAAATTTCGCTTTGGCGGTTTGGATGGCGGTTGCAAGGGCTTCATCGGGATCGTAGAGCTTTGCGCGATCCACCAATTTAGCAGCTTCGATATATTTTTTGCCGTGTTTCATACTCTTTCTTCCCCTCCCTTATGCCTCAACCGTTACGCCCATGCTTCGCGCCGTGCCGGCAATCATGCTTTCGGCGGCTTCGATGCTGGCGGCGTTGAGGTCGGGCATTTTTTGTTCGGCGATTTGGCGCAGTTGCGCCTTGGTGAGCGCGGCGACCTTGGTTTTGTCCGGTACACCCGAACCGCTTTCAATCCCGCAGGCTTTTTTGATCAGCACCGGGGCGGGCGGCGTTTTTGTGATGAAGGAGAAGGTGCGATCGGCATAAACTGTGATCACCACAGGGATGATCAGACCAATGTCGTTTTTGGTGCGCTCATTGAATTCCTTGGTGAAGGCGGGGATATTCACACCGTGCTGCCCCAGTGCGGGACCGACCGGCGGCGCGGGCGTCGCTTTGCCCGCAGGGATCTGCAATTTCACATAACCCGTGATTTTTTGCGCCATGTTGTCGTTACCTCCAAATCAAAATGTGGTCAGGCGAAGGGCGCCGCGCCGCGGAGCCACTTCTCCCACGCCGAGACCAATGCCCCGGCAAACAAACGATGCTCAGAACCTTCCGTCGGCAGTCACTTCAGCGGCTCAACCCAATCCATCGCAAGCTCCGTGATGGTTTCCTTGCCGAAAAGCGCGGTGATGGCGATTTTGACCGTGTTTTGCTCGGTATTTATCGCTTCCACGCGCCCGCTGAAGCCCTCAAACGACGGGTGAATGATGTTCACCATGTCGCCCACGCCAAAGCTGACCTCCACGCGGCGGGTTTCCACGCCCATCTCGACGACCTTATCCTCATCCAGCGGCGCGGGCTTGTTTTCCGGTCCGACAAAGCCTGTTACGCCACGGATGTTGCGCACAACGAACCAGCTCTCGTCCGTGATTTTTGGCTGGTCGTCCGCATCCGGGTGCACGGCGATTTTCACAAACACATAACCGGGGTAAAGCTTACGCTCGACCTCCTTGCGCTTGCCGCCGCCATCCACCTCTACAACCGTTTCTGTCGGGATGTTCACACCGAGGATCTGCTCCTGCATCCCCCGGTTTTCAACAATCTTTTCGATATTGGCCGCCACTTTATTCTCGTAACCGGAATAGGTGTGAATGACGTACCAGCGCGCGTCACGTTCCATAGCTTCTCCTTGCCTTGCTGAGCGCCGCTATACGGCGTTGTTATTCGGCAGCGGTCGTCGTTGTTGGCGCAGCCGTCGTCGGTTCGGGTGCTGCGGCTGTGGTGGGCACCCATTCCCCTTCGATCAGTTCCTTGCCTTCGGTGTTGATCGGCAGGGTCGTGCCTTCGCTGGCGGTTTCAGATGCCTGCGTCCGCGTAGCAAGCGCGCCTACGCCGCGGATACCATTGGTCAAGCCGAAATCCAGCACCCAAATCAGAACACCCACAACCAGCACCGTCGCCAGCACAATGCCTGTGTTTTTCAGCACGGTGCGCCCGTCGGGCCAAACGATCTTTTTCAGCTCGCCGCGGAAATCCTTCCAGAATTTTTTGAATTTTCCGCCTGTTCTTTTTGCCGTTTCGCCGGCGGAAGGCTTATCCGCTTTGCCGACGCCGCTTTGCTTTTCAACGCGCTTGATTTTCGCCTTTGCGTCCTCATTCAAGGAGGCGTCTTGATCCTTCTTTCGCATATGCCCCTCCTTACTTTGTTTCGCGGTGGACGGTGTGTTTTTTGCAGAACCTGCAATACTTCTTCCGTTCCAGCCGATCCGGCGTGTTCTTCTTTTCTTTTTTGGTGTTGTAGTTGCGCTGCTTGCAGTCGGTGCAAGCGAGGACAATCTTGACTCGCATGGCTGTGCCTCCTTAACAATAGCGGTATTTGAATTACCTTCCTCAAAACGCGGGGGATGCCGCTACAAAGAACGCACAAAAAAGAACCCCGCGCCAGAGGTAGGATCATTATAACATAGCAAAGCGGGGCTGTCAAGCGCAAAATTTTTGATGTGAGTGTCAAGTGAACGTTGGCAACTCCCATTTGACAATGTGTCTCGCTTGTGCTATAGTAGGAGGATACCAAGCGGGTATGCTGGGAGTGCGGAATGCATATATTGAATCTGCTGCAAAACACGCGGGGCTGCCTTTCGTTTGAGGTCTTTCCGCCAAAAAAAGCCGATAACTTCAGCACGGTGGAGGCCGCCGCGCTGGAGATCGCCGCTTTGCGCCCCGCCTTCATGAGCGTCACTTACGGCGCGGGCGGCGCGACGGACAGCTTCACCCTCGCGCTGGCGCGGAGCATCCAGCAGGGCTGCGGCGTTCCCGCGCTGGCACACATGACCTGCTGCGGCGTTCCCCGCGCCGAAATCGGGCAGCGCCTGACGGATATGCGGGCGGCGGGCATTGAAAATATCCTCGCCCTGCGCGGCGATCTGCCGCAGGGCTATGTTTCTGCGCCCGGAGCGTTCCGTTACGCGGCGGAGCTGGTGCGGGAGATCAAAGCCTACGGCGGGTTTTGCGTTGGCGCGGCCTGTTACCCGGAGGGGCATACCGAATGCCGGAGCGCCGCACAGGACAGGCTCTACCTGAAAGAAAAGGTGGACGCCGGGGTTGATTTTTTGGCGACGCAGATGTTTTTTGATAACGGGCTGCTCTATAAGTTTTTGTATCAGATCCGCGCGCTGGGCATTGCGATTCCCGTGATCCCCGGTGTGATGCCTGTCACGAACGGCGCGCAGATAGAGCGCATTTGCAAGCTCAGCGGAACGTCTTTACCCGCGCGTTTCCGCGCGATTTTGGATAAATACGGCGCGTCGCCCGCCGCGATGCACCAGGCGGGTATTCTGTACGCTTGCGAACAGATTGTGGATCTGCTGGCGGCGGGCATCCCGGCGGTGCACGTGTATTCCATGAACAAGCCCGCAGTCGCCGCCGCCATCCGGAGCAATCTGCGGGATATACTTTGAGAGGGGAAGGGCATGAAATTCAACGCGGCGGAATTGACGCGCACAGAAGCGCTGCTTTTCAGCGGCGCCTTAGGCACGCAGCTGCAAGCCTTCGGGTTGCCGCCCGGGCAGCTGCCGGAGATGTGGAACCTCACGCACCCGCGCGAGGTCACGCGCCTGCACCGGGAGTATATTGACGCCGGGGCAAGGGTGATCGAAACCAACACCTTTGGCGCGAATCGCATGAAATACCCAAACAATCTGGAGGAAATCATTGCGGCGGCAGTGGCGAACGCCCGCCGCGCGGTTGCGGAATCCGGCAGGCGGGATTGCTTTATCGCATTGGATATAGGCGCGTCGGGCAAGCTGCTGGAGCCGATGGGCACGTTCCCTTTTGAGGATGCCGCGGCGCTCTTCCGCGAAACGGCCGCGCTGGGTGCAAAGCACGGCGTGGATTTTATCTTAATTGAAACCATGACCGACGCCCTGGAGGCCAAAGCCGCCGTATTGGGGGCAAAAGAGGGCGCGCCGGACTTGCCTGTTTGCTGCACGCTGGCCTTTGAAACGAACGGCCGTTTGCTCACCGGCGCGACGCCCGCCGCCGCCGCCGTGCTGCTCGAGGGCTTGCGCGTGGACGCGCTGGGCGTGAATTGCGGCGCGGGACCGCGCCACGCGGCGCGGTTGCTGCCGGAAATGCTGGCAAATGTGCGCTGCCCGGTGATTTGCGTTCCCAACGCAGGAATGCCGCGCGTGGAAAACGGCAAAACGGTTTTTGATTTGGCTCCCGACGCTTTTGCGGCGCAGATGCTGGAGATCTTTGAAAGCGGCGCCGCGATTTTGGGCGGCTGCTGCGGCACGACGCCCGCGCACATTGCAGCGCTGGCAAACTGCCTGCGGGGACGCAGACCCCCGAAGCGCGACGTTTTGCGTGTGCCGCGCATCGCAAGCGCAACCGAAGTGGTCGCCTTTGCCGAAAAACCCGTCCTGATCGGCGAGCGCATCAACCCTACGGGCAAACCGACATTCCAAAGGGCATTGCGGGCGGGAGATTTGGAAGCCATTGAAAACGCCGCCCGGGCGCAATACGAAGCCGGCGCGCAGGTGCTGGATATCAATGTCGGCTTGCCGGATATTGATGAAACGGCGATGATGCTCCGGGCTGTGCGCCGTGTGGAGCAGGCGGTGCCGATCCCGCTGCAAATCGACAGCAACACGCCTGACGTGCTGGAGGCGGGTCTGCGCTCTTACGGCGGCAAGGCGCTGATCAACTCAATGAACGGCAAAGCGCACAGCATGAAGACCGTGCTGCCGCTGGTCAAAAAATATGGCGGCGTCGTCGTCGCCTTGCTACTGGATGAAAACGGTATTCCGCCGGATGTGGAGGGGCGGCTGGCGATTGCCGAGCGCATCTATAAGGAGGCGGCGGCATACGGGCTGGGCAAGGAGGATATTTTGATTGACGCGCTCACGCTGACGGTCAGCTCTGAGCCAACGTCGCCCGCCGTTACACTGGAAGCTGTGCGGCGCATTCGTGAAATGGGCGGATGGACGGTACTGGGCGTTTCGAACGTATCCTTCGGTCTGCCCCGCCGTGAAGGTGTGAACGCCGCTTTCTTCACCCTGGCGATGCAGGCGGGCTTGAGCGCGGCGATTCTCAACCCGAACGCGGAGGCGATGATGACGGCCTATCGCAGCTATTGCTTGCTGAACGGCATGGATCGCGGCGCGGAGGATTATATCGCGCACGCGAACACGCTGCCCGCATCTGCCGCAGCGACGGCGCGGCCGCAAACGGCGGCGCCGCCCGGCGATAGCGCGGTGCCGCACAGCCCGCTTGCCGCCGCAATCCTGGCGGGGCGGACGGAAGCCGCCGAAGCGCAAACGCAAAGCCTGCTGCAAAGTGTTCCGCCCATGGATATCCTGCAAAAAGAACTTCTGCCCGCGCTGGATGCCGCCGGCAAGGGCTTTGCCGCCGGGACGCTTTTCTTGCCGCAGCTCCTGCGCGGCGCGAACGCGGCAAAGGCGGCGCTGGCGCTTGTGCAGCAGCGCATCCGCCAAAGCGGCGGGGAAGCCCCGCCCCGCGCCAAAATTGTGCTGGCGACCGTGCATGGGGATATTCACGACATTGGTAAAAACATCTTTAAAACCTTGCTGGAAACCTATCACTTTGCGGTGGTTGATTTGGGCAAGGATGTCCCGCCCGAAGCCGTAACGGCGGCGGTGCTGGAGCATAACGCGCCACTGTGCGGGCTTTCGGCGCTCATGACGACGACCGTCCCCGCGATGGAAGCAACCATCCGGCTGCTGCGTGAAAAAGCGCCGCGCTGCAAGGTGCTTGTGGGCGGCGCGGTGCTCAACCAGGCGTATGCCGACGCCATTGGCGCGGATTGTTATTGCCCGGACGCCATGGCGGGAGTAAAGGCTTGCGAGCGATTGACGGCAGAAGCCGGATAATGATGCCGGATGATGATAATTGTGGAGGAGGATTGATTTGAAAATTGTAATCCGTTACCTGCGCCCTTTTGCCGCGCTGGTTGCGTTAGCGCTGGTGCTTCTGGTGGGGCAAGCGCTGGGGGAGCTGAATCTGCCAAACATAACCGGCGACATTGTGAACGTCGGCATCCAGGGCGGCGGAATTACCGAGGCGCTGCCAAAGCAAATCAGCGGTAAGGGGCTGATCACTTTCACGCGCATGATGCCGGAGGCGGAGGGCGCGCGTTTCGCCGCCGCCTATGCGGCAAAGCCCGGCGGCGAGGCTTTGCCGGATGCCGAGCGTGTGTTCGAGCTGCAGACCGACCCCAACGACGCGGCGCTTTCCTTGCTTTTTGGGCAAACGGGCAGCCGGATTCTGCAGGGCGCGATGGCGTTTGCGGAGCAGCAGGGCGCGCTTGGCGCGGAGGCTGCCGCGAGCGCGGCGCAGGAGGATCTCACGCCCGCGCGGTTCTATGAATTCGCGGCGGTTTTGATGATGGAACCCGCGCTGCTGAAAAGCGCGCCGGTCAGCTCCGAGCCGATGCTTACCGAGCAGGTGGGCAAGGCGCTTATCAAGGTTTTTTATGATGATTTATACGAAAACTACGGCGTCGCCGAAGCGGACACCGCAAAAATCCAAAAAACATATATCTACCAAAAGGGGCTGGAGATGCTTCTGCTGGCGCTTGCCTGCGGCTTGGCTTCGGTGTTCGTGGGTCTGCTTTCCTCCAAAATCAGCGCGGGGCTGGCGCGGAACCTGCGCAGAGCGGTGTTCGCCAAGGTGCAGGCGTTTTCGAAGGCGGAAATTGATTGCTTCAGCACGGCGAGTCTTATTACCCGCAGCACGAACGACGTGCGCCAGGTGGAACAGTTCACCCTCATGGGCATCCGCATGATGGCGTTCGCGCCGGTAATGGGCTTTGGCGGCTTGGTGATGGCGATCCGCACCAGCCCGGGGCTTAGCTGGATTATCGCCGTATCCGTGGGCGCTCTGCTGGCAATCCTGGGGGTTGTCCTGATCGTCGTGCTGCCGAAATTCAAACGGCTGCAGGGCTTGATTGATAAGCTCAACCTGGTTGCGCGCGAGAATCTGACAGGGCTGATGGTGATCCGGGCTTACCGCAATGAACAGCACGAGGCGAAGCGGTTTGGGGAATCGGCGAAAAATTTGCGCAAGACCGAGCATTTCGTTTATTGCTCCATGGCAACGCTCCTGCCGCTGCTGATGCTTCTGATGCAGGGCATGAGTATGCTGGTGATCTGGTTCGGCGGCAAGGCGATTGAAAAATCGGAAATCCAGGTGGGCGATATGCTGGCCTTTGTGCAATACTCGATGCATATCGTGTTCTCTTTTGTTTTTCTCGCCATGATGTTCGTGATGCTGCCCCGCGCTTCGGTATCTGCCGGGCGCATCAAAGAGGTGCTGGAAACGGATATAACCGTCAGGGACAGCAAAACCCCCGCCGCCTTCCCGGAGGGCGACGCAACGGTCGTGTTTGATAGCGTGCGCTTTCGTTACGCCGGGGCGGAGGAGGATGCTTTGAGCGATATATCCTTCACGGCGAAGCCGGGGCAAACGACCGCTATCATCGGCGCGACCGGCGCGGGCAAAACGACGCTGGTCAACCTTTTGGAGCGTTTTTATGACGTGACCGGCGGCGCAATTCAAATCAACGGCGTGGATATCCGCAGCATCCCGCAGAAGGAGCTGCGCGGGCAGATTGGCTTTGTGCCGCAGAGCCAGGTGCTGTTTTCCGGCAGTATTCAATCCAACGTCGCCTATGGCGCGGCGGATATGGCGGAGGAAGCTGTTCGCGCTGCAATTGAAACCGCCCAGGCCACCAATTTTGTCGCCGAAGCCGAGGGCGGTCTGGAGGCGACCGTCGCGCAGGCGGGCGCAAATTTTTCCGGCGGGCAAAAACAGCGGCTTTCCATCGCCCGCGCGTTGGCGCGGAAGCCGAAGATCTATGTGTTTGACGATAGCTTTTCGGCGCTGGATTATAAAACCGACGCCGCGCTGCGCCGTGCGCTGCGGCAATCCACCGAGGGCGCGGCGGTCTTTATCATTGCTCAACGCGTGAGCACCATCCTCCACGCTGAGCAGATCATTGCGCTGGAGGATGGCAAAATCGTGGGCATCGGGACGCATAAGGAGCTGCTGCGCAGCTGCGACGTTTACCGCGAGATTGCGGAAAGTCAATTGAGCAAGGAGGAGCTGGCGTAATGGCGGAACAAAAAACAAACCACGCCCCGCGCAACCGGCGCGGCGGATTCGGACCGCCCGGAGCGGGGATGCCTGTGGCAAAAGCGAAAAACACCAAAAAGGCCTTGCGGGAGCTGGTGCGCTATCTCGCGCCTTTTCGCGTGCAGCTGATTCTCGCGCTGGCGCTGACGGTGGTTTCCACCACGCTTTCGGTGCTGGGACCTCGGCTTGCGGGGGAATCCACCACCCTGCTGTTTGAGGGCTTGCAGCGGATGCTGCTGGGGCAGGGCGGCATTGATTGGGCTGCCGTGGGGCAAACCATCGTCAGGATGCTTTTGCTTTACGGCTTGAGCGTCGCGCTGTGGATTGCCACAGGCTTTATCCTTGCCCGCGTGGCGACGACGGTGGCATATAATCTGCGGGTAACGCTGCTGGCGAAAATGCAACGCCTGCCCGTGAGCTACTTTAACAAAACCAGCCACGGGGACGTCCTTTCCCGCGTGACGAACGATGTGGATACGCTCAACCAAAGCCTTAACCAAGGCGTTTCGCAAATTCTGAGCAGCGTCACAATGATCCTCGGGCTGCTTGTGATGATGTTCACCACAAGCGCTCTGATGGCAGCGGCGGCGCTGGCGGTTGTGCCTGTGATGCTGGTCGTCGTGGGCTTTGTTGTCAAGGCCTCGCAAAAGTACTATAAAGCGCAGCAGGATTATCTGGGCGCGGTCAACGGGCAGGTTGAGGAGGTTTACGCCGGGCATACGGTCGTCAAGGCATTTGGCGGTGAGGCGCAGGTGACGGCGAATTTTGAGACGCAGAATCAAAAGCTCTACGGTGCGGCGTGGCGGGCGCAGTTTTTTTCCGGCGTGATGCAGCCGGTCGCCATGCTGCTGGGGAACGTCAATTATGTGGTGGTGTGCATTCTGGGTGCGTCGCTGGTGGTCGCCAAAACGCTGCCTATCGGCGTGATTACCGAATTTATCATGTATATCCGGCAGTTCAACCAGCCGTTTATGCAGCTGGCGCAGATGATGAGCATATTTCAGCAAACGGCCGCCGCTTCGGAGCGCGTTTTTGAGTTCCTTGCCGAACAGGAGGAGAGCACGGTCGCCGACGCCGCGCTGCCCGCCGTGCGCGGGGATGTGCGCTTTGAGCACGTGCGCTTTGGCTATGAGGACAGCGACGAGATTGTGATCAACGATTTTTCGGCAAACATCAAATCCGGGCAGAAGGTCGCGATTGTCGGACCCACCGGCGCGGGCAAAACGACGCTTGTCAAGCTCCTGATGCGCTTCCATGATCTTTCGGGCGGCGCGATTTATATCGACGGGCATGATATTGTCGGTTACCCGCGCGGGGAAGTACGCAAGGCTATGGGCATGGTGCTGCAGGATACCTGGCTCACCAACGCTTCCATTGCCGACAATATCCGTTACGGGCGGTTGGACGCCACGGAGGAGGAGGTGAAGGCCGCAGCCAAGGCGGCGCAGGCGCATCACTTTATCAAAGCCTTGCCGGACGGTTACGGCATGGAAATCAATGAAGAAGCCAATAATATCAGCCAGGGGCAAAAGCAGCTGCTCACCATTGCCCGCGCCGTGCTGGCGGACGCGCGCATTTTGATTTTGGATGAAGCCACCAGCTCGGTGGATACCCGCACCGAAATCCTCATCCAAAAGGCAATGGATCACCTGATGGAGGGACGCACGAGCTTCATCATTGCCCACCGGCTTTCCACCATCCGCAACGCCGATTTGATTTTGTGTCTGGATCACGGCGACATTGTGGAGCAGGGAACGCACGAAGAGCTTTTAGAAAAAGATGGTTTTTATGCAAATATCTACAACAGCCAGTTCGAGAAGGTCAGCGCGTAAGCGAGCCGAGAGAGGGGGACGCTTTGGGGATTGAAAACACGGTCGGGGCGATCCCCCTGGAACGCCCCGCCGAGCCGACGCGGCGCATTGCGCTTATGCGCAATATCAAGGGCAGCGGCAGCGGCTTTGCGCGCCTTTATGACGCTGCGGATGTGGAGCAGTTCATCCGCCAGGCACAATATATGGTGGATTTCACGGATCATGTGCCCGACAGGGTGGAAGCGCTTGTTGCCGTGCCGACATATGCGGATTTATCCCTGCGGCAGCTGCGCTGGTATTTCACCTGGCGTGCGGGAGCGCGTGCGGGTAAGCCCGCACATTGCTCCGAAGCCTACGCGAAGCTGTATCTGTACGAGCTGCTGAACGGGATCGTCCCCGAAAAACAGCCGACGGCGGAGCAGCTGGCGCATAAAATCGCCACGGTGTGGCTTTTGCTCCGGGCGCATCACCCAAGGCTGGATAGATATGCGGCGCAGTGGTTTTTGGATTTTTATCTTGCGCGGGCAATCGAAATTCCTTTTGTGGATTTGGCGCGGGCTTGCGGCGTTCTGCGGTTTTATCCGCGCCTGCTGCCCAAGGCGGGCGGGGCTTCGCTGGCGCGGGAGTTGTTGGAAAACAGCAATTACAAATACAAAAACAGCAGGTTTTTCGCCGATAATCCGGCACTTCTCGCTTTGCTGGAGCGAACCTTCCCCCTGCTGCTGCAAAATCTGAAGCCCCATTTTGCTTTGTGCGGCGTGCAGCCGGAGGAGCTTTTGCGTTACCGTGCGGAACGCTTCTATTACTACGAGCTGTTTCAGGATGCCGTTGTGCGCACGCCGCAGGGGATGCCAAGCCGTGAGGTGCTGCTGGGCGACGAGGATGTTTTTCGCTGCCGGGGCGGCAATTGGAGCCACGCGCGGGTGCAAAGCAGCGCAAGCGGCAACCCCGCCGCAGGGCTGCTGCTGCGCCGCATGGAGCTTGCTTTGCGTGAAAAATGCGGTTGCCGCCAAAGGTTCAGCCTGGACGCCGCACAGAACCAGTTCTACTGCTGGGTGGGGGATACGGGGCAGCCGCAGGAGCTGCAGAATTTGTTCCTTTACGACGAAGCGTTTGCGGACATCATTGAGAAAACCACCCTCGCCGCACTGGACGGCGCCCTGCCGGCGGATGGCTTGCTGCCACAAACGCGCGAATTACAGCGCAAAATGGAGCAGGAGCCTTATAAAACGTACATGCAAATGCGGCGCATCCCCGGGAGCCGGGACGGCAGCCCCAGCCCGCGGCAATTTCGCGGGCAGGCGGCGCTGATCGCCCCGCTTGAGGATTGCCTTGAGAACCCTATCGGCTACCATTACGGCTCTGCGGAATACAACCGGCTAAGCCCTGAACAATTTCGCAGTTATCTGACGTGGCGCACGAAGGCGCGACGTGGGGAATACAGCGCGGTCGCCGGTGGCAGCGCCTATTATGAGTTGTACGCCCGGGAGCTACTGTTCGGCATTGGCGCGCAGGAACCCTTGGCGGAGCTGTTTTGTTTGCTGCGCCACGCAGGGCAGCTGGACCGTAATTTGGAAAGGGCGCTGCCTGAACGCATTTTTTGTCTGTGGCTGGGCGGCGACCGCGCGCAGAGCTTCACGGATGTGGTGTGCCGACATAAGGCACAGGCTTGGTTCCCGCGCGTTTTCCTGCTTTCGGAGGATGCGCAAGCCGACGCGCTTTCGCTTTGGAACCAGCTGTCGTTTTATAAGCTTTCGAAGAGCCGCCTGTACGCCCCGCAGCACCACGGCGCATTGGACGGCTGCTTGCGCGAGGTACTCACCGCCACGGCGGCATTTTTGCGGCAGCACAAAAAATCACTGGAGGCATTGCTCTTTGCGCCCGCCAAGCGTAGCGAAAGCTGGCAGCCCTATGCGCGCACTTTTTTGCACCCGCCCTGCAAGCTCCCGCCGCCGGGCACAGAGCTTTGGCTTAGTCCGCGCGAGGGCTATGTTTTTCATTCCAAGCAATGGGTCACGCAAACTGTTTGCGATTTACAGCCGATGGCTTCGGCGGTGGCGGGGCTTCTGCTCAAGCGCATGGAACTGCGCTTGCGGGCAAAAACAAATTACCCCTACAAGCTGCACATCACCGCAGGGGATGAAAAGCTGCTGCAAAAGAGCTTTGCCGGGCGGCGGCAGCTGCTGGAGATGCTACTCTCAGACGCCTTCACGCAGACGATCGACGACGCGGTGGATACCTATTTTGCCGGGCGTCCGCTGCCTGTTTTTTCCGCCGGACGCAAGACGGGCGCGCAAAAGCCTGCGGCGGCAGCTGCCGCGGTCGCCGAAGCACCGCCGTCCAAGCCGGTGAAGATTGATTTTTCAATGCTGGAGCACATTCGCAGCCAGGCCAACCAAACCATGGAACGGTTGATTGTGGAGGCTGAAGAAGAGGAGCCTGCGCAGGGCGCGGACGACGGCGGTGCTTTGCCGCCCGCAGAACCGGTGCACGGCGCTGTGCCCGCCGATTTCCGCGCGGCGCTTTCGCCGCAGACTGCGGCAGTGCTGGCGTATCTGCAAACAGGAGAGGGCGCTCCGCCCGCGATGGACGCGTTGGTGCTGGAGCAGCTCAACGAAGCCGCGCTGGAATTTTTCGGCGACGTGATCGTTGACACCGCAACGGACATACCGGTTCTATATGATGAATACCGCTCAATTTAGGGCGCTGTAACAAGCACCGCATGGAGGTAGCAATGGAAGAAACACAGAACAAACCAACGCGTGTCGCGCCCAAGCGCGTGGCGACGGCGGTGCTCAACTCGCTCAAGGGCGGGGTTGTGCCGCGCGTGGGGCTGGAGTATGTGACCGTCGGGCGATCGCGCGAAATTGAAGCGCTTCTGCGTGACACCGAAATCATTGCCGAGGGCGGCGCGGCATTTCGCTTTTTGACAGGCGCTTACGGCAGCGGTAAGAGCTTTTTGCTGCAAACGATCCGCAACCATGTGATGGAAAAGGGTTTTGTAGTGTTGGATTGCGATCTTTCGCCTGAACGGCGCTTTAGCGGCACAAAAGGGCAGGGCTTGGCGACCTATAAGGAGCTGATTCGCAACATGGCCACCCGCACGCGCCCGGAGGGCGGCGCGCTGCCGCTGGTGCTGGAGCGTTGGCTCTCCGCGTTGCAAAGCGAAACCGCCGCCGAAACGGGGCTTTCCCCCGGCGAAGCGGATTTTGAAGCCGCGCTGAACCGTAAAATTTTTGCCGTGGTCAATGCCATGGAGGATATGGTCAACGGCTTTGATTTTGGGCAGGCGCTCAACCAATACCGCAGGGCGGTGGTCAACGGCGACGATGATAAAAAATCCGCCGTATTGCGTTGGTTTCGCGGCGAATATTCCACCAAGAGCGAAGCGCGGCAGGCGCTGGGCATCCATTTGACCGTCAACGATGAGAATTGGTACGATTTCCTCAAGCTTTTTTCGGCGTTCCTGGTGCGCGCGGGCTACAAGGGGATGCTACTGATGGTGGATGAGCTGGTCAATCTTTACCGTATCCCGCACAAGGTCACACGGCAGTATAACTATGAAAAGATCCTGATGATGTATAACGATACCCTGCAGGGCAAGGCGAAGCATATCGGCGTTTTAATGTGCGCAACGCCCCAGTGTCTGGAGGACAGCGACAAGGGCATTTTCAGCTACGACGCGCTGCGTTCCCGGCTGACGCAAGGGCGGTTTTCGCTCCCCGGCTCGCCGGATTTGCTGGCGCCCATCATTCGCCTGGAGCCTTTGCAATACGAGGAGCTGATGGTGCTGTGCGAAAAGCTTTGCGCTCTGCACGAGGGCTTGTATGGCTACGAAGCGGAGATCGCGCCGGAAGCCTATGTAGCTTTCCTGAAAGCTGAATTTGAGCGTGTCGGCGCGGCGACGCACATTACCCCGCGTGAAATTATCCGCGATTTCATTGAGCTTCTCAATATTCTTTGGCAGAACCCGGGGGAACGCCTGGAAAATATTTTGGCCAAGGGCGGCTTCGCCTTTGCCGCGCCGGAAGTCGAGGATGCCTTGGGCGCGGAGCGTGCCATGCAAGCGGAATTTGCGGCGTTTGAGGTTTAGCTGTCCCGTCGGCACAGCGCAAATGCATTCTGTTATAAAAACGCAACCGGCTTTCAAAGGATACACCTCTTGAGAGCCGGTTGCGTTTTTGGTGATTTTTTGAAATTCTGCGGTTACCGCAGGCTTTTTCGCGATTTTCTCCGAAGCAGCAGCACCGTTAGCAGTGCAATGCCTGTGCCGAATACCGCGCCGCAGACAAAGCCAATCCCGGCAATCTGCAGCATCTGCTCCCGTGGGATGCCCTTGACCAACGCCCTGAGCACCTGTTCAATCGATTCCCGCTTGACCTCCGGAGCCTTGTATTTCGGATCCAGGGAATCCAGAAGCCACCGCTTCGTTTCGCCATCGAACAGCAGCTCGCTCTCTTCGCTGCCCGGGATGTGCCGATAAACAGATTCACCATTGCCGGACAGTCTGTCTTCCCCTGTGTTGACAATCCACTCAATGAAGCCGACGTCATAGGCGTTGACATCCATTTTGATTTTCTTGTTCTGCATCAGCTGCACCTTAGCGATGTCGTAGGCAACAGACCCGGCTGAACGATTGCCTTGGTCATAGCGCACCGAGGCCAGAATACCATCCCCGGGTGCGAATTCCTGCGTGAAAGCATTAGTCCTTTTTAAACGAAAAGGCGATTTTGCGGGCTTGCCATTGACGGTGCGGACGACGTCAAACCGGATGTAACCAACGCCCGTTTCAAGAACCTTACCCACCAGCAAGGCGTCCTGCGAATCGTCGCCGTGGGTCATGCGCCAGGTGTCGTCGGCAGCCAGGGAAGGCAAAGCAAGCATGCCCAGCAGCACGGCGGCAAACAGCAGTGTAAGAAGCTTTTTCATGGCGCAGTATCATCCTCTCACTTGTATTGATATACCCGCACATAATCCACGATGAAATCTGTCGGCGGATTTTTCTCACCGTCGAATTTCCCCGCCCAGCCGTTCAGCTCCATTTCGATACTCAAAATCATATGCTGCGGCACGGGCAGGTTCAGCCATGTGCACAGCGGCGCTATCAGCGCCAAAAAGCAGTTCCAAATGCGCATACACAGGATTTTCAATGTTGACTCCGCACCGGTTATTCCCCACCGATAGCTTCCAGATATTTTTGCGCAAACGTGCCTTGGGTGGAAAGCAGGCTCACGTCGCCGTAGCACTTCATGCCCGTGCCCGAGGGCAAGAGTTTGCCGATAATGACGTTTTCCTTCAGACCCAGCAGCGGGTCAACCTTGCCTTTGATGGCGGCGTCGGTCAGCACGCGCGTGGTTTCCTGGAAAGATGCGGCCGAAAGGAAGGAATCCGTCGCCAGCGACGCCTTTGTGATGCCCATCAGCACGGGGCTGCACTGCGCCGGAACCGCGTCGCCGCCCTTTTCCGCCGCCGCTTTCGCGTTGGCAAGCTGATAATCCCGTTTATCCACCACCGTGCCGGGCAAATATTCCGTGTCGCCCGGTTCGGTGATTCGAATCTTGCGCATCATTTGGCGAATGATCACCTCGATGTGCTTATCGCTGATATCCACGCCCTGCATCCGGTAGGTGCGCTGCACCTCTTGGATCAGGTAATCGTGCACGTCGTGCATCCCCAATACGGCAAGAATATCATGCGGGTTCCGCGCGCCCTCGGTAATGTTTTCCCCCTTGCGAACCCGCTGCCCCTCCGTCACCTTGATAATCTGATCGTAGGGAATCGGATACGCGCGCTCCTCCGGATTTTGCGGATCCTCACTCTTGATAATCACGTTCTTGCTCTTTTTAATTTCGCGGAAGGAAACCACGCCGTCGATTTCGCTGATGATCGCCAGCAGCTTTGGCTTGCGGGCTTCAAAAAGCTCCTCAACGCGGGGCAAGCCCTGCGTGATATCGCTTTGATCCTTCGCGCCGCCGGTGTGGAAGGTGCGCATGGTCAGCTGCGTACCCGGCTCGCCGATGGATTGCGCGGCGATGATGCCAACCGCTTCCCCCACCGTCACCGGGTCGCCGGTGGCAAGGTTCGCGCCGTAGCATTTGATGCAAACGCCGTGATCCGCTTCACAGGTGAGCAGCGAACGGATCTTAATGGAGGGGCGCACCACGCCCGCCGCGGCGTTTTTGCGCGTGTATTCCGCGACAGCCGCCGCGTCCGCCTTGCTCATCATAGCATCCTTGCTCTGCACAAGCGCGCCGCTGCGATCCTTCAAATCCTCCAGCAGGAAGCGCCCGGTCAGGCGTTCCTCCAGGGTCACAATTTTGCGCCCGTCGGCATAAATATCATAGACCTCGCTGCCATCCTTGCAATGGCAATCATGGTCATGGATGATGACGTCCTGCGAAACATCCACCAGGCGGCGGGTCAGGTAGCCGGAATCGGCGGTGCGCAGCGCGGTATCGGCGACGCCCTTGCGCGCCCCACGGCAGGAAATGAAGTACTCCAAGATGTTCAAGCCCTCGCGGTAGTTTGCGCGGATGGGCACCTCGATCGTTTTGCCGGCGGTGTTGGCAATCAGCCCACGCATGCCCGCCATCTGGCGCAGCTGGCTTTCCGTGCCGCGCGCGCCGGAACGCATCATCATGTTGATGGGGTTGTATTCATCAAAATTTTCCTTCAGCGCGTTGGCGACCTGCTTGGTGCAAACCTCCCATTCGGCAATGGTGCGCTGGGCGCGTTCATCGTTGGAGAAGAAGCCGCGGTTGTATTGCTTGGTGATGCCCGCAATGCGCTCTTCGGCCGCGGCGATAATTTCCGCCTTTTGCGGTGGGATCATGGCGTCGCTCACCGCCACGGTGATGCCGGAGCGCGTGGAATAACGGTACCCCAGATCCTTGATTTTATCCAGCATTTCCGCCGCCAAGGCTGTGCCGTGCACACGGATGCAGCGGTCAATAATATCGCCCAGCTTGCCCTTGTTCACCAAGAAGTCCACTTCCGGGCGCAGAATGTCCGCCGGGTCGGAGCGATCCACAAAGCCCAAATCCTGCGGGATATTCTCGTTGAAAATGACGCGCCCCAGCGAGGTTTTTACAAGATTGCTGACGGGGTTGCCCGCGGCGTCCTCGCCCGTCAAACGGATGCTGATAGCCGCGTGGAGATCCAGCGCGTCTCCGTCATAGGCCATTTGCGCCTCGTTCACGCTGGCGAACACCTTGCCCTCGCCCGGCACGCCGGGGCGAACGTAGGTAAGGTAGTAGCTGCCCAGAACCATATCCTGCGAAGGCACGGTGACGGGACGCCCATCGGAGGGCTTGAGCAGGTTGTTTGCCGCCAGCATCAGGATGCGCGCTTCCGCCTGCGCCTCTGCCGAAAGCGGCACGTGAACCGCCATCTGGTCGCCGTCGAAATCCGCGTTAAAGGCGGTGCATACCAGCGGGTGCAGCTTGATTGCGCGCCCCTCGACCAGGACAGGCTCAAACGCCTGAATCCCGAGCCGGTGCAGCGTCGGGGCGCGGTTGAGCATCACGGGGTGATCCTCGATCACGACCTCCAGCGCGTCCCAAACATCCTTATGGGAGCGCTCCACCATCTTGCGCGCGCTCTTGACGTTGCCCGCTTTTTCCGTTTCCACCAGCCGCTTCATCACGAAGGGCTTAAACAGCTCCAGCGCCATTTCCTTCGGCAAGCCGCACTGGTAGATCTTCAACTCCGGCCCGACGACGATCACCGAGCGCCCGGAATAATCCACGCGCTTGCCCAGCAGGTTTTGGCGGAAACGCCCCTGCTTGCCCTTGAGCATATCAGAAAGCGACTTAAAGGCGCGGTTGTTCGCGCCCGTCACCGGCCGACCGCGGCGACCGTTGTCAATCAGCGCGTCCACGCTTTCTTGCAGCATCCGTTTTTCGTTGCGCACAATGATTTCCGGCGCGCCCAGCTCCAGCAGCTTCTGCAGGCGGTTATTGCGGTTGATCACCCGGCGGTAAAGGTCGTTCAGGTCGCTCGTGGCAAAGCGCCCGCCGTCCAGCTGCACCATGGGGCGAATTTCCGGCGGGATCACCGGCACCGCCTCCAGGATCATCCATTCGGGGCGGTTGTGGGATTGGCGGAACGCCTCCACGACCTCCAAGCGCTTTAACAGCTTGGTGCGTTTTTGCCCGCTGGCGTCCTGGAACTCCGCGCGGAGCGAATCCGAAAGCGCATCCAGGTCAATGCTCGCAAGGAGTGTTTGAATGGCCTCCGCGCCCATGCCGGCCTGGAAGTCGCTCTCGTAGCGCATACGGTATTCGCTGTAGGTTTTTTCATCCAAGGTCTGCCCCCTGAGCAGCGGCGTGTCCCCAGGGTCGGTGACGATATACATCGCAAAATACAACACTTTTTCAAGGTTGCGGGGCGAAATATCCAAAATCAGCCCCATGCGGGAGGGGATGCCCTTAAAATACCAGATATGACTCACCGGCGCGGCCAGCTCAATATGCCCCATGCGTTCGCGGCGCACCTTCGCCTTGGTGACCTTCACGCCGCAGCGCTCACAGATTTTATCCTTGTAGCGCATCCGCTTATATTTGCCGCAGTGGCATTCCCAATCCTTTGTGGGTCCAAAAATACGCTCGCAAAACAAGCCGTCACGCTCTGGCTTGAGCGTGCGGTAGTTGATGGTTTCCGGCTTCTTCACTTCCCCAAAGCTCCACGCGCGGATTTGCTCGGGCGAAGCCAGCCCGATGCGGATAAACTCAAAGGTCGTGCTTGGCAGCTGCTGTTCCATTCCCGTACCCCCGATTTTGTATTAGGCGCCAGCGAAGGCTTATTCCTCCGAAACATAGTTATCGCTGTAATCGTCGTCCAGAAGCTCATCGGCGTCTTCCCCCGCAAGGACGTCCCCGTCGTCCTCCGCCAGGATGTCCTCCGCACCCTCCAGATCCTCCGCGTCTTCCTCCTCCGCTTCCGTTTCCTCCGGCAAATCGGCAGGGTTCAGCACGGCGCGCTCCTCGCTGAGCTGGAAGCCCGGCTCATCATCAAAATTCTGGCGCAAATCAATTTCGCCGCCCTCCCTGTCAAGCACGCGCACATCCAGCGCAAGGCTCTGCAGCTCCTTCACCAGCACCTTGAAGCTTTCCGGGATGCTGGGCTGCGGCACGTTTTTGCCCTTCACGATCGCTTCGTAGGTCTTCACGCGCCCGACGACATCGTCCGATTTCACGGTCAGGATTTCCTGCAGCGTGTACGCAGCGCCGTATGCCTCCAGCGCCCACACTTCCATTTCGCCGAAGCGCTGCCCGCCGAACTGCGCCTTGCCGCCCAGCGGCTGCTGCGTCACGAGGGAATACGGCCCTGTGGAACGGGCGTGAATCTTGTCGTCCACCAGGTGAAGCAGCTTCAAAAAGTACATCACGCCAACCGTCACGCGGTTATCGAACCTGCGCCCGGTGCGCCCGTCAAACAGCCAGCTCTTGCCGTCTTCATCCACACCCGCTTCGCGCAGACCCTCGCGGATATCCGCTTCGCGCGCGCCGTCAAACACAGGCGTCATCACACTGCAGCGCTCGCCGCGCTTCAGCCCCAGCTGCCGCGCCGCAAAGCCCAAATGCACCTCCAGCACCTGCCCGATGTTCATGCGGCTCGGCACGCCCATGGGGTTCAAAACGATATCCAGCGGCGTGCCGTCCTCTAAGAAGGGCATATCCTCCTGCGGCAAAATGCGCGAAACCACACCCTTGTTGCCGTGCCGGCCGGCCATCTTGTCGCCCACGCTGAGCTTGCGTTTTTGCGCAATGTAACAGCGCACGATCTTGTTCACGCCGGGCGACAGCTCGTCGGAATTCTCGCGCGTCGTCACCTCCACCTTCACCACCACGCCGTATTCGCCGTGGGGCAGACGCAGGGAGGTATCACGCACCTCCTTGGATTTTTCACCGAATATCGCGCGGAGCAGCCGTTCTTCCGCCGAAAGCTCCGTTTCGCCCTTGGGCGTGACCTTCCCCACCAGGATATCGCCCGAATGCACCTCCGCGCCCACGCGGATCACGCCGCGGTCATCCAGGTTCTTTAGCGCGTCGTCGCCGGCGTTCGGGATGTCACGGGTGATTTCCTCGGCGCCCAGCTTTGTGTCGCGGGCATCCAGCTCAAATTTTTCAATGTGGATGGAGGTATACACATCGTCCTGCACGATCTTTTCATTGACGAGCACGGCGTCCTCATAGTTGTAGCCCTCCCAGGTCATGAACCCAATGAGGATATTTTTCCCCAGACTGATTTCGCCGTGATCTGTCGCCGGTCCATCCGCAATCACCTGATTGGCTTCCACTCGCTCGCCCACGGAAACAATCGGGCGCTGGTTGATGCAGGTTCCGCTGTTCGAGCGCATGAACTTGATCAGGTCATATTGGCGGGTGTGACCGTTCTCGCCCTGGATCACAATTTTTTCAGCGTTCACCGTGCGCACCGTGCCGGCTTCCCGCGCAAGCACCACCACACCGGAATCCACGGCGGCCTTATATTCCATACCCGTTCCCACCAGCGGCGCGTCCGTCTTCAGCAGCGGCACAGCCTGCCGCTGCATGTTGGAGCCCATCTGCGCGCGGTTGGTGTCGTCGTTTTCCAAAAAGGGGATCATCGCCGTGGCGACGCTGAACACCATTTTGGGTGAAATGTCCATATACTGCGCCTTCTCGCGGTCAACCTCCAGGTATTCGTCGCGGTGGCGCGCGTTGACGCGCGGGTTGACAAAATGCCCCGCCGCGTCCAGCGGCTCGTTTGCCTGCGCGACAATGTATTCATCCTCTTCATCCGCCGCCATATAGCGCACGCGATCCAGCACCGCGCCGTTTTCCACCCGGCGGAAGGGGGCTTCGATAAAACCGTATTTGTTGATGCGCGCGAACGTCGCCAAATACGATATCAGACCCACGTTCTGCCCTTCCGGCGTTTCCACAGGGCACATGCGCCCGTAGTGGCTGTAATGCACGTCGCGCACCTCAAACCCTGCGCGCTCACGCGAAAGACCGCCCGGTCCCAGCGCGGAAAGGCGGCGCTTGTGCGTCAGCTCCGCCAGAGGGTTTGTCTGATCCATGAACTGGCTCAGCTGCGAAGAACCGAAGAACTCCTTAATCGCCATGGAAACCGGGCGGATGTTGATCAGCGTCGCTGGGGAAATTTTATCCACGTCATCCTGCGCCTGCAGCGTCATCTTTTCGCGCACAAGCTTTTCCATGCGCGCAATCCCGATGCGGAATTGGTTTTGCAGCAACTCGCCGACGCAGCGAATGCGGCGGTTGCCCAAATGGTCGATGTCGTCCGCCTTGCCGATGCCGCAGGCCAGGCAGTTCACATAGCTGATGGAAGCGTAAATATCCTGCCGCGTGATGCATTTCGGGATCAGCAGATCTACGTGCACCCGCAGCTCCGCCAGCAGCTCCTCGCCGCTCAGCCCTTTTTCAAGGATATCAAAAAAGACTTCGGCGCTCACCTTTTCGCCCAAACCGATCTCTTCCAGCTGCTCCTCGGTAAATTGCGGCAGATGATCGCAAAAGCGCTCCCCCGTGCCGCCGTCCTCGTCAAGGCGCCCCTTCGGGTCAACCATGCCGTTCGAAAGGATCGTGAGGGTGTGCCCTTCGCCCATTTGCACAACGGCGCGGCTCACGCCTGCCTGCTCGATTTCATAGGCCTTGGCGCGATCAATATATGTGCCTGTGTCGGCAAGGATTTCGCCGCTGCGGGGATCGGCGACAGGCTCCGCAAGGCGGCAACCCGCCAGCCGTGCGCCAATCGCCAGCTTCTTATTATATTTGTAGCGCCCTACGCGGGAGATCTCGTAGCGCCGCGGATCAAAAAACAGGTTCTGGATATGCTCCTGCGCGGTTTCCAGTGTCACCGGCTCGCCCGGGCGGAGTTTGCGGAAGACCTCCATGCAGGCCTCGGCGGAATTGGCGATCTCGTCCTTTTCCAGCGTCGCCTCCATGCGGGCGTCCTCGCCGAAGAAGGCGCGGATCTCCGCGTCCGTTTCAATCCCCAGCGCCCGCACGAGCGTGGAAACAAACAGCTTGCGGTTTTTATCGATGCGCACATAAAAGAGGTTATTGATATCGGTTTCATATTCCAGCCACGCGCCGCGGTTCGGGTTGATGGTGCCGGAATACAGCTCGATGCCGGTTTTGTCGTAGCTCCTGCCAAAATACACACCGGGGGAACGCACCAGCTGCGAAACAATCACGCGCTCCGCGCCGTTGACGACGAACGTGCCGCTTTCGGTCATGAGCGGGAAATCGCCCATGTAAATTTCGCTTTCCTTCACCACGCCCGTTTCGCGGTTGAGCAGCCGCGCGCGCACCCGCATGGGCGCGGAATACGTGGCGTCGTGCTCCTTGCATTCGCGCACGGTGTATTTCGGCTTGTCGTCCAGCCGGTAACCGATAAAGGTAAGCACCCAGTTTTTGCTGTAATCCGTGATTTCGGCTATATCGCGAAACACCTCGCGCAGCCCGGTTTCCAGAAACCACTGAAAGGAATCCTTTTGCACCTCGATCAGATTTGGCATGTCCAAAACTTCGCGAATTTTGCCGTAGCTCATGCGGGTTCGGTCGCCGCGCCGGACTGGTGTGACGTTCTGCATGAAATAACCTTCCTCCCTCGTGCTGTTTGCCCTGCGCTTGCGCGCGAGAATTGGCAAAAAAAGTCCAATCCATCAAAAATCCAAAATACACTTGCATTTTTCAGTGAACTATGCTATACTCTCCCCGTCGAGCACGCGATATAGCCTAAGGCATACCTCGCTATTTTAAAAAAATACGATTAGTCAATTATAGCTCTTGCCGCCCTGTTTGTCAAGAGCTATTTTACATTTTAGGGAAGTTTTTTTCTTCGCGCCGCCGCTTTCAAAAAAATGCCGCGGCACAAATTTTCTTTTTCTTGCAAATCGGCGGAGTGTATGGTATAATGCGCGCGGAAGCATGTGGCAAAAGCCGCTCCCTTATCCTCCCCCCTACGGAAAGGAAAAACACCCTTATGGGCATTATTGAAAAAATCCGCAAGAACTATTCCAAAAAGGAAATCAAGCGTATTCGCGGCTTGGTGGACAAGACCCTTGCCCTGGAGGAAAGCTGCAGCGGGCTTAGCGACGCCGAGCTGCAGGCAAAAACGCCGCAGCTCCAAAAGCGTTTTCAGGAAGGGGAATCCCTCGAAAGCCTCTTGCCCGAAGCCTTCGCCGCCTGCCGCGAAGCCGCCTGGCGCGTGCTGAAGATGAAGCCCTACCCGGTGCAGATCATCGGCGGGGTGCTGCTGCACCAAGGGCGCATTGCCGAAATGCGCACGGGCGAGGGCAAAACCCTCGTGGCGACCCTGCCCGCTTACCTCAACGCCCTCGCGGGGCACGGTGTGCATATCGTGACGGTCAACGATTACCTTGCCCGCCGCGACAGCGAATGGATGGGCAAGGTCTACCGCTTCATGGGGCTGCAGGTCGGTCTGATCGTGCATGACCTCGAAAACGAGCAGCGCCGCGAGGCCTATGCCGCGGATATCACCTATGGCACGAACAACGAGCTGGGCTTCGATTATCTGCGCGACAACATGGTGCAATACAAAGCGCACAAGGTACAGCGCGGTCATGCCTTTGCCGTGGTGGACGAGGTGGACTCCATCCTTATTGACGAAGCGCGCACGCCGCTGATTATCAGCGGGCGCGGCGAAGCCTCCACGGAGTTGTATACCCGCGCCAACGATTTTGCCCTCCGCCTGCAATTTCTGCGCGTGAAGGAGCTGAACGACAAAGAAAACGCCGAGGATGTGGCGGGCGAATACGACGTGGTGGTGGATGAAAAAGCCCGCACCGCCACGCTCACCAGAAATGGCTTGGAAAAGGCGCAGCGGTTCTTTAGCGTCGAAAACCTGATGGACGCCGAAAACCTGACGCTGCAGCACCACATCAACCAGGCCATCCGCGCGCACGGCACGATGCGCCGGGATGTCGACTATATGGTCAAGGACGGCGAAGTGCTCATCATTGACGAATTCACCGGACGCATTATGTACGGTCGCCGCTACAACGAGGGGCTGCACCAGGCGATTGAGGCCAAGGAAGGCGTGAAGATTGAGAACGAATCCAAAACGCTCGCCACCATTACCTTCCAGAATTACTTCCGGCTTTACGCCAAGCTATCCGGCATGACGGGGACAGCCATGACGGAGCGGGATGAGTTCCGCGAAATTTATGACCTGGATTGCGTTGAAACGCCGACCAATAAGCCCATGGTCCGCCACGACCACTCCGACGTCGTATACAAGACCGAGGGCGCGAAATTCGACGCCGTGATTGAACAGATCCGCCAATGCAACGAAAAAGGGCAGCCCGTGCTGGTGGGCACGGTTTCGGTTGAAAAATCGGAGTATTTAAGCAAGCTGCTCAAGCGCAAGGGCGTAAAGCACCATGTGCTCAACGCCAAAAATCACGAGCGCGAAGCGGAAATCGTCGCGCAGGCGGGCACGTTCGGCGCCGTGACAATCGCCACGAACATGGCAGGGCGCGGCACGGATATTGTGCTGGGAGGCAACGCCGAATATCTGGCGAAATCCGAAATGCGCCGCCTGGAGTTCAGCGAAGAGCTGATTGCCGAAGCCACCGGCTTTGCCGAAACAGAGGACGCGGCAATTTTGGATGCCCGCGCAAAATTCGCGGCGCTTGAGGACAAGCACAAGGCGCAGATCAAGTTGGAGGCCGAAAAAGTCGTCGCGGCCGGCGGTCTGTTCATCTTGGGCACAGAGCGGCACGAAAGCCGCCGGATCGACAACCAGCTGCGCGGGCGCGCCGGGCGGCAGGGCGACCCCGGCGAAAGCCGCTTCTATTTGAGCATGGAGGACGACCTCATGCGCCTGTTCGGCGGCGAACGTCTGAGCAACATCATGAGCACGCTCAACGCCCCGGAGGATATGCCGATTGAGGCGCGGATGGTCACGGCGAGCATCGAAAACGCGCAGAAAAAAATCGAAGGGCAAAACTTTGCGATCCGCAAAAACGTCCTGAAATATGACGACGTAATGAACCGCCAGCGCGAGCTGATTTATGGGCAGCGCAATAAGGTTTTGGATGGCGAGGAGCTGAAGCCCGTGGTTCTCAAGATGCTGGAGGACAGCATCGGCGAGAATGTGGACTTTTACTGCTCGCAAAGCGTGCCGCGCGAGGATTGGAACATCAGCGGTCTGCGCGAAAAATACCTGGGCTGGCTCACCGCGCCGGAGGATTTCACCGCCGGAGAATTTGAAGCCATCGCCGCGAAGGAGTTGCTTCTGCGGCGCGGCGCGGAAAAATACGCCAAGCGCGAGGAAGAGCTTGGCGCGGAGCTGATGCGCTCCCTGGAATCCATGGTGCTGCTGCGCAGCGTAGATTCCCACTGGATGGAACACATTGATGCCATGGAGGAGCTGAAGCGCGGCATCGGTCTTCGCGCCTACGCGCAGCAGGATCCGGTGGTCGCCTACCGGATGGAAAGCTACGATATGTTCGACGAAATGACGAACAATATCCGTGAGGAAACCATTAAAACGATGCTCACCCTGCGCGTGCGCAGCCAGCAGGAAACGGAGCGTCGGCAGCTCGCGCGGGAAACCAAAACCAACGCCAACCAAGCCGGCGACGGCAGTGAAGTGAAAAAACCGATCCGCGCGGCGAAAAAGCCGGGTCCCAACGATCCCTGCCCCTGCGGCAGCGGGAAGAAATACAAGAACTGTCACGGGGATGTTCGAAACAGCTGATTTTCAGCCCCGTCCGCAGGACGGAACGGTGTGGACGGGGTTGCATAGAATAAGAATGGGAATATCCGGCAGTTCAAACGAATAAAATTCCATTATATGGCATTTATAACGGAGATTTACAGAGTTTTCCGTAAACAGCTTGACAAAACTGGCGTAAACGGTTATACTAAGTCTTGGCTTGTCCGCCAGCGGGAAGCCTTTAGAAAGAGGATTGCCTATGCTGCAACACACAAGCATGGATGCCGCCGAATATTGCGTAAAGTATTCAAGCAAAAAAGAATATGTAACGCCAGACCTGCAGCGCGTAATGAAGCTGCTTTTCTTTGCGCGCCTGGAGGAACTGCTGCGAGGCAATGATACGCCTTTTTTGGGGAAGATGGAAGCGCGTGACAACGGCGCGTCGTTCCCGACGTTGGTTGGCGCATATGAGCCGATATACCGCGCAAACAAAATCACCGTGCCGCTCAAGGGTCTTAGCGCGGTTGAAGAAGGTAGTACCACAGCAAGGGCGATTGAACGCGCCTGCGATCTTGGCAAAAATTTGAGCACGCGTGCGCTTTCCGAAATCATCCACAGAGGCGAGGCTTGGCAAACGGCGAGAAGCACTGCAGATCGTGAAATGACAAACGAAGCACTGCTTTCCTGCTATAAAAAGCAGATGGGATTGATCGGTATTGCGTCATTGTTTTCAGACGAGCACGGTACGACGCAGGCAGCGTGACCGGAGAGGGGTGATTTTTTATCGACGCGGGCGCACTAGGGCGAATTGCTTCGACAACGGAATATAACAATCTAAAGGAATACCAAAAAAAGCGATTCAATATTTGAGACAGGACAAGTTCCTGCGCTACGACTGTGGATGGAATTCCTGAAAGAGTCACAGCCGAGGTTAAAGAACAAGTCGAAAACGAGGTTAAAGAACAAACAAGCAGGCAAAAGGATCAAATTTACAGCTCGCTTATCGCTATTATGTCCATTTTTGCGGCTATTTTAGTGATCGTTTTGCTGCCCATCCAATTCCTTGCGGATTTGGTCGGGCGCTTGGTTGAACCGCTCGCAAATGGCTCGAAAGCGGTTTCCAACGATTACATAACCGCGACCATCGCTCTTGTTTTGCTCGGCGCGTTCCAATTGGTGGCGTTCATGTTCTTTATGATTCGTTCCTTGCTTTGGGAACGCGGAGAGCCGTCAAGCGCAGATAATACGAAGGATAAAAAGGCGCGGAAGCGAGCAAGCCGCCCCATGAAAACAATCTATTTGTCCGTCACGGTGTTTCTGTTATTGCTGGTTCTTATTTTTGGCGCTCGCTCAGTGTTTCTTTGCCCGTAAAATACATTTGTTAACGCGGAGGCGCCCTATGCCGCTGCCCTATTTGCACGATGCTTTTTTGCTCACCACCGCGGCTGCGCGGCAGATGTTTGCCGCGGCGGCGGCAGAGCCGATTTTCGATTGGCACTGCCATCTTTCGCCAAAGGAAATCTTTGAAAACGAAACGCCGCGCGATATCACGCAGCTGTGGCTGAGCGGCGATCATTATAAGTGGCGCGCCATGCGCGGCTGCGGTTGCGCAGAGCGCCTTGTGACGGGTGACGCGCGCGGCGATGAAAAATTCGCCGCTTGGGCGGGCTGCCAGCCCAAGCTGATCGGCAACCCGCTGCTGCATTGGGCGGGGCTGGAGCTGCGCCGCTTTTTTGGCGTTGAAGAGCCGTTGAACGCGGGCAGCGCGGCGCGGATTTTTTCCGTCTGCAACAAGCAAATTGCCGGTGGCGGCTTTACGCCCCGGGAGCTGATTCGCCGCTCCAACGTCGCCGCGCTTTGCACGACGGACGACCCGGCGGATTCCTTGGAATACCACGCCGCGCTCGCCAAGGAAGCCTTGGGTTTTCGCGTTTTGCCCGCCTTTCGCCCGGATCGCGCGCTGGCGATTGAGCAGCCGGGCTTCCTGCCATGGCTCAAAAGCCTGGAGGCACGCTGTGGCGCCGCGATTGGCAGCTTTGCGGCGTTGCGGGCAGCGCTTTCAGAGCGCATGGAGGTCTTCGCCGCGCTTGGCTGCGTGGCAAGCGACCACGGCTTTGCCAAGCCGCCGTTTGCCCCGGCGGACGTGGACACGCTTGAGCGCATTTTTGCCGCGCGCTTGGCGGACGAAGCACTCACACCCCTGCAAGCGGAGCAATATCAAACGGCGCTGCTGCTCTTTTTGGGTGAGCGCTACGCCGCGCACGGTTGGGCAATGGAGCTACACATCGGACCCATGCGCAACAACAACACCCGCGCGTTTCAAAGCATCGGCGCGGACGCGGGCTATGATTCCATGGACGACGCGCCCGTCGCGCAAGCGCTCAGCCGCCTTTTAGACGCGCTGGACGCACGCGGCGCGTTGCCAAAAACGATCCTGTTCAACCTCAACCCCAAGGACGGTTATGTGCTGGGCACTATGCTTGGCAACTTCCAGGGCGGCGGGATTCCCGGCAGGCTGCAATACGGACCCGCCTGGTGGTTTTTGGATCATATTGACGGGATGCGCGAACAGCTACGCACCCTCGGCAATCTTGGTGCGCTGGGAACCTTCGTTGGCATGGTCACGGATTCGCGATCCTTCCTTTCCTATCCGCGGCACGAATACTTCCGCCGGATTTTCTGCGGGCTGTGCGGCGAATGGGTGGAGCAGGGTTTATATCCCGACGACGCGCAAGCCCTCGAGGGTCTCGCGCGGGATGTTGCCTTCCGCAACGCGGCGGCATATTTTTCGCGCACAAAACATGAAGGATAAAATGCAATGCCAAACGAAAAAGACGCCATACCGCAGAACGACCCCGACACCGAACTGATGCGCATGATCCGCCGACATATCGCGGAAGCGGAGCGCGGCACGAAGCGCGGACAGCGCGAGCCAAACATGCCCGGCATGGATATTGACACATCGCTTGACCTGATAGAGCTGGAAAACCTTGCACCCAAGCCGGGCGACGCGCAGCGCTATGTACCGCGCAAGCCCGCCGCGTCGGAGAGCTTCCATGCGCAGCCGCAAAAGAGCGCGGTCGCGCCGCTGCGGAGCGTGCGCGCAAGGAAAAAACACCCTCTGCGGACGTTTTTCATCCTGTTGCTGTTGTTGGGCGCTTTGTTAGGCGCAAGCGGCGTGGGATTCGTCTACAACCAAGCAAGCAAGGTGCAGACCGCGGCGCCCAACGAAGCCGGCGCGGCAATGCGCCCAAGCCGTTCCGCGCTTTTGCACAGCGCGCGGGTTACGAACCTGCTGCTGATTGGAGTGGATAAAGACGAGGGCGGCGTTGCGCGTTCGGATTCCATGCTGCTGCTGAGCATCGACCGGGACGGCAAGGCGCTGAAGCTCACATCATTTTTACGCGACAGCTGGGTGCAAATGGCTTCCGGGGGCGAGGCAAAGCTCAACTCCGCCTTTGCGTGGGATGGCGCGGAAGGGCTTTGCGCCACGCTGGAGCAAAATTTTGGCGTGGCGATTGATCATTATATCAAGATTGATTTTGCAGGCTTCAAGGCTGTGATTGACGCGCTGGGCGGCGTGGAAGTCGCCGTCGCAGACGTCGAAGCCGATTTTATAGTTAAAACAACGAAGGCGGGCAAGGCGCTGGGGCGCGAAGCCTTCCGCGCGCAAACAGAAGAAAAGGGAACCGTGCTCCTGGACGGCGAGCTGGCGCTGATTTATTGCCGCATCCGCAAGCTGGACAGCGACTTTCATCGCACGGCGCGGCAGCGCAAGGTCTTGGAGGCGCTGACCGCAAAGCTGAAAAAAACACCGCCCAGCACGCTGCTCAAGCTGCCGGAACTGATTCTGCCCGCGCTGGAAACCGACATGCGTCCATCCGCGCTCACGGCACTCCTGCTGGGCGCGACGGGCTGGCTGGGCTACGGCACAGAGCAGCACAGCATCCCCGCCAAGGGGACGTATAAGGAAGCAACAAAAAAAGGCAGCGCCGCTCTCGAACTGGATTTGGACGAGAACCGAGCGCTGCTGGAAGCGTTTATATACGGTTAACAGAGCTGCGGGGGGTCAGGCTTCCGCTTCGGCGGCGGCGAACACCTCAATTCCGTAATAATTGGTCAGCCAGCGATGCATCCAGTGCTCCGGCGGTGTATCGGGCGATATATCCCCGTCCGCGCCAAACACATTGTGCGTTCCCGTTTGTTGCGCGATGGGCAAAACATAAACGCTTGCTTCGCCTGCGGCTTTGGCTTGCAGAATCATCGCTTCTCGCGCATCAAACGCCGCTGCGGTATCCTGTGCGGCGCGCAGCTCGGAATAATATTGCCACGCGAAAAGCATTGTTGGGAAAGCAAGAGCCGCAACCAGTAAAGCCCGCAGCCGCAACGCGCCCCGCTGTGGCAAGCGTGGCAGCGCGGCGCCCACTGCCAAAAGCAGCCCGAAAAAACCGGCGGCAAAGGCTCTGCCCCAGCCGCTGCCCGTTGGAATCAAGATGACCAGACTCGCCGCCGCCGCAAAAAGAAAAATCACGCTGTTTTGCATTTTGTTCAGATCAGCTTTCTTTTTCTGAACAACAAGCCCCGCCGCCAGCGCCAAGCAAAACACAACCAGCAACGGCGTTAAATGCTCCAGGCAGTGGATTGCAACGCCGAACGCCGAACGCATAAGCCCGTGCACAGCCCCGTTGCTTGCCAGTCCTGTTTGCGCACCCGCAATACGCTTCCATTGCGCGGGGGAAAGCATCAAGGCGGCGAAGCCGAGCATGGATCCGGCAAAGCCTGTCCACATCCAAAGTGGGCATTTTTGCTTTTGAAGCCACCGCCGCCGCAAAAGGAAGAGCGCAAGTGCTGCGACCAGCAACGTACCCGCACCCTCCCAGCTCCAGCCGCCGAGGATGCATAAAATTCCAACACCAATAGCCTTGGCAGCGTCTGCGCCCCTTGACAATCTGCTTTTCCTTTCCAAATACGTAAAAAACGGCAGCAATGCCGCCAGCGCCAGAAGGGAACCAAAGAGATACACCAAAGACGCGCATTTCCAAATGAAAATTTCGCCGAATGCCGGGGCGAAAAACCAGATCAGCAGCTGCAGCGCCAGCAGCCACAGCGTGTTCAGTTTGCGAAAGGTATGCCCGCCAATACGGTAAAGCAACAGGATAAGCGCAGCGTACCCGGCGGCTTGCACGGCGGCAAACCCGGCGGGCGGCAAATCATAAAAAAGTACAAAGATGCCATTGCTCACGATGCGTCCGTTCATGTTCGTGTAGTGGAACGCAAGGTAATCCAAAAAAGACCGTCCGCCAAAAAGACTCGCGTAAGCATAATCATCATAGATCATGCGGCTTTGCAGGGCAAACAAAAAGAACAGCCCCGCTCCGGCGGCAAGCACGCCCCAAAACAGCGCACGGCGAAGCCATGGCTTCTCATCTGCTTTATGCGCAAGGCGGCGAAGCTCTTGCATCAACACCCCTACAGCCCCCCCTTTTTTATATTTTCGCATCCGCCAGAACATTTGTATCAAACGAAAAGCTCAAATCTTCCTGCGCCCGCGCCCTGCGAAAGGCGAGGCGGAGCATTTCATCCAGCAGCTGCGGGTACGGCACGCCGCTTGGCTCCCAAAGGTAGAACGAAAGCGAACCCGGCACGGTGTTGATTTCGTTCAGCCAGACCTCGCCCGTTTGCCCGTCCATCAAAAAATCAATCCGCGCCACGCCGCCGGCGTCCAGCGCCTGGAAGGCTTGCAAGGCGTACGCCTGTATGCGCCGCTCCAGCTCCTCCGGGATTTCCGCCGGGATCCTGCGCTCCAGGCTCGCCATCCCCTTTGCGCCACCGGCGGCAGGGACGCCCTTAACACTTGCTTTTGCCCTGCTCCCCTTGCCGCCGCTCAGATATTTGTTTTCGTAGCTCAAAATTCCATCGGCATTGAGCGGCTCCTCGCAAACGCTTGCGCGGGCGGCGTCGCCGTCGCCCAGCACGGCGCAGTTGATCTCCCGCAAATTTGGAACGGCAGGCTCGACCAGCACGCGGTTCGCGAAGCGAAATGCCAGCTCAAGCGCCCTGCGCAGGGCGGCGTCGTCGCTTGCCTTGCCAATCCCCACGCTCGAGCCTAAATTCACCGGCTTGACGATCACCGGGAAGCCGAAGCGTTCCGTAACCCGCGCAAGCGCGGCATCCATATCCGCGTCATATTCCGATTGCCGGAGCACAAGCGCATCCAGCACCGGCACGCCCGCCGCACGGAAAAGCGCTTTTTGCGCGAATTTATCCATGCCAATGGCTGCGGCCGTCACATCGCAGCCAACGAAGGGTACGCCCAACAGACGCAGCAAGCCCTGCAGCGCGCCATCCTCCACATTGGTGCCGTGAACGATGGGGAACACTGCGTCAATTTGCGCAAGCACGGGGCTGCCAAAGCCCTTGGGCGGCTGCCGCAGCAGCACCGCCTTGCCGTCAACGCGCGCGGGCAAGACCTCCCGGCTTGCCGCCAGCAGCTTCGGAATATTCTTGTAAGCCGCCAGCTCGCCCACGTGTTCGCCGATATACCAGCGCCCGTCCTTGGTCATATAAACAGGCAGTACGTCATATTTTTCACGGTCCAGCGCGGCGACTGCCTGCAGCGCGGAGATCACGGATATCTCGTGCTCCACGGATTTGCCGCCAAAGAGAACAGCCAGCTTGAGCTTCATAAAAAACACCTCCATTGTGAGTAGATCGTTCGGGATGGGCATGATCTTAACCGCCGAAATTATCCGGCAGGTCATTTTCCAGCAAAATGATTTTTTGCCGCGCGTTCGGCAGCGCGTTTGCCCACTGCAGCGCATCCTGCAGCGTTTGCGCGGTGAAGCATTGATCCGGGGCGAAGCCCGCCTCCAGCACGCCTTGGCGGATTGGCTCCGTTTGCGCCGCGCCCACCAGGGCAATGGCATCGCAAACCGCGGCGGCTTGCGCGCCGAAGGTCTTGTTCAGCTCCGCCTGCCGCGTGCCCAGCTCGATCATGCCGGGCGTAATGAGGATTTTTTGCCGATCCGCGAAAAGCGCTAGGGCGTCCAGCGCGGCTTTCGCGCCGCCGGGGTTGGAATTGTAGGCGTCGTCAATGATCAATGTGCCGCCCTTATCCAACAGCTCCAGCCGGTGCGGCACGGGCGCAAGCTTGCGGATCGCCCCGCGCATTTCCGTTAACGGGACACCGAAGGTGTGCGCGACGGCAACCGCGCCCATCAGATTCAGCACATTGTGCCGCCCAAGCAGACGCGTTGCGAACGCCGCGCTTTCACCGCGCGCCGTGCGCGCTGTGAAGGTCACGCCGTTCTCGCCGCAGGTTACATTTTCCGCCCAATAATCCGCGCCAAAGCCCGGCGCGGCAGCGTAGCGCACGGTGCGCAGCTGCCCGTAATTTTCCAATTGCGCGCGTATGCTTTCGTCCTCCGCGTTCACGAACAGAATGCTTGCGGGATCGTCCGGCAGCGCGTCCGCCAGCTCGAATTTTGTTTTGACGACGTTCTCCAGGCTATGAAAGCTCTCCAGATGCTGCGGACCGACAGAGGTCAGCACGCCGCATTGCGGTTGCACCAGGTCGCACAGCTCCCGGATATCCCCCACGTTTTTCGCGCCCATTTCGCAAAGAAAAATCGCATGCGCGGCGCTTAAGCCCTCGCGCACACAGCGCACCACGCCCATGGGAGTGTTTGTGCCCTCCGGGGTCATAAAGACGTTGTATTGCACGCGCAGCAGGGCGTTGAGGCAATATTTCATGCTGGTTTTGCCGTAGCTCCCTGTGATACCGACGGTGATAAGCTTCGTGTGCGCCCGCAGCTTCCGCACCGCCTGCTTTGTGTAGTAATTCCGCACCGTCTGTTCGGCAGGAGCGTTGCAGCGGTTCGCGAGCAGCAGGATCTGCGGCGCAAACGGCGCTGCGAAAAGCAGCACCGCCAGCGAAAGCCCGAACGCCGGCCACTGCGCTTCCAGCGCCAAGGCGACCGCCGCCCCGGCAACGCACAGGCTCACGGGCAGAGCGGCGACGACCAGCAGCCGCTTCATGCGCGGCGTGTAGACCAGCGGCTTTTTAGCGGGCTTCGGGCGGAAAAACCAGCCGCCGATCACCGGGATCCAAAGCCTGCGCAACGCCCGCGCGTTCGCGCGTGCCCATTGCCGCTGCACGTTTGGCTTATAGGTGTTGAGCTGGAACATATGCGCCAAATAACGCAACGCAAGAGCCGCCCCACCGGCGGAAACGCCGCAGAGGGCAAAAACGGTATACGGAACCACACCCATCCTATATTCCTCCGGAGCCAAGCCTATACTTCGAAAAAAGATTCCATGACACGCAAAAACTGCCCTTGCTGCTCAAGAAAAGAAAAATGCCCCGCGTTTTCCAGTATCACCAGCCCCGCACCCGGGATTTCCCGCTCCATCAGCTGCCCGTCAATCAGGGGTGTATCGGCGTCGCCGCGCCCCCAAATGAGCAGGGTCGGCGCTTGCACGCGCGTAAGCAGTGGTGTAAGATCCTCGTTCACGGTTTTCACCAGGATTTGGCGCATGAGCGGGGACGCCGTTCTGTAATCCGCCGAGCCGTATTTTTGCCTAAGCCTTTCCGGCGCGCCCGGGAACGCTTTGCGCAAGGGCGGCAGGGCAAGGAACTTCCGCCCCCAGCGGTATTTCCGGCTCTTGCGCAGCGAAGCCTTTGTCGGCAACCGGCGAATGCCGGCGCTGTCAATCAGCACCAGCTTTGGGAAGCGCGGAGCCTCCAATTGCCGCGCGGCAAGCTTGAGGATCACGCGTCCGCCAAAGGAATGCCCCACCAGTGCGCAGCTTTCAATTTGCAGCCGTGCCAAAAACGCCAGCACAAAATCGGCGTAAGCGTCCACATCCCAAGCCCCGGGAGGCTCGGGGCTTTGCCCAAAGCCGGGGAAATCCAGCGCCAGCACGCGGTATTTTTTTGCGAGCCGCTGTTGCAGCGGCGCGTACAGTCCCGCGCTCGCGCCCCAGCCGTGGAGCAGCAAAATCGCGTCGCCTCGCCCCTGCTCGGCATACGCGGCGGGAAGCCCGCCAACCAACACACGCTCCAGCTCCTCACCTCCTCCTGTTGTTATTGTATATACGCAATGAACAAAATATACAACGCGCGGAATATACAACGCGCGGAACAAAGCGCGCTCATTGCCCGCTTTGCGCTGCAAAGGATGTCACCTGCGGCGCGGGCAGATGCTGGCTGCCCCAAATATCCCGCCAGCTTTCGCGCAGATCGCCGCGGCGGCGGGCTAATACATCAAAGCTGAAGGCGGGGTATACGCCGTCATAGGTGCAAATGCCCTCATAATTATCGCCGCGCCCAATGGAAATGCTCGCGTTATAACCGCCGGGGGCAAGGTTGTGCCCGGCAAACACAATGGTTGCGTGATACACCTGCCCCGCCTTGAGCGACGGCGCAAATATATCCGTGAAAGCCATGCCGACAGGTCCGCGCGCGTTGGAAAGCTCAAAGCGCAGCCGCGCGTCCGCGCAATCCGATTCACAGCGGAAGGTCACGCGGAAGCGCAAGGGCGCGTCCGGCTCGTAAGCGCAGCCGGTCACATCCGGCAGCTCCACACGCAGCAGGCGCAGCTCGCCGGAAATATGCCCGAAGCGGTCTTTCACGCTGAGGTCAATATCCGTTTCGCGCCGTCCGCCTTCGGCAAGATAGCAGTTGATGCCCTCCTCCGTTTCGCCGTCATAAACCACCTGACCGGCGTTGAGGACGATCACGCGCTTGCAGAGCGCCCGGATGGTATGCATCTGATGGCTGACGAACAGCACGGTGCACCCGCTTTCGACCACCGCGGCCATTTGATCCAAGCATTTGCGCTGGAATTTCGCGTCGCCAACGGCAAGCACTTCGTCCACAACCATAATGTCCGGCTCCAAATGCGCCGCCACGGCAAACCCCAGGCGCACATACATCCCGCTGGAGTAGCGCTTGACGGGCGTATCAATAAACTGCCCGATTTCGGAAAACGCAATGATCGAATCCAGCTTCCGGCTGATCTCCGCCTTTGACATACCAAGGATCGCGCCGTTCAAGTAAATATTTTCGCGCCCTGTCAGTTCCCCGTTAAAGCCCGTGCCTACCTCCAGCATGGCGGCAAGACGCCCGTGCACCTCTATGCGCCCCGTCGTCGGCTCGGTAACGCGCGAAAGTAGCTTCAGCAGCGTCGATTTACCCGCACCGTTCTTGCCAATAATCCCAACGCTCTCGCCCTTGTGAATTTCCAGCGTCGCGCCGCGCAGCGCCCAGAAATCGGTTTTCTTGCGCTTTTGCCGCGCCTTGTGCACGGCGGCGCGCAGCCGCCCGGTCTGCGCGCCGACCAGGGTATCGATCCGCGCGGTTGGATCCTTGATCGAATATCGCTTGCCCACGCCATCCACCCGAACCGCAATCGGCGTATCCAGACACTTCACCTCTTCAAGCCTTTGTTTTATGCTGCTATTATACCATGCCCGCCGCGCAAAAGCAAGCGGTTCCCGCCGTGTTTTTTGCGGCGGCGGCATTTACTTTTTCCCGGAGGCGTGATACAACAGACTTCCTCAAGAACCTTAAAACCAAAGCAATCTTTGGGGCAAGGACGTTGGTACACTTTTTAGAGCCGCATAGATCCTCTCACGATTTTTTGCTGCACCCTTGCGCGAAATGGCGCTTGACAAATCCCCCACGGTGATGCTATAATAGCCAGGTTATTCTGGCTTTGCTGTGAATAATAAAATTTTTGGATGAAAGGAGAACCTATGCCTACCTTTAATCAACTCATTCGCAGCGGACGCGAGACCTCGGTGAAAAAGAGCAAGGCGCCGGCATTGCGCAAGGGGCTGAATTCCCGCAGGAATGTGCAAACGGATCAAGACTCCCCGCAAAAGCGCGGTGTTTGCACGGCGGTGAAAACCACCACGCCCAAAAAGCCGAATTCCGCGCTCCGCAAGATCTGCCGCGTGCGCCTTTCCAACGGCATCGAAGTGACGGCGTATATCCCCGGCGTGGGGCATAACCTGCAAGAGCACTCCGTGGTACTGATCCGCGGCGGACGTGTGCGCGACCTTCCGGGCGTGCGGTATCACGTGATTCGTGGAACGCTGGACACCCAAGGCGTGCAAAAGCGCAAGCAGGCGCGTTCAAAGTACGGCGCAAAGCCCGAAAAGGCCATCAAAAAGAAATAAGGCAACTCCCCCGAACCAGTGAAGAGAATCGCGCGGCAAGCCGCGTTAATATAGGCTCTCTTGCTGGACACCAACCCTGCCCAGGTTCCGGGATCTTGGTCTCCGTGCCGGGGCGCAGGGTATTACCGATGAATTCATTCTATATGGAGGAGGGAAGCGAAGTGCCAAGAAGAGGCCAAATCGCGAAACGGGACGTCCTGCCCGATCCGCTTTACGGATCAAAGCTGGTCACCCGCCTGATCAACAGCGTGATGTATGACGGCAAAAAAGGCGTTGCGCAGCGCATCGTTTATGACGCCTTCGATATCATCCGCGAAAAAACCGGCAAGGAGCCGTTGGAAGCTTTTGAAACGGCGATGGAAAACGTCATGCCGTTGCTGGAGGTCAAAGCGCGCCGCGTGGGCGGCGCAACCTACCAGGTTCCGATTGACGTGCGCCCGGAGCGCCGCCAGACGCTGGGTCTGCGGTGGATTACGCTCTATTCCCGCGCGCGCAGCGAGCGCACGATGAAGGAACGCCTGGCAAACGAGATTGTGGACGCACTGAACCAGACGGGTTCGGCATACAAAAAGCGTGAGGATACCCACAAGATGGCGGAAGCCAACAAGGCGTTTGCGCATTTTAGGTGGTAGACGGCAGACATTAGACGTCGTCTTTCAACCGTCGGATGTTGGGCGGCCCCGTCTAATATCTAAAGCTCTAAAATCTAAAATTCGGAGGAATTTTCATGCCCCGGCAAGTTACATTGGAAAAAACGCGCAATATTGGTATCATGGCGCACATTGACGCCGGCAAAACCACCACCACCGAGCGGATTCTTTACTATACGGGCATCACGCACAAAATCGGTGAGGTGCACGACGGCGCGGCGACCATGGATTGGATGGAGCAGGAGCAGGAGCGCGGCATCACCATCACCTCCGCCGCAACCACCTGCTTCTGGAAGGATCACCGCATCAATATCATTGACACCCCCGGTCACGTGGATTTCACGGTAGAGGTCGAGCGCAGTCTGCGGGTGCTGGACGGTTCGGTGACGGTGCTGTGCGCCAAGGGCGGCGTTGAGCCGCAAAGCGAAACCGTTTGGCGGCAGGCGGATAAATACGGCGTGCCGCGCATGGTGTATATCAATAAGATGGACATCATGGGCGCGGATTTCTTTAACGTGCTTGGGATGCTGCGCGAGCGGCTCAAGTGCAACGCCGTGCCGATTCAGCTGCCCATCGGCGCGGAGGACGCCTTCCGCGGCATTATTGATCTTGTTGAGATGAACGCCGTCATTTATGAAGGCGAAAAAGGCGAGATCGTGCGCGTGGAGGAAATCCCCGCCGAGCTTCTTGAACAGGCGCAGGAATACCGTCAGGCATTGCTGGAGGCTGTCGCCGAGCAGGACGACGCGCTGCTGGAAAAGTTCTTTGAAGGCGAAGCGCTGACCGTCGCGGAAATCCAGAGCTGCATCCGCAAGGCGACCCTTGGCAACACGATGGTTCCGGTGATTTGCGGCACGAGCTACCGCAACAAGGGCGTGCAGCAGCTGCTGGACGCCGTGGTTGCCTACATGCCTGCGCCAACCGATGTGCCGGATATCACCGGCGTTAACCCAAAAACCGAGGAGGACGAGGTGCGTCATTCTTCGGACGAAGAGCCGTTTTCGGCGCTGGCGTTTAAGATTGCCACCGATCCTTTTGTCGGCAAGCTCTGCTTCTTCCGGGTGTATTCCGGCAAGGTGGAATCCGGCTCCGGCGTGCATAACGCCAGCAAGGGGCACAATGAACGGATCGGGCGCATTTTGCAGATGCATTCCAACCACCGGCAGGATATTGATTGCTGTTACGCGGGCGATATTGCCGCCGCTATCGGGCTGAAGAACACCACCACGGGCGACACGCTTTGCGACGCCGCGCATCCGGTGATTTTGGAGTCGATGGAATTCCCCGAACCCGTGATCCGTGTGGCAATCGAACCGAAAACCAAGGCGGGGCAAGAAAAAATGGGCATCGCCCTGCAAAAGCTCGCCGAGGAAGACCCGACCTTCAAGTGCTACACGGATGAAGAAACCGGGCAGACGATTATTGCCGGCATGGGTGAGCTGCATCTGGAAATCATTGTGGATCGTATGCTGCGTGAATTTAAGGTGGAGGCAAACGTGGGCAAGCCGCAGGTGGCTTACCGCGAAACCATCACCAGGGAAGCCGACGTGGATTGCAAGTACGCGCGGCAATCCGGCGGGCGCGGGCAATACGGTCATGTCAAGATCTGCGTTGAGCCGAACCCTGAAAAGGGATACGAGTTCGTCAATGCCATCGTGGGCGGCGTGATTCCGAAGGAATACATTCCGGCGGCGGAGGCAGGCATCAAGGGCGCGATGCTCAGCGGCGTTTTGGCGGGCTACAACGTGGTGGACGTCAAGGTCACGCTTTACGACGGTTCCTACCACGAGGTGGATTCCAGCGAAATGGCGTTTAAAATCGCCGGCTCCATGGCCTTTAAGGACGCGATGCGCAAGGCCGCCCCGGTGCTGATGGAACCGATTATGAAGGTCGCCATCACGGTGCCGCAGGATTATATGGGCGACGTCATTGGGGATTGCAACGCGCGGCGCGGCATGATCCAAGGCACGGAGGAGCGCACGGGCGCGGTGCAGATCAATGCCCAAATCCCGCTTTCAAACATGTTCGGCTACGCGACCACGCTGCGCTCGCGCACACAAGGGCGCGGGCAGTATGTGATGGAACCGAGTCACTACACGCAGGTGCCCAAAAGCATCGCGGATGGCATCGTCAGCGAAAAGAGCAAAAATAAGGATTAAACTTTTTTTGCAAAAGGGCTTGCTATTTTCGCGATTCCCTGCTAGAATAGAAACACTGTAGTATCAGTTGAATGACACAAGGAGGAATTTCCTATGGGAAAGGCAAAGTTTGAACGCAATAAGCCGCACGTGAACATCGGCACCATCGGTCACGTGGATCACGGCAAAACAACCCTGACCGCCGCCATCACGAAGACCTTGGCTATGAAGGGGCAGGCTTCCTTCGTTGATTATGCGAACATTGACAAAGCGCCGGAAGAGCGCGAGCGCGGCATCACGATCAACACCGCGCACGTGGAGTATGAAACCGACAGCCGCCATTACGCGCACGTCGATTGCCCCGGTCACGCCGATTATATCAAGAACATGATCACCGGCGCGGCGCAGATGGACGGCGCAATCATCGTGATCGCCGCTACGGATGGTCCGATGGCGCAAACCAAAGAGCATTTGCTGCTTGCCCGCCAGGTCGGCGTGCCTTATATCGTGGTTTACATGAACAAGGTGGATCAGGTGGACGACCCCGAGCTGCTGGATCTTGTTGAGATGGAGATTCGCGAAGCGTTGACCGAGAAGGAATTCCCGGGCGATGATATCCCGATTATCCGCGGCTCCGCGCTGAAAGCGTTGGAATATGCAGGGACGGATCAAAGCGCACCGGAGCTTGCTTCCATTTGGGAGCTTATGGAAGCTGTTGACAGCTACATCCAAACGCCGGATCGCAAGGCGGATCAGCCCTTCCTGATGAGCGTTGAAGATGTCTTCACCATCACCGGGCGCGGCACCGTTGCCACCGGGCGCGTGGAGCGCGGTCAGATTAAGGTCGGCGAGGAAGTCGAAATTGTCGGGCTGACGGAAGAGCGCCGCAAGGTTGTCGTCACAGGCTTGGAAATGTTCCACAAGAGCTTGGATTATGCCGAAGCGGGCGACAATGCCGGCGCATTGCTGCGCGGCGTGCAGCGCAAGGAAATTGAGCGCGGGCAGGTGCTTGCAAAGCCCGGTTCCATTCATCCGCACTCCAAATTCCGTGGGCAAGTGTACGTTTTGACCAAGGATGAGGGCGGTCGTCATAAGCCCTTCTTTAACAATTACCGCCCGCAGTTCTATTTCCGCACCACCGACGTAACCGGTGTGATCACACTGCCGGAAGGCGTTGAGATGTGTGTGCCGGGCGACAATGTTGAAATGGAAGTGGAACTGATCACCCCGATCGCTATTGAAGAGGGTCTGCGCTTCGCTATCCGTGAGGGTGGGCGCACGGTTGGTTCGGGCGTTGTCGTCGCCGTGACAAACGACTGAGTTGAGAAGGCCCGGGAAAACACACAGCCGCCGCTTGGGAGCGATCCCGAGGGGCGGCTTTTTAATTGAGGAAACAAGAAAAACGCCGCCCAAAGAGCGGCGTTCATCCGGTGAGATTTTGTTTACGCGCCCAAACCGCCGATCCATCCGGCAGCCTGCTCGAGATACCCGGGCAAGTCGGTGACAAAGAACTCAATGATCTTGATGAGCGTTGCGCCGAGCTTTGGGTCAACCCCCAGCCCATCCAGAATTTGGTTGATTGCGGACAGAAAATCGTACATGTGCAAACCCCTTTCTTTTCGTTTAAAATCAACAAATACGCTTTGCAATACGCCACATTTTTATTATAGCACCTTTGCGGCAATTGTCAAGCCTATATTTTTGTTATTTTACACGATTTTACCTTGCAATTTTCATGGCACGGGTGTATACTGTTGCAAAGGGAAAGGGTGATTTTCGTGCGTTTTCAGTTTGTGCATTCCAACCGTAATGTTGTGGATTTGGAAAAAAGCATCACGTTCTACCGGCAAGCGCTGGGGCTGCGCGAGGTGCGCCGCAAGAACGCAGAGGACGGCAGCTTCGTTCTGGCATTTTTGGAAGGCGACGGCAGCGCGTTCCAGCTGGAGCTGACTTGGCTGCGGGATTGGAAGGGCGCATATGATTTGGGCGACAACGAGCTGCATCTGGCAGTCGTGACCAAGGATTACGCCGCCGCGCGGGCGCTGCACGAAGAGATGGGCTGCATTTGTTACGAAAATCCGGGCATGGGCATCTACTTCATCAATGACCCGGATGGCTATTGGACTGAGATTATCCCCGCAAAGTAAAGGAAGACAAGAACTGCATGAAGTACATTTTGGCGTCCGCATCCCCCCGGCGCAAGGAATTGCTCACACTGGCGGGCTTGAGCTTTTGCGCTTGCACGCCGAAGCTGGAGGAAGAAACCCTGCCCGGCGAGGGCGCGGAAGAAGCCGCTCTTCGCCTGGCTTGCCTGAAAGCCGCCGCCGTGGCGGAACAAAACCCCGAGGATTGCGTTATATCCGCGGATACGATTGTCGTTGCACCGGACGGCGGCTTGCTTGGTAAGCCCTTTTCCGCTGAGGACGCCGCGCAGATGCTGCGCCGGCTCTCCGGGCGGGAGCACCGCGTGGTGACGGGCGTGTGCTTGCGGCGCGGGGAGATTATCCGTGCCTTTACGCAGGTGACATGTGTTCGCTTTTACCCTTTAACGGAGCTTGAGATCGAAAGCTATATCCACAGCGGTGAGCCGATGGATAAGGCGGGCGCGTATGGCATCCAAGGCAGAGGCGCTTTGCTGGTGGAGGAGGTTCACGGTGATTACTTTAACGTCGTCGGGTTGCCGGTCGCCCGGGTCATTCGCGAGCTTTCGCTTTTGAAAGCGGGCGATACTCCGTGCCCCGCACCCTGCGTCGCGAATTCTCAATGATAAACCGGAGGTTGTTATGTCAGCATATCGATTCTATTGCCGCGCCTATCAAAAAGTGATGCAGGTCGCGACGGCATTTTTGGATTGGAACGGTCCCGCGCTTTTGCGCGGACCCGGCAGCGCACAGCAGCTGCCCCAGCTGATTCGGTCGCAGGGGCTGCGCAAGGTGCTGGTGGTGACCGATGGGGGTTTGATGAAGATCGGGCTGCCCAACAAGCTCCTGCAAGGGCTTGAAAAGGCGGATATTTCCTACGCGCTTTATGATAAAACCCTGCCTAACCCGACCATTGAGAACATCGAGCAGGCGCGGGATCTTTATTTGCGGGAGGATTGCCGGGGCATTATCGCTTTCGGCGGCGGCTCGCCCATGGATTGCGCCAAGGTGGTGGGCGCGCGGCTGGTGCGCCCGAAAAAGAGCATCCCGCAGCTGCGCGGCTTGCTGAAGGTGCGTAAAAAGCTGCCGCCGTTTTACGCCATTCCCACCACTGCGGGTACCGGCTCGGAAACCACCGTCGCCGCTGTTGTTTCCAACCCCGAAACGCACGAAAAGTATCCGATCAACGACCCGAAGCTTCGCCCGCGCTATGCTGTTTTGGATCCCGAGCTGACTGTGGGGCTGCCAAAGCACATTACATCCACCACCGGCATGGACGCCCTCACGCACGCGGTGGAGGCGTATATTGGCAGGAGCAACACGAAGGATACCGCACAAAAAGCGCTTGAAGCCACCAGGCTGATCTTTGCCAACATTGAAACCGCTTACAACGACGGCGGAAATTTGGAAGCGCGCGAAAACATGCTTGCGGCGTCTTTTTATGCCGGGGTGGCGTTCACCCGCGCCTACATCGGCTATACGCATGGCATTGCGCACAATCTTGGCGGGATGTATAACACCCCGCACGGATTGGCAAACGCCGTGATTTTGCCTTATGTGCTGGATTATTACGGTGAAACGGCGCACGCGCGCCTGGCGGATCTCGCCGACGCGGCGGGGCTTGCGCAGGGCAAGAGCCAAAGCGAAAAGGCGCAGACCTTTATTGCGGAAATCCGCGCCCTGAACGCCCGCATGGGCATCCCCGCGCAATTTGATTTTATTCAGGAAAGCGATATCCCGACCATTGCCGCGCGCGCGCTCAAGGAAGCGAATCCGCTCTATCCTGTGCCGAAAATCATGCGCATGTCCGATTGTGTGGGCGTGATACGCAAGCTGATGGTGAAAGAAAACCCATAATCAACGGATGTGGGGGAAGGCTTGGGGCGCCGTGGTCGCGTTTGCGGCTTCGGTGCTTTGGGATTGTTTGCAGGGTTATGGTATTCTAAGCTTCGAAGGCCGGGAGGACGTAACAATGCATTTCTTTTCGCGTGTGTATGCCATCGTGCGGGAAATCCCGCGCGGGCAGGTGGCGACCTACGGGCAAATCGCGCGGCTTGCCGGTAACCCCCGCATGGCGCGGCAGGTGGGCTGGGCGCTACACAGTAACCCCGACCCGGGCGCGGACGCAACCGAAATCCCCTGTCACCGCGTGGTGTTTAAGGACGGCAGACTATGCTCCGGCTTTGCCTTTGGCGGCGCGCAGGCGCAGCAAGCACTGCTTGCTGCCGAGAAGGTTTCCTTTTGCCCGGATGGGCGCGTGGATCTCAGCGTCTGCGCATGGAAGGCATAGATGAAGGAAAAGCCGCTTATTACGCGAAGGATGGAGGATGTGAAATGGATCAACCGGGGATTTGGCTGTTTTGGCTGCCCGCAATCGTGGCGGGCGGCGTTGCGCTGGTGGCAGTGCTTTTGTTGGCGGTGCTGCGTGAACGGCGGTGGAACCGCTTTGCCGCCGAGCGCCAAACGCTGTTGGATGCCGTCGCCGCGCTGGAGGCTGAAAACCTGCGTCTGCGCAGCAACCCGCAGCAGGAGCAAAGAAGGGACGAGCGTACCAAGGCAGCGGCGACCGCGACCTTGGGCGGGCGCTTTCCGTTATTGCTGCGTGTGGACGCGAAATATGCCGGCGCGGTAGGGGATTCCCCCACCGCGCCGCAGCCGACGCTGCAGGCGCTCTGCGAGCATATGCGCCGCCACGCCGCCGCGCACAGCGGGATTTACGCCGCGCGGGAGCTGTTTGCCGCCTTTTTGGGGGCAATGGCGGTTTCGGATTTCGTTTTGGTGCAAGGCGAAGAGTCGGCGGCGCTGCCAAATGCCGTGGCGCAGGCGCTGGGGCAGCCGCTTGTGCTTGCAAGCGCGGACGCATCCTGGCGCGGCGCAGCGGATCTGCTGGGGCAATGGACCAACGGCGCGCGGCTCTATGAAGAAACACATTTCCTGCGCCTGGCATACGAAGCGCTCTGGCATCAGGGCGTCACCTTGCTGGCGCTTCAGCCTCTGCTGGCTGCCGCACCGCAGGAATATCTTTCCACTCTTCTTCCCTTGCTCCGCGCACGAACGGCGGGGATGGAGGCGCAATTGCCTGCCCGCAGTATTCGGCTGACGGATTCCGCATGGCCGAACGACCCTGTCCGGTTGGAGGACGGCGCCTTGCCGTGGGCGCAGGGACTGTGGCTTTTGGGCATCCTGCGCCCCGGGGAGCAAGCCCCCGCCGCATTGCGCAGGGACGCCATGGAATTCCATGTGCCGCCGGACGCACTCAAGCAAAAGCCTTTCCTTGTGCCTTGGACGCAGGCGCAGCCGGTGGAATGGCAACATCTGCGCCGCAGCTTTGCCGAAGCGGCGGAAGCCTACACCCTTCCGGCAGCGGCGCGGGATCGGTTTGCGGCGCTGGAGGAATACCTCGCCGCGCAGCTGCAGCTGGATTTGGGAGCAAATGCCGCGGCGGAGCTGGAGCGCTTTGCCGCTGTTTGCCTTGCTTGCGGGATGAACAGCCGTGCCGCGCTGGACGCCTACCTCTGGCACAGGGCGCTGCGGTTGCTGCAAACGCCGGAACCCGCCGCACTACGGCAGCAAATGCCCGCGCTCAAGGATTTCCTCAAAAAAACCTTCGGGCAGCGCGGTCTGCCCCTGGCAACAGCGCTGCTCGAAGGTATATAAACGATCCGGGGCACGCCCTAGATGACTTTCGGCTTCGCCTTTTGCTTGGCGGGGTTCCGTTCCATTTGGGGCTGCGCGCCTTCGGTGACGCAGAGACCCGTAATGCGCACTCGCTCCACAGCGCCGTCGGAGGGAATGGCATACATCAACGGCTGCAAAAGCTGCTCCAGCACAGAGCGCAAACCGCGCGCACCTGTTTTTTTCTCCAGCGTTTGCGTGGCGATCGCCATGAGCGCGTCGTCGTCCATTTCCAGCTCCACGCCATCGTAGGCAAACAACTGGCGATACTGCTTCAGCAGCGCGTTGCGCGGCTCCTGCAGAATGCGCACTAAAGCAGCGGCGTCCAGTTCCTCAAGCGCGGCGACGACAGGCATACGCCCCACAAGCTCGGGGATCAGCCCGTAATGCACCAGATCCTGCTGGATAACCTTGCCAATCAGGCGATCATATTGCTCCTTGCTTTTATCCTTAATCTGTGCACCAAAGCCCATCGAGCTGCCGCCGATGCGCCGCTCAATGATCTGTTCAATCCCCGCGAACGCGCCGCCGCAAATGAAAAGGATGTTGGAGGTGTCAATCTGCAAAAAATCGTCCTGCGGATGCTTGCGCCCGCCGCGCGGCGGAACATTTGCCATCGTGCCTTCCAGGATTTTCAGCAGAGCCTGCTGCACCCCCTCGCCGCTCACGTCGCGGGTGATGGAGGGGTTTTCACTTTTTCGGGAAATTTTGTCAATCTCATCAATGTAAATGATGCCCTGCTGTGCGCGACCGATATCGTGATCCGCCGCCTGAATCAGGCGCAGTAGGATGTTCTCTACATCCTCACCCACATAGCCCGCTTCTGTTAACGTGGTTGCGTCCGCAATCGCAAAAGGGACTTCGAGGATCTTAGCGAGCGTCTGCGCAAGCATTGTTTTGCCCACGCCCGTCGAGCCGAGCAGCAGCACGTTGCTTTTTTGCACCTCCACCGAACCGCTACGCTCGTGCTGGTGCGTGATGCGTTTGTAGTGGTTGTATACCGCTACGCTCAGCGCGATTTTTGCCGCGTCCTGCCCGATGACATATTCATCCAGCTGGTGCTTCAGCTCCTGCGGCGTGGGCAGGTGTGAATAGACGCTACCGCGGGCGCCTTCCTTGCGAGCGGCAGCTTCCTGCGGATTGCCCGCCGCCACGCTTTCGCCCAGAATGTCACAGCAAAGCTCCACGCATTCGTTGCAGATATATACGCCGGGTCCGGCAATCAGCTTATCAATTTGCGCCTGCGATTTGCCGCAGAACGAACACAGGATCGGCGGTTCCCCGCCGCGCCGTTCTTCTTCCTTTGCCATTTTCAGCCTCCTAAGTGACGTGTTCTTTCCTGAAGAAAAGAACCAAAAGACCTTTAACGCTTCGCGCGACGGCGCAGAACTAGCGGGACGTTAAGATTTTATCCACCAAGCCATACGCGCGGGCCTCTTCCGCGCTCATGAAATTGTCGCGATCCGTGTCGCGCTCAATGATTTCGAGGGGCTGTCCTGTGCGCTCGGCAAGGATCCTGTTGAGCTTTGCGCGGGTGCGGATGATGTGGTTGGCGGCGATTTCAATATCCGTCGCCTGCCCCTGCGCACCGCCGTGTGGCTGGTGAATCATGATTTCACTGTTGGGCAGGGCAATGCGCTTTCCCTTCGCGCCCGCCGCCAGCAAAAACGAACCCATCGAAGCCGCCATACCCATGCAGATGGTGGAAACATCGCACTTGATGTAATTCATGGTATCGTAAATTGCCAGACCGGCACTGACGGAGCCGCCGGGGCTGTTGATATAAAAGCTGATGTCCTTTTCGGGATCCTCGGCTTCCAGGTGCAGCAGCTGCGCGATGACCAGGCTCGCAGTCACGTCGTTGACTTCGTCTGAAAGCATCACGATGCGTTCGTTGAGCAGGCGCGAAAAAATATCAAACGACCGCTCACCGCGCCCGGTCTGCTCAATTACCATAGGAACCAGTGACATTTGTTTTCCTCCTCTATACTGACATTATCTTGCTATTAAGTATTGTCCGCTCCAAAAAAGCTTATGCAGACCGGAGCAAACGCGGAACGCTTTTGAAAGCGCGCTTACTCCGCAGCTTCTTCTGTCTCTGCCTCTTCCTCCGTGGCTTCTTCGGCGGGCGGCTCCACCTTCACGGCGGCCTCCTTCGCCAGCCCCAGCGCCTTTTCGCGCAGAAGCCCCGCGCGTATATCCTCTTCCGGCACGGCGAATTTTACGCGCGCGATGTCAACGTTGTATTCCGCCGCCATGCGCTCCTGCTCGGCTTCAATTTCCTCCGGCGCGGCTTCAAGGGCTTCCTGGCGGGCGATATCCTCCAGCGCCAGCTCCAGCTTGAGCTGCTCTTCGGCACGCTCGCGCATGTCGGCGTCAAATTTTTCGCGATCCAATCCGGTGTATTCCAGATAACGTTCCACCGGCACGCCAATGCGGTCAGCAAACAGTTCTTTGTTGCGCTCGGCACGCTGGGCAAACACCTCGTCCGCGATTTCGCCCTCGGCAAGCGCCGCCAGCTTTTGCTGCACGGCGGCGGTAAAGCCATCCTCGCTGCTGCGCCGCCTGCTTTCCAGCAGCTCCGCTTCAATGCCGCTGCGCAAATCCGCGACGGTTTCGTAGTTTTCGCCGACCTCCTGCGCAAAATCGTCGTCAAGCTCGGGCAGCTCCTTCGCTTTGATGGCGTGAAGCTTGATTTTGAACACCACTTGCTTGCCCGCCAGCTCCTCGCTGTGATATTGCTCCGGGAAGGTTATGTTGATGTCGAATTCTTCGCCGGGCAAATGCCCGACGACTTGCTCCTCAAAGCCCGGGATAAACGAACCGGAGCCAAGCTGCAGCTCGTAATTTTCAGCCTTCCCGCCTTCAAAGGGTACGCCGTCGGCAAAGCCTTCATAATCGATTTCGGCGCTGTCGCCCGTTTGCGCGGCGCGCCCCTCCACCTCCACCATGCGCGCGTTGCGGTCGCGCAGCTCTTCGACGCGCGCGTCCACATCCGCCTCCGTTACCGTTTGCGGGGCATAGGGCGCTTCCAGTCCCCTCCAACCCGCGACAGTCAGCTCCGGCTTCACGATTGCGGTGAAATCATATTTCACGCCCGTTTCGCGCTCCATCGATTCCACGTTCAGATCCTGCGGGCGCAGCGCAAGCACCAGCTCGGACGCCGAAACGGCGGCGTTGACCTCCCCCGGCAGCAGCGCGTCAAGCGCGTCTTCAAAAAAGAGCTTTTCGCCATACCGCTTTTCAAGCATCGCGCGGGGCACCTTGCCTTTGCGAAAGCCGGGAATCGACAGCTTCGGCAGCTGCTCGGCAAAGATCTCCTCCACCTTTTGACCAAATGTATCCGCGTCGATTTCGGCAGTGATCTTCCAAGCCCCCGCCCGGATTTTTTCTTTTGCAACAAAACCCATCGCCTGTTTCTCCTCCTACGTGTGTTTGCTCAAAATATGATACCGGGCTATTATACATGATTCAAATAAAAATAGCTAGCCCTAAAATGTAAATTTTCAATGCAGACGACGCAAAAATTCCCATTTCTTTTCCAACGCCAAAACGGCAAACGAAAACAGCAGGGAAACCCCGAGCGTGAAGCAAAACGCGGGCACGCCTCCTTCGGCATAAGGAACGCCGGAAAGCTGCTCATAGATCCTGGCGACCAGGATGTGCACGCAGAACAGCAGCGTGGAGGCATTCCGCAGCCAAGTGTAGACCGGGCGCGGGCGCAGCCTTGCGCGCAGCAAAAGATTGAACAGGAAAAAGACGATGAACGGAAAGGTCGCGTAATATTCGGCAGGGCGATGCCGCGTAAGCGCCAAAAGCTCCAGGGTGAGAACAGAAAGGGAAGCCGCCAGCCCGAGCCAGCAAGCCGAAGTTCGCAGCTTGCGCAGCGCCTCGCTTTCGTACAGCAGAACACCGATATAAACGAACAGGAACAGAAGCACGCCATTGCGCACATCCGCTCCGAAGGCTTTCAGCAGCGTAAAGCTGTAACGGAGCACGGGGATCCTGCGGGCGACCTCATGAAATTCGTTCCCCAGCAGCATCCACAGATATGCCGCGCACGCAATGGGCAGCACGACCTTGCGCGGCAGATACCTCCGCAGGGCGAACAGAATGGCGACCGCGCAGACGCTTGCCGTCAAATACCAAAACTGCCCGTGCCCGGGGAAAAGGAATTTGCCCAGCCAAAGCCACGTTCGGTTGCTGTCCGCCAATACGGTCAGCGCTTTAGGCAAATTTTCGAGTATGCCCGGAAGGAAATACGTCAGTACGGACCAAGGCAGCGAAAGCAGCAGAATGCGCTTGCAGAACGAAACAACGGCGTCTTTGTTTTCGATCCCCTTGTGCGCCAGAAAGTATCCGGACGCCGCAAAAAACAGCGGCACGGCAAGCCGCGCAAGCCCATCGCGGAGCAGCGTGCTTGCCAGCCCCGTAAGGGGATTGACGTGAATAACCACCACAAGGATCGCCGCGACGAATTTTGCGATATCCACGGCGGCATAGCTTTGCTTTTGCGCTTGCTGCATTTTTATCCCTCCGCACCGCTCTGTTGCGCTTGCGCGCACAGCTCCGTTAAAAATTTCGCCAGCGCCGTATAGCGCAAGGCTCTGCGGTCGTTTTCCACCATACGGCGAACATCGCCCCGCCCGCCCGTGAGAATTAGGTATTTGCGCGCGCGTGTGACCGCCGTGTAGAGCAGGTTGCGGTAGGCAAGCGGCTCGGGCACGCCCGCCACGGGCATCACCACGGCGGGGAACTCGCTGCCTTGGCTTTTATGCACCGTGACAGCAAAGGCATGCTCCAGTTCCTCGCTGTTTTCAAAGGGATAATCGGCGACGCGGTCGTCAAAACGGATGCGCAGCAGCTTTTGCGGCGGCAGGATTTTTTCGATGACGCCAATATCGCCGTTGTAGATCCCCTGCCCCTCATCATCCTCGCCGGGCTTCTTCCAGGTGAGGTCGTAATTGTTTTTGGTCTGCATAATTTTATCACCTTCACGGAAAACTGCGCCGTGCAGCCGGATTTCTTTTTTCAACTTTCCGTCGGGCGGGTTGAGCGCCGCCTGCAAGCGCTCGTTGAGCCGCACAGTGCCGCATTCGCCCTTGCGGGAGGGGCAGAGCACCTGAATATCGCGCAGCGGGTCAAAGCCATATGCCTTGGGCAGACGCACGGCGCACAGCTCCGCCACGGTTTGCGCCGCGTGGGCGGCGCTGGGGCGATCCAGAAAGAAAAAATCGCCGTCGCGTTCATCCAGCGCAGGCACCTCGCCGCAGACAATTTGGTGGGAACTGCGCACGATGCGGCTCTCAAGAGCCTGGCGGAATATGTGCTGCAGACGCACCACGGGCAGCTCGCCCGCGCGGAGTAAATCCTGCAAAACGCTGCCCGCGCCGACGGGTGGCAGCTGATCCGCATCCCCGACCAGCACCAAACGGCAGCCCAGCGGCAGCGCTTCCAGCAGCGCGGCGAACAGCGTAATATCCACCATGGAGATTTCATCAATGATCACCGCTTGCGCGTCAAAGGGATTGCGCTGGTTGCGGGCGAAGGCCTGGCGGTCGTCCTGTGTCCATTCCACCTCCAGCAGGCGATGGATGGTTTTTGCGTTTGCGCCTGTTAGCTCCTGCATCCGCTTGGCGGCACGCCCCGTCGGCGCGGCCAGCGCCACCTTCAGGTGCGCGGCGGCGAACAGCTCCAAAATGCCCTTGAGCGTGGTGGTTTTGCCCGTGCCGGGACCGCCCGTGAGGATGAGCAGCCCGCGCTCCAGCGCCGTGCGCATGGCCAGGCGCTGGTTTTCGTCATAATGAAGGTTGTGCCTGTCCTCCATGCGGGTGACGATATCCTCAAAATCGCCGGAAAGCTTTGTTTCGGCGGGCGGAAAGCGCCGCAGAAAATCGATGCGCCGCGCTGCCTCGCTTTCGGCGTTGTACAGCCATGGTAAAAAGACACATCTGCGCCGGGCTGCTTGCGCCGACGCTTCCTTTGCTTCCTCTTCGCCGGGCCAAAGCAAGAGCTTGCGCTCCTGCAGCATGGAAGCAATGGCGGCGTCGGCTTCCGCCGGCGCAATCCCCAACAGTCGCGCCACCGGCTCGGCAAGCTTTTCACGCGGCACGCAGGTGTGCCCGTTTTGGTTGGCGGCGCTGCGCATCACGTGCAGCGCGCCCGCTTCCAGCCGGTAACCGGGCGCGGGCGGCGCGGGCAGGGCGCGGGCAATGGAATCCGCCCGCGCAAAGCCGACGCGCAAGCCATCCTCGCAAAGTAAATAAGGGTTTCGTTCAATCAGCTCCGCCGCCCGCGCGCCATAGACCTTGTGCGCCCGCAGGCATTCCGCAGTCGTCATGCCAAGCCGCTCCAACTGCAGCATCACCTGCCGCAAAGAAAATTGCGCCCGGTAGCTTTCACTGATCTGCTCCGCCTTCGCGGGGGTGATGCCTTTGATTTTCGCCAAGCGCTTGGGGTTGTTTTCCAGGATCGGCAGCGTTTCGTCGCCAAAGGCTTCCACGATGCGCAGCGCCAGCGCCGCGCCGACGCCGCGCACCACGCCCGAAGCCAGATATTTCAGCACGTCGCCCGTGGTGCTGGGCAGACTGCGTTCGCATTGTTCCACACTGAACTGCCGCCCGTAGGTTGCGTGTTGCACCCACCGCCCGCGCAGCGAAAGCGCTTCGCCGGGTGAAATGCTTGGCAAAGCTCCCACAGCAGTCGCCAGCTCGCCGTTGACGGCAAGCTCCAAAACCGTGTAGCCGCTTTCCTCACTGCGATAGGTTACGGATTCCACAACGCCCTGCAGGGCTTCCAATTCCGTCATTCGGCAAAAAAACGGCGGATCAAATCCGGACCGTTGGCAATATAGTTCCCCGTGCCTGCTGCTGCGGCTTCCGTTACTGCCGCCACGCCCTTGCCGCTGCCTGCGTCGCTGCTGCGGTACAGCATGTATGGCACCGCATCGCGCGAATGCGTTCGCGTGACCAGCGGCGTTGGATGATCCGGTAAAATCAGGATGGCATACGCCTCGCCGCAATGACCGAGATATTCCAGCACGGTGGGCAGCACGCGTTCATCGGGCAATTCGATGGCGCGCACCTTGTTCGCCGCTTCGCCGCGGTGCCCGCATTCGTCGCTGGCTTCCATGTGCAGATATACAAAATCCTGCCCCGCCTGAAATTCGGCGACGGCGCGGCGCGCCTTGCCTTCATAATTGGTGTCAATATAGCCTGTCGCGCCTTCCACCGCCGGCGTGCGCAGACCCGCCAACAGCCCGATGCCCTTGAGAAGATCCACAGCGGAAATGATGCTCCCGCGCTTGCCAAAGGTTTTGTAAAAATCGGGTAGCGCCGGGCGCGTTCCCTCCCCCCAAAGCCAAATGCTGTTGGCACGGCGCACCCGCAAAAGCGCCGCGCTTTGCTCCATCATGCGCAGCAGGGGCGCGGCGGCGGCGCCCGCCGGGAGCTGACCTGTGACAGGCTGACCGGTAATATCGTGCGGCGGCGTGAGCGTGCCTAAATCCGTTAAATGCTTCCGCCCGCCTTTCCAGAGCAGGCAATGCCGGTAGGCTACACCGGGGTAGAAGATAAACTCCTCCGTACCCAGTGCAGCTTGAACGACGGCAATCAGTTCCGCAGCCTCCGCCGTGCCGATGTCGCCGCCGGAATAATCCAGCATTGTTTTCGCGGCATACGGCTCCTCCGCGCTGAGCGTCACCAGGTTGCAGCGCAGCGTAAGATCGTTTTCGCCGATTTCCACGCCGATGCTCGCCGCCTCCAGCGGTGAGCGCCCGGTATAATACAGCGCCGGGTCATAGCCCAGCACACTCAGGTTCGCCACATCGCTGCCGGGCTTCATGCCGGGCGCGACCGTTTGCACCAGACCTACCTCGGCGTCGCGCCCCAAGGCGTCAAACAGCGGCTTGCGGGCGGCTTCCATAGGGGTTTTCCCGCCCAAAGCGTCACAGGGCAGATCCGCCATCCCGTCATAGAGCAAAACCAAATGTTTCATTTAGCCCTCCAACACCCACGTCAAAAGATGATCGTTTTGCCGGTACAAGTATAGCACATCCCGGCGAGGTTGGCAAGCGGCGCAGGTCTTTTTTATGCGTCTGCCGCCGTGCACGCACGGTCACAGCAATTACTTTTTCACTTTAAAAATAGCACAAGATGAGGTATAATGTGCAAAGGCGAAGACTTCACCGATATGGAGGACTTCGGAAACGAGCGGAAGCGCTACTTGATTTCAAGTTCTGCAATTCCGTTAAACCACACAATCGAATCAGTAAAAATATTGGGGACTACCGCGACAAGCCCTGAATTGTATGGCGCAGTCACAGAAAACGCCGCTTTGTTGCCTGAGATTTCTTCGCCGACAATTAAGCGAGTTTATTGCATGGCGGTTACCGATTAATATGGCTATGCGCGATGATGATTACGAGAACACAAACACGACTGACAATAATTGGTATTTGGGAGAGAAAAACAGAAATAGCGGCTCTATCCACTCAGATGTTTGGATAGATACCGCGATTAATTTGGCGCAAAGCAATAGCATTGCTGTTTTTCCTGTTGTTGGCTGGTGGAGAGAACGCTAAGATTTCCTGCCATTATACGTTTAGTCGTAAATTAATTCTTCCCGAATAATCTCATCGGCGCAAGCTCGTATCTGGTTCACAAGCCCGACACAACGCATTTGATTCTGCGCCTTGACTTGCTCGGTTATACCTTGAGCTTTCATCATTATTGCTCCAATCAGTTTTTAGTATTCGCTACAAATACCGTGTCCCGACTGCGTTCTTAAAATTTTTGATGATATACTTCCTTATTGCCACCTCGCTTCTGCCAGCGAGGAGCTTTTAAGGAGATACTGTTCGGATGCATCCCTCGCGTACCGTAACAAAGCGATTCAGACAACACAACAGCGCCTTCATTGCAAAGACGCTGTTTGCCGTTTGTCCAATGAACTCCTGCTGTCCTTGTCATCGTTTGACGTTCCGTTTAAAATGCCTTTGCGACGACGGCCTGACGGGCACCGACGACACACGCGCCAGCTTCATGCGCGTGATCACCGACATTGAGGACGGCAAAGTCAACTGCGTGGTGTGCAAAACACTGTCCCGCGCGTTCCGCAATTACTCAGACCAGGGCTATTATTTGGAGTATTATTTTCCGCAGAAAAATGTGCGATTTATCTCCACGGGCGACCCGAAAATTGATACATTTACGAATCCAGAGGCAATTACCGGTCTGGAAGTGCCCATCACCGGTCTGATGAACGACCGCTATTCGGCGAAAACCAGCAGCGATATTCGCCGCACGTTCGACCACAAGCGGCGCAATGGAGAGTTTATCGGAGCTTTTGCGCCCTATGGGTATCTCAAAGACCCGAATGATAAAAATCATCTCATTTTGGATGATGAAATTGTGCCGATCAAGCGCGATATTTTATTGTGGTTTATCCGCGATGGCATGAGCCTGCGGGGCATTGCCAAACGTCTGAATGACATGGGGATTCTCAACCCGACGGCCCACAAACGTAGCTGCGGGCTGTCTTATTGTAACCCCAGCGCTGAGGTGATTGACGGCCTGTGGACGGGCGGCAGTGTGAAGCGCGTTTTGACAGACCGGATGAACCTGGGTCACATGGTGCAGGGCAAGCAGCGCGTAGTGAGCTACAAAGTGCATGACCGCGTGACCACCCGGTCCGACGAGTGGTTCGTGAAGGAAAACACCCACGAGGCAACCTATACGCAGGAAGAGTTTGACACAGTGCAGCGCCTGCTCCGGCGCGACACCCGCACGGCCAACGGCAAGCGGGAGGTGTATTTATTTTCCGGGTTCCTGCGTTGCCACGACTGCGACCACGCGTTGCAGCGCAAAACCGCGCACGATATCGTCTATTATTCCTGCCGTACCTATGCGGAAAAATCGAAGGAGCGCTGCACAAAACACAGCATTCGCGAAGATATTCTGTATCAAGCTGTGCTGACAGCAATTCAGTTTCAAATCGCGCAGCTGGAGTGCCTGACGGATGTTGTGGATCAGCTTGACCAGATGTCCGCGATGGATACGCAAGTCAGGCGGCTGGAAAAGCTGCTGACCGAAAAACGGCGTGAACTGGAAAAAGCGCGGCATCTGGGCGACGGGTTATATGGCGACTGGAAATCCGGGCTGATGACACAGGACGCTTTTGTGCGGCGCAGCGCCAAGTACAGTGAACAGGAGACACAACTGTGCGAAACCATCGCGAACCTGAAAGACGAACACCGCCGTGCTACCCAGGTGGTAACCAGCGAAAGCCATATGTTCGCTGATTTTCTGAAACATAAAAATCTTCAGCAACTCGACCGCAGCGTGCTGACCGAACTGGTACAAACAATCTACGTCCACGAGGGCAAAACCATCACCATCGTGTTTCAGTTGGAGGATGAACTGCAGCGGTTGATGAAACTGGTGGAAATGGATGGATCGACAGCATAGGCATGCTTGCTTATTTTTTAGCTGAGTTTGTGGATAATTTGCTGTAGCAGTTGCGCCGGTCGGTCCCGTGGCGCCCGTTGCGCCGGCGGGTCCCGTTGCGCCCGGAATGCCCTGGATGCCTGTCGCGCCGGTTGCGCCGGTTTCACCGCGCGGTCCGGGAACGCCCTGCATCCCCTGCGCGCCGGCGACGCCCTGTGGACCGATGGGACCCTGGGCGCCTGCAGGACCGGTTGGTCCTGTGCCGCCATCGCCGGGGGGGCCGGTCGGTCCCGGATCGCCGCGTTCACCCGCCGGACCTGTTGCGCCGCGGTTCACCGCCGTCGCCAGGACACTTGAAAGCTTCGCGCGCAGCAGCATCTGGTTAAGCGAGGTGGCTTCCAAGGTATCGCGCACGCTTTGGTTGACGTCTAAAACTTCATCCAGCGAAGCGCCGGTTGAGCCGGGGATCATTCCGAGAGCGTATTGGATTTTTTCGCCTTCGGCGTTGATGATATGCGAAAGTCCGACCTCCTCCAAAGCGATGGAAGCCATAATTTGTGAAATAACGTCTTCGCGGTCAATCGGTTCGGGGAAATCCGGGAATTGTGGCATTGACATATGTAAATTCCGCCTTTCTGTAGCAATATCCGTCTTTTTCATTATATTCGTCTGCTTTGCCGATGTGCATGCCGTGCGGATGGGGTGTTTTTTGCCGCGTCACCACTTTGTCCGAAGCGGCATATTGATGCAGTAGGCCCCGTGTGCGGCAAGCCGTGCCGTCATGCTTGTGGGTTGTGATAAAACGTTAGGAGCGAATGCCGATGTCAATGCCTTCCATACCGAAGCCAGATGCGTGCCTGACAAAGGATCAATCGCTGCACATGATCCTCGCCTCCATCGCCATGGAGGAGGTCGCGCTGAGCCACATCTTAAATGCGGAAGGGGAGAAGATTCAGTTCGCCTTGGCATGCGCGGAACAGAGCTGTGACGAGGAAGCGTTTTGCAGGGTCTTGGAGGTCAACGACAGCGCCAGCGAAGTGATTGGCAGAATCACCGATATGCAGCTTATCTTAAAGGAAAAGATGCGGCAGGCGATTGCTTCGCTCCCGGATGAGCCGCGCCCCATTCCGCCTGCGTGCGGTGGCACGGGCGCGTACCCGCCATATCCGCCGTGCCCTCCTTACCCGCCAAAGCCACCAAAGCCTCCCCGTCCTCCCGTACCGCCCTATCCTCCTCATCCGCCGGTTCCTCCCCGACCGCCGCACCCACCATATCCTCCATATCCGCCGCACCTCCAAAAGCCGCCTTACCCCGTCTATCCTCCCTACAATCCTTGCCCGCCGCATTATCTCCAGCAGCAGCCGCAGCCGTTCCTGTGTTATTGCGAGCCGGCGGCTTCGTGCTATGCGCCGCCCTGTGACACGGGCGAATATGGCGCATACGGCGGCTTTGCTTAATAAGTAGAACACCGAACAATAGGGAGAGGCGAGCGCCGCTTGCCCGCGCGGTGCCAACAACTACAGGAACAACCGTTACACATTCATCCGTAAGGAGTGATTTATAGATGTCTATGCCTAAATTTCCGGATATGCCGGAATTGCCGCGCGACTGTGCGGTTGATCAGATTTTAGCTTCCATTGCAATGGAAGAGCTGGGTATTTCCCATATCATCAACGCTGAAGGTGAAAAGATTCAGTTTGCCGTCGGTACGCTGGATGGCGTTTCGGGCCCGGGCGCGACGATTGACGATGTGTTGGATATCAACGAGAGCGTGCAGCGTATGCTCAGCTCCATTTCGCAAAATCAGATGTTTTTGCGCTCGAAAATGATCTCGGCGCTGGGCGCATCCAGTCTGCAGGGACCGACGGGTCCCGCAGGCGCAACCGGCGCGGCGGGCGACCCGAACGGTCCCACAGGGCCGATGGGTCCCGCAGGACCGACGGGTGCCGTCACGGGACCGCAGGGACCGCAGGGTCCCATCGGACCGGAAGGCGCGACAGGAATCCAGGGCGTTACCGGCGTTGTCGGAGTTGCGGGTCCGGTAGGTTCGATCGGACCCGCAGGACCGGCGGGACCGCAGGGCGATCAGGGCATAACCGGCTTGCGCGGTCCGAACCTTGTTTCGCAGATGGCCGCTTATGCCGACCGCAGCGGCGGCTCTATCACCCTTGCCGCGGGTGTGGATCAGCTCGTGCAGCTCGGCAGCGCCTATTTCAATTCGCCCCTGCCGGACGGTCCGCAGGTGGAGCCGGGCGCCAATCATATCGTCATTAATGAAGGCGGCACGTACCGTGTGACCTATGATGTGAATTTCACATCCGCTGCCCCGGTGGAGGTGCATTTGAAGGTCAACGACGTCACGACCATCCCGGGCTCGCGTATTCAGGCGCTGGTGGCGCGGCACAATTATTCCGCCGATACCATTGTTGACCTCGCCGCGGGCGATACCATCGGTTTATATTTTCTTTCCGCCGCAGATGTGACCGAGATTCTCAGCGACGGCAACGGCGCTTCGGTGCGCGTTGAACGGCTGGGCTGAACAGAAGGAGGAACAAGCTATGTCTATGCCCGTATTTCCGGAATGCCCGGAATGGGAACGCCCGGACGTAATCAACCAAATTATCTCCTCCATTGCCATGGAAGAGCTGGCACTGAGCCATATCATCAACGCCGAGGGTGAAAAGATCCAGTATGCGCTCGGCACGCTGCCCGGCTTGCCGGAGGACGCAACCATCGACGACGTGCTGGATATCAATCAGAGCGTTAACAGCACGCTGGATTCTGTGCTGGACAGCCAAATGATCCTTAACAGCAAATTTACCGCCGCGATCAGTGCGGTCACTACCCGCGGCGCGACAGGTCCCACAGGTCCCACGGGCGCGACCGGACCGGATACCGGACCCACCGGCGCCATGGGCGATACCGGTCCGGACGGCGCGACAGGACCGGAAGGCATAACAGGTCCGCAGGGCGCGACAGGTTCGCAGGGATCGCAGGGATTACAGGGACTGCAAGGTCCGCCCGGTCCCGTGGGTCCGGCGGGTCCCACAGGACCTACCGGCGCGCAAGGCGCGACAGGACCATCGGGCGCGTCCCCCGCGCCGCCAACCTATATCAACGGCTTTGGTGAAACCAACGGGCAGGCGATCAGCTTTGCCAGCATTGGCGACACGCAAGCAATGAGTTTTACCGATCAGCAAATACAGAACGGCATCGCCATCGGCGCAAGCAACTTCGTCGTCATTCAGAAGGGGCTTTACCATGTTTCTTATAGGATTGACAAAGAGCCGCTTAGCCCGGACGCGCGCGCTTATGTGATGCGCAACGGCACGACGCTGCTGCAATCCGTTAACAACGGCGCGGTCCGTGCGGCGAGCCTTGCGATGCTTAGCAAGGAATTTGACCAGGAGTTTGACATGGGCGATGCCGTCGAACTGGTGCTTGAGGGCTTGCAAATTGGCACAGGCACGGCATATCCGTCGCTTTCGATGATTTTGCTGCGCCCGGATACCATCCGGTTCCTGAACCCGAGAACGGGACAGATGGAGGATTCTAACCTTGACCAGCTTGGGCCGGTTGTGTTTGCCGGCAAGGAAGGCTCCGCTACAACCGATGCGCCCTGCGAGGAATCCCCAAGCTGCGTGGACGCGCAAAAAAATGGGTTCTTCCGCCGTTTGTTCTATGGAAAATAAAGCGTGCTTGGTGAGGACGTAGGAACGAAGGAAGCGGCGCCCGCGGCGGGAGCAAGCCCCGTGGGCGCGCGCTCCGCTTTTGAAAATCTTGTTTACACACTTCCAATCTCTTGTTTCAAAAGGAGTGCAGCCTATGTCAATGCCCAGCTTTCCAACCATGCCGGATTTGCCGCGCGAGTGTGCGGTGGATCAAATTCTGGCTTCTATCGCGATGGAGGAACTGGGGCTGTCGCATATCATCAATGCCGAGGGCGAAAAAATCCAGTTTGCCGTCGGCACACTGGATGGCGTTACGGGCCCTGGCGCAACGATTGACGACGTACTGGATATTAACGACAGCGTGAACCAAACACTCAGCTCCGTCGCGCAAAATCAGATGTTCCTGCGCTCTAAGATGATGTCGGCGCTCGGGGCGTCTGACTTGCGCGGCGCGACAGGCGCAACAGGTGTCACGGGCGCTGCCGGCGACCCGAACGGTCCGGCAGGTCCGGCGGGGGCGCGGGGAGCGCCCGGCATCACGGGGGCAACCGGTTCGCAGGGTGTGACGGGTCCGGCAGGTGCCGGCGGTTCCCCGGGCGCTGCGGGCGAAGCCGGCGCCATGGGCGCGGCAGGGGCGACAGGCTCGCAGGGCGCTGTGGGCGCAACGGGTGTGACAGGCGCGACGGGCACGGCGGCTGTGCCCGTTTCGGGCGAGGTCGCATATGGTGAAAACAGAGGCGGAACGATTTCTCTTAGCGCAGGGATGGCTGTTTTGGTGGAGTATTCGGATGTGTTCACGCCAACTGCGAGCGTTACCCCCGAAGCTGACGGCAGGGGCTTCAGTGTGCACCAAGCCGGGTATTACCGCCTGGCGTATGACGTTAACCTTGCCGGCCCCGCGCGGATCCGTACCTTTTTTGTCGTGGGTTCCGCGCCCCTGGAAAGCAGCCTTTTTGAGCCTGACGCCCCCGTTTACAATTATGCCGCCGATGTGATTGCGTTCCTGAACGCGAGCGACCGTGTGCGCCTGGTGCTGTATTCAACGACGGATCAAGCATTCAACCTATATAGCGGCTGCGGCGCGGCGGTGCGCGTTGAACGATTGGTATAAAGGAGGAAACGCCCAATGTCTATGCCCCAATTCCCGGAATGTCCCGCGTGGGGACGCCCGGGCGTAATTGACCAAATTATTTCCTCCATCGCCATGGAGGAGCTTGCGCTGAGCCATATTATTAACGCCGAAGGTGAAAAGATCCAGTATGCGCTTGGCACCATCCCCGGCAACCCCGACGCGCCGACTATTGAAGACGTTCTGGATGTGAACGACGCCGTGGAGCAAACCATGCAGACGGTTCTGAATATTCAGATGCTTTTGAACGCAAAATTTACAGGCGCTGCGGGCGCGGTTATTGAGCGCGGCGCAACAGGTTCCACAGGCGCGACGGGCGCGACGGGGTCAGACGAAGGCGCGACGGGCGCGACCGGCAGCACTGGCTTGGAGGGCGCGACCGGACCGCAGGGTTTCCCCGGTGTGGCAGGCGCGACAGGTGTAACGGGTGCAACCGGGGCTGCGGGTGAGCGCGGTGTGACAGGACCGACGGGCGCAACCGGCGCAACGGGCGCGGCAGGCGCCGCGGGCGCGGCAGGCGCAACGGGCGCGCTGTCCACCCCCGCCACTACGGTTTTTGGCTTTATACCTACCCAGGGGGATACGTCCTTCAGCGGCGTCAGCGCCGATCTTCCGCTGTATATATTGTTTAATTATCCCGATCACGTCGCCGCCGGGCTGAGAGCGGATTATTACGGCTTTATGGATGTGCCTGCCGGGTTATACCGTATTTCCTATCGCTTGCGTTACCCGGAAACACCGCCGTTTTACACGTGGGTAACGATTGACGACAGGGGTGCTGACGTCCCTATCCCGGAATCCTACAGTTATGGGCAGGCAAACGGCGGCGGCATGATGCTTTACGCGAAGGATTTTCTCATTGAACTGCAGGATAACACCACCTTGCGTATGCAAATCGCCTCCCCGCAGGATGACTACGGTTCTTACGGCAATTACGGCACAATTTCCATCATCCGCCTGCGGGATGATAAAACACCTTAAACGGCAAACTCATTAAGCTGAAAAAGGAGGATGACCCTTGGGACTTCCACAATTCCCCGAACTGCCAGGATTTGACCGCGACGACGTCATCAACCAAGTTCTGGCGTCTATAGCGATGGAGGAAATGGGCATTTCGCATATTATCAATGCCGAGGGAGAAAAGATCCAGTTTGGGCTGGGAACGCTGGACGGCGTATCGGGACCGAACGCCAGTATTGACGATGTGCTGGATATAAACGAAAGCGTGGAGCAAACCCTCGGAAGCGTCGCGCAAAACCAGATGTTTCTGCGCGCAAAAATGACGGCGGCGCTTTCGGCTTCAAGTATGCAGGGCGCCACCGGCGCCACCGGCGCAACGGGGGCGGCGGGCGACCCGAACGGTTCCCAGGGCGCTGCCGGTGCGCAGGGGGCAACCGGGGGAACCGGCGCCACAGGCGCGGTGGGCACGGCGGGCATCGTCGGTTCCCAAGGCGCTGTAGGTGCGCCGGGCGCTGCGGGTGCGCCGGGTGCCGCGGGTGCTGCGGGTGTTGCCGGAATTGCCGGTGCGGGCGGCGCGGCAGGCGTGACAGGCGCTTCCGGGTCGCTTGTGAGCGCGTCATTCGGCTTTGGCGTGAGCAGCGGTGGTTCGTTCACTTTGCCGACGACACCGCAGATCGTGCCCTTTAACGCCGGGGCCTACACGACAAGCGATGTTCAAGTAGCCAGTAACGGCGCGGTGTTCATTCTGCAAACCGCAGGGGTTTACCAGATCTCCTATGATATCAATTTCACGGAGGAGGTGCAGGCGGCGGCGGCTGTGCTCATCGATGGCGCACTCTTTGATGGCAGCAATGTCGTTTCGGCAGCCGAACCCATCCGCAATTATTGCTGCTCCTGTATTCGCACGCTCAGTGCCGGAACGACCGTAGCACTTTCGATAACCAGCATGTCAGGCGTCCCGTTCCGCACGGGGCTGGTTGTCGGCAACGGCGCAAGCCTGCGCATTGAGCGCCTAGCTTAAAGAAAAGGAGGAAACGTATCCATGTCCATGCCCCAATTTCCGGAGCTTCCCGAATGGGATCGACCGGATGTAATCAATCAGATCATTTCTTCCATCGCGTATGAAGAGCTGGCGCTGAGTCATATCATCAACGCGGAGGGCGAAAAAATCCAGTTCGGCTTGGGAACGCTCCCGGGCAGCCCGGGCGGTGCGGGCGTTGACGACGTTTTGGATATCAACGACAGCGTTAAGGATATGCTGAACACCGTGCTGAACACGCAGATGATTCTCAATGCGAAGCTTACGGCCGCTTTGGGCGCTGTGACGGTGCGCGGGGATACGGGACCCACCGGGGCGACCGGCGAAACCGGGCAGGCGACGGGCACGACGGGAGCAACAGGCGCAACGGGCGCGACAGGCGCAACGGGAGCAACAGGTGCGACGGGAGCAACGGGAGCAACGGGCGCGACGGGAGCGACAGGCGCAGCGGGAGCGGCAGGGACGACGGGCGCAGCGGGAGTGACCGGGGCAACAGGTGCGACAGGCGCAACGGGCGCGACCGGCGTAACCGGTGGCGCGGAGCCGTCGCCTACCTCCGTTCGAGGCTATGCGACTGCCCGCAGCCAAACCAATACCGTGAGCGCGGGCGCGACGTGGGATATTCCGCTCCCGCTGGATCTGGATATCGACGGCATGCAGATGCTCCCCGGGCAAGCGGGCTTCCGTGTGCTGACCAGAGGCTTTTATCGCGTTGTATATAGCGTTGTATTGGAGAATTCCGTGCCGCGTATGCAGTCGTCCGTTGTGCGGAACGGATCGCCGGGCGCTGTTTTGGTTCCCTCCGTTGTGAACGGCGCCACGGCGAACGCAAGGGAAATCGTTTTGAGCAAATCCTTCGACGTTGTGCTGGACGCGGGCGATGAGCTGACGCTTCGGCTGACCGCATTGGAATCCGGCACGGTGAACGTGACTCTTGCGGCGGCAGCGGTTGTTTTGCTCAACCCTGTCACGGTGATTCGGCTGCAATCCGGCAAAAGCGTTTTTCCCATCCCCGCGCGGCGGGCAATCGGTGCGGATCGCAACAGTCGCATGGTATCAGATCCCATCCAGGAATCGTTTGATCCGCAATATTACAGATAACCAGATAACATTTTCAGGAGGTTATGTGAACATGTCCAACAGAAGGAATTCCCCGCGTGCCGCGCGTGTTTATGCCGGCAACAATACCCACCAGGGACCCACGGGGGTCACGGGACCCACGGGACCGACCGGCGCACCCGGCGGACCTACGGGACCTACGGGACCTGACGGCGCAACCGGACCAACCGGCGCAACCGGAATCCAGGGCATAACGGGACCAGCCGGTCCCGTTGGACCAACCGGACCGGCCGGTGCACAGGGAGCCATCGGACCAACAGGTCCCACAGGACCAACGGGTCCTACGGGACCGACGGGACCCGACGGACCAACGGGACCCACGGCGGTCAACGTCACACCCGCAAGCGCGGCGATTTATGCAAACGAATACACTTTTTCGACAGAGGCTCCGTCCCCGGGGGGCGCGGGTGTGTATCCGGGCTGGAACAGCTTTATTTTCGATCAAACCATTCCGACCATCACAGGTGATTCCAGCCAGATCACAGCCAACGCTTCGGTTGTCACGGTGAACCAACCGGGCGTTTATGATATCTCGTACCGTCTCTCAGGCGCGGTGTGGGATCAGGACGTGACAGTGAAAATTTATGTCGGCACGAACCCGCTTGATTCCACTGCCGTTTTTATGCCCGGCGGCGTGGAAATGGATGCTTCGGCTGCCATCATCCGCAACATCGGCAACGCGGCGGTGATCGCGCTGAATGTGGAAAGCGCGACGCAGGCGACGGTTGACCTTGCCTCCGCTTTTTTGATGGTGCAACGGCTGGCGTAGCGGGCGACGGTTTTCGGGTTTTTCGCCGGGGGGCGGGTGCGCTGCATCCGTCCCCTTTTATGAACGGTAATTTGCTTTTCGCTTTGTTTTGTGCTATACTTAAGGCAACTTAAAGAACAGGAACGATTGCCATGCCAAAACGATTGATTTTAGCCGAAAAGCCGTCGGTCGCGCGGGAGCTTGCGCGCGTTTTGGGCTGCCACAGGCAGGCCGAAGGCTGCCTGGAGGGCGGCGACGCGATTGTCACCTGGGCGTTGGGGCACCTTGTGACGCTTGCCGACCCCGAAAGCTATGATGAAAAATACAAGCGATGGCGGCTGGAGGATCTCCCCATGCTGCCAAAGGAAATGCGCCTGAGCGTCATCAAAGAAACAGGTAAGCAGTTCAGCCTGGTTTCGGCTTTGCTGCGCCGCGCGGATGTGGGCGAGGTTATCATTGCCACCGACGCGGGGCGCGAGGGTGAACTGGTTGCCCGCTGGATTTTGCAGAAAGCGGGTTGCCGTAAGCCTGTCCGGCGACTGTGGATTTCCTCGCAGACAGATAAGGCGATCAAAGAGGGATTTGCGAGGCTCCGCCCGGGCAGGGAGTATGAGCCGCTCTACCGTGCCGCGCAGGCGCGCGCCGAAGCGGATTGGCTGGTGGGGCTGAATGTCACGCGGGCGCTGACCTGCAAACATAACGCGCAGCTTTCCGCTGGGCGCGTGCAGACCCCGACGCTTGCGCTCATTGTCCGGCGGGAGGAGGAGATTCTGTGCTTTCGCCCGCAGGAGTATTGGACGCTGCGGGCAAAGCTGCAGGGCTTTTCGGCGCTCTTCCAAGATGGAAAAGGGCAGAGCAGGCTTTCACAGCGCGAGAGCGCCGAGGCGCTGCGCTCCGGCTTAGCGGGTAAAAGGGCGACCGTAACGGAGCTGCGGCGGGAATTCCGTTCCGTTCCTCCGCCCGCCGCCTACGATTTAACGGAGCTGCAGCGGGACGCGAATAAGAAATACGGCTTTTCGGCAAAGCAAACCCTTGCCGCCATGCAGAGCCTCTATGAGATTCATAAGGTTGTGACCTACCCGCGCACAGATTCGCGCTACATTCCGCAGGATGTTGTGCCGAGTCTGCCGGAGCGGTTGCGGGCGGTCGCCGTGGGGCAATACCGCGAAACGGCGCAAGCCATTCTGCGCGGCAAATGGAGCGCGCGCTATTTGGTGAACGACGCAAAGGTAACGGATCACCACGCGATTATTCCTACAGAGGAAGCGGCGAATTTCACCCGCCTGCGCCGTGAGGAAACACAAATTTATGATTTGGTGGTGCGTCGTTTTTTAGCTGTTCTCAGCCCTCCGCACGAATATGACGAGGTGCGCGTCAAGCTGCAAATCGGCGGGAGCTTTTTCCACGCCAAGGGCAAAACGGAGCGCGCGGCGGGCTGGCGGGCGGTTTACGGCAATCTTTCGGAAGAGGACGAGTCTTCTGAGGACGATATGCGCAGCCAGTCGCTGCCGCCGCTCAGCCAAGGGCAGAGCCTGCAGCCGATGGAGATTGCCCTGGTTAACGGCAAAACGAAGCCGCCCGCGCGTTATACCGAAGCCGCGCTGCTTACGGCGATGGAAAACCCGCCTGAGCTGGCGGGCTTGCGGCGTAAGGAGGAATACACCGTCCCGCCCAGCTTGGGCACGCCCGCTACCCGTGCCGATATCATTGAAAAGCTCTTTGACTGTTTTTATGTGGAACGCAAGGGCAAGGAGCTGCATCCTACTGCCAAGGGTCGGCAACTGATCCGAATTGTGCCGGAGGAGCTGCGTTCAGCGACGCTGACCGCTCAATGGGAGCAGCAGCTGACGGAAATCGCACGCGGAAAGCGCCCTGCGCAGGGCTTTATGGAAGAAATACGCCGTTATGCCGCCCAGCTGACCGCCGGGGTGATTGCTTCCGCCGCCAGCTACGCGCATGAAAATCTGACCCACGAGCGCTGCCCGGAATGCGGCAAAAATCTGCTGGATGTCAACGGTAAAAAGGGCAGAATGCTTGTTTGCCAGGATCGGGAATGCGGCTATCGGAAATCGCTGGCAATTGTTACCAATGCCCGCTGTCCGGATTGCCACAAAAAGCTGGAACTGCGCGGCGAGGGTGAAAAGCGGATTTTCAGCTGCGTTTGCGGCTTTCGCGAAAAGCTTTCGGATTTTGAAAAACGCCGTGAAGCAACGGGCGCGGGCAGGCATGACACCGAAAAGTTCCTGGAGCGGCAAAAGCAAAAAGAAGAAAAACGAACAACCCTGGGGGATCTGCTGCGCAGGGAGGATTGACGCGCGGCGTTTCGGCAACGCATCTATGAAAGCAATGTACATTTCAAAATTTTTTGTTGACAACGCCGCCATGTGGGGGTATACTTGCTAAGTAAGTTTCATCAATTAGAGGTGGGGGACAGCAAACATGATCAACAAAGCAGAATTCCAAATTGCAAACGGTCCGTTTGAGCCGACGGTGGACGGACTGCAGGGCTTTCAGTGCCCGCAGTGGTTCCTGGACGCGAAATTCGGCATCTGGAGCCATTGGGGACCGCAGTGCGTCCCAATGTATGGCGATTGGTATGCCCGAACCATGTATATCGAAGGCTCGGATCAATACATGTACCATTGCCGCAAATACGGGCATCCCAGCAAGTTCGGTTACAAGGATCTGGTGAAGCTTTGGAAGGCGGAAAAATTTGATCCGGCGGGGTTGATGGATCTTTTTGTGGAAAGCGGCGCGAAATACTTTGTGGCGCAGGCGATGCATCATGATAATTTTGATTGCTTCGACTCCAAATGGAACGAGTGGAATTCCACCAGGATGGGTCCGATGCGGGATATTTGCGCCCTCTGGCAAAAGGAAGCAAAGCGCTGCGGGCTGCCTTTTGGGCTGACGGAGCATTTGGGCGCGTCCTATACTTGGTTTTCCACCAGCCACGGCGCGGATAAAACCGGTCCGTTTGCCGGCGTGCCTTATGATGGCGCGGATCCGCGCTGGCAAAGCTTTTACCGCGACAATAACAGTGAACTGCTTGACCATGCCGGAACCTGGACATGGTACACGAACAATGAAAAATACCACAAGGATTGGCTGCGCCGCATGGTGGATGTGATTGATAAATTCGCGCCGGATCTCTTTTATTCGGACGGCTGTATGCCGTTTGGCGATTACGGGCTGGCGATGGTCGCGCATCTTTACAACACCAGCGCCGCGCACAACGGCGGCGTGAACAACGCGCTTTATAATTTCAAAAAAACCACGGATCAGAAGCTGCTGAACATTGGCGTGGTGGATATTGAGCGCGGGATCATGGAAAACGCGAGTGAAGCGCCGTGGCAGGACGATACTTCCATCGGCGATTGGTTCTACAACGTGCGCTGGAAATACAAGCAAGCCCCGGAGATTTTGGATACCCTCGTGGATGTGACCGCGAAAAATGGCTGCCTGCTGCTGAACGTCACCCAGAAGCCGGACGGTACGCTGGACGACGAGTTGGTTTGGACACTGGGACGCATCGGCAAATGGTGCAAAGAAAACGGCGAGGGCATCTATGGCACGCGCCCTTGGCGCACCGCCATGGAAGGAAAGACGAAAATGGACGGCGGCATGTTCAAAGAAACAAAGGCGGAATTCGGCAGCACGGATTTCCGCTTCACGCAGAAGGACGGCGCGGTGTTCGCTTTCCAGATGCGCGAAAGCGAGGACGGGCAGGCGTGGATCAAAGCCCTCGGGCGGCTCTATCACCCGGAAATCAAGGCGGTGACGGTTTGTGGCAAGCCTGCCGCGTTTGAACAGCGCGACGGCGCGCTGCTCGTCACGACCGGCGCGAATCCCAACCCCGGCTTGCCCATGTGCATTGGCGTGAAATAAGCGGAAACGAAAGAATGAGTTTAAGGAGTGAGCCATTGGATACCCAGCAAGTAATCGAAGCCCTGCGCGGTTGCAAGCCGAAAGAATACGATTGGACGTTCGCGCTGTATAGCGCGCATAAATCCCGCGACGGCACGCAGCTGAACTGGAACAAATGCAACATGCGGCAAGTGGATCGCTGGGTGGAGCAGCTGATTCGGCAGCTGCTTGAAAAGGCGTTGCCCGATCACGTGGTTTCGGAATATTCCCCCTTGCTGCCGAAGGAAGAAATCGGCGCGGTCGCCTGCGGCAGCGAGCTGATTCGCGAGCAGATTCGCGATTTGCGCGAGGGTGTCGCGCAAGCGGATGTTTTTGCTCCGGAGGATTTTTGCAACGGGGCGGCGGGCAAGGTAGCGGGCTATGCTTTTTTGGGGACGGAAAGCGAAGCCGCCCGCGCCGTCCGTGCCGAAGCCGAAGCTGCGCAGGCGGAGACGGAGGCGGGCGCCGAGCCTGCTTTGCCGCCTGCCCGCGAGGTGCTTTTTCTGCGCCGGGCAAACCCTTTTTTGGGCGGCGCAAAGGCGCTGCTTTGTGTAGGTGAAAACGGTGAGGTTGCCGAAGCGGAGGATCCGCTGCTGAAGTTTACCCCGCAAACAGATTTCCTGATGATTGCCGATTGCGGTTATTTCTTCAGTGAAAGCGTTGAAAAGGATTTTGATTTGGAGAGCCGCCCCAACGCCGTTTGCGCGCGGCGGCTGGAGCAGATCGCGCAGACTGAGGTTGTTGGAAATTTTGAACAGCTGGAGCTGACGGCGCTTTCAGGCAAGCACACGCGCAAATTCTTGGATTTTGACCGCGAAATCCTGGAGCATATTGCCGGACTTTCGTTTGAAGCGCGCATGGATTTTCTCGGCACGTATGGCATCACCCTCAATACGGAAGGCAAAATGGATACCGCCGACCCGGAGCAATGCGAATTGATCATTGATCTGCTTTGCGGGCGCAGCTGCTTGGATGCGCTGGGACGTTTGGCGGTGGGCATCAACATCAAACCGCGCGAGTAAGGGTCTGCCGGAACGGCAGGGCTTATCATCATCAAAGGAGTGGTTTTTTGAAGAAAGCAACCTTGCCCGTTACCCTGGCGGATGTTGTAGACTCGCTCAAGGCTGTGTTCGGTCTGAGTGCGTCACAAGAGGCGGAGGATCGCCAAAAGGGGATTCGTTGGTATACCTACGATGATCTGCCTGCTCCGGGCGACGGCGAAACGAACGAGGAAACCGGCGTCGTTTCTGTCAAACGCATACCGAAGCACACGGTGAGTTCCAGGCAAAAGCTTTTGTTGATTCTGGCAATTGTGGTGCTGGTCGGCTTGTCGCTTTATTTGGGCTACACAAACTTCCAGGCGGTTGTGACGGCTTACGACCAAACAGAAAATGGCTGGCAGCTGAAATATTTTGCGGGCAAAGAGAAGCAGACGGAGCTGTGGCTGGACGTTGTTCGCGCCGCGGACAGCCGCGACAAGAACGACGACGGTGCGGACGGCGCGCCTTTGGTTGGGGTTGCGGATTTTGCCGTCGCCAACACGGAAGCTCTCGTTACGGTGCATATTGGCAAGGACGTGCGTGAGATTGGGCGATGGGCCTTTGCCAACGGGCAAAAGCTCCAAAATATCTATGTTGACCCCGCAAATGAATGGTTTTGCGATGTGGACGGCGTCCTGTATACCAAGGATATGAAAACCCTCCTCGCTTATCCTATGGGGCGTGAAGCGGAGAGCTACGAGGTTCCCGAGGGTGTGGAGAAGATCGCGGACGCGGCGTTTTACTTTCGTATTTCAACAGATGCCAACCAGGTCGCAAAAAATACGCGTTTGTTTACAAGCGTTACGCTACCCTCCACCCTGCGCGAAATTGGGCAGATGAGCTTCGCCGGGCAAGGTCGGCTTACGGTCTTAGAGCTGCCGGAGGGCTTGGAAAGCATCGGCGACGACGCCTTTAACAATTGCACTGTGCTCCCGAGCAAGCTCTATTTTCCGGCGTCGTTGAAATCCATTGGCGAATGGGCGTTTTACCGCTGTCATCAGGTGAAGGACGTCTATTTTGGCGGAGCGGAGGGTGCTGTGGAGCTGCGCGAGCACAGCTTGCCGCAAATCAACCCCAATAAGCTTAAAATGGACGATGCGGCGGCGCATTATAACACGGGTCGTGCGGCGTTTAACGCAATGCTTGAAGAGGAGAAAAAGGAGGGGACGCAGGATGGCAGATAGCAGCGCGGAAAAGAAGCCGGCAGGGGAAAGAATCCGCAGCGGGCTTTCCTATGTGAAGCGGTATTGGCGCGAAGCGCCGCCCGGCAGATATGTTCCGTTTAGGGAATGGGGCGCGTCCATCGCTGCCGTGGGCGGCGATGAATTCGCGCGGCAGGGCTGGGATGCTTTCGGCGGTTTTGGCAGCCAGGTTATCTGCATGATGATCTACGGTCTGCCGCTCCAATATTTTGCGGTGGTGGGTCTTATCACCCTGCCCATGGGTTATCTGTGGAGCTTCTTCGGTTGGATTGTTCAGGACAATTTGGGGCATCTTTCGCGAAGCCTCACCAAGCTCATCAACCTGATTTATGTGCCGCTCTTCCTTGTTGGCTTGGGGCTGCTGATTTTTGTACCGGTTTCAGCGCAGGAAAGCATCATGCCCGGTTTTTGGAAAATTATTGGCACCAACCTTGTTCTCAGCGTTTGGGGCAACTGGCGCGGCATTTTTTGGCGGCGGCTGCTGCTGGAAAAGCTGGGGCGCTACAAGCTGTGGCCGTATGTGAATCTCGTACCCCGCTTGTTTTGGCTGCTGGTGCTTCTTTGGCTGCCCTTCAACAATTTGGTTACCGCAGAGCGCTTCTGGATTTTGCAGTTCTGCTTTAACTGCTATGGCATGTATGACATGAAAAACGCCGCCAACAAGGTGGTTAGCGTGATTTCTCCCGATCAATATGAGCGCGTTGATATTCAGGCGTATCCCGGCACAATCGCGAACGCGCTGAACAGCATCCCCGGGTTTTTAATGCCCATGATCGGTCAGTTCCTGCACGTGCAGACTGAAACGCTCGGCTATTACCGTTATGTTGTGTTTGTCGTGATTTTGGTAGGGCTGCTGATGATGTTCGCCGGTCTGGGCAAAATCAAGGAGCGCATTCCCGCGCCGCCCATGAAGTATAAGCCGCACATCAATTTCTGGACGGGAACGGATGCGGTCATGCGCAACAAATATAAGTGGATGCAGACGGTTTCGACCCTGGTGGACAGCCTTGCCAGCAACGCGCTGACCATCAATTTCTTCCTGATTTATTACATTCTGCGGCAAACGGGCGCCTTCGTTGGGATTTTTAACACAATTGTCGTAACGGCGGTGACGCCCGGCGTGCTGATCGCGCCCATACTTATGCGCAAAATCGAATATCGCAAGCTCTATTTCATCAACCGAACGCTGAGCATAGTCGCGCAGTTTTCAGCTTATATCGCGCTGGCGGCGGGTATCAAGGATGGTGCGGTCTTTGCCTTTATCGTGATTGCCGCAGGATGGTTCGCGCGCTTGTTCGGGCAGGTGATGATCCAGGTCAACGGCGTAATGGAAACGAATCTCAACGATTACCAGATGTGGTGTTCCGGCGAGCGGATGGAAAGCTTCACCGGCATTTTCAGCTGGCTTACCGCGCCGATCTTAACCCTGATGGGCTTCATGATCCCGTTGATGTACCGCGAGCATGGCTACACGGGCAACACGGATGTTCTTTTTATGGACGACGTGCGCATGAAGGTCATGATGGCGGGCTGCGTGATCGCCGTTATCGGCGACGTCGCCAGCCTGATCCCCATGCTCTGGTTCAAATTCAGTGCCAAGCAGCAGCGGCAGATTACCAAGGATCTTGAGTGGCGCGTGGAAGCCGCCAAGGCGCTGGATCTTGTGAACGACGCCGCCTTGGCGGAAGAGAACGCCGAGCAGGTGCTGCGCGATGTTATTTATGAGCGTGCGTTGAACGATGCCGATGAAAACGGCGGCGAGCCGCCCGCACCACCCGCTTCTTATGTTCCGCGGGGCATCTACAAGGGCGGGAACAGCGCAATCCCGCAGGGGAGATAAACCCCCGCTAACTTCACAAAAAGGAGAGCGCCCATGCTGCTCGCGCTAACCGCTTTCGTTGCCCTTCTTGCAATCAGCGGTCCGGTGCTGAATGCTTTCTATCGCATCGGTTATGTTTTCATTGATCACGAAACCTTCCCCGGTTTTGCCCGTCTGCTGTTTTATGGGCTGATGCTTCCCAATGCGCTTGCGGGTGCCGGTTGCTTGGCGTGGGTACTGGCGCGGGACGGCTTGCCTCTTGGCGGGCGCGTGTTGCTGGGCGTTTGCGCCGTGCTGGGGCTGTTCATTTTGCTGATCAATCTTGTGAGCGGGCGGATCACGAAAAACGAAGCGTTCAAGGCGCGTTTACCGGTTTGGCGCTTTCGGTTCACGCTGCCGCCGCTGGTGCTGGATGTTGGAACGGGCGATTACGCGGTGATTTTTGCCGCATCCCGCCGCTGCCAAGGCTTCGTCACTTACACGATGGATGGTGCGGAGCAGACTGCTTACAGTCTGGATGCCGGCGTACGCCGCGCGGGCAAGCTGCATTGCGTTCTCATCCCCCGGGATGCGTTGGAAAATAACCGCTATCAAATCCATGCGCGGCGTGTGCTGGAGCAAATAAGCTACGGGGGTCGGCTTGGAAAAACAATTCACGGGGACGTTGTTTCGTTCCGGGGCGACCGAACGCTTGAAAATCCTGCGGTTCTTGCGCTTTCGGATTGGCATTTCCGCGGGGATAAGGAGATGGCGCGGGCAGTGCGGCTGTTCCGCACCGCACCGGATTTGCTGCTGCTGCTTGGTGACGGCGCGGATTATTCTGTGAACGAAGCCGGCATGATACGCCACCTTCTGCTGCCGCCCGCGCGTCTGAGCGGCGGCGAGATCCCGGCGATTTTTGTGCGCGGCAATCACGAGGTTCGCGCGAACTATGATATAGGGGATTTGGTGCGTAAGATCGGGCTGCCGTCGTATTACTATCAGGTGGAGCGCGGACGGTTTTTGTTTACTGTCGCGGATTCCGCTGAATCGCCTGACGGCAAGGACGATTGGGAGCACAAGGATTGTTATGATATGGGTACGTATCTTGACCGCGAGCTGATGTGGCTTGAAGCGCTGCCGCCCCGCCTTGAAAAATACAATATCGTGCTTTGCCACGATCGCGATTTTTGCACGGAAACCGATGGGCGGCGGTCGCGTTATTTTGCCGCCATGGCGCGGCTGGGCGTCAGGCTTGGCGTGAGTGGACACAGCCACAGCCTCAAATGGAGCGAAACGGCTGCGGCTTACCCCAACCTAGAGGACGGCGGACGGTTTGCCCGCAAGGAACCGAAAAGCATTCTGGATATTTTCACGCGGTGCGTTTATGGCTACAGGGCGGCAATGCTTCATTTCGACGGCGACACTGTGCGTATGGAGAGCCAGGAGGTCTGAAAGCTGCGGATCTGCGGAAGCGCGTAATGCCCCGCACAGAAAAGCTCTGTGCGGGGCATGCGTTGCGTAAAATTCCGGAGTACCAAACCAATGAAAACATGATTTACGGAACAAGCAAAGCTTAAGGAGAAAAATAAAGTGAACAGCCCAACCATCCGGCCGGAACGTCCCGAGGATTACAACGCCATTCTGCGCTTGACCTATGAAGCCTTCCTGACGCTGGATTATCCGGGCAGGCGGCGGATAGATGAGCATTATCTTGTGCATCTTCTGCGGGATACGGAATTCCCGCTCAAGGAACTGTGCTTCGTCGCGGAGTCTGCGGGGGAGATCGTTGGGCATATCCTCTATACCCGTGGCGTGGTTGGCGACAAGCCCGTCGTCAGCTTTGGACCGCTGTCAGTGCCGCCAAAACATCAAAAACAAGGTATCGGTAAAGCGTTGGTTTTTCACAGCATGGAAAAAGCGCGCGCCATGGGCTATGGCGCGGTGCTTATCACCGGTGTTCCGGCATATTATCCAAAGCTGGGCTTTTTGCGCGGGCGCGCGTTCGGTGTCACGCTGCCTGACGGCACTGCGCCGGATTTTTTGATGGGATACGAATTGATCCCCGGCTACCTTTCGGGCGGCGGGGTGCTCCGGTTTGAAGCCGAGGAAGCTTTTGCGCGTGCGGAAGAGGATGACGAGGGATTTTGTGCGTTTCATCAAAGCTTTATGCGTGTTTATTATCCATAGAAGAAATGCTGCGCGTGTGAGCAAGCTCTATGCGGCGCTCTCTTTTTCGGCAAAAACGACGAACATTGTCACCAAAAGCAAATACGGTATAGGTGCAAACACGCCGGGGTTAACCAGGCTCATCATCTCGATGCCCACCCACGCAATGAAAAGCGTGAGTTGAAACAGACTTCGCCGCCGTAAAAAAATGACGCAGCGCGTTACAAACTGAAACAGATACGCTGCAACGCCCAACAACCCCGTGCTGCCCAGCACCTGCAAAACGGAATTGTGATACCAGCACAGCGCGAACGCCTTGGAGGGGTGCACATCCCGGTTGCCCATATAACCAATGCCGACCCCGAAAACCGGGTGACGTTTAAAATCGGCGATCGCGCGGGCATACAGCAGCTCACGCGCTTCCTGTTCATCGGGCGAAAGCAGACGGAGCAGACGCAGTAGCGCGGGGCTGAGGAAGCCGATCCAGCGGTTGAAGGTCACCAGCGCGGCAGCAGCGCCGACGGCGGCGGCAATCAGATAAGCCATGCGGCGCTTGCGATCCGCCAACAGAAGCATTCCGCCGCACAGCAGCAGCTCCACAAAGCCAAAAATCAGCCCGCCGCGGGAGCCTGTAAGCAGCAGCGCGCCGAAAATCAACAGCCCAAGCGGGATGCAAAACGGATGCTTCACGCCACGCCCGAAGGCGAAGGGCAGCGCGAGCATCAAAAAGCTTGAAATGTTGTTGCGCCATTGAAAGGGCAGGATTGTCCGCTTTTCAAGCACGAATGAAAGATGCTCCAGGTAGTGGTGAAAAACCATGAACGCCCCGAGCAGGCCTAGGGTAAGCAGCAGGAGTGACAGCCAACGCGAGGCGCGGAAGCCCGGTTCGTCGCGCACGTGGCTACGCAGCAAAACATACGCCAGCAACATCCCAAAGCCAAGCGCGAGCACATGATACAGCGACGCGCCCGAAAAATATTCCCAGGACGAAAGGGCGCCCGTGCCGCCGAGGGTGACAGCGACAGAAACCCCGAGCATGGGCAAAAAGCTTCGCCCGGTTTGCAGGGGGCGGCGGTAAGCGATAAAGTGAAACAGAAGTCCCGCAAGGGGGAACAGCACCAACCACCACAGAGGAAGGAAGGTCAGCAGGGAGTTATCGCATTTGATCAGAAAGAGCGAGGTAAAAAAGAAAGATGGCGCCGTCGCTAAAATATTATCAGAAACAATGCAGATAGCGGAAAATAACAGCAAAAACCCCGCCATGCCCGGGATTTCGCCGTGAAGAACAATCACAAAGCAAGCAAGGATTGCCTGCGCGAGCAAAGCCCAGTCGCTGAGTAAAAAGCGCCGCGCGGCGGTCAAGCTCTGCGCGAAAGCTCCATTTGCGGGCATCTGCTGCCGCGCGAACAAAGAACCCACGGTGAACCTCCGTGCTCAAATTTTAAGCAGCTGTCTACTGCGCCCGCGCAGCAAATGAACAAGAAACCGCAACCGGCGCGTATCAAAATGAAAATTGCTCCGGATCGAATTCCGGCAGGGCAGGGCTGGGGCGCGGGCGGCGCTTGAGCGGGTCATAGACATACTTTTTGCAGCTGGATTGCATGAGCATCACGCCGCGTTCGGCGCAAAGGACGCAACCGCCATCCGGCGAATGCTTGCCCCGCAGGCAATATTCGCAGGCGGGCGCGAACGCCGCGCTTTTAAATAACCGCTTTTTTTTCAATGCAACCCCCACCCAACTTCTTGCCTCTTGCCTTCAGTTTAGCATATTTTGCGGTTCAGGTCAAGATCCAGAATGAGAAAAGCGCAGAAGAGCAGCAGCGCGGCGGCGGCAGGTGCGGAAATCGCCCAAAGCTGCACGGAACGGCTGCCCAAGGTCAGCGCGGTGGGGGTATCCGGCGGGAACCAATGCATGAGTTGGCTGCAGATGGCGGCAGCAAGCCCCCCGTGGAGCGCCCGCGCCGTCCAGAACCATCGCAGACGCAACCCGACCTTGCGCAGATCACCCAGGATTTGGCAATGTACGCTCAAACCGCCCCAGCCCAGAACCGCGCAGAGCACCGGCAAAGGCATCCCGGCACGCACCGCTTGCACAACGCCGGAGGACACCTCCAGCATGGCGTTGGCTGCGGGAATTGCCGGGCGCAGCCCCGCCGGGAGGAACTGCAGAAGGGCACACACGCAGGAAAACAGGATCACCCACGCGCAAACGTTCAGCGCCGCCGCCACACCCTGCGTGACGCAGCCAAGGATCGTGCTATCCGTCAAGGTGCGGGTGTGGCTCTGTGCATTGCTTGCTGTTGTGGCAGGCGGAAGCAGCGCGCCCGGTGCGGGTGATAACAGTCGGCTGCCAAGGCCCAGTGCGAGCGAGGCAAGGCTCAGCGAGGCGAACGCGAGCAGCCCGGCTTCGCGGCTGCCCAGCAGAGCCGAACCGACGACGCCGATCAAAAACGCAGGACCGGCGTTAAAACAAAACAGCTGCAGGCATTGCGCTTGCCGCCGCGTGAGCAGGGAACGCTCAAACAGCTGCGCTGCCGCCTTTGCGCCCATCGGATAGCCCCCCAGCAGACCGATGAGCAGCACGCCGGCGGCGGCTGCGGGCTGGCGGAACAGCCGCTCCATCACGCGCAGCCCATGCAGGCGTGCGGTGCTTGACCGCAGCGTTGCTTTGCGTTGCAGGAGTGTGGCAAAAAGCGCGCTCAGAACAAAAAACGGAAAGAGTGTAGGCAGCACCACCTGCCCGCAGATCAGCAAGCCCTCCCGCGCGCCCGCCGCCGCCGCCGGTGAATAAAGCACCAGCAAAACGATACATGCCACGCAGCCGAACGAGGCCAGCCAAAGCCCGCTTTCGCGCAGCCGGCGCATACGCGGCGCGGCCGCGCTCTTATTCAGTTTCGCCGTCGCCAATGCCGTCACGCAAATCCCTCCCCACATCCGCGTTAAACATATGCACGACGGCGGCAAGAAATACTTGCACCGCGTTCTGTTTGGCGTTATAATGGAGAGGCACATTAAAAATCGCGCGCTGTTTAAGGTTGCGTCAAGAGGGCATACTACAATTGCAATCCTTGGATTGCAATTGTAGATGCGAAAGGGGCGCGAAAATTTTGGCAATGCATGAGCGTCACGAAAACAACAACAATCCGGCGCAGGCTTGGGCGGATTTTGCAGCGAGCGGGCGCGTGAGCGACTATTTGGCATACCGCAGCGCCGTGAATGCGGCGGATGAAAGCGGCGGCGCACAAGTCGGCGAACCGAATTTGAGCGGAGGACGGGCGAATGCAGCTGCAAAGCGAGGGTCTGGTGCTGGCCGCAAAGGCAACGGGCGAAAAGGATCGCCTCCTAACGGTGCTTTCTAAGGAATACGGCGTGCTTTTTGCTTATGCCAACGGTGCACAGCGGGCGGGCAGCCGTCTGCAGGGCGCGGCGCAGCCCTTCTGCTATGGGCAGTTTGAGTTCGCCCGGCGGAAGGATACATATACCCTTCGTGAGGCGCAGCCGCAGGAGATCTTCTTTGCTTTGGCGCACGAGCCGGTGCGGCTGGCGCTGGCAGTCTATTTTGCACAGCTTGGCGCAGCGCTAAGCCCGCGCGAAGAGCCTGCGCCGGAGCAGCTTCGCCTGTTGTTAAACCTGCTGCACTTTTTGTGCGAGGGTACGCGTTCCCAAGCGCTGCTGAAGGCGGTTGCGGAATTGCGATTGCTTTCGCTTGCCGGTTTTGCACCGGATATGGATGCGTGGGACGGCGAAGTGCCTGCCGCGCTGGATTGCACGGGCGGGCGCGTTTTGCCGGTTGCTACCGGGCAGCGCTTGCCTGCGGGCTGGTGCTGCCTGCCGCCCGCAGCGGCAGCGGCTCTGGCGCATATTTGCACCGCACCGCTGGAACGGTTGTTTCGCTTCGCTGTCACGGAGGAAGCGCTGTGTCTGTTGGCGGGCGCGGCGGAGCAATACCTGCGGCGGCAGTGGGACGGCAAATTCGAGAGCTTGGCATATTATCGGAGACTGACGGCGATATAGGCGCTGATGTATTGGCGCACCGTCCGGGTGCGCCTGCGGAGACCGCCGCGCTTACTGCAGTGCGTCGAGCACATTGGTGAAGGTTTTGATGGCGCGGTTCACGGTCTTTTTCGCGCCGCGCTGGAAGCCGGGCTTGCGCAGCGCGCCGCCCACTAAGCCTGCCGCGCCGCCCACGGCGACGCCCAGCCCCACGCCCTTGGCGATCGAGGCTTTTTGCTGTGAAGTCATTGCAAACGCTCCTTTCGGTGATCATGATCTTTTGGAAGGTGAACTTCCACACCCATAGTGTATCCAAAAAATCACAAATCAAAAAGCAAAGGAGAAATTTTGCTTGGAAAATAACGGAAAAGCTTTCGGGCTGCACATCGTGCTGGTTGAGCCGGAGATCCCGCAAAACACAGGAAACATTGCCCGCAGCTGCGCCGCGACCGGGGCGCAGCTGCATCTTGTTGAGCCATTGGGCTTCCGGGTGGACGACGCAAAGCTCAAGCGCGCCGGACTGGATTACTGGCATCTTTTGCCCATTACATATTACCCCGATCTTGAAACGTTCTTTATGCGTACAAGCGGACCCTACTGCTATTTTTCCACCACAGGCAAGCATTGCTACGCCGATTACACATACCCGCAAAATGTGTATCTGCTTTTTGGGAAAGAAACCGCAGGGCTGCCAAAGGCACTTTTGGCGCGGCATCCGGAGCATACCCTGCGCTTGCCGATGGTTCGGGAAGCCCGCAGTCTGAACCTTTCCAACACCGTAGCTGTCGCCGTTTTCGAGGTGCTGCGGCAATGGGGCTTTCCGCGCCTGATGATCGGTGATTGACAGGAGCGCGGCGAGGGCGTATACTTGCTTTGTCGCTATAAAAGAATAGGGGGCTGTTATGGAGAAATACCTTATCATCAACGCGGATGATTACGGATCCTTTTTGGGCGCGAATCTGGCGGCGCAGGATTTGCTTGTGCGCGGGTGCATCACATCCTCCACCGTCATGATACCCTGCCCCTGGGCAAAGCACGCTTGCGCGTGGGCGGCGGCGCACCCGGAATATGCCGTTGGGGTGCACTTGACGACAACCAGCGAATGGAGCGCTTACCGCTGGGGTCCCGTTGCGCCGAACGGCACGGATTCTCTGCGGGATGAAGAGGGCTATTTCTGGCGCGAAAGCGATTTATTCGAAAAGCACGCGGATATAGACGAAACGGAACGCGAAATCCGTGCGCAGTTGGCAAGGGCAAAGCGGTTTGGGTTAAATCCCTCTCATTGGGATAATCATATGGGTTCGCTTTATGGTATTGCTACCGGGCGCTTTGAAATGCTGCAAATGATTTTCACACTTTCGGCAGAATACGCCTTACCCTTTCGCTTCCCTATCGAGGGCGTCGCAGGGCAGATGGATAATGCCATGCTGGACATTCAGATCCCGAAGGAAACGCTGCAGGCGCTCTTTGGGCAGCTGCAAGCCTACGCCAGAGGCTTAAAGCTGATCACCCCGGATTATCTGATTCCCCATGATTATAACGGATCGCAGAAGGAGAGTTATGCGGCGTTCCGGGAGTATATGTTTGGCTTTGCCGAAGCGTTTCCCCACGGAGTAACGGAAACGTACCTGCATCCGTCACTGGATACAGGCGAAGCGTGCGCGGCCTCCGGCGCGGGCATCCGCCGCACTTGGGAATATGATGTATACCGCGACGACGCGTTTCAAAAGCATCTGCGGCAGCTGGGCATCCAAAAAATCAGCTACCGGGATTTGGCTGCCATGCGGTAAGCCCCGCACGTGGCGAGAACCGTGAAATGACCGTTCACCGCAAGGAGCTGCTGAGCAGCTCGCGGCGGCGGCAGGCAAGACTCTGGGTATACCAAGGCAGGATGAAGAACGCAGGGACGATGAATACGCATAGCGCCAGCCAAGGCAGGAAGCCGAGCTGAAAGCGCAAAAAAGCCGCGCTCTGCCCGTCCATGCGGGCGGCGCTTAGGCGCAGAGCGTTGCGGAGCTTGCAGCGGGGCTGCTTCACCAGCAACGAGGGCACAAGCGCATAGCGCCGCACGGTGGGCAAATAGAACCCCAGCCCCAGCAGCAGGAGCAGTGCACCGCCTCCTGCCGCGCTGAGAAAGAGCCAAAGCTCCAGGACGCCCGCGCGCGCTTGCCAGAGCGTTCCCCCCAGCAACAGCGCACCCGGCGCGAAATAAATAGCCGCCCAAAGCAGCTTGCGCAGCCCAAGGGCGATCTGAAAGCGGCAAGCCTTCAATGCCCAGCGCGGCTGCAGCCAAAACAGGATGCGGCGCGCGCTGCGGCGGCGCCCGTCCGCACCGCCAAAGAACCACGCTTCGCGACCAAAGCGAAGGGGCGCACACAGCAGTGTGGAAAGAAAAAGCAGCAGCAGCGCGCCGGCTGGTCTGCCCCACCGCAGCAGCAGCGTGGAAATATCCGACGCGGCGGCTTGCCCGGCGGCGCGTTCCACAAAGGGCGGCAGTGTCTGCACGGCACGGTCGGTCGCGGCGTCGAGCAGCAACGGCAAAAGCCCGGCTGCGGCTGCCAGCAAAAAACTGCCGGTCAGCAAGCCCAGTGCTGCCGCGCGGTGCTTGCGCAGCAGAAATTTGGCGTTTCGGCGGGTCTTTTGGTTGCGCCTGCGTGCGCTTTCCGTTTTTCCGTCTGTGCTGTTTTCGGGGACGGCAGCAGGCGGCAGTTGCCGGGTATGTGCGTTCGTGCGTTGCTTTTTCATCGAAATCCCCCCATGTGCTGCTAGTATGCCACAAAACAGAGAGGATTAATCGGCGCGCACGTGCCTGCGCGGTTTTCGGCATGAAAAAGCGCGCCGCTTTGCAACGGCGCGCGCTTGACGGTTGCTTTACCGCGCGAAAATGGTTTCGGTTACGCGTTCGCTGCAATCGGGGGAATAAATCCAGTGCTCCACGCGGCTGCCCTCCACAAAATAGCGCAGCGGCTGTGGCGGATAGGACGCCGCGAAGGAATCCACGATAATTAACTTGATTTTCATGCGCTCCGGCAAAATGCTCTTGATGTAAACACAGGCATGATCCCCGTCCTGCACATCCTCGCTGAATTCCGCCAGACCGGCAAGGTTGGGCGTCAGTTCCACGAACACACCGTATTTTTCGACCGAGCGCACAATACCCGGCACGGTCTCGCCCACGGAATACAGCGCGGCGTTTTGCTCCCAGGTGCCCAGCAGCTCCTTGTGCGTCAAGAGCAAGCGCCCTTGGTCGTCCCGTCCGCGCACGACCGCGCGGATCAGCTGCCCCGCCGAAAAACGGGCGTTGGGGTGCGGGATGCGCGAAACGGAAATCGCGTCAATCGGTAGCAGCGCGCTCACACCGGCGCCGACATCCGCAAACACGCCGAAGGCTTCCATGTGGCTCACGCGCGCTTCAATAATATCGCCCGGCGTCAGGCAATTGATGTATCTGTCCAGGCAGTCGCGCTGCACCTGCACGCGGCTGAGCAGCGCGGTGGCTTCGCCCTGCTCATTGGCGGTGAAGCCGGTGACGCGGAACATGACCGGTTTATTCACGCGGGAGATCAGCGCGATGTCGCGCACTTCACCCTCAGCGATGCCAAGCGCACCCTCCAGCCGGGGGATCATGCCCTTCATGCAGCCCAAATCCACGTGCAGATTGTGTTCGTTGTCGCACAGCAGAACGCGACCTTCCAGCAACGCGCCGCAGACCTGCGCCTCGTGCAGCCCTGCCTGCGAGGCGAGGTAGCGCTTGTTTTCCGCACTTGTGATCAGCTGCCCTTCCGGCGGGAAGCTCGTTGTTACCATAATCCTAATCCAATCCTTTCCCTTTCGGCTTTTGCCCTTTGCGAATAAATATGGTCAATGAACGGTAAATATGCATCATTGGCAGGTTTCCTTTGACATTTTAACGGAGCGATGGTATAATGCTGTAGGGCAAAAGCGGTGGTTGCAACTGTGTTTTTTCGCATCAAAGCGTTAGCAAGGTATCGTTGTAAACCTGGGAAAAGTATGAACCGTATTTCGGGTACAAGACGACGAGTATAGTATAGCATCAGCACGTGCCACAGTCAAGCCTTTTTCAAAATTTTGTATATTTTTGTTCCGATTATTGGTTTTACATACCATATATGCGAATGGAGAGGATTTATGTTTGAACGGCTGGAGAACGTGACCGCGCGCTATGAAGAGCTGCAGGAAAGGCTTTGTAGCCGGGATATTTTGGAAAATCCGGCGTTGATGAGGGATTTGATGCGCGAAAGTCGACGGCTTGAGCCTGTGGTTGAATGCTACCGTATGCACGCGGCGGCGCAGGAAACGGTGCAGGAGGCGCGCGGACTCTTGGAGAGCAGTGGGCTTGAGAAGGATTTCCGTGCGCTGGTGCAGGAAGAATACGAAGCGGCGCAGCGGCAGGTGACGGAAATCGCGGAGCGCATGAAAATTCTCTTGCTGCCCCGTGACCCGAATGACGACAAAAGCGTGGTGGTCGAAATTCGTGGCGGCGCGGGCGGCGAAGAGGCATCCCTTTTTGCGGGCGTGCTCTTTCGCATGTATGGCATGTATGCGGAAACCAAGGGCTGGAAATCCGAAATCGTCAACGCCAACGAAACGGAGCTTGGCGGCTTCAAGGAAATCAGCTTTTTGATTGAAGGGGAAGGTGCTTATTCGCGCTTTAAATTCGAAAGCGGTGTGCACCGAGTGCAGCGTGTGCCGGAAACGGAGAGCCAGGGACGCATTCACACCAGCACTGTGACCGTCGCCGTTTTGCCCGAAGCGGAGGATGTGGAGCTGACAATCAACCCGGCTGATTTGCAGGTGGATACTTTTCGCTCCAGCGGCGCGGGCGGGCAGCACATTAATAAGACGGAATCCGCAATCCGCATTACCCATATTCCCACGGGCACGGTTGTGGAATGCCAGGATGAACGCAGCCAGCACAAGAACCGCGAAAAGGCCATGCGCGTGCTGCGAAGCCGCATTTTGCAGGCCGAGCGCGAAAAACACGACGCCGCGATTGCGGGCGAGCGCCGCGCGCAGGTGGGTACAGGGGATCGCAGCGAGCGTGTCCGCACCTATAATTACCCGCAGGGGCGGGTGAGCGATCATCGTATCGGGCTGACATTATACAAGCTGGAGGCGATTCTGAACGGCGCGCTGGACGAAGTGGTTGACGCTCTTATGATCGCGGATACGGCGGCGAAGCTGCAGGCGGCAAGCGATTGACGATTGACAGGCGCGGTGTGTTGCTGTATAATGAACCGCAAAGGTGTGTCATATTAACATAACATAAATACCGTGCGATCATCGTAATTATTTTTGAAAACAAACAGGAGGATGTATGCAACCCCAAACTGAACCCGACCCTGCGAGTAACCCGACGCTGCAGGTGCTTTTGCTGCTGGTGCTGGTGCTGATCAACGCCTTTTTCGCCATGAGTGAAATTGCTGTCATATCCCTTTCTGATGCGAAAATTGACCGTTTGGCCGCTGAGGGCAACCGCCGCGCGCGGCGCATCCAAAAGCTCACGGCAAGCTCCAGCCGCTTTCTTTCCATGATTCAAATCGGCGTGACCTTGGCCGGCTTTTTGGCATCGGCAAGCGCCGCGCAGAGCTTTGTCGCCGCCCTTGGCGGGGCTTTGGCGCGGGTGACAGCTTCCGTGCCGGCGCTGCAACGGCTTATGCCCGGCGTTGCAACGGTCGCGATAACACTGTTGATTTCATATTTTTCGCTGGTGCTGGGCGAAATTGTGCCCAAACGCGTGGCGATGAAATATCCGGAGCGCATCTCGCTTGCAATTGCGGGGGTGCTGGGCTTTTTTTCGTTTTTTCTGCGTCCGTTCGTGTGGGTGGTTTCGGCTTCCGCCAATGCGGTGCTGCGCCTTGTCGGCATTGATCCCAATGCCGACGACGAAGCGGTGACAGAGGAAGAAATCCGAATGCTGGTGGATGTCGGCGGCGAGAAGGGCGTGTTGGAGGATACGCAAAAGGAGATGATCAATAACATCTTCGAATTTGACGATATCAATGCGGGCGATATCATGACCCACCGCACCGAAATCGTTGGTGTGGAGGTCAATGAGCCGCTCGAAGCGGTGATTGAAGCCTCTATCCGTGAAGGCGTTTCACGCGTTCCGGTTTATGAAGAGGATTTGGACAGCATCATCGGCATTATTTACATTAAGGATTTGCTGCAATATATCGGCACGGTGCTGCCGGGCGGAAGCAGTCTGCGCGGTTTAATGCGCGAGCCGCGGTTTGTGCCGGAAACCAAGCCCTGCGGTGATCTTTTTAAAGAAATGACGGCCAACCACATTCAAATTGCCATTGTTGTGGATGAATATGGCGGCACAGCGGGCTTGGTGACGCTGGAGGATGTGCTGGAATCCATTGTCGGCAACATTCAGGATGAATATGACAACGAGCGGGAGGAATTTTCCCGCATCAATGATACCACCTTTCGGCTGGATGGCGCGGCGGATATCGAAACTGTTGAAGACCAATGCGGCGTTGCGCTGCCCGAAGGCGAATACGATACGGTGGCCGGCTTTGTTATCAGCCGCCTGGGCTATTTGCCGCAGGAGGGGGAAACGCCGGAAATCGTTTGTGAGGGGCTACGCTTCAGCGTTGAAAGGGTGGAGGATCGCCGTATTGCCACCATTTGCGTGGAAATTTTACCCAAGCCGCAGCAGGATACAGACGGCGAATAAGCTTGGCAAAAATTTGCTTGACAAAAATTGTGCGCAACTGTATAATGAGAACACCTATTTCACACATGGGTTCATTTTGCCTTGGTGCGCGGCTTGCTGCGTGGGGCAAAAGGTGAGCCTGTGGAGGTAAAAACCATTTTTATGAGGAGGCAATCCATGGCAGTCGTATCCATGAAGCAACTGCTCGAGGCGGGCGTTCACTTTGGGCACCAAACCCGGCGCTGGAACCCGAAAATGGCGCCCTACATTTTCACTGAGCGCAACGGCATTTATATCATTGACCTGCAAAAAACCGTCCGCAAGCTTGAGGAAGCCTATATGCATGTGCGCGATATCAGTGAGCAGGGCGGCACGGTGCTGTTTGTCGGCACAAAAAAGCAGGCGCAGGATTCCATTTGCGAAGAGGCGAAGCGCTGCGGTATGCCTTTCGTCAACGCTCGCTGGCTTGGCGGAATGCTCACCAACTTCAACACCATCCAGCGCCGCATTAAACGTTTGATGCAGCTCAAGGCGATGGAGGAGGACGGGACGTTTGAGATGCTCCCGAAAAAGGAGGTCATCAAGCTCCGCCTGCAAATTGAAAAGCTCGAAAAATTCCTCGGCGGGATCACGGAAATGAAACGTCAGCCGGACGCCATGTTTATCGTTGACCCGCGCAAGGAACGTATTGCCGTGGCCGAAGCGCAAAAGCTGGGTATTCCGATTATCGCGATTGTGGACACCAACTGCGATCCGGATGAAATTGATTATATCATCCCCGGCAACGACGACGCGATCCGCGCTGTCCGCCTGATTTCTTCCGTGATGGCTGATGCGATTCTGGAAGGTCGCCAGGGCGAGGACGCACCGGAGGAAGCCGCTGAAGCCGTGGAGGTTGAGAATTTCTAATCAGCTTGCGCGGTTGCGGGGCGAACTACATTTTTTATTAAGGAGAACTGACATATTATGGCATTTACAGCCAAGGATGTGCAGGCGCTACGCGAAAAAACCGGCGTCGGCATGATGGATTGCAAGAAAGCGTTGACGGAGGCTGACGGTGATTTTGATCGCGCGGTGGATATCCTGCGTGAGCGCGGGTTGGCCGCCGCAACCAAAAAGGCCGGGCGCATCACTGCCGAGGGCGTGGTGCTGGCGGTTTTTGATGAAGCAAGCAAGGTTGCTGTGCTGGTGGAAGTCAACAGTGAAACGGATTTCGTAGGCAAAAACGCGGAGTTTCAGAGCTTCGTCGCGGATATCGCAAAGACTGTCCGCGAGGAAAATCCGGCGGACGTGGACGCGTTGCTTGCCTGCAAGCTCAGCGGCGCGGATCGTTCGGTGGAAGAAATGCGGCAGGAGAAGGTTCTTTCTATTGGCGAGAACCTGAGTATTCGCCGTTTTGTACGCTTGGAAGGCAATGCTGCGACCTACGTGCACGGCGGCGGCTCGATGGGCGTTTTGGTTGAATTTGCAACCGACGACGCAACCGCGGGCAGCGACGCCTTTAAGGCGATGGGCAAGGATATTGCGATGCAGGTTGCGGCGATGGGAGCACTTTATCTAGATAAATCGTCTGTTCCCGCTGATGTAGTGGAGCACGAAAAGGGCATCCTGCTGGCGCAAATCGCGGAGGATCCCAAAATGGCGAACAAGCCTGAAAAGGTGCTGGCGGGCATCGTTCAAGGCAAGCTCGGCAAGTATTACAGCGAGTTTTGCTTGCTGGAGCAGCCCTTTGTGAAGGATGAGGATTTGACCGTAGCGGCATACATCGCCAAGGTCGCCAAGGCTTTGGGCGCGTCGATTGAAGCCACAGGCTTCACGCGCTATGTCAAAGGCGAAAATATGCAGAAGAAGGAAGATGATTTCGCCGCTGAAGTTGCCAAGATGATTCAATAAAGCAGCCGCCAAGCGGCTTGGAAAGGTAGGTAGGTTCCCATGAAAGAAGCCATTCACCCTAAATATGACGCCGCCACGGTGCGCTGCGCTTGCGGTGAAACATTTGAAACGCGCTCCACGAAGGGGCAGCTCCGCGTGGATATTTGTTCTAAGTGCCATCCGTTTTTTACGGGCAAGCAGCATTTGGTTGACACCGGCGGGCGTGTGGATCGCTTTAACAAGCGCTTTAATCGTAGCCAAACGCAAGAATAATAGCAATTGCAACCAGCCGCTCTGCGCAAAAATGCGCGGGGCGGCTTTAAATTTGCGTTTTTTTGCGCGAAGTCTGCCAATACTACCGGCATACGCGAATTAGGCTTCGAAAAAAGCTTCGGAGGAAACGATGCAAAAAAACACAAAATCAAAAGGCGACGCCAAAGCCTTTTTTACAAGGATCCTAAAGCCGATTTTTATAACGCTGGGATTTTTGGCTTTTGGCGCAGGCAGTCTGGGTGTCTTTTTGCCTGTTTTGCCGACGACGCCGTTCTATCTGCTGGCGGTTTTTTGTTTTACCAGAGGTTCAAAGCGATTTTACAACCGGTTTACAGGCACAAAGCTGTATCAAAAGCATCTTGAGAAATTCATGCGCACAAGGGCGATGACCATGCGTGCAAAATTATTGCTCTGCATCCCGGTTTCAGGCATGCTGCTGACCATGTTTTGCTTTGCGCCAAGCTGGCATATGCGCGGGTTGGTGTTGGCGGCGGCGCTGTTGAAATGGTGGTATTTCCTGTTCAGAATCAGAACGCTGTCACCTTAAAATTAAAAAATCGGCTTGTTGGCCACAAAGAACGTGAAGCGCACGCTGTCTGTTCCGAAGAGGTGGTCGTTGGTGTAACCGCCGTGGTCGCTTGTGATAATAATGAGCCAATCCTCTTGAGCAAATGTTGCGCGTGCCTGCACGGTGTCGATCATTTGCCAGGCGTCATTTTCGCAGGCTCGGATGGCATCCGTGTATGCGGCGTCGTCCATGGAATACACGCCGCCGTGCCCGCTGTGGTCGGGATATTCCAGCGTGCAAAAGATTGCGTCGTCGCCTGCTTTGATGCGGTCGATCACCACGCCGACAGTTGCGCTGTCTTCCGTGCCCGTAATTGCGTTGTTGTAAACCGCGGGCAAACCGATTTTCTCCGCCTCCTTGATTTCTGGTCGCCAGACGGATGTAAAGAAAAACCGCCATGTGGCGCTGAAGCTCGTGCGGAAGCCTTTTTGCGCCAGCGTATACATAATGGTATGCACGTTCTTTTTTAAGCGGCTCCTCCCCTGGAGCGGATAATTGTTGTAAACGCCGTTTTCATCCGCCCACTCGCCTGTGAGCAGAGCCGACCAGCCGGCTGCTGTCCCTGTTGGCTGGTCGCCGACGGCTTCGCCGCCGCAGTAGCCCAACCAAATGCCGCCGCTTTCGGCCAGCCGCTTCGACGCGCTGCGCTCAAACGTGCGAACGGATGTATCAATGCCCAGCGCAAGCGCGCCGTCGTAGCCGATGAACAGTAGCTTCGGCGTTTTGCCGTCCGTGCGCGGCGCAGTCATATGCTCCCATAGCACGGGATACAGCGCCGGCTGGGGTAGTGCGCTTTCGGGCGTGTTCATGAATGTCTCTGAAGCGCTGAGCTTTGCCCGATATTCCAGGCTGTTCTGTGCTTGCGCCGCTTTGAAGGAGGCGCGAAAACGCGCGTGACCGCTGGCAAGAAAGAAAATGGAAGCTCCAACCGCCAATACCGCCGCTGCGCCCGCGGCTGCTTTTTTCGCCTTCGTCATATTGATCTCCATACCCGTATAATATTGTTTTCACATATCAATTATACGGGGGCGGATGCGGAAAGTCAAGCTGAAATATGAAAGCAACCGGCTCTAAAACAATAAAAAATGCGAAAATATGAAAAAGCTATTGCTTTTTTAATATGGATATGCTACAATCATCTTGTCCAAACTGCGCAAAAAAATTACTTGGAGGAGGTATTTGCAATGAGGACAAAGAGAATTGTCAGCGTTCTGCTTGCCGTGCTGATGACGCTGTCCGTGTTCGGCGTTGTTTCGGCGTCTGCGGCGGCATCGGCAGTTGACGGGTGGGTAAGTGTGGTTGACGGGTTTGCGCTCGATACCACGGCTCGCACCAACGGCAAAGAAGTCTACTGGACGGCTTTCAAAAAGGACGCCGCCGGCGCAAACAACACCGATTTCTGGAGCATCCTTGCCGCGCAGGGCATTTCCTACGAATGGGTCGTTCTTTATGAGGGCGGCACGGCGAACATGATGGGCAGCTCGGGCGTCAGCAAAATTGCGGAGGAATCCGCCAATAAGCTCACCGCCATCATCACCCCCGGCAATCCGGCGAAATACGGCAAATACGAAGTCACCCTTGCGCTTACGAAGGGCACCGAAACCCGCACCAGCGAAGTGAAAAAGGTTTGGCTGGTGGACGACGCGGATTACAAGGACAAGCTTGCGAAGTGCAACGCGATCCTTGCGAACCCGGATAACCGCTATACCGGCGATTATCTGGATGAGGTGCAGGCTGCTGTGACCAACGCAAAGCTCTTGGTAGATGTGGGCGACCCGACCATTGAGCGCTACAACCAGGCTGAAACGATTTTGCAGGCTGCGCTGGATCTGACGCCTGTTTATCAGCTCACGGGTTGGGATGTTGTTGACCAGATCTTCCCGCAGCCCTTGCTGAAGATCATTTGGGATACCGTTGACACCGTGAACAAGGCGCTGGGCTTCTATAACGAATGGTTCGGCGAGGATTCTTGGATTTACAAGAACATCACAAGCAAGATGGATATCACGCAGATTTTTGGAGGTTTGTTCAACGCGTTTGTTGCGTTGTTTAAGCTGGCTGTTTAATTGCGCGGTATACAGCAATTTTGTTCCGGCAACACGGTCGGGCAGTGAAAAAAGCAAAAGCCCCCGGATCTTCCGGGGGCTTTTGCTTTTTTTTACGTCCTTGCCGTTCCACATCCTGTGTTTTTCACGTCCTGTGCGTTGCACGTCGGAATATCCGGTGGAACGCCTCTACATCATAAAGGATAATCGCCGTGAAAGTCAAGGAAAACGTGCCGGTTTACAGTGAAAATCAAGTGTTTTACGTTCGATTTCCTGCATTTCCCGCAGCCTACGCTTTTCATCGCCAGCATCGCGTAGCGCGGTGGTATGCGTTGGGAATTGTGTATATTACTGTGATAAACCGCTAAACTAGAATGGGCATTATCTATAACGAGGAGGAGAAGACATGGGCGAACAGATGTTTAACTGGAAGCACCCGCTGCGCAGTCTGCGCAATCGCCGCCAGCTTTGGTGGGAAACAGCAAGCGAATTCCCGGCAGAGGATGGCTTTGATCCTTTGGGCAGTTATACAGGGCGCAGTGATAGCGACGACGGTATTCCCGAGCAGGATGCGGATGATTTATAGTGCGCTTTCCGCAGGTGCGGCATGAAGCTGCATCCGGTGAAATGCCGTGATGCGGTAAAAAAAAGTGCAGGTATTTCCCCGAAAACGCTTGACATCGTGGCGCGCCTATGTTAAACTACCAGTAATCTGTGTGAAAGAGGTGCGTGTTATGTTTGTCGGGAAAAAGCAGGATCCCCTGAAGCTCATTCTTTTGAGCCTCGTAACCTGCGGCATTTATTTCTACTATTGGCTGTACAAGACCGGTGAAGAGGTCAACCAGGTGCTGCAAAAAGAAGCTGTTAAGACCAACCTTGCCTGGGTGGGTATTATCTGTTTCCCTGTGGGTCTGTATTATCTCTATCAGTTGGATCTTGCGTTGCAGGAAATGGCCGGGACGCGCGGCGTGCAGTATCAATCCAACTTCGTGTTGTGGATTATCCTGTTCTTACTCAGCGGCGTGGGCGCGTTTGTTGCTGAGTTCCAGATTCAAACCTTCCTCAACACCTGCTGGGATCAAGCGGCGCCGCCTTCGGATTATCCGACCGGCGACGCGTGAACAGGGATTTCACGCAATTGAAAAACAAAATGAGGAAGACCGCAAAGCCAGCGGTCTTCCTTGGCATTTATATGCTCCTGTGCCAGTTGGTGACAGGCACGATTTGCATCATGGAAAGCAGCGTAGGCATACCGTGCCCCGGCTGCGGGTTAACGCGCGCGTGGCGAAGCTGCGCGCAGATGAACTATGCCGCCGCTTTTCGTTGGCACCCGCTGTTTTGGCTGATTCCCTGCATGGCGCTGCTTTGGCTTGGCGCGCACTTATACTATAGAAAAAAAGCGGAATCGCCGCGCTGGTTTCGCCATTGCCTCGTCGGCTGCTTTGTTCTCTTTGTGAGCGTTTACGCTGTTCGCATGGTTCTGTTTTTTCCCCACACAGCACCCATGGTCACAAACCCGGATTCCTTTGCTCGGCGCATTCTTCGTGCTTTTGCGGGATGGCTTGGGTAACGCAAGCGCTTTTTGCATCTGCGCTTGACTTTTCGCGTCCCACGCCGTATAATGCAAGAAACAACAGGAATGGAGAACGTTATGCGTGCGTTAGGAACATCCGGCATTCAAATTCACCCGTTGGGGATGGGAACTTGGGCTTTTGGCGGCGGCACGTACTGGGGGGAGCAATCGCAAGCGGAGGTGAACAGCATCTGCGCAGCGGCGCTGGAGCGCGGGGTCAATTTTTTTGATACCGCAGAGGTCTACAACGGCGGAACATCCGAAACCGCTTTGGGCATCGCCCTGCGCGGTAAGCGTGAAAAAGCGATTGTGGCATCCAAAATCGCGCCTTCCAATTGCGGCGACATCGAAGGGCATCTGGACGCCTCCCTGCGTCGTTTGCAAATGGATTATGTGGATTTGTATATGCTCCATTGGCCGTTTAATCCTCTGGCGCTCAAGCATTTCACGGGCGGGCGCACGGATGTCGCGCTGCCCTCGGCGCAGGAAATTTTCGATACCCTGCAAGCGATGGTGAAAAAAGGCAAGGTGCGTGCCATTGGTGTGAGCAATTTCGGCAAAACACAGCTGGAAGAAGCGCTTGGAACGGGCTGCCCCGTGTGCATCAATGAGATTGCCTATAATATTGTTTCCCGCGCCATTGAGGCTGAAATCGCTCCGCTTTGCATGGAAAGGCAGGTGTCTGTCATCGGTTCGATGGCGCTCCAGCAAGGCTTGCTTGCCGGGGTTTTCGCCGCAGCGGATGATATCCCGCCTCCGCAGGCGCATTCACGCCACTTTAAGCAAACGCGCGGTGTGGGCGGCGGCGACCCCGCGCAGGACGCGCGGCACCACGAGGACGGTGCGGAGGAAGAGATTTTTGCCTTACTGCCGCAGCTGCAAGCGCTTGCGCGGGCTGTCGGGCTGGCGCTCCCCGCAATGTGCATCGCGTGGGTGCTGCACAAGCCCTTCATGGCGGCGACGCTTGTGGGCTGCCGCACGGTGGAGCAGCTGGAGCAAAACATCGCCGCAAGCGCACTTGCTTTGCCGCCGGATGTAATGGCGGAAATTGATCGTTTGAGCCTGCCTGTGTGGCAAAAGCTCGGCGACAGCGCGGATTATTATGAAAACCGCAAGGACAGCCGCATCTTTTAGGGCGAAAATTCACAAACATTTCACATCGCAGCATTGACAAGCGATTCGAAAACAGCTATACTCTAATCTTGCGCGTCGTGCGGATGCGCAGGAAAATTTGCCTGTGGGCAAGTAAGGAAGGCGCTGCATTATGGTGAAAGCAATCGTAGGCTCCTGCTGGGGCGATGAAGGCAAAGGCAAGGCGACGGATATGCTTGCCGAACGCGCGGACGTTGTTGTTCGTTTCCAGGGCGGCGCAAATGCCGGGCATACGATCATCAACCACTATGGGAAGTTTGCGCTGCATTTGCTCCCCTCCGGGGTATTTCATGGGCACATCACGAATGTGATCGGCAACGGGGTAGCGCTGGATATCGCAAAGCTGAAAAAAGAATATGAAGGCGTTGTGGAGCGCGGCGTACCTGCTCCGAAGCTGCTGGTTTCGCAGCGGGCGCAGATTCTGATGCCGTATCATATCCTTTTTGATTGCTATGAAGAGGAGCGCTTGGGCGCGCGGCAATTCGGTTCCACCAAGAGCGGTATTGCGCCGTTTTATTCGGATAAATATGCGAAAACGGGCATCCAGGTCTGTGAGTTGTTCAATGAAGGGACGCTGCGCGAGCGCTTGCGTAATATTTGTGAAATTAAAAATTTGATGCTGGAGCACATCTACCACAAGCCGCCTCTGGACGCAGACGCGCTGGCGGATGGGTTGCTGGGCTTCAGGGATTGGCTCGCTCCCTTTGCGGGCGACGCGGACGCGTTTTTGCGGCAATCGGTAAAGGAAGGGCGTGAGATTCTGCTGGAAGGGCAGCTTGGCTCTTTGCGCGATCCGGATTTGGGTATTTACCCTATGACGACCTCATCCTCCACGCTGGCGGGTTACGGCGCGGTCGGCGCGGGCGGTATTCCGCCTTGGGCGATTCAGGAAATTGTCGCGGTGGTTAAGGCGTATTCCAGCGCCGTGGGCGCGGGTGCGTTCACGAGTGAAATATTTGGCGAAGAAGCCGAGCAGTTGCGCCGCCACGGCGGTGACGCGGGTGAATATGGCGCAACCACGGGGCGCCCACGCCGCGTGGGCTGGTTTGATTGCGTGGCGGCGCGCTATGGCTGTGCGGTGCAGGGTGCGACGCAGGTGGCTTTAAGCGCGCTGGACTGCCTGAGCTATCTGGATGAAATTCAAGTTTGCGTCGGCTATGAGATTGACGGGGAAGTCACACGAGAATTTCCGGTTGCGCCGTTGCTGGGGAAGGCAAAGCCGATCCTCAAGTCTTTCCCCGGCTTTGGGATGGACATTCGCGGCATCCGGGAATATGCCGCGCTCCCGCAGGCCGCGAAGGATTATGTGGATTTTTTGGAAACCGAGCTGGAGGTGCCCATCACCATGGTATCCAACGGACCGGAACGTGCGGAAACGCTCCGCAGAAGCACGGCGGTCGCTGTTAACCGCCGCCCATAAAGTGGAGGATATTGATGTCGTCCGTGGGGGCAAGCGCGGTTTCGGCGAAGTGCTCGCCGGTGATGATTTCACCGTTGCGCTCGCAAACCACATGTTGCGGTCGATAACCGTTTTCTTCTAAGAACGCCAACAGGTTGCCACCGAAGTCTTCAACAGTTTCTCCGTTCACCTTCATGCTTGTTTCCCCGCAGCTTCCAATAAAATTTCCAGCGCCTGCTCCAACAAGTCTTGCGCGATATTCAGCGCCGGGAGCAGGCGCACTTTTTCTTTTGCCGTGAGGACGACTACACCGTCTTCCAGGCAATCGCGCAGGATTTCCTTTGCCGGGCGCAGCGTTTGAACGCCCAGCATCAGCCCCATGCCCGAAACGCTTACGATACCGGGTCGGCCTTCCAGCTTCGCGCGGATGTGTGTGCCTTTTTCGCGCACCTCCGCTAACAGTGCGCTGTCAATGTGCTCCAGCACATAAAGCGCGCCGGCGGCGCAGGCGGGGTTGCCGCCGAAGGTTGAGCCGTGGTCGCCAGGGCGGAGCGTGTTGGCGGTGGCTTCGCCAAACAGGCAAGCGCCCAGTGGCAGACCGCCCGCCAAGCCCTTGGCGGTGCTGAGCAAATCCGGCTGTATACCGAATTGTTCAAAGGCAAAAAGTGTTCCTGTGCGCCCGTTGCCGGTTTGAACCTCATCCAGCAGCAGGAGCATCTCGTTTTCCCGCGCCAAAGCAGCGGCTTGCCGCATATATTCCTTTTGCAGAGGCACAACGCCGCCCTCGCCTTGCACAGGCTCAAGCATCAGAGCGCAGCAGCGGTTTGTGTTTTCGGCAAGAACGCGCCGCAGATCCGCAATATCGTTGGCGACCGTATGCACAAACCCTGCCGGGAAGGGTCCGAAGTCACGGTGAAAGGCTTCCTGCCCGGTGGCGGCAAGGGTAGCGATTGTGCGACCGTGGAAGCTGTTAACCAGTGTGACGATCACCGGGCGCGCGTTCTCTCCCCATTTATCCGCGGCATATTTCCGCGCTGTTTTGATCATGCATTCGTTGGCTTCGGCGCCGGAATTGGCGAAGAATACCCTGCGCATTCCCGTGCGTTTGCAGAGCGCTTCGGCAAGCCGCGCTTGCGGTTCGGTATAATAAAGGTTGGAACCGTGGGCGATCCTGCGCAGCTGCGCGGCGACGGCTTCCGCCCAGCCGGCGTTCGCTAAGCCGAGCCCGTTCACAGCGATACCGCTGCCCAAATCAATGTACTCCTTGCCGGCTTCATCCCAAACCAGCCCACCCTCGCCCTGTGTAAAAACAATGGGTGTGCGGGCATAGGTGGCGGCGATATACGTGTCGGTCAGCTCCTGTATGCTCATGGCGCGCTCCTTTGCCTGTATTATGCTTGCTCTGCGTACGGCATTTTAGCTTATGATGCTAAAGTATAGCAGAACAGGACGGCGCTGTCAAATGTGCACAAATATTTGCCCGCGCCCCCCCTTGAAAAAATTTCGTGCCGCGGTTATAATACTTGGGGGACACATGAATTACTGAAAGATGAGGGCTTTCCATGCACGAATACGCGCTTAAATACGGCTGTAACCCGAACCAAAGCCCCGCCCGCGTTTTTATGGAAGACGGCGGCACGCTGCCCATCAAGGTTCGCAACGGGCGACCGGGTTATATCAATTTGCTTGATGCTCTTAACAGCTGGCAGCTGGTGCGGGAGCTGGAAGCCGCGACCGGCTTGCCGGCTGCTGCGTCCTTCAAGCATGTCAGCCCGGCGGGCGCCGCGCTGGGGTTACCTCTGAGCGAAACACTGCGGCAGATGTACCGCGTTGCACCGGCGGCGGAGCTTAGTCCTCTTGCCTGCGCTTATGCGCGGGCGCGCGGTTCGGATCGTATGAGTTCTTTTGGGGACTGGATCGCCTTGAGCCAACCTTGCGATCTTGCAACGGCGCGACTGATCCTGCATGAGGTGTCCGACGGTATCATTGCCCCCGGCTACGCGCCGGAGGCTCTGGAAATCTTGGCGGGGAAGCGTAAAGGCGGTTATGCTGCGGTGGAGATTGATCCGGCATATCAGCCCGCGTGCCGAGAGCGCAAGCAGGTATTTGGCGTGACCTTTGAGCAGGGGCGCAACGAGGCTGCCATCACGTCCGAAATGCTCCAAAGCATCCCTACCAAAGCCAAAGACTTGCCTGCTGAAGCTGTCCGGGATTTGCTTTTGGCGCTGATTACCCTGAAATATACGCAATCCAATTCGGTGTGCTATTGCTTGGGCGGGCAAACCGTTGGCGTGGGCGCAGGGCAGCAAAGCCGCATCCATTGCACGCGCCTCGCGGGTGAAAAAGCGGATATTTGGCGTTTGCGGCAGCACCCGCAGGTGTTGGCGCTGCCTTTGCGGGCGGAGCTGCCCCGCGCCGTGGCGGATACCTGTGTGGATCTGTATGTTTCCGGCAACGAAGCCGATGTGCTTGCTGCCGATAAATGGCAGGATTACTTTACATCCCGCCCTGCCGCGCTGGCGTCGGAGGAAAAGCGGGCATGGCTGGCGGCGGCGCGGGGCGTGAGCCTGGGCAGCGACGCTTTCTTTCCGTTTGGCGATAATGTGGAGCGTGCCGCGCGTTCAGGCGTGCAATATATTGCCCAGCCCGGCGGTTCTGTGCGGGACGACCAGGTCATTGCCGCCGCCGACGCGTTGGGTGTGACAATGGCGTTCACCGGTCTGCGGTTGTTCCATCATTGATGGAAGCTGCAACCGCGATCGCGCTGCGCGCCGGGCTTGCGCCTTCGCTTGTGCAGTGGCTGGATGTGACGGAATCCACCAACGCGCTGCTTTGCGCACAGGCAAAGGACGGGGCACCGCATGGCACGCTGCTCGCCGCCGGAGCGCAAAGCGCGGGGCGCGGAACGAACGGGCGCAGTTTTTTTTGCCCGCCTGATGGCGGTGTTTACATGAGCTTGCTGCTGCGCGAGAATTTGCCGCCCGCGGGCACGCTTGCCCTCACGCCCCGCGCGGCGCTGGCGGTGCGGCGGGTTCTTCTGCGCTGCGGGGTGGAACTGCGCATCAAATGGGTGAACGATTTATACCGCGCCGATCGCAAGGCTTGCGGCATTTTGACGCAGGGTGTCGGAACGCCTCTGGGCTTTTGCGCCGTCGTGGGCGTCGGTTTGAATCTGTATCCCGCCTGCCCGCCGCCGCCGTCGCTTGCGGATATTGTCGGTTATTGTGCCGAAAGGGCGGAGGAGCTTCCTTCGCGCACGTCGATGCTTGGCGAGATTGCTGCGGCGCTGCTATGCGCCGTTCGGGAAAAAAACAATGATGCGCTCTGCGATGAATATCGCGCGGCTTCCTGCACCATTGGCGGGGAGGTTCAATATATGCAGGAAGGGCGGGCGTGCCGCGCGCGTGCCGTCGATATAGATTCCACCGGTGCGCTTTGCGTTGATCGCCCACCTTTCCTACTGCACGCGTCCAATCGGCTCATAGTGCCGCAGGGAGGGGAAACGAGCATCTGACAATCGCTGAATTCCGCCACGGACGGCGCCTTGCTTTTGTTGTGTGACTTTTTACACAGTACAAAGGCAGGGCGTTTTTATTGTGCTGTAATAAAGCGAACGGATACCAGAAAAAGAAAAAAATCGAGAAGGGGCAGGGGAATATCTGGGAGTAATTTCAACAAAGGCGGAATGCACGAGAATATCACGCAAAAGCGGATTGTCGAATCTTGACTTTATGGGGTATAGATTCTATAATGAGCGCGGTTCAGGTTGCCCTCGTCTTGGGCAAGGTGCTCTTTTATGCAAAAGTGCATGGCGTAGGTGAATCCGGCGGACGTGAAAAGAGGTGATGCGAATGCATTCGGAGCTTGAGATCCCTGTGCTGTTGTTGGGTACGGCGCAAGAGCCGCCCTGCGCGGTGCATTTGCGAAGCCCCTGCCGGGTGCAGCGTATTGGTCAGCACGGTGAGTTCCAAGCGCAGTTGTGTTTTTCACTGATGCTTTCGGATGTGGTGCTGGTTACGGGTGGCTATGGCGGGCAAGCCTGGCCGGGCTTGACGGAAATTTGCGAGGCACTTTCCGTTTCGGCGGAAGTTCCGGAAGAAAGCGTGCGGTTCCGCTGGATTAAGGATAGGGAAATTCCGCTGGGCGCGGAATTTCGAGCGGGGGACGCGCTGGTTTATGTGCTTTCTACGCACCCGGAGCACGCCGCGCGGATGCTGCGCTGGCTGGATACCAAGCTGACAGCGCTGGCGCCCGAATTGCTGCCGCCGCCGCCGGATTTTCGCACCGCAACCATCCGACCGGCTGAAATTGAGCGGCGCATCGCAGAGCCGACCGCGCCAACGGAGGTTGCGGAAAACCCATGGGAGGCCAACGCGCCGCCGGGGAAACGAACCGGGCGCGAAGCACCCAAGGCAAAGGAATCCCCGCCGGGCGCGGCGGCAAAGCCGGAGAAGCCTCCAAAGCGCGAAAGGGCGGCGCGTGATTCGATCCGCATTTTCAAGGTCGCTACGGCGGCGGTGCTGGCGCTGGCGACGGCGGGTATCGTGGGCAGCGGAGCATACCTGGCGCACTACGCTGCGGACAGCGCCGTGCAGAAGAAAAAGACCGCCGAAATATCCGGGCTGTATCACGGCGGCGGGGGCGCGGCGGCGCAGCCGATGCATTACAGCGACGGTGGCGTTCTCCGTAAGTTCACGGCACTTTTTGCCCACAACAGTGATACGCGCGGTTGGATCAGCATCCCCGCCGTGGGGGTGGATCGCCCGGTGCTGCAGGCGCAGGATAACGAATACTACCTGCAGCATGACGCGAGCAAGACCTTAAGTCGCTACGGCGCGCTGTTCCTGGATACAGGCGACAGGGTCTTGCCGGGGCGCGCGGCGATGAACATGAGCATTTACGGGCACAACACGAAAAACGGTACGATGTTCGGGCAACTCAAACGGTTTCGCGGTCAGGCATTTTACGACGCGAACCGGACATTCAGCTTCGATACCCTCTATGAGGAAAAGCAATGGGTGATTTTCGCGGTGCTGGTTCTGGATTCCGCGCCGGAAAACCCCGAAGAATTCTTTGAGTGGCGGGGGGAAAGCCTTGTGGATACCCCGCAGAAGGCGGAAGCCTTCATCCAAAGCCTCCTGGAGCGTTCCGAGGTGGATACCGACGTGGAGGTTATACCGGGTGACCGGCTGCTGAGCTTGGCGACCTGCTGCGATGATTTTAAGGGTGCGCGGTTGGTTGTCTTTGCGCGGGAGCTGCGGCAGGGGGAAATCACCCCCGCCCAGCCTGCGGCAGCGTGAAAATAAAGCTTACACGAACTCCAGATGAAGAGAAAGCGAGGAAGTGCAAAACGTGTTCACGGATCGTAAAAACAGAGGAGGAAGCGGATTTATGGATCGAAAAAAACGGATCTTATCCGGTGGCTTCGCGGGCAGGATTAAGATCAAAAGCGCCATTGTCGGGCTGTTGCTGATCCTTGCCATGATTGCGGGGCAAATGTCGCTTATGGCAACAACATCCTTGGCAGCGTATCCGTCGCCCGGGCAGAACGTTACCCTTTATGAAGACGGCGAATACAACAAGTATGATGCGCTGGGGAACTATATCTATTGCATTGAGTTTGACAAGCATTTCAGTTCCACCGAACCGAATGTTGGGGATCGTTTGGCCGCAGGCGAAACAGTTGCGGAAATCAACGCGAACCCTGTTAAGCAAACCAAGACGGCAATGGGTCCGGCATGGGGACCGTTCAGCGAGGAGGACCGCGCGCTGATTGCCGTGGCGAATCTGATGCTGAACCGTGAGCAAATGAAGCATTATTGCTGGGAATTTTTGCGTGGCGGCAAATATAATTACGGTGTGGGAAGTCATGCCTTTTTCCAGTGGCCTGAGTTTCCGCCGCCGGATTATTCGCTGGACTTTGTGCCGCAAAATACCCTTTTGAACCGTTATTATGGCAAATATCAGATGCTTTACACCAAGTCGGCCTACAGCGGCGAGCCGAGCGTCGCCACGCGCACGATTGTGGACAACAACCCTGCTACGGCAGGGCTGGATTGGCAAATGATTGATGCGCCGGCGGGCGTGACATTTACACACACGGGCAATCAGTTTAAGTTTGATTACGCAAACCCGACCATCCAGGATTTTTCCGTCACGCTGGAGGTCTATTTCTCAAGAGGTCCTGATTTGATTTATTATTGGGGCACACAGGCGGATCAGATCTGCATTATCCCCGGTCAGGAACTGAAGAAGCGCGTCACGATCTTTTTCCATGTCGACCCGGCGGAGGTCGTTATCAGCAAGCGCGCGGATGTGCCGCCCGGCAAGGTCATGAAGGCGGGCGACGAGATTACATATACCATTGATGTGACGAATATCGGCACGGGTGTGATGCCGAATTACGGTGTGGAAGACCCGCTGCCCGAATATGTGGAATATGTCAGATCCACCGGCGGCAACAGTCGCAATTACAATTCCGGTACGCATACCGTGCGGTGGGAATTGGGTGATATACAATCGAAGCAGACAATCAGCCTAACCGTCACCGTTCGGGTGAAGGAGATGGGGCTGGATGAGTGCGCCCGATTTATTGTGAACATTGCTTATGGCGACGACGGGGCTTCCTCCAATGAGGTCACGCACGAGCAGTGCGCTTCGCACCTCACCTTGGTCAAGGAATCTGACCCCCCGCACGGCACGGTGATGAAGCAGGGCGATACGATTACGTATAAGCTAACCGTGCTCAACAGTGGTCCGCAGGATACCTCGGGCAACACCGTGCGGGATAATATTCCCGATGGAACAACGCTGGTTCCGGGTTCGGCAAGGGTTGTGAGCGGCGGAACGGCGGTCGCGCAGGAAAATCCGCCCCTGGAGGTTGTGTTCACTAACGTCACCATCCCGGCGGGCGGCAGGATTGTGCTGGAATTCAAGGTAACGGTGAACCCGCTGCCCAAGGGCATGATGGCGCGTTCGCTGCTGAACCAGGCGTTTTTGAATGACGTCCCCGGCAACCCCACTGAGCATTTTGTTTACAGCGGCACGCTGAACGGGGTGAAGACCGCAAATCCGCCCAGCGGCAGTATTGTGAAGGTTGGCAGCAACATTACCTACACCATTGCGATTTATAACAACGGACCGGATAAGATGCACGACATCACCGTCACGGATCAGGTGCCGGACGGGACGACGTTTATTTCCGCAGCTCCGTCACCCGACAGCACCGAACCTCTTGCCACCGGGCAGCAGAAGCTCATTTGGAGGGTGCCGGTGCTCGAAGGCGGTGAAGAAAAGAAGTTCAGCTTCACTGTGCGTGTGGATGAGCTGCCTGACGGCGTCAAGTTCCGCACGATTGAAAACATGGCGACGGTGGACGACCGCCCGACGAACTCGACGGTTCATTACGTCGGTTCGGCTGAAATCGTGGGCGTGAAGCGTTCGAACCCCATGACGGGCACAACCGTTTATGAAAACGATGTGATCCGTTACACGATCGATGTGAAGAACACCGGCTCTGAACCCAGCGATACGGTGGTCATTACGGATTCTTTGCCGGACAACCTGGTTTATGTGAACATGCTCAGCTCCGGCTCGACGGGGCAGGGCGGCAGCGTGACCGGCACGCGCACAGCGAGCGGCACAACCAAGGACGGCATTCAGAAATATGACTTCAAGTGGGAGATCAGCAAGCTGGAGCCTCTGGAGAGCTTCTCCGTTTGGTTCGAAGCGCGCGTGCCAAAGATGCCGCAGGGCATCGATAGCCGCGAATTCCGTAACGTCGCCTTTGTGAACGGCAACAACACCAACGAAACGGAGCATTACCAATATGCCGGTTCGCTCCGCGCGGTGAAATCCGCCGACCCGCCGGACGGTTCGCTGGTTTATGAGGGCACGGAAATCACCTACACCATTAAGGTGTACAACGACGGGGCGGATACGCTCTATAATATCCCCGTAACAGACCAGGCACCGACGGGAACGACCATCATCGGCACACCCACGCTTTCCGGCACGGGTGCGGCGGGCAGCGGCACGGCTGCCGGCAATGTTGCCAGTTGGACGATTACGTCTTTGGCTTCCGGTGCGTGCGCAACGCTGCAGTTCCGTGTGCGTGTTGGCACGATGCCGGAAAACGAAAGCAGCCGCACGCTGCGCAACACCGCGCAGGTGGGCGACTTCGAAACAAACGAAGTGGTGCACGAGCAAAAGAACGCCACGCTGGAAATTTCCAAGACCTCCAGCCCCACCACGGGCAGCATTGTTTACGAGAATGATGTAATCACCTATAGCATCACGGTCAAAAACACCGGCAACGATCCTTCCTATAATATTAAGATTAAGGATAAGCTGCCGGACAACCTCAACTTTGTTGCCGGTTCTATGACAAACGGCAGCAGTCCGGAGGGCGTGTCTGTCACAGGCGCGGCGACCAACATTGGCACAACCAAGGACGGAGTGGCGCGCTATGAGTTCAATTGGACCGTGCCGAAGCTGGAAAAAGGCGCGAGTGTGACGGTGCAGTTCCAGGGCACGGTGATGAAGATGCCCTTTGGCATCAGCGAGCGCACCTTCCGCAATGTGGGGTATGTCAACAATGTGCCCACAAACGAAACCGAGCATTCGCAATATGCCGGGCATCTGGTGGCGGCGAAGTATTCTGACCCTGTCGCCGGTACGTTGGTGCATGAATATGATATTATCACCTACACGATCGAGGTGATCAACAACGGCGCGGATACACTGTACAACATTCCGGCCTTTGATGAAATCCCTGCGGGCACGGAGTATGTTCCGGGTTCGGCGCGGCTTGCCGTCGGCACAGGACCGGCCGGCACGGCGGGCACGAGCTTCAACAGTGGGCTGAACCGCGTGGAATGGGTGATTCCTGCCCTGGAAAGCCACCAGAAGGCGTATTTGACCTTCCGCGTGGAGGTGCAGCGGATGCCCGCCACCGAAACCGACCGCGTGATCCGCAACCTTGCGACGGTGGATGATTTTGAAACCAACGAGGTTGTGCACCCGCAGAAGAACTATACCCTTGCCTTCTCCAAAACGAGCGATCCGATCACCGGCACGACTGTGTATGAGCACGATGTTATCACCTATAGCATCACGGTGAAGAACACAGGCAACGACCCGGTGTATGACACCGTCATTAAGGATAAGCTGCCGGACAACCTGCAATTTGTGGCGGGTTCGGTCACCACGGGCACCAGCCCCGAGGGCGTCGCCCTCACCGGCACGGCGACCGCCAACGGCACAACCAAGGATGGCATCGCGAAGTATGACTTCCAGTGGACCGTCCCGGTGTTGCAGCGCGGGCAAACCGTGACGGTGAAGTTCCAGGGCACGGTGACGAAGATGCCGTTTGGCGTCAGCAGCCGCGAATTCCGTAACGTCGCTTATGTGAATGACATTGCAACGAACGAAACAGAGCATTATCAATACGCGGGCAATCTCACGGCGGCGAAATATGCCGATCCTGTCCCTGGCACGCTGGTGCACGAATATGATATCATTACGTACACCATTGAAGTGATCAACAATGGCGCGGATACGCTGTATAATATCCCTGCCTTTGACGACATCCCCGCAGGCACGGCATATGTGAACGGTTCGGTGCGCATGAAGATCGGCACAGGCTCGTTCGTGACGACGGGCTGCATCTATAACAGCGCGGAGGATCGCGTGGAATGGGTGATCCCTGCCCTGCAATCGGCGCAAAAGGCTGTGCTGGAGTTCAAGGTGGAAGTGCAGCGCATGCCCGAAACCGAAGCCGACCGTACGATCTACAACATTGCCACAGTGGATGATTTTGAAACCAACGAGGTCGTTCACCCGCAAAAGAACTATACCCTCGCGTTCTCAAAGGATTCCGACCCCGAAACCGGCACGATCGTTTATGAGCATGATATCATTACGTATTCAGTGACGGTGAAGAACACGGGCAACGATCCGGCATACAACATCGTGATTAAGGATAAGCTGCCGGATAATTTGGCTTATATCGCGGGTTCGATTACCACCGGCACAAGCCCGGAGGGCATCGCGCTCACCGGCACGGCGACCGCCAATGGTGCGACCAAGGACGGGATTACCAAGTATAACTTCCAGTGGAGCATCCCGAAGCTGGAAAAAGGCGCGACCGTCACCGTCGAATTCCAGGCGGAAGTGACCAAGATGCCGTATGGTATTGACAGCCGCGAGTTCCGAAACGTGGCTTATGTCAATGATCGCGAAACCAATGAAACCGAGCACTATCAGCACGCAGGCAACCTGGTGGCGGCGAAATACGCCGATCCGATCCCCGGCACGCTGGTGCACGAGCATGATATCATCACCTACACGGTTGAGGTCATCAACAACGGCGCGGATACGCTCTATGATATTCCGGTGTTCGATGAAATTCCGGATAACACCGTCTATCAGACCGGGTCGGTTAACATGAAGATCGGCACGGGCGCTGTGGTAACGGCGGGCTGCGTCTACAATTCCGGCTTGAACCGCGTGGAATGGGTGATTCCTGCGCTCAAGAGCCACGAAAAGGCGGTGCTGACCTTCCAGGTGGAAGTAGGCAGGCTGGATAAGAACGAGGGCACGCGTGAAATCATTAACGTTGCGACTGTCGACGACTTCCAGACCAATACGGTCGTTCACTACCAGAGCAACTATGACCTGCAAATCTCGAAGGTATCCGACCCTGCCAGCGGCAGCACGGTTTATGAGAAGAAGCCCGATGGCAGCGGCGACACCATTACCTATACCGTGACGGTTATCAACACGGGCAACGACCCGGCTTATGATGTGGAAATC
>JAITGE010000011.1 GCA_031280825.1 Oscillospiraceae bacterium | reverse complement strand
GCCATATGCAGGCGTTTTTAGACGAGTTTTGCTTCCGGTTTAACCGCCGTTTCTGGCATGGCCAGCTGTTCGGCCGAACCGTCGCCGCCTGTCTTGCCAGACCTGCCTTTACTCGGAAATTGCTCGTTATGAGCTGATTGGCTGGTCATGTACAGCTTTCCCACGTTCCAATGGCTTCCCACGCGGCGCGACTGCCGAAATAGGCGTTGATGCGCGGCTCGTTGTTGTTTTCAATCCAGTGCATGGTGCCATAGACGGGCATTTTTGTCAGGCGCTTCATGCCGAGGTTTTTGACCAAGCCCTTGGGCGCAATCTTCGCCAGCTTATAGAACCACGGCAGATCGGCGGCAATTTCGGCGAAATATTGCCGGATGGGCTTGTTTTCGCGAAAGTGCAGAAATTCCTCCAGCCTGTCTGAATCCGCATACCATTGCCCGTGGAAATTGCGCAGAGTATGCCAGTTGATGTTGAACAGCTGCTTAGGCGAGCCAAGACCCAGCGCGCCCAGCAGATAGGATTCAAACTCGAAGTTTGTGATGCGGTAATCCGCGCCCGAGCCGATGTTGTAAAAATTGCGCCAGAAGTCCTCCGGAACCCAATCCTCGCAAACGTTGGCCAACAAGCGACCGCTGTCCTCTACCGTCGCCCATTCCAGCACGCCGTTCATTGGCACGTGGAACATGATCGGGTCGTAATTTTTGATGATGTTGGCATACAGGATGCCGCTTTGGCGCAGCGAAACCCAGTGCTTCAAGCCGGATTCGGCGAAGACGCTTTCGGCGATCACTTTGCTGATGGCGTAGTGATCATACACGCTGACCTTGATGGGGTCGCCGCAGCGCCCCCAGTGAATAGGAGCGTCACGTTCGCCTGTTTCGGCGACGGTGCCGATATAAACCGTGCGAATTTCGTCTGCGTTGGGCTGCGCCTTCACCGCGTTAACGATGTTCCGCGCCGCTGTTGTGTTGGTTTTGATTGTTCCGCGCGGATCATAATCCGCCGCGGGGCTGACCATGCCGCCCACATGCAGCACCACATCCGCGCCCGTCACGCCTGCCAGAACGTCTTCATAATTGCGCAGGTCGCCCCAAATGAGCTTCACGGCAGGGTCGTTCACGTATGGCGCAAACATCGCCCGGGATTTTTCGCTGTCCCGGTTGAGCAGCACAAGATTGTATTTGTTCTTGCGCTTATAAAGCTCTTTGAAGCCGTGCCAGCCCATGTTCCCGGATGACCCTGTTAGAAAAACCGTCTTCTTAGCCAAAGCAATCACTCATTTCATTTCTACTTTTGAGCATTGTAACACAAATTTTCTCTAGAATAATTCGAATTTGGAATATAATGTGAACTTATCCCATAGGAAATATGAACGTTTTGTAACTTCATGCAAGCAGGTTGCGCTTTATCTGCATCTATGGTATAATGCTGTACAGCGAATATGAATTAAAATTCATGATTTGGGAGGGCAAGCAAATGGGCGGTTCATTCGCAATCAAAACGTATCTCGACGCGAAGGCGGTGACACGGGAGCTGGATCAGTTAATCCAAAAGCCAATCTATTCGGTGAAAAAGGAGAAGCTAGCAGAATACAAAGCCGAGTATTACGGCAAAAAGTGCACCAAATCCAAGGCGATGCTGGAGGAAGCCCGCAAGATCATCCCGGGCGGGGTGCAGCACAATCTGGCGTTCAATTATCCCTTCCCGCTGGTGTTCACCAAGGCGCAGGATCATTATCTGGTGGACGCCGACGGCAACGAATACTTGGATTTTTTACAGGCTGGCGGTCCGACGGTGCTTGGCTCGAACCCGCCGAGCATCCGCGCGCAGGTGAAGGAGCTGCTGGATACCTGCGGACCATCCACGGGTCTGTTTCATGAATTCGAATATAAGCTGGCCAAAAAGATTGCCGACAGCATTGAGACCGTGGATATGTTCCGAATGATGGGTTCGGGGAGCGAGGCTTGCATGGCGGCGGCGCGCGTGGCGCGGCTGGCGACGAAGAAGAAGAATATCGTTAAGATGGGTGGCGCTTACCATGGCTGGAGCGATCAGCTGGCATATGGAATCCGTGTGCCGGGGAGCAAGTTCACGCAGGCGAACGGCGTGCCGCTGTATCTTTTTAAGCACACGCAGGAGTTCTTCCCGAACGACTTGGATTCGCTTGAGCGCGTGCTGTTTTTGAATAAGTTCAGCGGCGGCACGGCGGCGGTATATATGGAGCCTGTCGGACCCGAAAGCGGCACGCGTCCGTTGGATTTTGATTTCAACAAGGGTGTCGAGAGGCTCTGCCGCAAATACGGCGCGCTGCTGGTCTTCGATGAGGTCGTGACGGGCTTCCGCATCGGCATGTCGGGTGCGCAGGGGTATTTCGGCGTGTCGCCCGATCTGACGATTTTCGGCAAGGTCGTGGCGGGCGGTTATCCCGGCGCGGGCGGCATAGGCGGCAAAAAAGAGTACATGAAATATCTTGGCGCGGGGTTGGACGGCACATCCAAGGTAAAGAAGGCGCTTATTGGCGGCACGATGGCGGCTACGCCTATCAGCTGCGTGGCAGGGTACTATACGCTCGAAGAGATTGACCGCACGGACGCCTGCGCAAAAGCGGGCGCAATGGGCGACCTGCTTACCGCCGGGCTGAAGGCGCTTGTGCGGAAATACAAGCTGCCCTTCGTGGTGTTTAACCAAGGCAGCATCTGTCACCTAGATAACGCGGGAACGATGCATTACGCCATTGACTGGATGAAGCCTTGGGGCATCCCCGGCGTGCTGAAGGCGACGAGCGTGCGCAAAAAGGAAATGGAGCACATGGGCGCGGCGTATATGGCCGAGGGGATTGTGACGCTTGCGGGCAGCCGTCTGTATACGAGCGCAGCCTACACGCCGGAACTGATTCAGGATGCGCTGGATCGCTTTGAGCGTGTCTTTGCCAATTGTGAAAGGATACCTGCGGGTGCGTGAAACCAATTGACCGTGCCATGCGCGCAGGATTTCTTCTGATTAATCTAAACAAGCCAAAACGAACATATGGGGGTGTACCTATGGAGCTGATACAGGCAAGGCAGACTGTCATTGCGGCAGGGCTGCGTTTGGTAGAAACGGGGCTTATCGCCCGCACCTGGGGCAATGTAAGCGCGAGGGTGGACGACGGGAGCTTCGTCATCACGCCTTCGGGCAAGGCGTATGACCGCCTGACGCCGGAGGATATTGTACAGGTCAAAATCGGGGATCTATCTTACGAAGGCGGTGTGAAGCCCAGCAGCGAGAAGGGGATTCACGCGCAAGCCTACGCGCAGCGCCCGGAAGTGGGCTTTGTGATTCATACCCATCAAAAAAACGCGTCGATCCTTAGCGTGATGGGTGGTGATCTGCGTTTGGGCGGCGCGGGGGGCTGGTGGGCGGATTTGCTGGGACCTGTCGTGCCGCTGGCAAGCTACGGCTTGCCCGGCACCGGTAAGCTGTGCAAGGGCGTGACGAAGGCTTTGCAGAGCAATCCCGACGCCAATGCGGTGCTCATGGCGCACCATGGGGCGCTTTGCGTGGGTAAAAACGCGGAGGAAGCCTTCCGCGTCGCCGACGCGCTGGAGCAGGCTTGCCAGGCGAAGCTTGCCCGCAAGCTGCTTGAAGCCACGGGCGAGCTTGCCGAAACCCTTGAGGGTATTCATGCGCTGGTGGCCAAGCGCCGCGCGCAAAACACACCGGTCACCGCTTCCGCGCCGGAGCTGACGCCTTACGAGAGTTTCCGCAGCGGCGACGCGTTTTGCATGAAGCCGGAAAGCGGGGCGGGGGATTATCTGGATATCCGCCTGTGGGATGGCTCCGTTTTGGGCGAAGCCCCTGCCGAAAAACCTTTAACAATGGAGCTGCACCGCGCGATTTACCGCAAAAACAGCGGCATCAACGCGATTGTGCATTCTGCGTCGCCGGATATCCGCCGCGCGTCGGGCAACCGCGTGAAGCGGTTAAAGCCCTATTTGGACGACTTCGCGCAGATTGCGGGCGTAAATTTACGCTTTGCGCGGTTCGACGTAAACAATCCGTTGGAAGGCGCGAAGCTGGCGGCAAAGGCTCTCAAGGGGCGCAGCGCCGTGTTGCTTGAAAATAACGGCGCGCTTTGCGTGGGCAGCAATCAGGAGGAAGCCCGCGCGGTAGAGACTGTGACGGAAAAGAACTGTGCGGTCACACTTTCGGCGGATTTGTTCACGCGGAAAATCAAACCGATTGGGTTTTTAGATGCCGCGATTATGCGCCTGGTGTACGTGCGGAAATATTCCAAGAAAAAGTGATTTTTCAGGGGGCGGATATGCTATGAAAAAGCTGCGCTTGCGGTTGATCTGCTTGTTGCTGAGCCTTTGCCTGCTGTGCGGCATGGGCATGATGCCGGTATCCGCCGCGCAAGCCGCGCCGCCGGATGCTGCCACGGCGTTTTTCTATGATTTGGCGGATGCGTTGGTAAAGTCCCTGCTGCGCTGCGTCGCGCTACTGTTCCCGAATTTCGATATTCCTTCGGCGTATTCGGGCAGCGCGGATTTTTACCCCGGGATGGATGCTTTTTTGGGGGCGCCGCTACCGGAAGCGCAATGGCATGTAGGTTACGCGAGCGCGTCGCTGTTGCAGGGGCAAAATGTTTTTGACGGCAAGCATTATGTGGGCGGAGGCTTGATTGGCGAGGGGCAGCGACTGCTCATCGATGAAAAAACGCCGACGGTTCTTCTGGACGACCAGCGGGTGCGTGTGACCGCTATCAACGACGGCAGCGGGCGGGGCACTGTGATTTTCGCTTCGCTTGACGCCTTTGGGCTGACTTCGCCCGATGTGCGTGCGATTCGCGCTTTGCTGCGCGATTTTGCCGTTGAAAACAATATTGTGAGCATCAATGTTTCGGCGCTGCACCAGCATAGTGTGATTGATACTATGGGCATGAACGCACCGCTGCTCAAAGCGTTGTTCCTTAATCCGCTTGCCAACGCTACAGGCTTGTTTGCGCCCCGCAGCGGTAAGAATACAGGATTTATGAAGCATTTGCATCATGTGACCGCGGCGGCGATACGCGAAGCGGTCGCCGCGCTTGCGCCGGGGACGCTTTATTATTCGAAAACGAACATCAGGGAATACATGCATGACAAGCGCGAGCCAATCGTGTTTGACGAATATGCGCATCGGCTGCGTTTTGTGCCGAGCGCTCCGGGTTCAAAAGAAACATGGCTGTGCAATCTGGCGATCCATTGCCTTGGCACAGGCGCAAGCCCCCGCGCGGTTACGGGCGATTTTCCATACTATATGGAAGAAACCGTAAATGCGGCGGGCGCGAATTTTCAGCTGATCCAGGGGGCGCAGCTGGCAATAACCTGTGAGACCTCGACCGGCGGGGCGCAGAGCGACGACCGTTTTGAGCGGATGCAAGCCTACGGGCGTGCGTTGGGCGCAAAGCTTACGGGTATTCCGGCGGCGGCGGAAACGGAGGTAACGCCCTTGCTCAATGTTCGCCATGCGGAATATAGCTTTGCGGTGGATAACCCGCTACACATAATTTTCTTCCGCGCGGGTCTGGTGAGCGCGACGGTGGAAAAGACGGACGCGCTTGGCTGGAATATGCGCCTGTGGACGGAAGTCGGCTATGTGACCTTTGGCGAAAGCCTGGCGGCGGCGATTGTGCCGGGCGAGCTGGAACCCGCGCTTGCCTACGGCGGCGGTTTGGATGCCGCACGGGCTTGGCGCGGCACGAACTATGCCCTTCAATCCATGCAGGAAACGATCGGCGATTGTGCGCTGCTCATTTTTGGCTTGACGAACGATCAAAGCGGGTATATTCTGTTGCCAAACGATGTGCGCAGCTTCGTCCTTTTTGGCAATGAGGAGATCAACGCCGCGAGTGCACAAGCCGCGCCCGCATTGCTAAAAGCCTTCGGGCATTTGGTGAAAAATATGGAATTTTAGCAATGCCTGCAATTTGAGGGAGATATAGGGCGCAATTTTGTCCCAAACAAGGTATTGCAAAGCGTATCCGTTTGCGCTATAATAAGGGGGAAGGGTAGGCGGTTTTTCTATGTAACCGCCGGGAGGAGGCGATTTTGTGAGTAAACCGCACAAAAAGCGGCTGCGCTGGGGAGCGTTGTTGCTGGCGCTGTTGCTTGCTCTGGGTTTTGCCGCTTGCACCAAACGCAGTGAAGGCAAAAGCACGGCAAGCGACCCCGGTGCGCAGCCGGTTGCGGGCGACGAGAGCCGAGGCGACCCGAACTTGAGCGCGATGGAGGCGACGACTGCGCCAAATTACGCTTGGCGTATCGCCGTGCGCGGGGCAAACATCAGCGAGTTCACCAGCAATGACGCGAAATTCTGCCAAACGGTCACCAATTTGGCCATGACGGTGACGGACGCCGCTTACGGCATTGCGACGACGCGTACGTATACGGGAATTACGCTGCGCTCCCTGCTTGGCTTTGTCGGCGTTCCGGCGGAGAAGGTGCAGAGTGTGACGGTGCGTTCTGTCACGGGGCAAAGCGTTGTTTATCCGGCGGATTTGGCGTTGGACAGCGGCACGCTGCTTGCCTGGGAAATGGACGGACTGCCGCTGGAATCCTCGCCGCCGCTGAAAATGTGCGCCAAAAAAGGCGCGGTTACGGATTATGTTGAGGTTTGCGCTTCAATTTCGATCGTAACGCTCGCACCTGGGCAAACCGCGCCCGTTCAGCCGGAAACGCTGCCGGATGGCACGCCTGTGCCCACGCAACCCGGCACGACCACGCGTAACCGCTGGACACTTGGCACCGTGACGTATCCAACGCTGGACAGCGGACATTTGCCGATTCCAACGATGACGAGACCAATCACCGGGCGACCCGCGACACGTACGACAGCGAAGCCTTCGCAAATCATTCCTACCGCCGGGACGACCGCGCCGGTTTTGCCAACAGCAGGCACGACAAAATCCGGCACAGGCGTAGCGCCGACCGCAACCGGCAACACGGGGACGGGGACGACAACCACGCGCACAGAAACGGTAACGACCGTCACAACCACAACCAGCGGGCGGTATAGCTATACGACACGGCCTGCGACGGCGAAGCCGTCCACGGCGCCGAGCACGGCGGCAACGACCGCCACCACCACCACTACGGTGCGCACAACACATACCTATCCCGCGTGGGTGGATGGTGCGGCGGATATGTCGCGTTACGACGAGGGATACGGTCTTGAGCCAAATTACCCGCCGGATTATTGAGGCTTGCCGAAAAAGCCGCAGCCCCGCGTCGCAGTGCGGGGCTGCGTTTATCATTGCGTTGGATTAGGTTTCGTCCTGACCTTCCAGCAAAGAGCGTTCGCGGAAAAGCAGCGAAACGCACCAGATACCGGCCAGAGCCACCAGCGTGTAAAGGATGCGGCTGACGATTGCGCCCTGCCCGCCAAAAATCCACGCCACAATATCAAATTGAAACAACCCGATGCTGCCCCAATTCAGCGCACCGAGGACGACCAATACCAACGCGATGCGGTCTAACATTCGTTTCATCTCCTTGCAGTATGATTCCGGGTGTATGGGTAGTTTGAACGTAGCCGCGCCAAAATATGCAGGACTGTGGTGGAAAGATTTGCTTGACTTCCCGGCGCGGGTTTTGTATAATATGTTCGTGAAATAAACTGTGGAAAGCAGGAAAAGGAAAATGAGAGTTACCGGCAAACGTGTTTTTGCGTTGCTTTGCACCGCGTTGCTGCTTGCCGCGCTGTTCGGTTGCGGCAAAACGGAGGATACAAAAACCACACAATCAACAGGGGAGGGCATTACATTGGGCGAAATCACCACCAACCCGCGCGTGACGATTGCATTGGAGGACGGGCGAAGGATTGTCGCGGAGCTTTATCCTGAAAAAGCGCCTAACACCGTCAGCAATTTTATCAGCCTCGCAAACAGCGGTTATTTTGCGGGCAAGGTTTTTCATCGCGCCATGAGCGGTTTTATGATCCAAGGCGGTTCCCCCACGGGCGACGGAACGTCCAAGGGCTTTCCGTATTCCATCAAGGGCGAAATGAAGAACAACGGCTTTGCGCAGAACGATATTTCGCATACGCAGGGCGTGCTTTCCATGGCGCGGTTAAATGGGCTGTACGATTCCGCTTCGTGCCAGTTTTTTATCATGCACGGTGCGGCTGGGTACTTGGATAATGAGTACGCTGCCTTTGGCAAGGTGATTGAGGGAATGGATGTCGTGGACGCGATTGCGACCAGTCCGGTGACCTATAGCTCCCCCGGCGCGCAACAGCCGGATAGGCTTATCACACCTGTTGTAATCAAAAGTGTGACGGCAGAAACCTTCGGCGTCGTTTATCCCGAACCGGCGACCTTGCCCGCAGTCGGTTGACGCGATGGAATACGCGCAGGCTCTTGCAAAAATACACGCGCTCGAGCGTTTCGGCATAAAGCCGGGGCTGGAGCGCGTTCGCGCGTTTTGCGCTGCGCTGGGCGACCCGCAGCGAAGGCTGCGCTGTATCCACGTTGCGGGGACGAACGGCAAAGGCTCCACCAGCGCAATGCTGGCGGGGATTCTGCAAGCCGCCGGATATAAGACGGGGCTGTATACCTCTCCTTATGTGCTGGATTTTCGCGAGCGAATGCAAATTGACGGGCAAATGATCCCGAAGGGCGATCTTGCCCGCTGGGCGGCGCGTGGGTTCGCCTTGGCGGCGAATCTTCCGGAGGCAATAACAGAGTTTGAATTCGTCACAGGGCTTGCTTTTGCTTGGTTTGCGGAGCAGAAATGCGATTGCGTTGTGCTGGAGACCGGGTTGGGCGGGCGCTGGGACGCAACAAATATCATAGAAGCGTCGCTTTGTAGCGTGATCACAAAAATATCGCTGGATCACACGCAGGTGCTGGGCAACACCGTTGAAGAGATTGCGGCGGAAAAGTGCGGTATCCTCAAACCCGGCTGCGCGGTGATTGCTTGCTGCGAGCAACCGCCGCAAGCTTATAATGTGATTCAGGAAACGGCGGCGCGGCTTGGCTGCCCGCTGGTTATTCCAAACGAACGCGAGTGCGCGATTCTTGCGGCAGATCCGGGCGGGAGCAGCGCGCTGCTGGCGGGGCTGCGGGTGCGTGTCCCCTTTGCGGGTGCGCACATGTGCCGCAATGCGCTGACCTGCGTTACATCGGCGCGTTTGCTCGGGAGCTTGGGTGCGCTGGAGCTGCCGGAAGCGGCGATTGCGGCGGGAATTGCCGCGGCGCGTTTGCCCGCGCGAATGGAGCTGCTCTGCGCGGAACCGCCGGTTTTGCTTGATGGCGGGCACAATCCGGACGCAGGGCAAGCGCTTGCCGCGCTGCTGCGGCAGTTTTGGCCGGGGCGGCATATCCTCGTGCTTTGCGGCATGATGGCGGATAAGGATATTGGGGCATACTTAAAGCATATTGTTCCGCTTGCCTCTGTTTTTGTCGCCTGCCGCCCCGCCGGGGTGCGGGCAATGGAGACGGATAAGCTGTTGGCTGCGGCCGCGCAAGCCGGGGCGGGGGAGGCGCGGGCGATTGACGAGCCTGTCGCTGCGGCGCGGGCGGTATTGGCACTGCAGGCAGAGGATCCCGGCGCTGTACTGGTGGTGTGCGGATCCTTCTTTCTGGCAGGAGAATTGCGTGCGATTTTCATGGCAAAGTGTACAGAAAGGGTGTAAAAATCCTTTTTGAATTATTTTCACGTGCGACCCTCTTGCATTTTGATGGGCTTGCCGCTACAATGGACGTGTCCCTGCTAGCGGGATATACTTTGGAAGAATGAGAGATGGGAAGGATACTGAATTGATGAAGAGATTACTGGGGATTTTTGCTGTGGCAGCGGTTTTGCTCACCGGCGCGGCGGGCTGCGCAAAGAGCGATGACAGCATCTATGTTCTGACCCGCGAGAAAAGCTCCGGCACACGTGGCGCGTTCGTCGAACTGACCGGCTTGGAGGGCAAGGATGAAAACGGTCAAAAGTATGACAATACGGTAGACACCGCAGAGGTAACCGGCAGCACCAATGTAATGCTTACCACGGTTGCGGGGGATATGAATGCTATCGGTTACGTTTCGTTGGGTTCGCTGAACGGAACGGTCAGGGCGGCGAAGGTGGATGGTGTTGCGCCGCATATTGACACGATCCGGGATGGTAGCTATCCGATTGCCCGCCCGTTTCATGTGGTGACGAAAGGCGAACTAAAGCCCGCCGCGAAGGCGTTTTTGGAGTATGTACTCAGCACGGAAGGGCAGGGACTTGTGATCGGCAACGGCTACGTGAGCATTGACGCGCCGCGTGCGTTGGCGGACGCGGCGCCTGCGGATTTGCGGAAGCAGACAATCACGGTAACCGGTTCTTCTTCTGTGACGCCGTTGATGGAAAAGCTCGCCGAGGGCTTTATGGCGCGGTATGCAGGAACGGGCGTCAAGGTGCAGGTGAGCGGAAGCGATTCCACGATGGGTGTGACGGATGTGCTGGAAGGACGTTCGGATATTGGTATGGCTTCGCGCGAGTTGAAGAGCAGCGAAACAGAAAGGGGTGCGGCGGCGACCTTTATCGCAAAGGATGGCATCGCTGTGATTGTGAACCGCGAAAGCAACGTAAGCGATCTGACCATGGAGCAGATCAAGAGGATTTACCTGGGCGAGCTTACCCGCTGGGCGGAGGTCACGGCGTGACCGCCCCCGTGAAAAAAGGCCGCGCGCAGGGCTTATTGCAAAGAAACAACGAGGCTGTTGCGAGGTTCGTTTTCCTTGCGGCAGCCTGTGTCTGCGTCCTGTGCGTGGCGTTGATATGTGCATACCTGTTCGCGACGGCGCTGCCCGCGCTGGCGAAAATCGGACCGCTGCAATTTTTGGGCGGCGTGCGGTGGGATCCGAACCGTAATATTTTTGGCATCTTGCCCATGCTTGTGGGGAGCGTTTGCGTTACCGGCGGCGCGATTCTGTTTGGCGTGCCGGTTGGCTTGCTCACGGCGGTTTATTTGGCGAAATTTGCGGGCAGCCGCACGGCAGGAGTGCTGCGCCCGCTGGTTTCCCTCATGGCGGGCTTGCCGTCGATTGTTTATGGCTTTTTTGGGCTGGTGGTGCTGGTGCCGTTGTTGCGGGAGCTGTTGGGGGGACCGGGGCGCGGCAAGAGCATCTTGACGGCGTCTATATTGCTGGGGATGATGATTTTGCCCACGATCATTGGCGTGTCCGAAAGCGCGCTGCGCGCTGTGCCTGGTTCCTACCACGAGGGCGCGCTGGCGTTGGGTGCAAGCCATGAACGCAGTACGTTTTTTGTGGTGCTACCGGCGGCAAAATCGGGCATTTTGGCTTCGATTGTGCTGGGCGTTGGGCGTGCGGTCGGCGAAACCATGGCTGTCGTGATGGTTGCGGGGAATCAGGCGCGCCTGCCGGGCGGCGTTTTGGAGGGTGTGCGCACCATGACCGCAAATATTGTGCTGGAAATGGGCTACGCGCAGGATCTGCACCGTGAGGCGCTGATTGCTACGGCAACTGCACTGTTCGTGTTCATTTTGCTGATCAATCTCTTGCTTGCGCGGGTGAAACGAGGAGATAGGGCATGAAAAAGCCGGACGTCCTTTCTTTCTTGCTGCGCTGGCTCGTTCGTGCCGCTGCGTTGGTCACAACTGTGCTGGTGCTGGTCATTGCGGGCTATGTTTTGATCAACGGCGTGCCACAGCTCAAGCCCTCGCTGTTTGCGCTAAAATACACCACAAGCAACGTTTCCATGCTCCCCGCGCTGCTCAACACCTTGATGATGACGGGGCTGTCGCTGTTCATCGCGGCGCCGCTGGGGGCTTTTTCCGCGATCTATCTTGTGGAATACGCAAAGCGTGGCAACAGGCTTGTGAAGGTCATTCGCCTTGCTTCCGAAACGCTTGCGGGCATCCCTTCTATTGTTTACGGATTGTTCGGTCTGATCTTTTTTGTGACGGCGCTCAAATGGGGCTATTCCTTGCTGGCGGGTGCGTTTACGCTGGCGATGATGGTTTTGCCCGTGCTGATGCGCACGACGGAGGAAGCACTCCTGGCTGTTCCGGATAGCTATCGCGAGGGTTCGTTTGGCTTAGGTGCGGGGCGGCTGCGCACGGTGTTCACCATCGTGCTGCCCGCTGCGGTGCCGGGCATTTTAGCGGGTGTGATCCTAGCGGTGGGGCGCGTCGCAGGTGAAACAGCGGCGCTGATATATACGGCCGGGGCGCTGGAGGAGCTGGTAAAAAGTCCGCTGGATTCTGCCGCGACGCTTTCGGTGCATATGTATCACCTTGCCGGCGAGGGCTTGCACGTGAAGGAATCTTATGCGACGGCTGTGGTGCTGATGGTGATGGTGCTGGGCATCAATGGTCTTTCGAGTCTTGCGGCGGGGAAAATGAGCAAGGGAGGTAAGTGTGCTTCATGAAACGCAGTAAGCTTTCGGTGCAGGATGTGGATTTGTTTTACGGCGCGTTCCAGGCGCTGAAAAAGGTCAATGTTGAAATTGAGGCAAATGAAATCACGGCGTTTATCGGTCCCTCCGGCTGCGGGAAATCAACGCTGCTCAAGAGCCTGAACCGTATGAATGATTTGGTGGAGGGCTGCAAAATTACAGGTCAAATGCTGCTGGACGGCGAAAACATTTACGCCAGGGATATGGACATCAACGCCTTGCGCCGCCGCGTGGGCATGGTGTTCCAAAAGCCCAACCCCTTCCCCATGAGCATTTATGATAACGTAGCCTACGGTCCGCGCACACATGGCACACGCGCGAAACCAAAGCTGGATGACTTGGTGGAGCAGGCGCTGCGGCAGGCAGCGATTTGGGATGAATGCAAGGATCGGCTGAAAAAAAGCGCTCTCGGGCTTTCCGGCGGGCAGCAGCAGCGGCTTTGCATCGCGCGAGCACTGGCGGTGCAGCCGGAGGTTTTGCTGATGGACGAGCCAACCTCCGCGCTGGATCCCATTTCCACCTCAAAAATCGAGGATTTGTGCTTTGAGCTAAAAGCGGCGTATACGATTGTGATCGTAACGCATAACATGCAGCAGGCGGCGCGTATTTCGGATAAAACGGCGTTTTTCCTGCTGGGTGAATTGATTGAATTCGGCGCGACGGATGCGCTTTTCGCCATGCCGAAGGATAAAAGAACAGAAGATTATATTACGGGAAGGTTTGGTTGAAGTGCGCAAGGCTTATGAACTGCAGCTTGTAGAGCTGCACGAACAGCTACTGGAGATGGGTGCGCTCTGCGAGGCCGCCATTGCCTGCGCGGTGAAGGCGCTTCTGGAGGGCGATACCGTTCTGCGGCAGAAGGCGGTTGAAGCGGAGCGGGAAATCGACAACGCGCAGCGCGATATTGAGCAGCTCTGCGTGCGGCTGCTGCTGCACCAGCAGCCGATGGCAAGCGATTTGCGTCATGTTACCGCGGCGCAGAGGATGGTGGTGGATATGGAGCGCATTGGCGACCAAGCGCGGGATATCGCCGAAATTTCGGAATATATGCAGGGCAGCCCTGTTAAGAGCGACGTGCATATTTCTGAGATGGCGCGGGGCGCGAGCAAGATGGTCACCGATGCGATCGAAGCCTTTGTGCGCAAGGATACTGCGTTGGCGCACGGTGTTGTGGCATATGATGACGTTGTGGATCGCCTCTTTGAGGAAATCAAAGAGGAGCTGGTGGAGCTGCTCAGCCAACGCCGTGAATATGCCAAGGATTGCATTGATTTGCTCATGATCGCCAAATATTTGGAGCGTATTGGCGATCACGCCGAGAATTTAGCGGAATGGGTGCTGTATTATTTGACGGGTTCGCGCGCGGGCGAAAGCGCGTAACGCTCATAGGAGGTTCGTTTGCGAATGGAGCTGTTTTTGGGGCTGATGATTCCTTTTGCCGGGACGGCGATGGGCGCGGCGGCGCTTTTCGTTTTGCGCCACGAAATGCGTGATGGGCTGCAAAAGCTTCTGCTCGGTTTCGCTTCCGGGGTGATGCTGGCGGCTTCGGTTTGGTCGCTGCTCATCCCCGCCATGGAACAATCGGAGGGCGGCAGGCTCCCTGCCTGGTTTCCTGCCGCCATGGGGTTCTTTTTGGGCGTCGGCTTTTTGCTGCTGTTGGATAGCTTGATTCCGCACTTACATAAGAGCAGCGATCAGGCTGAGGGCTTGCCCAGCCGCGCGGGCAAAAACACGATGCTTCTGCTTGCGGTGACGCTGCACAATATCCCGGAAGGCATGGCAGTGGGCGTTGTGTTTGCCGGCGTCCTGGCGGGCACGGCGGATATGACAATGCCCGCCGCGCTTGCGCTGTCGATCGGTATCGCGCTGCAAAATTTTCCTGAAGGCGCAATCGTATCCATGCCGCTCAGAGCCGCCGGTGCGTCAAAGCCCAAAGCGTTCTTGCTTGGTCTGCTTTCCGGCGCGGTGGAACCGGTCGCCGCCCTGATCACCATTTTGCTCACGGCTATCCTTGTGCCGGTTCTGCCGTATTTGTTGGCGTTTGCTGCAGGCGCAATGGTGTACGTTGTTGTCGAGGAGCTGATCCCCGAATTGCAGGAGGGAAAGCACTCCAACATCGGGATCATCGGCACTGCTGCCGGCTTTGTGCTCATGATGGTGCTGGATGTCGCGCTCGGCTGAAGCGCCCTCTAATGCCGATCCAGCCAATCCTCCAGCACTTCGTGCACGTGGCAAAGCGCTACCTTGTTGTGGCGGAACAGCTGTACCAGGTTCCGCGCGTCCGCCGCGGAGCTGCATATGTCGTTTACATAGCAGAGCAGGCGCGGAGCTTTTCCGCCGACGTCAAAGACATTGAAGCGGTATCCCTTGCGAATTGTGCCATCTTCGTCGCGCAACAGCTGCGTTTCACAGCCATAATCCAGTAGGGGTTTTGCGGTCGGTTTTTCATACCATGCCACACAATCGCCTTCTTTCTGAATTCTTTCGCTCTCTACGTCTATTATGTGGCAAAGTTTAACATGTTTCAATACAACAATGGTAGATTTTTTCGCAGAAAACCTCTGAATCTACCATTTTTTTCCTTGTTTTGCGGGTTTATTCGCTGCCAGAATGCCGCCAAGCCCTCCGGCGAGGAGCATGGAGAACAAAAGGACGACAGCATTCATGCCCAGCGGGCAGCGCAGAGGCAGCCACGCAAGTAGCAAAATGCACAAATAAAGCGCGCCGGCGGCAAGCAAGCCAACCGGCAGGCCCTGCTTGCGCGTGGGGCGAACACTGAAGTAGCCTGCAAGCAGCGCTGTGAGCGCTGCCACAGAAATCACCAGCAGCGGCAATAGCTCCTGCGGCAAATCCAGCTTGAGGATCAGCGCCGCCAGAGGCAGCAGCAGCAGCGCAAAGACCAGCGCCGAAAGCATAACCGCAGGCAAAATTCGCCGCGCCAGTGGGTGCAGCCCGGTTTTCGCTTCGGCGGGCGCGCGCCTTCTTGCTTTTTTTGTGCCGGGCTTGCGCTTCCAGTTCATCTCCAAAATGATTCCTCCCCGCAAAATAAGGACGTACACTTCAAGCCATTCCTATGAAGTGTACGTCCAAAATATGCAGGAATATTCTTATTCTTCGTCGCCGTCCTTGCGGCTTTTTTTGCGTTTTTTGCCGGCGGCTGCGAGTCTTTCGTCGCGCGCGGCTTCTTGTTCCTTCTTCGCTGCCTCGCGTTCTTCGGCGAGCTTTTCTTGCTGGGTATTGTTTGTGCCGACAGCGGAGCGCACCATACGCAGTTTTGTGCGGTCAGCACCGGTTTCAATGACGATGCTGTCTTCCTTTACTGTCACAACACGCCCCATGATGCCGCCGATGGTGGTGATTTCATCGCCGATTTGCAGGTTGTCGCGCATGGTCTGTTCTTCTTTTTGGCGTTTTTTTTGCGGGCGGATTGTTACAAAATACATCACCGCGATCATACCGACCATCAGCACGATCATCAAGGCGGGGTTGCTCCCTCCACTGCCGGAACCAAACATAGGCGTTTCTCCTCTTTCCTTACGGTATAAGCTACAAAACTATTATAGCGGATTTTGCGCTGCAATGCAAGGGTTTTTTGGGAATTTACATTCTGTTCGCAATCTTTTGCTTGACATTTTTTGTGTTTGCCGCTAGGATACTAGGGTGAGAATTGTTTTGGAGGGCAGAATGTCGTCATTTCGGTTACTTGCGTTTGAGGGCAAAGCGCGGCGCGGTGTGTTCGTGACGCCGCATGGCACGGTGCAAACCCCCGCGTTCATGAACGTCGCTACCTGCGGCGCGATCAAGGGCGGTGTTTCGGCATATGATTTGCGCACGCTGGGCTGCCAGGTGCAGCTTTGCAACACGTATCATCTGCACCTGCGCCCGGGCGAGGACGTTCTGCACCAATTGGGCGGGCTTCGCTCTTTTACGGGCTGGGACGGACCCATCCTCACAGACAGCGGCGGCTTTCAGGTGTTCAGCCTTGCCCGGCTGCGCAATATACGGGAGGACGGTGTAACCTTTGCTTCGCACATCAGCGGCGAGAAAATTTTCATGGGACCGGAGGAGAGTATACAGATCCAGTCCGCGCTTGGCTCTACCATTGCCATGGCGTTTGATGAATGTGTTGAAAATCCGGCGGAGTTTGCGTACGCGGAAGCAGCCTGCGCGCGCACCTACCGCTGGCTGCTGCGCTGCAAGGAGCAGCTGAAGCGCTGCAGCGCCGTGCCGGGCGCGGTGAATCCCCTGCAGCTGCTGTTTGGAATTAACCAGGGCTGCACCTATGATGCGCTGCGCTTGCGGCACATGGAACAGATCGCCGCACTGGAGTTGGACGGCTATGCGATTGGCGGGCTGGCAGTGGGGGAACCGAAGGAAGACATGTATCGCGTCATTTCGATCGTCGAACCGGTCATGCCGCAAGGGAAGCCGCGCTATCTGATGGGCGTTGGCACGCCGGGGAACATTCTTGAAGCCGTGCGGCGGGGGATGGATCTTTTTGATTGCGTGATGCCAAGCCGAAACGCGCGGCACGGGCACCTCTTCACGCGGGCGGGGGTGATGAACCTTAACAACGCGAAATATGAGCGCGATCCGCTGCCGATTGATCCGACATGCGGCTGTCCGGTTTGCCAAGGAGGGCATTCCCGCGCTTACCTGCGCCATTTGCGCAAAGCGGGGGAGCTGCTTGCTTTGCGTCTGTGCGTCATGCACAATCTCTGGTTTTATAATCATTTGATGGCGGAAATTCGCGAAGCGATTACGCAGGAGCGTTTCACCGCTTTCCATGCCGAACATGCGGAAAGACTGGATCGGCGGATTTAGGCTGGTTGGCGTTGATGCTTTGCCTTGCGGATATAGGGTGTCATTGCAAGCGCAGCCTTCGCGCCTTCCGCGACCGCGAAGGCAATCTGCGCAAAGGAGCCTGTGCAATCTCCTGCGGCATAAAGCCCGGGGAGCGCGGTTTCCTGCTTGGCGTTGACAGGAATCGCGTTTTTTTCCAGCCGGATACCCAGCTTCACCGCCAAATCGCCGGCTGAAGCCGAACCCATGGCGACAAACAGACCGTTCAGCGGCAGCTCCGACCCGTCACTCAAGACGGCGGTCTGCAGCGTGTCTTCACCTTGCAGGCGCAGCAGAGGCTCACGGAACAGTGTAACAGTTTCAGGCAGGGCGAATTCCGGCTCCGCGCCGTGGGTGAGCAGGGTGACCTTACCTGCCAGGGGCAGAAGAGCTTCCATCTCGTGCTTGGCGTAGGCGCCGCCGCCCAAAACCGCTACACTGCGCCCGCGATACAAAAAGCCGTCGCACACCGCGCAGTAGCTCACGCCTTTGCCCACCAAACCAGGCAAGCCTTCAATGGCGGGCGCGGTTTTCGCTTTGCCTGTGGCGAGCAGCGCGGCGGGAGCTTGGAGCACCGTACCGGAAGCCAGCGCGGCGGTAAAGTGCCCGTCTTCCAGCCAATCAAGTGAAAGAACCTCGTCTTCCAGCAGTTCCGCTCCAAGGGTGCGGCATTGCCCGCGCCCGATATCTGAAAGCGCCAGCCCGCTGAGCGGCTGCGCCAGCCCATAATAATTTTCGATTTTTTCCGCGCCGTGCAGCGCGCTGTCACGCTTGCCGACCACGGCGACGCACAGTCCCGCGCGGCAGAGATACAGCGCCGCCGAGCAGCCCGCAGGACCTTGCCCGATAACCAGCGCGTCGTAATGCTGTTGATTCATGTTGCAAAACCTTTCTCAATAACGTATACTATAGGAGCAAGAAAAGGAGTTGATACATATGCCGATCGCGGTGCAACTGCATTCCTTCGCCGAAGAGGTGCTGGCGGCGGAGATGCCGGTTCTGGTGGATTTTTGGGCGGTACGCTGCATGCCTTGCCGTGTTCAAAAGCCCATTTTACAGGAGCTGGCGGAGGAATTTGCGGATCGCCTAAAAATCTGCGCGTTCAATGTTGATCAAGAAGACGGTGAGAGCGAGGACGACCTGAAGGAAAAATTCCGTCTTATCCTTGAGTACCATGTGATGAACCTGCCGACGATGCTTCTTTTTCGCCGCGGCGAGGTCGTTCGTACGCTGGTAGGCTTGCACCAAAAGGAAGAGCTTCTCGAAATCCTTGCGGAGGAGGGCTTATTGCCCGAGCTTAATGAGCAGGATGCCGGCAACGGCAAGGAGCGCCGAGCCGACGAGCAGCGCGATTAGCAGGCGGGTGCGTTTTTTTTCGTTCATAGTGTGGCTTCCTTACAGGATTTGCAGATTTGGGCGCCGCGTCAGCAGGTTTCAAAATAACCGACTGCGCGCAGTGCCCTTTTGATTTCTTCGCCGCAATCGGCGACGCGCAGGGGCTGATCCTGCGGGCGGGTTTGTTTTTGGTTGATGTCGCCCAGCAAGCTCCAATTGCGCACGGGGCTTTTTGGCTCCTTTGCCGGAAGATCGTAGCGAGTGAAATCAATCACACGCACTTGCTCCGGGCTTTTCTTTGGCCAAAGCAGTGCGAGGCGGAACTGTGGACGCATATACCATCGGATGTGCAAATCCGCGTCCGAACCGCTTTCGGGTGTGCCGTCTTCGTCAAAACGATAGGCGAAATCATTGCACGGGTGCGCGTTGCGCCATTGCAGACCGAATTCCCCGAGCGTCGGCATTTGCGCAGCAGGCCATTGCCGGCGCACCCATTGCAGCCATTCCGTGAGCTTGCCCAAAAATGCCCCCGCGCCGTAGCCATACTGCGCGGAATGGTATTCCAGGCAATTTTCCCAGCTGGCGGTAACCCAGCCGAAATCGTTGTGTATGCGGTTTTCTTCAAAATGCAGGTGCGTTGTGCTTTGTAAAATCCGCATTCCATCCAATGCCCCGCGAAACAAAAGCGTTTCGATCGGACCGGCACCTGTGCGCGAGCTGTACTCCCCGTGACCTTTGTGCCGTCCGGCTAAAAAATCTACCGTCCAGCCGTCTAGGTTTACGCAGTCAATGAAATCCGCCGCGCCCTGCGCCGGCTTGCAAAAATGCTCCTTTGAAGGATAATAGGGATAGCATACAGAGCCGTCTCCGTCCTGGTTATCAATCGCGTATTGGCTCCAGATGTTGCCTTGGCACACGTGGACGCCCCATTTTTCCGCCAAATGCCGCTGGTTTTCGGCGGATAGAAAACCGGCGACGACTGATTTGGGCGTGTATTCCTCCCCCATAAAGCCGCGCAGCATGGCGATGCCGCCGTCAAGCTCAAGGTTCACTTCTCCCCGTGTGCTGTAGGCGTTTGCGAAATACGCGCCGGGGTTATAGGTGACGTCGTCGCCGTATTGCAGCGCAAACGCGCGCACGCGCTGCCGAATCGCCGCGTATTGCGGCAGTTCCGATTGCAGCGCCTTCCAAGTGAATGCCCAGGTAATGCGCCCGCCGGGGAAGCCCTTCGCAACGGCGTTGCGGAAATTTTCGACGGACGCAACGGAGTGCATTCCGCTTTCATCCTCGCCGATGTGAAGGTCGGGGCGCGCTTCAATTTGATTGAAACGGATGATTGCGTTTATCGTCAGATAGTTTCCCCGCATTGCTGTCCCTCCTGTTTGTTCTCTTTCTTCGCGCAAACACGCGGGAAGTCAAATCGTTTTGTTTCTTCGCTCCGCAACGTGATCGCTTCGGGGAAGCGCAGTGTCTGCGTGTGAAAGGCGAAGCTGCGCAGGGTCAGCGTGCCTTCCGCCACGGTCAGCTCGGCAAAGTCCTCCGCCAGCACGACCTCGCCCCACGCGCAATCCAAAGACCAAAAGAACCGCCGCACAGGCGGCAGCTCCGGAGCGTCTGCCGGGGCAAAGCCGATGTGCCCGCGCACCATATCATATTGGAAGCCGCTGAACGTCGGCAGCAGGGCGTAGGATGCCATGGAACGCGCGTAGTTTCCGCCGCACTCAAACTCGTTCCAGGGGTTGCGCTTTGCGCCGTCGTAGCGCGCGCGGATCGCGGCGATACCGCGCAGACCTTCCTCCGCCAAGCCTGCCTGTATCATGTGAATGAGCGCTTGGTATTCATAGCCGTTCTGCGTTTCCGTTTCGTAGGGCAGCGGCACGGCGGGGCGGTATTTGCCCGCCGGCCAGGTGGCGATCAGCAGACCGCCTTCATCGTCCAGGCAGTAGTTGCGCCAAAAATTAGCGATTTTGCGCATTTGCGGCACAAAATTATACCGAAAGAGGGAGCGCAGCGCGGTTTTTACCTGTGCCGGATCGAAAAGCTCCCCCAGCCCGCATAGATTTGCGTGCCATTGCGCCATCACCTGCTGGATTTCACAGCCGTCGGCAATTTGGTATTTCAGTTCCTGCGCCTCTTCGTTCCAGTAGGAGGCGTAAATATTGCTGCCATTGCATTCGTGGCGTCCGTAGCCGTTGTAGCGATCAAGTTGCGCTCGATCCTTTAAATCCACAAGCTGGCAATAATATTCCCCGTTGAAGAGCTTTTCATCGCAAAAGGTCTTCCCATTTTCAAAGAGCCTGCGCCATGCGACCGCGTTTTCCGTCTCGCCCAAATATTCCGCCATTTCCGCGCCTGCCTTGAGCGCGCCCAGATAGAAGCCCGTCAGCCAGCTGTTTGGACCAAAAAGCTCCATATCCAGGGTATGATGCTGGCGACCCTCCAGCACACCGTCCTTGTCGCGGTCCCAACAATCCCGGTTCCGTTCGTTCCAGGCGAATTCCAGCGAGGCTTTTACCGCCGGCCAGATGGAGCGCAGCCACGCATCGTCGCCGGAAATTTTCCAATCGCGGTATGTTTTGATGACCCCGCCCAACTGCCCGTCCGCGCAGGCTCCGCCGCCGTGGTCGCCCCCAAGGTTGCGTGTGAGCGGCAGCTGTAGCCGGAAGGGCATCCTGCCATCGGCGCAAAGGTTATATTTGTAATCTAGCGAACGCATGGAACGCTCCAGCGCGGGGAACAGGAACGCAAAGGCATAGGCGTAATTCCAAACGTGGGTACAGCTACCGGGGCATATGCCGCTTGTGGCGCTTACGCCCTCAAAGCCCCAGAGCGCACCATCCTCCAGGCGCCGCACCGTGGGGCTTTTGAGGATGGCAAGGTTGGAAACAAGCGCTTCAAGCGCGGCCGGCGGCAGACTGGAGTGCTGCAGAATTTCAGCAAACCGTTCCGTGCGCGCCTGCAGGGAATCCCAGCTTTGCAGGGCATAAACCGCGCTTTCCAGGGAACTGGCGAATTGCGTTGCGTAGTAGTTTTTCCAAGCGTTTGGCTCCCCCTCCGGCGGGGGACTCCAATAATTTTCGCAGTTGGGGCTACTCCATGAAAGTAAAAAGCGGAAGCGCTTCGACGCGCCCGCGGGGATACGCGCGTGCGCCGCGAGCGTTGCGTGGTCGCCGTTCCGCCCACCGTCTTCATAGCGCCGCGCGGGCAACCGCTGTTCCTGCGTGAATTGCCTCCAGTAGACCGTTTGCGCGTCATTCCAAGCGCCGCGAAACCATTGCTCCTGAAGATCTACATCCCGCGCGTCTGTCAGCACGGTCATATTGCCGTATTTCACGCTGTTTTTTTCTTGCTTGGAATCAAAATAAATGCCGCCCTGCGCAAGCCTTGTCATGCTGTCAAACGGATTGCGCAGCGTAAAGGCGACGGTGTAATCCGCATCAAAGTCGTTTGTGTTTTCCAGCGTGATTTCAAAAAACGCCGCCGGGAGACTGGAATTGTCGGCGTCCAAGGGAATAAACGGGTTGAAGGCGCGTAGCTGCGCATTACCGGGGAAAGTCTCATCGGCAAAACGCAGCGTGGCGAATGGATAGCGACCTTCAAAATCCAGTTGCGCAAAGTGCGGGTAGCCTGCCATGCTTTCCTGCGCGGGTCCCCAACCGAATGCGCCCTGCCAGATTGTGCGCGTAAAGCTGCCTTGCAGCGAACCGGTGAGATCCCCCTGCAGAAGCCTTGCGTCCAGCAGCTTGCCGTCACGCGTGCATTTAACCGCAAAGTGGGTGTAGCCGTTTTCGCTGCCTTTGCTGGGGCGGTTATAGATCTCCCAGTCAACCAGCCGCCCGTTGCCGGCAAGACCGATGCAGCCCGTGCCGATCCCGCCGAGCGGAAAGGAAATTTCGCTTTGGTGCGCGGTATCATAGTGGAATTGCATACTTGACCTCCCAAAAGCCGATTCGGATGCTCTATTTTAGCACAGCGAAACAGGTTTGTAAAGAAATTTTCCCGGGTGCGTCTGTCAACTTGCATAAAGAATGAATTCTTGGCTTTCGCTTCTTTGGCTTTCTATCCGAAGTTCTGCGAAAGCCGTTGACTGTTGGCGAAAACGTGGTATAATAAAATTGTAGATACGGCACTTTGGCGCTTGAGCGAAGCAATTATCATTCAGGTGGGAGAGAGGCAGCGTATGTATTCAAAAGAAGTAACGGTTCAAAATCATGTGGGGCTGCACGCGCGCCCGGCAACGTTTTTCATTCAGAAGGCAAACGAGTTCAAGGCTTCCATTTGGGTGGAGCGCGAGGATCGCCGCGTAAACGCCAAGAGCTTACTTGGTGTGCTTTCGCTTGGCATCGTTGGCGGGACGGATATCCGTATTCTTGCCGGCGGGCAGGATGAAGAAAGCGCGGTTGAGGCTTTGGTTGGCTTGGTGAACACTGGCTTTGCCGAGCAATAAACGTGTGCTTTTGCCGTATGGAGGTTAAGAACAGACTGCGCCCGTGAAGGACGTGGTTTTTCTTTATTTTGAGCGTTTCGGCGTGTCTATGAGGGGGGATGGCATGAACCCGCGTTTGGCGGCTTTACGCGCCAGAGCAATGGCGCTGCCGTTGCTGCCCGGCATCTACATTATGAAGGACAGCAAGGGCGGCGTGATCTACATCGGCAAGGCAAAGGTGCTGAAGAATCGCGTCAGCCAGTACTTTGGCGCGCCAACGAACCACGGCGGCAAGGTATTGGCTATGCTTGCGCATGTGGCGGATTTTGACTATATTGTTGTGGATTCAGAGTTTGAAGCGCTGGTGCTGGAATGTTCCCTGATTAAGCGCCACGCGCCGAAATATAATATTTTACTCAAGGACGACAAGGGTTACCGCTGGATCCGTTTGGAGAGCGGCGATTGGCCACGCCTTTCGGTCGCCAAGCAAAAGCACGGCGACGGCGCGGAATATTTGGGACCATATACAAACGCTTACGCTGTGAACACTGCAATGGAAGAGGTGCGCGAGGTTTTCAGGCTGCCCGATTGCGGCAGGAGCTTCCCCCGCGACGTGGGCAAGAGCAGACCCTGTCTGCGGTATTTTATTGAACTTTGCTCTGCGCCTTGCGCGAAGAAGATCACGCGCGAGGTCTATGCGCAAAGCGTCGCCGACGCGGTGGAATATATCCGCCGGGGTGGCACGCAAAGCGTCGCCCTGCTGCGTGAACGCATGGAAGCAGCGGCGGAGGCATTGGATTTTGAAGCGGCTGCGCGGCTACGGGATCGCATCAAGGCAATTGAAGCTTTGCGCGCAAAGCAGCACGTTGTGAGCGTCGCCGTTGAAGAGCGGGATGTGTTTGCGCTTGCGGCGGAGCAAACGCAGGCTTGCTGGATGGTGCTACGCTTCCGTGGCGGGCGCCTGATTGAAAGCGAGCATTTCTTTTTGGAGCGCCCGGCGGATTTTGCCGAAGCACGGCAGGAGCTGCTGGAACGCTATTACGCTATGCGCAACGAAGATTTGCCGCGCCGCGTGCTACTGGACGAAGAGGCAAACGGCATGGATTTGCTGGCGCAGTGGCTGGGAACGCTGGCTGGGCGGTCGGTTGCCGTGCAGACAGCGCAGCGCGGTGAGCCGCTGCGCCTAGTGGAGCTTTGCCGAAAAAACGCGGTTGAACAGCTTGCGCACCATGTGGGGCGCGAGAGCAGGAGCATCGCGGACTTGGAGGAGCTTGCGCAGCTGCTGGGGCTGCCCGCGCCGCCGGAATACGTTGAGGCTTATGATATTTCCCACACAGGCGGCAGCGATAATGTCGCCGGTATGGTTGTTTTCAAAGGCGGGGAACCATTGCGGTCAGCATATAAGCGGTTTTCTATCAAGGGGTTCACCGGGCAGGACGATTACGCTTCCATGGCGGAGGTGCTGCGCCGCCGCCTTGCACGGTGGCAGGAGCAGCGGGATGCGGGCGAAGGCTTCGGGCGGCTGCCGGATTTGATTTTGCTTGACGGCGGCGTTGGGCAGGTGCACGCGGTCGAGCCTGTTTTGCGCGCGTTCGGCTTGGAGATTCCGCTTTTTGGCATGGTGAAAGATGGGAAGCACCGCACACGGGCAATCGCGGCTTCGGGCGGTGAGATCGCTTTCAACGCTACGCGCAGAGCCTTCGCTCTGGTTACGGCGATCCAAGATGAGGTGCATCGTTTTGCTGTGGCGTATCACCACACAAAACACCGGGCACGCGGGCTGACGTCCTCTCTGACGGAGATCCCCGGCATTGGCGAAGCGCGCGCGCGCGTGCTTTTGCAGCAGTTCAAGACTATGAAGGCAATCCGCGCGGCGACTGTGGAGGACTTATCAAAGGTGAAAGGGATGAACACAAAAGCGGCCAGGCAGGTGTGGGCAGCCTTTCACGATGAATCCGCGTGACAGTCAGCGCGCCTATTCTTCCAGCGTATAGTTGTGTCCCCTCGGCAGCCCAAGCTTCACAAGAACTGCTTCTTCTTTTTCGCGCATACGCACACTCTCCAGCCCGCCGCTTTCGTGGTGGTAGCCCAGCAGATGCATCATAGAATGCACGGTCAAAAACGCAAGCTCCCGCTGAAGGGTATGCCCGTAGAGCTTCGCTTGGTGCAGGGCACGGGGGAGGGAGATCACAATATCCCCCAGCACCAGTGCGCCGGTGCTGAGGTTTTTGTCGAAAATCCCGTTTTCCCCAAGCGGGAAGCTCAGCACATCCGTGGTGTCGTCAATGCCCCTGTGGGCTTTGTTGAGGCTTTGCATGATGATGTCGTCAATGAAGCGAACGCTGACTTCCGCGGTTTCCGGAAATTTTTCCTGCACCAAAACGGCGGTGCAGGCGCGGCGGAGCAGCATCCGGATGCCGGTTGGGATTTTTATCTCCTGTTGGTCATCCGTGATGATGACCTTGACCTTACTTGCCATTGCGCCGAACCTCCTCTTTCTCATATGCTTTTATGATTGCTTGCACCAAGCGGTGGCGAACAACATCCTTTTCGCTGAATTTCACGATGGCGATGTCTTCGATGTTTTTGAGCACCTTTGCGGCGTTCACCAGCCCTGAGAGCTTGCCGTCAGGCAAATCAATTTGTGTAATGTCGCCTGTGACGACCATTTTCGCGTTGCCGCCAAGGCGGGTGAGGAACATTTTCATTTGTTCCGTGCTGGTGTTCTGTGCTTCATCCAGGATAATGAAGCTGTCGTCCAGCGTGCGCCCGCGCATATATGCCAGCGGCGCGACTTCGATTGCGCCGCGCTCCTGCTGCTTCTGGAAGCTCTCCGCGCCGAGCATGTCAAACAGCGCGTCATACAGCGGGCGAAGATAGGGATCGACCTTTTGCTGTAAATCCCCCGGCAAGAAGCCCAGCTTTTCGCCGGCCTCCACCGCCGGGCGCGTCAGAATGATGCGGTTGATTTCTTTTGCGCGGAAGGCGGTGACCGCCATGGCGACCGCCAAATACGTTTTGCCTGTGCCGGCAGGTCCCACGCCCAAGGTGACGGTATTGCCGCGTATGGCTTCGACATATTTCTTTTGGCCAAGCGTTTTCGGCTTCACCGGCTTGCCGCGCGCGGTCATGCAAACGCAATCGGCGGTCATGGCAGCAAGCTTTTCTTCCGCCTCGCCCCCATCCTCGCGCACCATGGTGATGACATAGCGTACTGCCTGCTCCGTCAGCTCCTCGCCTTTGTTGATGAGCGTGAGCAAGCCGTTGATTCCCCGCACCGCCAGCGCGGTGTTTTCTACGTCCCCGGATACCTTGACCTCCGTTCCGCGGCAAATCACCTTGACGCGGAATTCGTTTTCGATCACGCGGATATTTTCATCAAAATTCCCGAACAAGCGAACGGCCTGCTCCATGCGATCGATCTGAAGAACCTGCTCTGCAGTCATGCAACCTCCGTAAATTGACATTTGTTACAGAAATCAAATTGATTTTTGTTGGATTATACTATTTTTTTCGTGGCTTGTCAAGTGCTCTTTGCAGAAAGTAGCCATGTTTTGAAAATTTCTTGACAGACGCTTTTTTTCGGGGTATAATATAGACGCTTTTTTAGTATGTAATGGAAGTGAACAGACTTCCATGATATAGATTCCGGTCGAATACCGAAACGGCACATAATTCATAAAGCTCTGCGCCCTCCCTGCGGGGAAAGGGCGCGGGCGTCAGTAAGGAGCATTTTAGTTGCATGAGTGAAAAAGAAAAAAAAGTGGTTCTGGATGCGTCTGTCCGGGGCAAAAAGCCTTACGTTTTGCAGAAAGGCGAGCGGAGCGGCGCTGTGGGCACGGAGAAACCGCAGCAGCAGCAGAAAAAGCGCGGCAGACCGGCAAGGGTTGCGCAGCAGCAGCCTGCTGTGCGGGCGGAAGTCCCGAAGCCGCCCGCGCCGGCAGCTTTGCCTTCCGCGGCGACTGTGGCCGCGCAAAAGATGCAGGCGGCGCAGCAAATCCGGCAGCAGCAGCCGGCGCGGCGCGGCAAGTCTCCCCGCAGCGGGGGACCTGATCCCCTGCGGATATGTTTTCTTGGCGGGTTGAATGAGGTTGGCAAAAACTTGACGGTATACGAATACCGCGGTGAACGCATAGCGGTGGATTGCGGGCTGGCATTCCCGGATCAAGACATGCCCGGCGTGGATCTGGTCATCCCCGATTTCACGTTTTTGGAGGAGAACTACGCCAGTATTAAGGGCGTGGTCATCACGCATGGGCATGAGGATCATATCGGCGCGCTTCCGTATTTGCTCAAGCGTATCAATGTGCCGATTTATGGCACGAAGCTTACCCTGGGGCTGATTCGCGGTAAATTGCGTGAGCACCGGCTGCTGGAAAAGGCAAAGCTGCATGAGGTCAAGCCCGGGGATTTGATAACGCTTGGCGGCTTTCAGGTGGAAGCGATTCATGTGAACCATTCCATTCCGGACGCGCTGGGCTACGCTATCACCTGCGGTGCGGGGACGGTCATCCAAACCGGTGATTTTAAGATCGACACCACGCCGATTGACGGCGGTATGATTGATCTCGCGCGATTTGCGCATTATGGCAAAAAGGGCGTGCTGGCGCTGCTTTCGGATTCCACGAATGCCGAACGCCCGGGTTACACCATGAGCGAGAGCAAGGTAGGCGAGAGCTTCGGCAGCTTGTTCCGTCGTGCGGGCGACCGGCGTATTTTGGTGGCGACGTTTTCTTCCAACGTGCACCGCGTGCAGCAGATTATGGATGTTGCGCAAGCATTGGGGCGTAAGGTGGCGCTGCTGGGGCGCAGCCTCGAAAATGTTGTGAATGTCGGCATGGAGCTGGGTTATCTTCGTGTGCCGGAGGGACTGCTGATCAGTGTTGATATGATTCAGCGTTATACGCCGGAGCAGCTGGTGATCATTACCACGGGCAGCCAGGGCGAGCCGATGAGCGCGTTGACGCGCATGTCGCTTTCCGACCACCGCAAGGTGGAAATCGGACCGCAGGATTGCATCTTTATTTCGGCCACACCTATCCCCGGCAACGAAAAGGCGGTTGGCAAGGTGATCAACGAGTTGCTGAAGCTGGGGGCGCAGGTGGTCTATGAATCTATGTATGATGTGCATGTTTCCGGGCACGCCTGCCAGGAGGAATTGAAGCTTATGCTGGGACTGGTGCGCCCGAAGTACTTCATCCCCGTGCACGGTGAGCAGAAGCATCTGGCCAAGCACGCCGGGTTGGCGCAGAGCATGGGCATTAACCCGCACAATATCATGATCGCCGATAACGGCGTTTGCCTGGAGCTGTCGAACGCGGAAATGCGTGTGGGCGAGCCTGTGCAAGCCGGACCTGTATTTGTCGATGGCTATGGCGTGGGCGATGTCGGCTCAACCGTTCTGCGCGATCGTAAGCACTTGGCGCAGGATGGCATCATCATCGTTGCGGCGACGGTGGAGCGTGAAACCGGGCGGATTTTGACAGGTCCCGAGATTATTTCCAAGGGCTTCGTGTATGTGAAGGAATCTGAGGATTTAATGCTCGAGGCGAAGGAGCGCGCCATCCGGGCGCTGGAGGAAACGCATGGGCGCTACAGTCTGCGGGATTGGAACCAGGCGCGGGGGCGGCTGCGCGAGGATATTTCGCGCCTGATGTATGAACGCACAAAGCGCAGCCCCATCATTGTGCCAATGGTAATGGAGTCGTAATCATGGAGGGAACAGATCGCCTGATTGCCGCCTTGTTCGGAGCGGCGGTGTTGCTGCTGGTTGCTTGTGTGCTGCTTGCCGCGGCATTGTTCCGCCTTCGCCGCAAGCGCAAGCGGCAGGAAGCGGAGGCGCTTTCGCCGGAAACCGACGATCCCGCAGCGCTGCGCCGACAGCTGAAACGCCGCCATGCCTGCGTGCTGCGCATTGCGCTTGACGGTGTGGATGAACTGCGGCAGGAACTGCGTGAAAGCGAACGGGTAGAAATCCGCGCGGGCGTGGAGGCGCTTCTGGAGGAATGGGCGGTCAAGCACAGCGGTCTGCTGGCAAAGCTGGCGGATAACCGTTTTTTGCTCATTGTGCTGCAACCCGCGCTGGAGCAGATGCTGCAAACCCGTTTCCCAATTTTGGATGCCGTGCGGGGCTTCACTTTCCGCGAACGCAAGGTGGATGTGACGCTTTCTATCGGTGTTGGGCAGGGCGAGAGCTTTGCCGAATGTGAGAAAAACAGCCGCCAGGCGCTGGAATTGGCGTTGGGGCGCGGCGGCGATCAGGCAGCGGTGAAAAATCCCGATCTGAGTTATCAGTTTTTTGGCGGGGTGAGCAAGCGCGTTGAAAAAACCGAAAAGGTGCGTGTGCGCATTCTTGCCACGGCCTTTGCAGAGCTTATCAAGGGCAGCGAGCGCGTGTTGGTGATGGGGCACCGCAGCGGCGATTTTGATTGCCTTGGCGCGGCGGTGGGCGTTTGCGCGTTGGCGCGATGCCTTGGCAAGCCCGCAGCGATTGTTATGGATGTGGCAAATTCGCTTGCGCAGCCGCTTGTGGAGCATTTGCGGGTGGATGCAAGCGCTATTCCGATTTTGCCGCCAAAGCAGGCGATCGCGGAACTGAGCGTTAAAACACTGGTGATTGTGGTGGATACCCATACGGCGCACCAGGCTGAAAGCCCGGAGCTGTGCGCGCAGGCAAAAGCATTGGCGGTGATTGACCATCACCGGCAGGCGGTGGATTATTTGCGCGGCGCGGTGGTATTTCACCATGAGCCGGGAGCGTCCTCCGCCAGCGAAATGGTGGTGGAGCTGCTGCAGTATTCCGCGCCCGCGCCCAAGCTCAGCCGTGTGCAGGCAGAAGCGCTTTTAGCCGGGATTTATTTGGACACACGCGGATTTTTGCTGCGCACGGCGGCGTCCACCTTTGAGGCGGCGGCATGGCTGCGCGGGCGTGGCGCGGATACGGTTCGCGTGCGCCGCCTGTTCGCTGGCGGGCAGGAGGAATTTCGCCGCCGCACGGAGATTGTTGCCGGCGCGAAGCTCTTTGATCATTGCGCTGTGAGCGTGGCGCTTGGCTCGGCGGAGGCTGGGGAGGGCGAAGGCGGCACATGGCGGTTGCTTTGCGCACAGGCGGCCGACGAGCTGCTGAACCTGGAGGATGTAGACGCCGCGTTCGTTCTTTTCAGCGAAAATGAGCAAATTTGCATTTCCGCGCGTTCGCTGGGTGCGCGCAATGTGCAGCGGATCATGGAACGAATGGGTGGCGGTGGACACCAGACCATGGCGGCGGTACAGTTCCCGCCCGGCGAATGCACGATGGAGGAAGCGGCGCGGCGGCTTTTGACCGCGCTGCGCGAGGACGCGGAGGAGAACCTGAGCGGGGGATGAAGCGAATGCCGGCCATCCGGAAGATGTCGAAATTTTTTGCGTCAACGCGGCTGAAAGCGTGCGGCGTTCTGTTGCTTATGCTCTTCCTTGCGTGTTACGCGCTGGGAGTGTTTGGCGTTGTTTCAAGGCAGGATCGGCACGATTACGCCGCTTTGCTGCGGTATTCAGGCACGCTGCGCCTCGGTCGCTTTGACGGCAGCGGCGCGGTAACCTTCGCCGATGGCAGCGTTTATATCGGCACATTTGCCAACGGTCGTTTTGACGGCGCGGGTACATTCGCTTCGGTTGAGGGCTGGCGTTATGCCGGGCAATTTGCGCAAGGGGAAATGACGGGTGAGGGCGTTTTGGAAAGCGAAAGCGGCGGCGTGCTGACGTTTGCTGCGGATGAGTCGCGGCGACCGCGTTTTTTTTCGGAATACGGTTGGGATTATGAGGGGCTTTGGGGTGAGCGCGGGCAAACGGGGCAGGGGCGCTTTATCTTCGCTGACGGCAGCTGCTACACGGGCGGATTTTTGCGCGGGGACGCATGGGGTGCGGGGACATATTGCGCCGTCGGCGGGGCGTTGGTCTACCAAGGAGACTTTGCGGGCGGACATTTTGAGGGGCAGGGCGAATATAAAGATCCGCAGGGCACGTTTCGCTATGAAGGCGGCTTTTTGAGCGGCTTGTTTGAGGGGCACGGGGTGTATTATGAGGGTGAAGCTGTGCGATATGAAGGCTCATTTGCGGCAGGGCTGCCGGATGGCACAGGCATCTACCGCAGCCCGGAGGGTTGGCGATATGAGGGTGGCTTTCGCGCGGGCGTGTTTGACGGCATCGGAGCCATCATAGAAAAAAACGGCAAGCAGGAAATGGGCGTGTGGAATATGGGTGCAAGATACCGGGGAAATTGAGCGGATGCTGATTTGTGTGTAAAAGCAGGGAAAATGTGGGGGTAAGATGCGGATTCGTTGGTTTAGCATCGTGCGGGTGCTGGGCTTGTCGCTGGTGCTGGTATATCATTTCTTCCCCAAGCTGCTGCCCGGCGGCTTTCTTGGCGTGGATGTTTTTTTTGTTTTTTCAGGCTACCTTATCACCGCACTGCTCCTGGAGGAATATCGTAAAAGCGGGCGATTTTCGCTGCTTGCTTACGCAAGACGGCGTTTTTTGCGCATTTTTCCCGCGCTTGCCTGCGCGGTGGGGCTTGCGCTGCCCTTTGCGCTCCTGGTTGCGCCTGATTTTACGGCGGATCTCAGGCGGCAGGCTGCTGCTGCGCTGGGGTTTATTACGAACTATTATGAAACACTGCGCGGCGGCGGCTACGAGGCGCGGCTGCTGCCGCATCTGCTTTTGCACACCTGGTCGCTGGCTGTGGAAGCGCATTTTTACATCATTTGGGGCTTATTGTTCGCTGTGCTGAGCAGATTGTACACAAAATGTGCGCCGCGCCGCCGTGCGGATTTGCGCATTGCCCTGTTTGGTGTGGCTTTGCTCTTGGCGGGGCTGTCCTACCTCAAAATGTTTCTTGCGGTGCGGGAGGCTGCGGGTGATTTTTCCGCGCCCTATTATTCCACCGCGTCACATGGCTTTCCCTTTATGCTGGGTGCGGCGGTCGGTGCGCTCTTTGGAATGCGCACGGGGGAACGGGCAGCTCGCTTGCTGAAAATGATACCCGTGCGCGCGTTGTCTGCCACAGGGCTGTGCGTTTCCGTTGCCGGGCTTGGTGTGCTGGCGGCGAAGCTTTCCTTCGCCGAGCAAAAAGCGTTTTTGCTGGGTATGCCGCTGGCGGGTATTTTTTCCGCTTTGTTGATCTTTTCAGCAAGGGTGCTCCATGAAAGCGTGTCCTCGCGCCGCGGCGAACCCAAGCTGCTGTCGGTTTTGGGTGAGCTTTCCTATAATATGTATCTGTACCATTGGCCGCTGTTTATTGTGCTTTCGCAGCGCGTCAAACCTCCTGCCGGGGCGGCGCTGGCGTCATTTTCGCTTTCCTTGGCTTTTTCGGCGTTCGAATACTATTTGCTGGAGCCTGTTTGGCAGGGAAAGGCTCTTGCAATTAAACTGAAATTCGCCAAGCCTGCTTTGGCGGCGCTGCTTTGCGCGTGCGTTGGGCTGAACGGTTATATGCTTTATCGCGCACCGGCGGTGAATTCCATTGAAGAAGGACTGCTGTTGCAGGAAATTGCGCAGGATGCGGATGCGGTGCGCGATGTCAAGCGGCTTGCGGCAGCGCTCCACCCGCGTCCCGTGCGGTTTGCTGATGGGTTTAACGCATTGCCGCAGCTGCAAAAGAGCCTGCCAAAGCCACTGAAGCCGCCCGCGGCTGCCGCGCCGTCTGCAAGCGCCGCTAAGCCTGTGAGCGGCATTCTGCGGGGCGTTTCGGTTATTGGGGATTCTGTTTGCCTGGACGCTCGCACGGCTTTGCTGGCTGCGATGCCCAACTGCGTGATTGATGCCAAGGGTTCGCGTAACCTTACGCAGGGGCTTGCTCTTTTGCGCGCGTGGGTGCAGGCGGATGTGCTGCGTGAAACCGTGATCGTCGCTTTGGGTGCGAACGGCATCCATCCATACGTCAAAGCGATTGAGGATATTGCCGCGGATTTGCCGCCGGGGCACCGGTTGATTTTTGTTACGCCCTTTGACGGGCGTTGGGACGCAGGCTGGAGCGCCTACAAAACAATGCAGTATATGCGTACGCTGGAGGCGAAATACAGCTATGTAACGGTGGCGGATTGGGCGGCGGCGATTGACGGCAGAGCGGATTTGCTGCAGGCGGATAAAACGCATTTTAAGAGCAATGCCGCCGACGCGCCGGCCATACAGATTTACACCAATTGCCTGTTAGACGCGCTTTTGCGCGCGGCGCGCAGACCGGCAAAAAGCTGAGAAAGGAAGCAAGCTATGGATGCGTTTCAGTTGCATTCCACTTTTGCGCCGACGGGCGACCAACCGCAGGCGGTCGCCGCACTGCTTGCCGGGCTGCGGGCAGGGGAGGACGCGCAGACGCTACTGGGCGTTACGGGTTCGGGTAAAACCTTCACCATGGCGAACATCATTGCCCAAGCGAACCGCCCGGCTTTGGTGCTTGCGCATAACAAGACCCTGGCAGCGCAACTCTGTGGTGAGTTCCGCGAGTTCTTTCCCAAAAACGCAGTTGAATATTTTGTGAGCTACTATGATTATTATCAGCCCGAAGCGTATATTTCCGCGACCGATACCTACATTGAAAAGGATTCCTCTATCAATGAGGAAATTGATAAACTGCGCCATTCCGCAACCTCTGCGTTGGTGGAGCGGCGGGATGTAATCATCGTTTCGAGCGTTTCGTGCATTTATTCACTGGGCACGCCCGATGATTATAAGCGTATGGTGGTTTCGCTGCGCCCCGGCATGGAACGCAGCCGCGAATGGCTGATTGGGCGGCTGATAGAAATTCGTTATGAACGCAACGATCTGAGCTTCACGCGCAATAAGTTCCGTGTGCGCGGTGATGTTGTCGAAATTTTTCCTTCAAGATCCAGCGAGGTTGCGCTGCGCGTGGAGTTTTTCGGCGATGAGATTGAGCGCATCAGCGAAATTACTGCGCTTACAGGCGAGGTGCGGGCGACGCTGCAGCATGTGGCGATTTATCCGGCTTCACATTATGTTGTGCCGCCGGAGCGTTTGGAGGACGCCATCGTAACCATCCAGGCGGAAATGATGGATCGCGTGGCGGAATTTGAGCGTGGCGGGAAGCTTATTGAGGCGCAGCGCATTCGACAGCGCACGCTTTATGACATGGAAATGCTGCGTGAAACAGGCTTTTGCAAGGGAATTGAAAATTATTCCCGCGTGATGGCGGGGCGGTCGCCCGGTTCTGCACCGTTCACGCTGCTGGATTTTTTCCCTTCGGATTTTCTTGTGTTTGTGGATGAATCCCACGTGATGCTGCCGCAGCTCCGGGCAATGTACGCCGGCGACCGCGCGCGTAAGGATGAATTGATCGGCTACGGCTTTCGTTTGCCCTCCGCGTATGATAACCGCCCCCTGTGCTTTGACGAGGTCTGGGAGCGGTTTGGGCAGAAGATCTTCGTCAGTGCAACGCCCGGCGAATTTGAATATCAAAACAGCGGCGCGGTCGCCGAGCAGATCATTCGCCCTACAGGATTGGTGGATCCCGAAGTTGAGGTGCGCCCCACGCCCGGGCAGATCGATGATCTGGTTTCAGAAATCAATATCCGCGCCGCGCGGAGCGAACGTGTTCTGGTTACAACGCTCACCAAGCGCATGGCGGAGGATTTGACGGCGTATTTTGAGAAGGTCGGAATTCGTGTGCGATATATGCACAGTGACGTGCAAACGATGGAGCGCATGGAAATCGTGCGGGATTTGCGCTTGGGCGAATTCGATGTGCTGGTGGGCATCAATTTGCTTCGCGAGGGATTGGATTTGCCGGAGGTATCGCTTGTTGCGGTGTTGGATGCTGACAAGGAAGGATTTTTACGCTCACAAACGTCGCTGATCCAAACCATCGGTCGCGCTGCGCGGAACGCTGAGGGGCGTGTAATTCTTTATGGGGATGAAGTGACGCCTTCCATGGAGCGCGCGCTACTGGAAACCCAGCGTCGCCGTGAGAGGCAGCTCGCGTATAACGAAGCCCACGGCATCGTGCCGCAAACCATTCGCAAGGATGTGCGCGAAATCATCGAAATCACGGGTAAAATCCCGAAGGACACAAAGGAAAAGCCAAGCGACGGAACAAAGCGGCTCTCTCGCGCTGAGCGGGAAGTGATGATACGCCAGTTGACGGTGGAAATGAAGGCGGCGGCGAAGCTGTTGGAATTTGAGCACGCCGCCTATTTGCGGGATCGCATTGAGGAATTGCAGGGCGGCACGGGGCACGCCCCACCTGGGTGAGCGCTGCGGTAAGCATGGGAAAGGAACCGGAAATGCGATGGACAGGGATCTTGGGGAGGTGCGCCGATAACAAGGCAAAGGCAAACAACTCCGAAAAGAGGGCTCCTCAGGGCGGCTTCCGGCGAGGTTCTGTTGTCCGGCAGCAGCCCCGCCTGAAAATTGCAGAACGTGAAATCCGGCGTAAGGATGACTTTTCCGCCGACGCGTCCGATCACGGTGTCCGTTTCGACCCAGGAATTGAGACCGTTTCCAACCACATGCGCCAGAAAATCATCGTGGGTTCTGCCGACTTTCGCGCTTTTAGGAATGTATTCCAGGCTTCGCGGTTGCCGGGGTTTTAATTTCACCACGCGCGGGAAATTCATTTTTCCGGCAGACAGTCAGGTGTGGTTTATTTTTAACGAAGTCCCCTTTCGAAAGGGGTTTGTTATGGCTTACTGGTCAGATTTTTTTAGCCGTTTTTATGATTGGTTAACGTGGTTTTTTGTCACACCTGATATTCGTTGGGCTTTGTTTTTGTCTGGCATTTTGTCGTTTATTTCCATTATTTTACTGTTTCGGAAGGTGGTTAGGCTTTAAATATGTGGTTCTCAAATTTCATTAATAGAAAAATAAAAAGGCTTCTGGGCGATGCTACATGTCTTTTTATCGTTGGTGACCGTGGTGCCGGTAAGTCTTCGCTTTTGTGTATGGCTACAGAGATTTCGGAACGCTTGGATTTGACATTATTCTCCACTTATCCTGTCAATGGAGCTGTTCGTTTGCCTTTGGTTGAAGTCGTTAAACAAGGTGTTCACCGCATGGAACTGGATAAAGCTTTTCTCTATAATCATGATTTTCACGATTGTATTATTCTCCTTGATGAGTGTCGTACTCTCTGGCCAGCTCGTGGTTACAAAGATTGGACTGCTTCCGATGATGAGTTTTTCAACTTTCTCCGCAAGAACAATATCCGCCTGTGGTTATCCTCGCAAGCTTATGATGCCGTTGACCTGAATATTCGCCGAGCCGCAGATTATTGCGTGCATCTTTCCCAGCATCCGTTTTTTCGAAATACATCTTATGTTGACATCAGCAAGACAACCCTAGCCAAGGTAGCCGACCGTAACACAGAGCTTGTAGGCAGAGGGTTAAAGCGCGGATTGCGTAAGGTATCTTGGGAGGTTTGCGAAGCACACGTAAAAGACTGCAAATTCGCGCGTAAGCCGTACTATGGGCTGTACGACACATATTACACGCCTGTTGTCCGTGAGCCTTTGCCGTCGCTGGAAGAACTGGGCGTGTTCGCCGTATGACCGCTGAAGACAAGCTGCTGCAGTTGTCGAACCTCGTGATGTGGGAACATGACAGGGTAGAAGCGGCATACGTGCAGATGTGCCGTTACCGTCTGTGTCAGGAGCGGCAGGTGGATGCGCTCGACCTGCTGGAGCTTCTGGAAGCGCGGGTGCGGCTGGAATACTGGCAGGAGTTAGCGCCGTGTTTTCTGCGGATTTTGCGTGGGCGTTGACGCACGCGCAGGGTTGTGTTAAAATAGCGCATAGCCCGCATGTGCCCGTATTCGCCTTCTAAGCCCTAAGATTCGTAAAATATGAATTATGCGAAGTTAATCTAAGAGATGGAGAGTCTCCTATGAAACGCGATGATTTTCATACCCTCCCGCCCTTGGTGCGCTATTATTTGGATTACCTGACCAACCTGAGCAAGGCGGATCTGACGATCCTGGAATACGCCTCCGATTTACGCTGTTTTTTTGCTTTTATCGTAGAACACGAGCCGGCGTTGTGCGCGCACTGCTTCCCCGGCGTGGATTATGACGCTGAAAACCTCAGTTGGATCGACGGCAAGCCCGCTGAAGACTTCTTTGGCGCGATTTCCGTGCAAATCGCGACAGAATTTCTTGCCTATTGCCGCACGGAACGCGACAACAATCCCCGCACCCGCGCCCGCAAGACTGTTTCCATCAATCGCTTCTTTCGCTGGCTGGTCGTTTCGCGGCATATTTTGGAATCCAACCCCATGGAGGAGCTGACATCGCCGAAAATTGACAAGACGCTGCCGAAATACCTTTCTTTGGAAGAATGCCGATCCCTGCTAGATGCCGTTGAAGGCGATTACCGTGAACGCGACAGCTGCATGTTGATTCTATTTCTGAATTGCGGCATGCGTCTTTCGGAGCTATGCGGTATCAATTTACCGGATATCCGGTTGCAGGAAGGAACACTGCGCATTCGCGGCAAGGGCAGCAAGGAACGCGTGGTCTACCTGAACCACGCCTGCATTGCCGCTATTGGGCGATACTTACGCGTGCGCCCGCAGGATTCTGTGCAACAGAAGGATCGGGATGCGCTGTTTATCAGCCGCAACAACCGTCGCATCAACCAGCGTTCAGTGGAGCTGATGCTGGAAAAATACCTGAAGCTGGCAGGTCTTGACGGACGCGGCTATTCCGTCCATAAGCTGCGCCACACGGCGGCGACACTGCTATATCAAAACGATGTGGACGTACTGCAGCTCAAAGAAATCCTTGGACACGAAAATCTTACGACCACGGAGATCTATACCCATTTGGCGAGCCGTCAGTTGCGCGAGGCTGTGGAGAAAAATCCGCTGGCCATGGAAGGCGTTCAACCGGATACCGACGGATGACGCCGCGTTTCGACGCGCGCCAACGCTTGCTATCAGATTGCCGGAAACATTCCGGAAAACGCGCGGAAGCAAGCGGCGTCGAGGATCGCAGCGCCTGCGCAAAGCAGTAGTAGCACAAAGTAGCGGGCGGTAAACATCCGGAAATTGCTTTCCACGCGATCCGATTTTCCGCTTGCGATGAGCAACATATCGCCGCTCATGAGCATGCTTTCTTTGCAGGCAGCAAGCATCACCAGCATGGAAAGCACTGCCGAGGGAAACAGCACAAGAATGCTGTAACCCAAGCCGCTCAAGCCATATTGCGCAAAGAGCCAACCGCTGACCGCGCCCAGCCCCAAGCCGCGAATCACCGGCAGCGCAAGCACGAAAGGCAAGCCTGCCGCGCAAAGTCCAAACAAATACGCTGCCAAGAGAAACAGTCCGTCAGCAAAAAAGTATCCCAAGGCATTGCCCAGCAGGCTCTGCTGCGCTTGCCCAAAGCGCTCCGAACGCAGCAGCTGCACCAATTGCGCCTGCCAATCGGGCGCACTGCCGTTCGCCATCCTTGCACCTAGGAACAGCCCAAGCCCAAACAACCCCAAAAGGGCAAGCTTCTGCCAATGCAGCCGGATGGTTTCGGCACTTTTTTCGACCATCGCGCCGGGCAGGTGAGTTGGGATGCCCAGTGGTTTGCGGCGTGGCAAGAGATCGCGTAAATTTGGGAAGGCTGCAATCCATTTCATTCGCTTGTTCCGTCCTTTCGATTTTCCGGCGTTCGCTTTCTTGTCCGCATTTTCTTTTTTCATGTCTATGTGCAAGACGCGCGGGATATTCCTGAACAAAACGGCTATGCGGGTTGCGCCGCACAGCCGCCGACGAACACTTCAGTACGTGAAAGCAAATTTATCCAACTAAAGCGCAAAGAGCACGCAGCAACGCTGTTTTAAAATCCAGCTTTGCTACCGAAGCCGCCGCTTTCAGTGGGAAGCTGCCAAGCACTTCACCGTCCAAAAGTATAGAAATCTTTCCCAGCGTCTGCCCCGCTTCCACAGGCGCTTGCACATCCAATGGCAAATCAATTTGCTGCTGCAAATCCTTCTCGCTTCCCTTTGGCACGAGGATACGAATCGCTTCCGGAAGCTCCGGCACAATCCAACGTTGCGCACCGCGCAGCACGCGCACCTGTGCAAATGCTGCGGGATCAATTTCCGGAACGACGCTGGCATAGTTTGCAAAGCCCCAGTTCAGTAAGCGCTTTGCCGTGTCAAAGCGATCATTGCTGCTTTCGCTGCCTAAAACAACTGCGACGAGATGCGTTCCCTCACGCAGCGCACTGGCGGAAATGCAGCAGCCCGCCTTGCTTGTTGTGCCAGTCTTCAGCCCCGTTGCTCCTTCATAAAAGCGCACGAGGCGGTTTGTGTTCACCAGTTCTGTTTTGCCGTCGCGCAACGAATCCATCCAGATAGAAGAAAACCGGATCACCGAATCATGTTTGAGCAGCTCCCGACTCATGATAGCAATATCCCGCGCGGTCGTCAGGTGCTCCGTGGTGTCGTCATCCAAGCCCGTGCAATTCACAAACGTTGTGTTCCGCATTCCCAATTCCTTTGCGCGGTCATTCATCATTTTGACAATGCCTTCTTCGCTCCCGGCAAGGAACTCACCCAATGCCGTGCAAGCATCATTCGCGCTGTAAATCGCTGTTGCTTTCACCAGTTCTTCCACGGTCATGGTTTCGCCTTCCTTGAGCCAGATCTGCGAACCGCCCTTGCCCGCAGCTGCCGCGCTGACCGTTACAGGGTCGCTGAGCTTGATTTTGCCGCTGTCTATGGCTTCCCCCACCAGCAAAAGCGGCATGATTTTTGTGACCGAGGCCGGGAACAACCGCGCGTCCGGGTTATAGTTCACCAGCAGCTTACCTGTTCCGGCATCCATGAGGACAGCCGCCTTTGCGGCAATTTCTACTGGCAGCGTGCTATCCGATGTTTGCGCTTGCGGCGTCGCTTTTGCTTCCGTTGCTGGAATTTCCGATTCTTTAGCGATGTAAATTGATGAGCTTCCATGCAGCAACAGCAATACTGCAATGGCAGACACCAACCCCTTTATAAAGCGATGCGGATATTTCTTCCCTAGCATATAAACACCCCTTTGATTGTTTTCGCTCATTCATATGCCTAGCAACGGCGGTTCATACTTCACCATTGCTATTATCATGCATTCATTGACATCATCGACATTAACGAAAGGAATTTATCACGTGAAAGTGTTCTTTTATACTTTGGGCTGCAAGGTGAACCAAAGTGATACGCAGGCCCTGCGGGCAGCGTTGCTGATCGCAGGGCACACAGACGCTTTAGCAATAGAAAGCGCTGATGTGATTCTTCTCAATTCCTGCGCTGTAACGGCGGAAAGCGAGCGGAAGGTGCGGCAAAAGCTCCGGGGGTTTCGCGTATTAAATCGCGACGCAATTCTTGTGTTAACAGGATGCGCTGTGCAGACGAATCCCCGTGCCGCGTATGATTACCCGGATGCTGATTTGCTTTTAGGGCACCATGACGCACAGGCTTTACCCGCGCATTTAGATGCTTTTTTGCGATGCGGGCAGCGCATCGTCTCCGTTTCATCACATCATCTTGGTGAATCGTTTGACACAGAAGCAATCACTGTAGCAGGGCTGCAGCGTACGCGCGCAACCGTCAAAATTGAAGATGGCTGTGACCGTTTTTGCGCCTACTGCATTATCCCCCATGCTCGCGGTCCAGTTCGTTCAAAGCCTCTGCCTGCGTTGCAAAAAGAACTGCAAGGGATTGCTGCGCAAGGCTTTGCGGAGGTCGTTCTGGTGGGCATCAATCTTTCAGCCTATGGGCGTGATTTGGGTTGCGAGCTTTGCGACGCAGTGCGGTTGGCGGATGCAACACCAGGCATTGCGCGTGTGCGGTTGGGTTCGCTGGAGCCAAATTATCTATCAGCAAAAACGCTTGAAACGCTTTTGTGTTTTAAATCGTTATGCAACCACTTTCATATTTCCCTGCAAAGCGGTTGCGACAAGACCTTACGCGCCATGCGTCGACACTATACAGCAAAAGAGTTCTTCGATTTAATGCGCGAAATAAAATTACGTTTTCCGGATGCGGCGCTTACAACAGATGTAATTGTCGGGTTCCCCGGTGAAAGCGACGCGGATTTTGCGGAAACACTCACTTTCGTGCGCGAAAGCGAATTTGCAAAAGTGCATGTGTTCCCGTATTCCCCACGCAAAGGCACGCCGGCTGCCGATTTTCCGCATCAGTGTAGTAAATCGAAAAAACAGCAACGTGCCCATGCCCTTTTGGATGTGGCTGCCGAATTGCGCGGCGCGTTTCTTGCCTCGCAGGTTGGCAAGCGCACGGCTGTGTTGCTGGAACAACCCCATCCCCTCGGTGGCTGGCAGGGGTACACGTCGAACTATACGCCCGTGCGCGTTTTGACCAACGCGGCTGCGGCAGCAGACGATGTGCCGCCAAAAAACCGCATTGCACAGGTGGAAATTATTTCTGTGGAGGATGACAGCTGCACCGCAAAGCTTCTAGAGTGACTCCCCTGCTAAAAAGTTTTGCGAAGTTAGTTTCGCCTTTGCGTTTCGTTTGCCTACAATCCCCCGCGCCACCGGCTGGCGCTGTTGCTGTGCACCCGTAAGCAGTATACTTTATGTACGCATAGCGTATCCGCCGCTATTAAAGAAGGAATTTTCGAGACTCAAGGCACGGATCCACGTTAAAACACCGCACACTCCCGCCTCTCTCCCCTGCTGTCACCGCCAAACCGGTAAAAACGCTTGCTTTTATTGCTGTTTCATGCTACAATACACCGTAAACTACACAGGGGGATGAATCCATGCTTTATACCAGCACACGCGAGAGCAAGGTTCGCGTTACCGCCGCGCAGGCGATTGCCCAAGGCATCTCGCGCGAGGGCGGTTTGTTTGTGCCGGAAAGCATACCGAAATTTACGCCGGGCGAGCTGGACGTTCTGGCGCGGCTGGATTATATCGGCCGCGCGGAGCATATCCTTGCGAAATTTTTAACCGAGGACGGCGGCAGCACAAGCAGCGGCTGGAAGCGTGAGCAGGTATCCCAATGTGCGCGCGCAGCATATGAGAGCGGCTTCACAAGCCCTGCCGTCGCGCCGGTTCGCCCGCTGCCAAGCCAAGGCGGCGCGCTTTCGGTGTTGGAACTCTTCCACGGACCGACCTGCGCCTTTAAAGATTTGGCGCTGCAATTGCTGCCATATTTACTCACGGCTTCCGCCGCAAAAACGCAGCAAGGCAAAGAAATCGTCATTCTGGTAGCGACCTCGGGCGACACGGGCAAGGCAGCGCTGGAGGGCTTCCGTGACGTCCCCGGGACGCGCATCATGGTCTTTTACCCCGGTGACGGCGTCAGCGCTGTGCAAAAGCTGCAAATGGTTACGCAGGAAGGCGGCAACGTTCTCGTTGCGGGAGTAAGCGGTAATTTTGACGACGCGCAAAGCGGCATCAAAGAGATTTTCACAGATGCGGCGCTCCGTGAAACGATGGCAAAAACGGGGCGGGTCTTTTCCTCCGCAAACTCTATCAATTGGGGGCGGCTTGTGCCGCAAATCGTTTACTATGTGAGCGCATATTGCGATCTGCGCAACCAGAAGCGCCTGTGGCCGGGTGAGGCGGTGCATTTTGCGGTGCCAACGGGCAACTTTGGGAATATCTTGGCAGGTTATTTTGCCAAGCAAATGGGGCTGCCCATCGATAAACTGATCTGCGCCTCCAACCGCAACCGTATTTTAGCGGATTTTTTTGCAACAGGGCGCTATGACCGCAACCGTCCGTTTTTCACAACCCTTTCGCCGTCCATGGATATCTTGATTTCCAGCAACCTTGAGCGGCTGCTCTGGCTGGCGACAGGTGGAGATTGTGAAAAAATTGCGGGCTGGATGAAACAACTTGCGGCAACCGGAACGTATGAGATCCCGCCGGAGCTACTGGCGGAGTTAAATGAAACCTTTATTGGCGGCGCTTGTAATGATACGCAGACCAAGAACACGATTCATCAGTATTACACGCGCTGCGGTTATCTTGCCGATACGCATACCGCCGTTGCGCTGCGTGTGCTGGAGGATTACCGTAACACGACGGGCGACACCGCCCCGGCGGTGGTTGTTTCCACCGCCAGCCCCTACAAATTTGCTGCCAGCGTATTGGGCGCAATCACGGGGAACGAACCGGAAGGTGGGGATGAATTTTCCGCCGTCGTAGCGCTGGAGGCGCTCACGGGTGTCCCCTGCCCCACGCCGCTGAAGCGGTTGCGCGATAAAGCGGTTCGCTTCACGGATAACTGCTCACCATGGAAGATGAAGGAGTATGTGCTTGAACAGCTTGCCGGAACACAGCTTTCAGCCGTTTGAAGCCGAAATCGCGCGGCGCGGCTACGCGGCGGTTTGCGGTGTGGATGAAGTCGGGCGCGGTCCGCTGGCGGGCGATGTTTATGCCGCCGCCGTGATTTTGCCTGAAGGGTGGATTCCGCCGGGCTTGAACGACTCCAAGCAGCTGACAGAAAAGCGCCGCGACGCGTTATTTGAAAGCATCACGGCCGGCGCGGTTGCTTATCGCGTCGCTTCGGCAAATTTGGAGGAGATTGCGCGGCTGAATATCCTTGGCGCGGCATTGCTTGCCATGCGCCGTGCCGTGGAAGGACTCCCCTCCCCTGCAGCTTTTGCCCTGGTGGACGGTAACCGTGCGCCGCCGCTGGCAATCCCCTGCCAAACGGTTGTGAAGGGGGACGCGCTCTGCGCCTCCATAGCCGCCGCCTCGGTTTTAGCAAAGGTTTCGCGCGATAGGACGATGCTGGAATTGGACGCGCTCTACCCGCAATATGGCTTTGCCCGGCACAAGGGCTATGGAACAAAAGCGCATTATATCGCTTTAAAGGAATACGGCGCAAGCCCTGTGCATCGGCTTGGCTTCAACCTAACAAAGGAGTAAATGGCATGTCACGCAATGTTTTGAGTGTTTTGGTGGATAACCACGCCGGGGTGCTGGCGAGGGTATCCTCCCTGTTTGGCAGACGGGGCTTTAATATCGATTCCCTGAGTGTTTCGGCGACGGACGACGCCGGGCTTTCGCGCGTCACCATTGTTGTGCGCGGCGACGCAACAGAACTGGAGCAAATCCTGCGGCAAACCGAAAAGCTAACGGAAACCCGCGCGGTATTCCATATTGAGCCAGGCATGGGCGTTTTGCGCGAGTTGCTGCTCGTAAAGGTCGGGGCGGATGAAGCCACCCGCCCTGCCCTGCGCGAAATCGCAACCGTTTACAAAGCAAAAATCATTGATCTTTCGCCCGGCAGCATGATTTTCGAGCTAACGGGCGAGCCGGAGAAAATTGACGCTTTCCTGGAAATGCTGGCGCAGCACCCGCTGCTGGAGATGTGCCGCACAGGCATAACGGCATTGCAGCGTGGGGAACCGCGCTATAAGCTGAAGAAAAGCCGTCTGCCCGATGCTTTGTCATGAAAAAAAAGCTGCTCATCACGAGCTTTTGCATGGAAATCGGCGGGATTGAACGCAGCTTAATCGAGCTGCTGCGCGGACTGGAGCTTTCACATATTGATGTGGATCTGCTGCTGTGCTCGCACACAGGACCGCTGCTGCGGGAAATACCGCAAGGCATCCGCTTGCTACCGGAAAACGCGAAGCTGGCAACCTTTTTGCGTCCGATTGCAGCCATTGCCGCGCAGCATCCGCTTTTTGCCTGCGCAAGAGTGCTGGCAAAGCAAAAAATCAGGCGGCGGTTCCCCTGCCCGCCCTACGGTTCAGATGCTGTGGTCTATGCTTTGCTGCAGGCGTACTGGAGCAATTCCAACCGGCTTTTACCGCGCGTAAGCGACGACTACGATGCGGTTATCAGCTTCCAATGGCCGCACCATTTGGCGGCGTATCATTGCGCCGCGCCGCGCAAGTTGGCGTGGGTACACACGGATTTCACCAAAACCACGCTGGACATCACGGCGGATTTGCGTGTTTGGGAACGCTTTGACGGCATTGCCTGCGTTTCACAAGGCGTTCTGGAAAGCTTTTGCCATGTGCATCCTTCGCTGCGCGAACGCTGTTTTGTGTTTGAAAATTTACTGGATGCCGCCGCGCTGCGTGAACGCGCCGCCGCTTACTCGCCAAGTGATTTTTTGCGTCCGCCGGGCGGATCTATCCTTTTGACCGTTGGGCGCAACTGCTATGCGAAAGCCTTCGACAACGCGCTGCGTATTGCGCAAAAAATGAAGGCAATGGAGGTTCGTTTCCACTGGTATATCATCGGCTACGGCGGCGACGAACAGGCTCTCCCGCGTTTGGCGCGGGAGTTGGATGTGACAGATTGCTTCACCTTCCTGGGCAAGCGCGAAAATCCCGCGCCGTATATTGCTGCCTGCGATTTGTATGTGCAGCCCTCGCGCTATGAAGGAAAAGCGGTGACCGTCATGGAAGCGCTCACCCTCGGCAAGCCCGTGGCGGTGACGGACTTCCCCACCGCCGCCGCGCAGGTGCGGGATGGCTATGACGCGCGCATTGTTCCCCTTGAAAACGATGGCGCGGCGGAGAGTATCGCAGCGCTGCTGAACGATCCCGCTGAGCGGCGGCGCTTGGCGGAAAACGCCGCCGCGGGCGATTACAGCAGTTCCGCGCAGCTTGTGAAGCTCTACGAACATTTATTTTTGCAGAAAGGATAGTATCATGCCGAAACAACTCCCTCGTTTGCTGTTCGTTATGCCAAACCTTACGAGCGGCGGTGCGGAAAAGAGCCTTGTCACGCTTCTGCGCGTGCTGGGTGAGCGGCACGATGCAGGCGAGCGCTTTGCCGTGGATTTGCTTCTGCTTGAAAAGCAGGGGTTATTCCTTCCCCAGGTGCCGCCTTGGGTGCGCGTTCTGGATTTTGGCGAGACCTACAAACGTTTCACTGGCGACTGGAAGCGCGCGCTGCCTTATTTTTTGCCGCGCGGACGGTTGGATTTATTGCTTGCGCGGGTACGCTATGCCCGCGCGTTTCATGCACCGCCCGGGGAACGTCCCATGCGTGTATGGAATGCCCTGCGTTACGCCCTGCCGCGCTTGCGGCATAGATACACCGCGGCAATTGCGTATCTTGAGGGCAACGCTACTTGGTACTGTGCCGAAAAAGTGCGCGCTGCGCACAAGCTCTCTTTTTTCCACAGCGATTATCAAAACTTTATGGCGCAATACGCAATGGATAAAAAAAGCTTTGCGGCGTTCGACACCATCGTAGGTGTTTCTTCGGATTGTGTGCGCATTTTGCAAGAAATCTTCCCGGAATATGCCAGCCGAATTTCATGCGTTGAAAACATTGTTTCCCCGGTTTTATTGCGTTCCCTCGCACGGCAGGCAGACCCGCCCTGGCAACCTGCGAACACACCTGCTATTTTAACCGTCGCGCGGCTGGATTCTTGCAAAGGCGTTGATATCGCGATTCGTGCCTGTGCCTTGCTTCGAAAGGCGGGTGTTGCGCTGCGCTGGTATGTGCTCGGGGGTGGGGATCCGTTCGCCTTGCAGACGCTGATCGCGGAGCAAGGCGTAACCGACTGTTTTTTTCTGCTCGGCGAGCGTGAAAATCCTTATCCCGCGCTAGCTGCTTGCGATCTTTATGTGCAGCCCTCACGCTTTGAAGGGAAAAGCATCGCTTTGGAGGAAGCAAAGGCGCTGGGCAAGCCCATCGTGACCACACGCTATGGCACGGTTGCCAACCAAATCACGGATGGCGTAACGGGTGTGTTGGCAGATATCTCGCCGGAAGACCTGGCCGACAAAATCAAAGCCCTGCTGGAAAACGCTCCCTTACGCCAGCGCTTGCAGGAGAATCTGCACGATATTGCCGGAAACGAGGGGGAAGCCGCTAAATTTCTGCAGCTGTTGGGTGCGGATTTTCAAGATTAAGGATTTTTTGCTTGTCATACGACCATTTCTCTGGATATTATCGTATGATAGTAATATTTGTGTATTAAGAGATGGGGGATCATGATGGCGGAAAGCTTCATCACGTTCAAGAATGTTTCAAAGACCTATCAGATGGGTGAAGTCACCATCAAAGCGGCGGACAGCGTGGATTTTGAAATTCACGAAGGTGAGTTGGCGCTGATTGTCGGCTCCAGCGGCGCGGGCAAAACCACTGTGCTCAATATTCTCGGCGGCATGGATTCCGCCGACGGCGACGGCGGCGAGGTTTGGGTGGACGGCAAGGAGATCACCCGCCTGAGCAACCGGAAGCTGACCGAATACCGCCGCAACCAGGTGGGCTTCGTGTTTCAGTTCTACAATTTGATCCCCAACCTGACCGCGTTGGAAAACCTTGAGATTGCCACGCAGCTGAGTGAAAAACCCCTTGCCCCAACAGATGTTCTGGCGCAGGTCGGCTTAGCGGATCGCACGGAGAACTTTCCGGCGCAGCTTTCCGGCGGCGAGCAGCAGCGTGTTTCCATCGCCCGCGCGCTGGCAAAGAACCCACGCTTGCTGCTCTGCGACGAGCCAACCGGCGCGCTGGATTATGCAACGGGCAAGCAGATCCTTACCATGCTGCAGAACACCTGCCGCCAAACGGGGAAAACCATCATCATCATCACCCACAACGCCGCCATTGAGCCGATTGCGGATCGCGTCATTCGTATGCGCAGCGGCAAGGTGCATCAGGTTTCGCTCAACCCAAAGCCAAAGGATGTTGCCGATATTGAATGGTAAGGAACCGCCGGTGCGCGTACTGATAAAGGAGAGTAGCCGTGACAAAAGCCTTGTTTCGGGACACCCTGCGGGCCATCCGCAAAACGCTTTCCCGTTTTATTTCTATTGTAATTATCGTTGCGCTGGGGGTCGGCTTTCTGGCGGGCTTAAAGGCCGTTTCGCCGAACATGAAAGCCGCCGCTGATTCCTTTTACAGCGATTTGAAGCTCTGTGATTTGGTTTTGACCTCGACCGTAGGCTTTGACGCGCAGGATCGGGATGCCCTGCTTGCCATTGAAGGCGTAGAAGCCGCGACGCCCTCCCGTTTTGTGGATGGCTTGGTTTATAATGAAAACGGGCAGCTGGCGCAATCTCTGAGCGGAACTGCGTATGTCTTACGCGTGATCGGCTATGATTTTGCGCAGGCGGCTGGCTCAGGCACAGCGCGGCGCAACCAGCTGGAGCTGGTGAACGGCCGCTTCCCAAAAAATCCCGGTGAATGCGTCGTAAGCGTTTATGAGAGCGAAATCAATTTGCAGGATGAAAATCGTGACCGTTACAAAATCGGCAACAAAATCAGTGTGAAGGGCGACCACGAGGATCTGCTTGACAGCATCCAAACCACGGAGTATACCGTGGTCGGCACAGTTTACACGCCGGAATTTGTTTCCATGGAGCTTGGCTCCTCACAAGCCGGCGGCGGCGAGCTTTGCGGCTATATTTATGTTGCCGACAGCGAATTTTTAATGGATTATTACACCAAAATGTACATCGGCATCAAAGGCTCCGATACCGCTGCGGCATATTCCGAGGCTTATGACGATGTTATCCGCGCCTGGAAGGACGCGCTGGTGGAGGAATTTTCCGCTCCCATCGTCGCCGCGCGCGCCGAACGCATGGGCAAAACCATCGCCGAGCAGGCGGTGGCGGAACGCAAAAAAATCGGACAGTTTTTGACGCAGGCCGCAACGCTGCTCCCCATACTCGGCGAAGAAGATCAAACCGCCATGCGCAAGCTGATGGAGCAGCTCCACCAGATGCAGTCTTCGGTGAAGGAAGGCGCGGAAGCGGAAAAAGACGTCGCCAACCAGATTCTTGACGGTAAAAAAGAGCTGGAGCTTGCCCGGCAAATGTTCCCCTTTGCCGAAAAAGCCGGCGCCGAGGCACCGAAAGCCTATGAACGCCAGAAAGCGGAAATGGAGAAGGAAATCGCCGACAGTGAAGCGAAGCTGGCGGACGGGCGCAAGGAATACGACAGGCAATCCGCCGAATACAACAGGCAACTGGGCGAATACAACAAGAAATATGCGGAATACCAAAAAGCGCGCGAAATCGTCGTCGCCAACGCCGACGCCGAGGGCGAATACATCGCCGGTAAAAACAAGCTGGAGCAAGCGGAAGCCAGCTACAACATTGCCAGATCGGCAGTTGAGGTTGGGCGCTCCGCGCTCAGCACCGCCCGCAAAGCGCTGGATAGTGAAAACAGCGCACGTATTGAGCACGCCATGGGAATACTTGCGCTCTACTTCCCGCTGGAGCCAGAAGATACAACGCTTGAAGGACTGCGCAAGCAGATTGCCGAGGCTGAAATTGAACTGAACAACCAAGAAGATGCGCTCAAGGATGCTGAAAAGCAGATCGCCGAAGGAAAGAAGCAGATGGCGGCAGCCGAGCCGCTCATGAAGCAGCTCGAGGAATTCCGCAAGGGCGAAAAGCTGCTTGCCGAAAGCTACACCAAGCTTGCGGACGCGCAGCGAAGGCTTGCCGACGCGCAGGGGCAGCTCGACACCGGCACGCTGGAGCTGGAGCAGGGAAAGCGGCTTCTCACTTCGGAGCTTGCCAAGGCGCAGCAACAAATTGCTGACGGCGACGCTTTTTTGCACATCATGCAAGAGCAGATTCCGAACTCCGAGCGACGCGTGAAGCAAGGGGAAAACGCGATTGAAGCCCTGCCAAACGCCATGTGGAACATCGCCACGCGCGACGAATTCGCAGGCTACACCAACTATGGCGACACGGCCGGAAATATGGAAGCTTTTGCGCTGGTGTTCCCTGTTCTGTTTTTCCTGATTGCCGCGCTGGTAAGCTTAACCACGATGACGCGCATGGTGGAGGATGAGCGCTTGCAGCTGGGCGTGCTTAAGGCCGCCGGCTATTCAAGCGGCGCAATTGCCTTTAAGTATTTCTTTTACGCCGCAACCACGGCGGTTTTGGGCAGTGCTATCGGCTTAGCGCTGGGCTTTACGCTCATACCCCAAGCCATTTTTAAGGCTTATAGCATCCTGTACCTTATTCCGGAAATGACGCCGACCTTTTATTTGGATACGGCGGCGATTTCCTTGGGTGCCGCAGTGCTTTCCACTGTGGGTGCGGTGATTTTTGCGGTGTTCCGCTCCCTGCAGCTGCGTCCGGCGCAGTTGATGCGCCCAAAAGCTCCCAAGGCGGGGAAACGCATTCTGTTGGAACGCGTCACGCCGCTGTGGCGCGGGCTGAGCTTTGACGGAAAAGTAACCGTACGCAACCTGATGCGCAACAAAAAGCGCTTTATTATGACCTTTGCGGGTATCATGGCCTGCACGGCTTTGCTTCTCACCGGCTTTGGCATCGGCAATTCTATCGGAACCATGCTGGATCACCAGTTCGGATCCGAAAGCGTGATGCGCTTCGACGGGCAAGCTCTGCTCAGCTCCCCTATTACGGCGGCGGATACAGAAACAATGAAGGTTTTTGAGCAGCCCGGCCGCATTGCTGAGGCGTTGCCGATTTTCATGAAGAATATGTATGCTTCCGCACCGTTGCACGGTTTTGCCCGGGCATTGGAGGTCGTGATGGCCGTCCCGCGTGATGCCGATATCGCCGCCGAGTTCGTTTCCCTTGCCGACGATAAAAGCGGGGAAGAATTGGGCTTTCGCGATGGCGGCATTTATATCAACGGCAAAACGGCGGAACTGATGAATCTCAAGGTCGGGCAGCGCATTACCATCGAATCAGGTGCGACGAAAGCGGAAATCCCGGTCGCGGGTATTGTACGCAACTATGTATATCATTATGTCTATATGACGCCCGCGACCTATGAAGCCTACTTTAACCAGGGCGCGACGCAGTTCAACGCCGTGCTGCTCAAGCTTGACGACAGCCTGAACGTCACCGCCGGCAGCAAGGCGGCCGTTAACGCAGCCAAGGAAGCCAAGGCACAGCTTTCGCGCGATTTAACAGACGAGGCAGAGGTCGTGGCATTGGTCTACAATTCTGCGATCATCGATAAAGTCGGCGCGATGCTGGATATTATGGAAAAAGTTATTTTGGCGGTTTTCGTTATGGCGGCGGGCGCGCTGGCGTTCGTAGTGCTGTATAACCTTAACAATATCAACATTTATGAGCGTGTACGCGAGCTTGCGACCATTAAGGTGCTGGGTTTTCATGATTTTGAAGCATCTATGTATATTTACCGCGAAAATATAATTCTCACGGTTTTAGGTGTCGGCGCGGGGCTGCTGTTAGGCATACCTATCCACGCCTTCGTTATCCGCACGGCGGAAATTGAGAGCATGATGTTCGTGCGCACGCTTGCGCCGTTCAATTATGTGTTTGCCGCCATTATTACCGCTGTTTTCGCCGTAGGCATCAACGCCCTCATGCATAGACGCATCAAAGCAATCAGCATGGTGGAATCGTTAAAATCCGTGGAATAGCGCACGCTCCTGCCACGAAAGGAATTTATGAAAAGAAAACAGAAAAAGAAACCCTTCCGACCGTTGCGCAATATGATTTTTTTGTTGCGCCCCTGGTGGAAATACGCCAAATGGATGCTGCTCACGCATGCCTTCGTAACTGGCGTTTTCGGACCGGTCGGCACATGGTTTTCGGTTCGGCTGGCACAGGCCGTCATCGAAAAAATTCAGGACGGCAGCGGTTTTGGCGCCGCTTTGCAAATCGGGCTGCTTTACACCGCGATCGCCGTCGGCTGCGAAGCGGTCAACAGCACCTTTGGCACGTTTTTTTTGGATTTGCGCCGTTTGCGGCTGGAAAGCGAGATTGACCGCGATATTTTCAACCGTGCTCTGCAAACCGATTTGCGCAACATGGATGAAACCCGCAGATTTATGCCCTGCCTGTGCGCAACAATTTAGAGGTCTATTGTGAATCTCGGACGACGCTTCATTGCGTGAGTCTCTGCGTTCCGTGGAACTGGATCTGGCGTTGGAGGAAGAGGTAACGCGTGAGTTTTTTGATGCCGGGCGCGGGAAGCGCAAAAGCTGGGCTTAGCGCGGCTTTTGCACGGCGAACTCGGTCTGCTCCTTCTGGATGAACCCTCCAGTGCGCTTGACCCTCTTGCTGAATATCGCATGGCAAAGCGTATGTTCGAAGATTCAACCACTACGACCATTATGATTGCCCACCGGCTGGGAACCATCCGCAGCGCGGATCGCATCTATTTGCTTGATAACGGCAGCGTCGCTGAGGAAGGCACACATGAAGAGCTGCTGGCTCTTGGCGGAAAATATGCCGAAATGTTTCACCGGCAGGCGCAGAGCTATGCCGCAAGCGAACAATAATTTCACACAGGCGCCAAAGCATAGATGCAAAAATATAGCGCAAACTAAACGCATCAATGGCTGGAAAAGCCGGGATGAGGTGCGCTAGGAGGATGGAAGAAGGCAAGAAAAAAACGCTGCTCAGCATAGGCGGCGGCGTTTTTGTCGGGTTTATGAACGGGTTGCTGGGCGCTGGCGGCGGGATGCTCGCTGTGCCTCTGCTTAAAAAGCTGGGCTTGCAGCAAACAAACGCCCACGCAACCGCAGTGGCAGTGATCTTTCCGCTGGCGGCACTGAGCACAGTCGCGTATTATTTACTGGATCGCTTTACGGTTGAGGATGCGGTTGTCTTTTTGCTGCCCGGCACGGTCGGCGCGTTGCTGGGCGGTCTATTGCTTGCAAAGCTTCCGGCGAAATGGCTGCGCAAGATCTTTGCCGCCTTCATGATTTGGGCGGGGATTCGGATGGTGATGCGCTGATGCAATGGCTGTGGAATATCTTGGCAGGCTTAGGCGCGGGCGCGCTGGGCGCGATGGGCATGGGCGGCGGCGGTATATTGGTCATTTACCTCACGTTGGTGCTCGCCGTGCCGCAAATCGCCGCGCAGGGTGTGAATTTGCTCTTCTTCTTGCCCTGCGCGGTGATTTCTTTGATAATTAACACGAAACGCAAGCTGGTGGATTGGAAAACCGCGCTCAAGCTTACGCTGGGCGGGCTGCCCGCCGCAGGCTTGGGCATTTGGGTCACGGGGATGCTGGAAGCAAAATGGCTTGCGTGGATTTTCGGCGGCTTCCTAATTCTTGTTGGCGGAAAAGAGCTGCTGACAAAAGCGAAATCCTAACCCGCAGCGGCAATTTCTTTTCCGCAATAGATAATTTTGCAGTCAACCGCCGCATTTTTGACGCTCCAACGGAACAGTCTTCCATTCTTCCATTCCATATCCACGCGTACATTGTCCGGCGCGGCAAGCCCTGTAACGCATCCGTTTATCCATTTGCCGGGCAGCGCGGGCAGAAGCAGCAGCACGCCGTCTTCCGGGGATTGCAGAAGCATCTCATTCACGCCGGAGGTGCAGCCGAAATTGCCATCGATTTGAAAGGGCGGGTGCGCGTCAAACAGATTGGCGTAGCTCCCGCCGCCGCCATGGCGATATTTGAAATCCTCGGTTTGTACGAGGCGCAGCTGCATTTCCAGCAACCGCAGGGCATGGTCGCCGTCACGCAGACGCGCCCAAAAGTTGATCTTCCAAGCTAAGCTCCAGCCTGTAGCATCGTCGCCGCGTAACAAGAGCGATTTTTTGCAGGCTTCGTGCAGCTCCGGCGTTTTTTCTGGTGTAATCTCATGCCCGGGGTGCAGCGGGTACATATGCGACGCATGCCGATGGTGCGGATCCGGCTCACCCATTTCGGCATACATCTCCAGCATCTGCCCCTTGCTGCCAATCCTATAGGGAAGCAGCCTTGGCAGTGCCGCGCGAATCCCCTCGACCAGCGTGTCGTCCGCCAACCCAAGCGTATCGTAAGCGCAACAAAGATTCGTGAACAGCTCGCGTACAATCGCCATGCTGATGGTGCTGGTCTGTGAAATTGTGACGATATCGCCTTCTTCCCCACGAAGGAAAAAGTGATTTTCCGGCGAAGTACCGGGAGCAAGGATCAAGTAGCCTTCATATTCACTGAGCATTGCCAGTAAAAATTCAGCCGCACTGCGGAGGATTGGCAGCATACGATCGCGCAAATAAGGAAAATCACGTGTATAGCGCCAATATTCCCAAAGGTTATTGCAAAGCCATCCCAGTGTCATGGGGAAGAACGACCAACAGGCACTGCCGCGCGCAGGGTATGGGAACGCCCAAAGATCCACGTTGTGATGCGCGCAGCTGCCGGGCATACCGTATTGCTCCCGCGCTGTATGTTTGCCGTTTTCCGCAAGGGCTTCCACCAAGCGCTGCAGCGGTTCCATCAGCTCCGGGAGCGCCGCACCCAGCATAGGCCAATAATTCATTTGCGTATTGATATTGGTGGTATAATTGCAGCGCCAGGGCGGATCCATCTGATCGTTCCAAATGCCTTGCAAATTGAGCGCGGAGGTGCCGGGACGGCTGCCCGCAATCGCCAAATAACGCCCGAAATTGTATGTCAGCACGCAAAGCGCATTGTCGCTTTTGTCATTTTCATATGCGATCATACGCTGATCTGTTGGCAGCGCGGCATTCCCGTTGGCGCTTTCAAGCCGCAGCTGCACGCGGTCATAAAAAGCGCGATGATCCGCGATATGCGCAGCCAGCAGGTCGTCCCATTGCCCTGCCGACAGGTCGGCAAGGCGATCCCGCACAGGGGCTTCATATGACTTGCCTTCTAGAAAGGGATGCTTGTGCGGCCCGTTAAAGCTGCTTTCGGCGGTGAAATAAAGCTCCAGCCAAGTGGCGTTTTCAATACGCAGCGCGTTCTCTGCCGAGGTAATCGTGCCGTCACTGAAAGCACGCAGCCCCGCAAGAAAACGCACTCCGCGCTGCTCCGGCGCATCATAGTAGGCGAACTTTTCATCGCCCTCAGTTTCATATTCATCAAAAAAATTGCCGGGGCATTCGCCGTGCAGCGCGCAAACATCCCCCGCAGCCTGCGCGGTGGATTTTAGCTTGCTTTCAAGAAACGCTGTGCAGCTGAACGGCACCTGCGCGGTTTGCTGCAGTGCGATACTATTGGCGGGGAAGGAAGCGAAGCAGATTCTTTCATATGCGCTGCCCGCGACGGTGAAGGCGGTTTTGGTCACGGCATTCTGTAAATCCAAGCAGCGCTTATAGTCCGCAATCGGCGCGTCCGGCGGTATGTCCAGCTCCAACCGCAAATCCCCCAGCGGCATGTAGGCTTGGCAGCGCAGCGCTTGCCACGCGTGATCCTCCGCAACCTCCTGCGCTGCCTTTAGATCCCCGGCAAGCGCGAGCGCGCGGGCTTTGCGAAAGTGCTCCGCTCCTGCGGGGCGATTGATTTTGCGGGGGTAACCGGTGGTCAGTTCATCATGGTTCAGGGCGACGCGTTCGCTTTGCACCCCGCCAAAAACCATGCCGCCCAGGTGTCCGTTTCCGATTGGCAGGGCATAGACCCAGCGCGGTGCGGGCTTGTCATACCAGAGTTGGTCGGTATTGCTCATGTGTTCGTCTCCTTTTGCTGTTTATTTTTGTATGGAAAAGCGTCACCGAAACCCCATTCGCTCCACAAAAGCATCTTGAAAAACAGGATGCGTCGCAAGCGGGATTTCTGTTGCGTTTTGGGCGATTTTTCGCGCTTGTTCGCGGCAATCGCTGTTGAAAAGCAGCATTTCCGCACCGCGCAGAGCGATATTTCCGGCAGGTTGCGCGCGGGCCGCGGCGGCGGCGGGGAGCATCCCAATGGCGGCGGCGTCATCCGGCGCAAGGAAGCTTCCAAAACCGCCCCCCAGCCAGAGCCGCCCTAAATCTGCGGGGGAAAGCCCTCTTTCGGCAAGCAGGGTATCAATCCCGGCGGCGATGGACGCCTTGACAAGCTGGAGCTTGCGAATGTCGCGCTGCGTAATCACAACACCGCTTTCCCCAAGCCAAAGAGCCGGTCCATCCTCCCTCCAAAGCAAATACGGGTTATCCTCCTGCGCTTCAATGCCGCCGGTTTCACCCAAGGTACCATCTTCAAGAAAGAAGCGCAAGGCGGAAATAAGCCCTGTGCCGCAGATCCCTTTTGCTTTGTTTTCCGTCAAGGCGCCAACCATATGCCAGCAGAGCCGCCCGCCTTCGCCCCAAACGCGATCCACCGCGCCGGGGAGCGCGGGCATTCCCATAGTGATTTCCGCGCCTTCAAAGGCAGGACCGGCGGCGGTTGCGCAGCAAAACAACGCACCGGCTTTGGTGTGGAGCATCATTTCACCGTTGGTGCCAACGTCTGCCAGTAAGGTGTTTTCCGTGGCGCACAAATTGCAGGCAAGCGCACCGCAGGTGATATCCGCACCCACAAAAGCGCTGACCGAAGGCGGCAAGTAGAGCCGCGCCGTGGGCGGCAGCACCGGAAGAATTTCATTCGCCGCATGTTCCTCCCCAAACAAAGTGCATGGCGTAAACGGCGTTTGCCCCATGGAAACCGGGCTGAGATTCGCCAAAAAATGCAACATGGTCGTGTTGCCCGTGGCGCAGCCTCTTGTGATTTCGTCCGGCGAAGCGTTCGCCCGCGCCAGTGCGCTGAAAAGCATCGCCGCAAGCTGTTCTTGGATGCAGGAAACGCCGCTTTCTTTACCATGCGCCGCAGCGTGGGCAATACGGCTGAGGACATCCGCACCGAATGCGCTTTGGCGATTCATTTCGCTAATGGATACAATCGGCTTCGTTTCCGGGAAGCGAAACAGCTCCAGCGTTATGGTCGTCGTGCCGATATCCACGGCAAAGCCCAAAGAATTGGGCGCATCGCCCACGTATGGCGGGAGTGTGAAATCACCCGCCGAGGGCGCGGCGGCGTGAACCTGCGCGTCCTCCTCTGCGAAGAGGCATTCCGCGTAACCCTGCAAGCGGCAGCGGCAGGCAAGGCGAGGCACATAACCGGGCAAAGGCGCATTCCCCTGCACCCGTGCCTTTAGCACGGTTCGCTCAGCTTCGTCCGGCAGAGCAAGCGCTCCGCGCAGCCAAACCACGCAATTGCCGCAGCGCCCCTGCCCGCCACAGGGCAGCGGCTGCCGCAGCCCCAGCACGGCAAGTGCGGCGGCGGCGCTTTGCCCGGGGAAGGCGGGAAACAGGCGTACGGCGCGCATCAAAACACAGCCTCCATCCCGTCATACGAAACCAGAAAGCCATTTTTTTCCGCCAAGGGAACCTGTTCATCATAAACCAAACGACCGTTATGTGAAAAATGATGATGACAAAACTGTGTGCTTTCATGTGTGCAGCGCAGCGCTTGCAAGCGTTCGCGCGTATCATAATTTGCCTGCACACCCATGTGGTGCTGACGGTAGTTTTCAACAATACCCGTGCAATCGAGCGAAACAAAATCCAGCCGAGGCTTGGTAGAGGCAAGATATTCCCAGGTTTCTTCCGGAAAATAGCCGGTGTCATTTGCGTATAGCAGGGCTTTGCCGTCTTTTTCAATCATATAAAACAGCGGCTCCGTTTTTGCGTCGTGGTCCGCCTTCAGACCCGTAACGTTGAAGCCATCCACCGCAAAGGGCGTGAACGGCGTAACGACATGCAGATCAATGGCTTCATCAACGGTAAGGTTGATAGGGTCAGCGTTGGCAATGTAACGCACCGTCGCCGCCGAAGCGTAAATATGCAGCGGCTCGGTGTGCTGCCGACCATTTTGCTCCACATGGGCAAAACCGGCGCGGCGCATCTCAAAATCGAGCGGGTAAAGATGATCGCTGTGCGCGTGCGTGACCAGCAGCGTCGTAATGCCGGGCAACGGTAAGCCTTGCTGCAGCACATGCCAATAGGTATCGGGCGGGAAATCGATGAGCAGCGTATCGTTCACCAGCGCCTGCGAGCGGGTGCGCAGATTGCGCCCGCCCGCCTCCCGCGCGCGTTGGCAGGTTGGGCAGGTGCAAAACATCCCCGGAACGCCTTCGGCGGCTGCCGTGCCATAATATTTAATTTTCATGCCGTCCCTCCGTCTGGATTTATTTTTGCGGCAAGCTCTACCAACCGTTTAAGCCGGTGGTTCATGCCGGATCGCGTGGTTTCCTCCGCTGCGAGTTCACTCAATTCGTGAAGCGAAGCGCCCGGATTGTCCGCGCGCAAATCGGCGGCCTCGCGCAAAAGCGCGGGCAGCGCGTCCAGCGCGCCGCAGGCACGCAGCTGCCGGATGGCTTCCAGCTGCGCCGCGGCAGCACCGGCGGTGCGGCGCAGGTTCGCGGTTTCAAAATTCACACGGCGATTCACGTGGTTGCGCACATCTTTCTCAATTTTCACGCCCATCAGATCCAGCGAAGCGCGTTGCGCACCCAGCAGCGCGAGCAGATCCTCAATCTGCTCGCTGCCCTTAAAATAAAGCAGCCACGCGCCTTTTCGGTGGATCAAGCCGGGCTGCAGCGCCTGCTCTTCCAGCAGCTTTGCCAAATCACCTGCCAAGCGGCGATAGCGCACGTTGAATTCCAGATGATACTGCCGCTGCGGCGCACTGATGGCGGCGCAAGCAAGGAAGCTCCCGCGTAAAAAAGCGGCGGGGCAGCACTCCGCGCTCAGATTCATGCGGTTGATGTGCAGATGCACATCCGTTTCGGCGTGACCAAAGCGCCGCAAAACACGGGCGCAATCCGCAGCGTTGGTGATTTCCGCATCCCACTTGCGGCCTGCCTTGCGCAAACGCGCTTCCACCGGAACCAATTCCCGCAGTCCCGCGCAAAACAGCTCCGCCAATGCGGCGGATTCCGTGGTAAAACGAATCTCCCGCGCAGAAAACGCGCGGGCAAACAGGAGCATCCCATACAGCTGCGCCTCGGCGCAATAAACATCCTGCGCGGCGGCGGCGGCGATCAGCTCCGCTTTAACAAGGGACGAAAAACTCATGCGGCTTCCTCGCAAATCATGTGTGCTGCATCACCTTAAAACCTTGCTCCGTATGCTTTGCAGGCGCGATAATCCGCCCCCTCGGGATCCTTTGTGCCAAAGGCGGCCCAACAATGCGGACGGAACAGCGCGGCGTCGGGCAAATTGTGCATCGCCACAGGTATGCGCAGCATGGAAGCAAGGGTAATCAAATCCGCGCCGATATGCCCGTATGTCAGGCTTCCGTGATTTGCGCCCCAGCGCGCCATCACACTGTATACATCGCGGAATGCTTCGCCGCCCGCGCCGCCGCAGCGCGGGGCAAACCAGGTGGTGGGCCATGTGGGATCGGTCCGCTGCCAAAGTGTGTTTTGCACTTTCTCCGGCAGAGTGACCGCCCAGCCTTCCGCAAATTGCAGCACCGGACCCAAGCCCTCCGCAATATTGAACCGAATGAGCGTGAGCGGCATTTCAGCTTGGGTGCTAAAACGCGAAGAAAATCCGCCGCCCCGGAAGTAACCCTTATCCGCCGGGCACCAATCCGTTGCTTGGAGCATTGCGGTAATATCGGCTTGCGTCAGCTCCCACCAAGGCTTGATGACGCCCAGCTTGCCATCGGCATCCTGCTGCACACCTGTGGCGTCAAGCGCTGCCGCGCCGGAATTGATCATATGAATCACGCCGCCCGCCGCCGCGCCCGTCAACGCGTAACCTGTCACGCGCGCAACCGCCGCAGGACTCCAATAGGTGCGAACGTCGGCAAACAGGCTGGCAGTTCCTGTGAGCAGCTTGCCCGCCAGCATAGAAAGCCCGTTAAGACCGTCGTTTTCGGTGGCGAAGACCAGCGGCTCCTTCCTGCCATTCCAATCAAAGCCGGAATTTAGGATTGCTTCCGTAAAATCACAGTTGGGCATATGATCCGTCCACTGCCGCTGCCCTTGAAAGCCGCCCAGAATCGCGTTGCGCCCCAGAGCCTCTTCATGCCAGCCATCCTGCAAAACGCCATTCTTGCCGCCGATTGCTTCCGAAGGGCGTACATCGCGCAGCTTCGCGTTGCCCAACAAGATATCGCGGCAAACCAATGTCATTTTCGTCACATATTCCCATTCCCAAGCCTTGCGTTCCGGGGAAGAGGGTATTTCATTCTTATCGAAGCCCTCCGGGCAATTCGCCCGAACCCACGCAAGCGCAATCGCGTATTCTTCTTTATCATAAATTTCGAGGTCAATCCGGCGGCTGATCTCGCTCATATCCACCCATTCGGGGCGCAGACCAAAATACCGCTGCATGACCGCCGCATCCGTGTATGACCCAACGATGCCCATGGAAACCGAACCAATGCCCACGTAGCTTTTCCCCCTGATTTGCCCCAATGCGGCGGCGCAGCGGGCAAAACGTAACAGCTTTTCAGCAACGTCCGCCGGGATGCTGTTATCCGTCACATCCTGCACATCGCGCCCATAAATTGAGAACGCCGGCAGCCCGCGCTGCGCGTGCGCTGCCAACACGGCGGCAAGGTAGACCGCCCCGGGGCGTTCCGTACCGTTAAATCCCCAAACCGCTTTGATTGTCAATGGGTCGGTATCCATCGTTTCGCTGCCGTAACACCAGCACGGGGTGACGCTTAGCGTTGCGCAGACATTTTGCGCGGCGAAAAATTCCGCGCAGCGCGCCGCTTCGGCAGAACCGCCGATGGTGCAAGGTGAAATCACGCAGCGCAAGGCTTCACCGTCGCTGTAGCGGCAGCTGCTTTCGAGCAGCGCCTTCGCGGCCTGCGCCATGCCCAAGGTCTTTGCCTCCAAGCTTTCGCGAACGCCGCCGCGCCGCCCGTCAATAATGGGTCGAATACCAATAACGGGGTGGTTGTTTGGAATGGTCATCCGTTGCCGCCTCCTTCGTCGTCACCTTGTAATTGCCGAGCTTTTTTTTGGTACGCGCAGTTTTGCGCGTCGATCTTTTCTTGATTCTCCTGCAACTGTTTACTCGCACTAAGTAACATTGATTCAATCTTTGGGCGGTCTTCTTTTGCTTCATCGATCTGCTTTCGCAATTCCTGCACATGCTCCTTTTGCACAAACTGGTAGTTCATGAGCGGAAAGCCAATGCCCAGCATCGTGAGCAGGATTGCCGCCACCCGCAGCCAGTAGGGCGCAATTTTTTCGCAAGACAAAAGCATCCCGCCTTTCGAAACCGTCTATCATTGAGGTGCACCGGGGAGAACCGCCGTTCCCCGCAACGTCACGGATATTATAGCGGATACGCGGCGGAAACGCAAGGAAAAACTGGGATTCTTTTGCATTTGATTGTCAAGTTGAAATGCTATATGCCATATTTTGAAGCCGCAGTTTTTCGTTAGAAGGAACAGCAGGGGTTGAAAAAGCGCTTTTTATCCGCTATAATGGTGAAAAAAGGGAGTGGTGCAGCATGAGCTACCGAATACTAATGGTTGAAGACGATTCCCGCTTTTGCCAAGCGGTACAGGAACACTTTGCCCAAAACGACGCTGAAGTGATTTGCTGCGGCGGCGAAACAGAGACATATCGGCTGTTCAACGCACAGCGCTTTGATCTGGTTTTGCTGGATATCATGATGCGCCACCGTGATGAAGGCTATGATATCTGCCGCTGGATACGCGAGCGGAACAAAAACATTCCCATAATTTTCGTCACCGCACGTGGGGATGAGATGGAGCAAGAGCGAGGATTTTCTCTTGGCTGCCATGATTATGTCGTCAAGCCATACTCTGTGCGTCTATTGTTTTTGCGGGTGAAATCTATGATTGACCACACACGCTTATTGCAGCAAAAGGGTTCCGTTCAATCGATGCATGGCATCGAAATTGACGACAAGCACAAAATATGCACAGTAGACGGGCAGGATCTGAAGCTGACGCCGAAGCAGTTTAGGCTGTTATACACATTGCTGGAAAACGCCGGTTTCATGCTCATCGGCGAACGGCTGCTCACCGATGTCTGGGATTACGGCTATATCGACGACGAACGCGTGGTAGACAAGCACATATCCAAGCTAAAAAAATCGTTAGGCGAAAATGGGCAGTATATCCAATTCGTTCCTGGATTCGGGTACCAATTTGTGAAGGAGAACAACGGTCAATGAAACGCTCGCATATGCGTAAAGAGGCAAGGATGGACAAACGCGAGTCGCTCACTTTATCGCAGGCTGCGCGTCGTTTTGCGAAACAGGTAAAAATCACCGTTGCGGTTCTCACGGCAGTATTGATTGCGCTGTTGGTTGGCGCAACGGTCGGCGGCAAGCTGATTGGGGATACTCTAACGCAGTGGACCGGGAAGAATCGTTGGAGTTGGACTGCTTCGCACCCCTATGCACAGTACGACTTTGATGCATAGACTCCCTGCACAAGACCGCTGGGCGAAACTGCGCTGTTCACTTTGGCTCAATTGTCAGATAACATTCAGCACAAAGCCGCGCAGCTTTACTCAACAGGTTCTTTCTACGTGGCCATTTACGATGAAAGCTGGAATTTGGTTACAAGCTCAGACAACTACGAAATGGCACTTTATTCGTCCGGCTGCAATGGCTCTTATAATCCGTGGTGTCAGTATTCAAGAACCACAGATAAGACGCAAGCTCCGGTTCCTCCCGTGAAGCTGGGGCACTCGCACACCATTTTAGTTAACGAGCCTGTCCTCTACGATCCCAATGTGCGTACGGAGCGAAAACAGCTGCCGCATTGGTTTTCGTATCTTGCCAAACGGGCAGGTTCATCGGAGTTCATCAAAGAGGCTGTTTCGCCCGAAAGCGCAAAACAGGGTTTGGTGGAAGGGTGGGCGAAAGACACAGCCGCATTCAAAGCCCGTGTCGAAAACGGTCAAGAAACATGGTCGGATGGAAAAGCTGTTGTTTGGGGCGACAACCGCCTTATGTGGCAAATCTTTCCCCCAAGCAATTACAGGGAAGAAAAGCGATTCCTTGTTTCGAATTTTGTAAGTTATGAAAAAGTTTACCTGCGACCTACAGAAAACACACAGCCGCCTGAAAATCTTGCAATTCTCTCATCCGTGCACCAAACCGACAGCAACCCCGCATTCCATCAGTTCTATGAATTCGCAGGGGATCTTTATAATCCCATTCTAAAAGACGACGGACAATGGTACGAAAGCTCACCGGAGGATGAAGAACAGATCTTCTACATATGCACCGCCGGGGTGTATTCACCGCTATACGCCGCATTCCGGGAGGTGATCCGCTTTAACAGCGCCTCCTACCTCGTGTTGCTAATGTTCTATATTCTTTTTTTGCTCCTTTGCATCTTCGTTGAATATCGCTCGTTTGGCGCAGTGCAGCAACGCACGATTCAATCGCAGCGCGACCTGTTGGTTACAGTGGCGCACGAACTCAAAACACCGATGGGCGTGGTAATGCTTTATGGTGAAAAAATAGAGTTAGACAGCGACGCTGCCACCATGAAGCAATACGCACACACACTGCGCGAAGAAATCAAGCGCATGAACAACCGGCTTATGGACGTTTTGGCGGTTTCGCGTTTGGATAACATGCCCACAATGTCAACAGAAACCATTGCGCTGGACGAGCTATTGGAGGATGTATGTGACGAATTCCTTCCTCTGGTAGAAGAAAAAGGCATCACTCTGCAAGCGGAGATCCCCCCGGATGTCGCCGTGGAGGCCAACGCGTTTTATGCACGGGTTGCCGTGCATAATTTCCTTTCAAACGCCGTGAAATTCACACCCAGCGGCGGACGCATCGCGTTGCAGCTTGCGCGCACACGCAAAGCGGTTCGGGTTAGTGTTTTTAACAGCGGCTCACGCATTGAAGCAAAAGACGAAAAGAAAGTATGGGGCAATTTTTATACGGCTAACAACGAGGCGGACAATAAGAACAAGGGCACCGGTTTAGGACTTTCCATCGTGCAAAGCATTATCCAACTGCACGAAGGGATCTGCGGGCTGCGCAATCAAGCGGATGGCGTAGAGTTCTGGTTCGAATTGCCGCTGAAACAAAAGCGCAAAAGAAAGAAAGGCATAAGCTGACCCCAAATCGTTACGCAAAAGCGAAAAAAACCCCGCAATGCCAGCCTGACATAAGACAACAAGAGAAACCCCGGTAAAATCAACATTAGACCTCTTTCGAAATTAAGCAGCCAAGTCAAAATTGCAGATACCAGCCAGAAGGTTAACGCGCAGACCATAGCGTTTTCTGCGATTGCGGTAACGTTCCGCAAGGATTTTGAAGCGTTTCAGGAAGCCGATGGCGTGCTCGTTGTGACGCGTCACCTACCGCCAAACCAAACCAAGAAAACCCAATAAAATAACCAAAATTAAAGGAGTGCCGGGTGCCGAAACGTTCTATAATATAAAGAAAACGGTTTTTTTCTTTGATGGAAGAGCGTTTAGCGGAGTATCACCGGCACGATATTTCGGACGAAGTTTGGGCGAAAATCGAAGCGCAATTGCCCGGGCGGGTAGGTCAATGGGGCGGCGTGGCGAAGGATA
>JAITGE010000013.1 GCA_031280825.1 Oscillospiraceae bacterium | reverse complement strand
AGCTTAACCTTGCTGGAGGCGCCTTCCTCCAACGTGCAACTGGCGGTTCGTTACACCTATTACGGTTCAATTGGCGGAATCAACTACGCTGCGGGCGCAACGCAATTGGCTGCGCTGCTAAGGAATTACTACGGGGTTGGGTGAAAGGAACCTAGGAGAAACGCTAAGGCGGTGCAGCTGCACGTTGCACCGCCTGTTTTTGTGGTTTTGCGCAAAAATTCAATGAAGATTTTGCGTGTTGTTATCTCATAGTCGTTTTCTAACCAATCCTTGCTTGCGCAGCTTGTAATTCTAAACGGTTAAACGCTTTCGAGGGGAAAAGTAAAGTTGTGTTTGTGTAGAGACCGTTATCGGCGAAAAGCTCAGCAATATAACCGTCCAGCACCAAATGTATTTCCACACCGCCGTTTCGCATGCGTTGTGTCAGCGTTTTTGCAAAGGCGGGGCTGCAAAAATTCTTTGCTTCCGGCGGTATGGTAGCGCAGGCTGCCGTGCGGTCGCTAAAAAACCGGTTTTGCGCGTCTATCCCAAAGGTGAAATGTTCCCCTTCCTCGTTTGAAAGTGCTGCGGCGAAGGCGCCGGATGCATGTATTTTTAGAACAAAGTGTTTGCCGGGTAAAGCTTCGCCGGCGTAAATTTGCCGTGTGTTTTGCGGCGCGACCGGTAAAACGGGGCGTGCCGCCAAGCGTAAACCAGCTTCCATTTTGTGCAGGGAAAGCCGCCGCGCCAACGTCATGCAACCGCGGTGCGTGGTTGCCGGAACGTTGACGGCATATGCCCAGTTACTTGCCCAGGCAAGCTGCACCGGCGCGGCGGCATTTGGCGCAAAAAACGTTTGCGCCGCATAAAAATCGCGCCCTGCGTTTTGGGGCAGGGGAGCTTCGCTGTGTGTTTCGATAAAGACCGCACCGTCAAATGCACCGATGCTATAGACGGCTAAATCGCCGCCGATTTCGGCGGGGCGGCTTACGCTGGCGGTCAGCACCCAGTGGGTATCACCGCTTGGCGCAGGGAGAGAAAACAGATCCGGGCACTCAAAAACGCCGCCAATGCAGTTGCTTGCCCAGCGGAAGGTACCGGTCTTTTGCCATTTCAGCAAATCGTCGGAGTGGTAGAACCATAACGCGTCCCCGGCGGCGAGAAGCATGCTCCACCCCCCTAGGATGGGATTGGGAAACACCTTTGGGTCGCGAAAATCCGGCAGATCAGGGTTGGGCAGGATGGGATTTTGCGGGTGCTTTTCAAAAGACATTCCATCGGCTGAAACCGCGATTGACTGTTGCTCACAAAGCCCGTGATGTGTGAAAAACGCAGTGATTTCACCGTGTCTGAGTACCGCTGAGCCAGAGTAAATTTGCCCGAGGTCATCGGGCGTAAGCGCAATTCCTGTTTCATCCCAGTGCAGCAGATCGGTTGAAACCGCGCCGAGCCAATGCATTGGACCGGGGATGAGCGCTTGTGGGGTATGCTGCGCGTAAAGACGCCACCTGGCGCCGTCAAACACAAGACCGTTGGGGTCATTGATCCAGCCGTTTTGTGCGGAAAAGTGCCAAAGCGGACGTTCCATCCTGCGACCTCCCTAAATACGAATGACGACGACGCGCGCAATCCCGGTCGCGTCGTGCAAAATATGCAATTGCCTTGCTTGTGTGAACAGCTGCGCGATTTCGGGGGCTTGCCCATCGCCGCATTCTATTGCCAGCAATCCGCCGGGGCGTAGCAGTGGGAGCCAGTTCTCTGCGATTGAGCGGTAAAAAAGCAGCCCGTCCGCGCCGCCGTCCAATGCAGCGCCGGGTTCGCGTTGTACCTCTGTTTGCAGCCCGGGCAGCTCGCGCGTAGGGATATACGGTGGGTTTGTCAGGATCACATCCATGCTTTGCGGCGGCAGGCTTGGCTTTTGCAGCGCATCCCACGTCTTGATATGTGTGCTTGCTCCGGCATAACGCTGTGCGTTTTTGTGCAGCCACAGCAGGGCGTCCTGCTGCGTTTCGGCGAGATACACGGTTGCGCCGGGGCAACGCGCCGCGAGGCAAAGCCCAATGCACCCGCTTCCGGCACACAGGTCTAAAACGGTTGCCTGCGGATATCTTTCGAGGTATTGCAGCCCTTGCGTGACGAGCAGTTCTGTTTCGGGGCGCGGAATCAGCACACCCTCGCCCACAAAAAAAGGCAGCCCAAAAAATTCCCATTCGCCTAAAATGTATTGCAAGGGTTCGCCCGCCGCGCGGCGCAGCGCGAGCTTTTGCAGCTCTGCTGTTTGCGCCGGCGTGCAGCTTTCGTGCCAGCGCAGGCGCAGCTGCGTGGCATCAAGCGCAAACACCTTTTGCGCAAGGCAAAGGGTGTCAAAGCGTGCGTCTACTCCGTTGAGAAGGCTTTGTGCGCACAGCATTGCTTCTCGGACGGTCATACAATTGTGTCGCCCGGGTTTCCCGCAGGTGTGTCCTCTGTTGTCGCCGCAGCTTCCAGTGCGGGGATCCGAGGGCTGTATTCCATGCCCAGCGCGGCCTTGAGCGCTTCGATTCCGACTTCGATCACGCCGTCGTCCGGTTCTTTGGTGGTGATGCGCTGCATGAGCAGTCCGGGTGCGGAAAATATCCGCACAACGGGGTTGCTGAGGTGTTTGCCCGCAAAACGAATGAATTCGTAGCCCAACGCCATAATTGCAGGGAGCTGCAAGATCTTGAACGCAGCTCGCAGCCATGTGCTTTCCTGCCAGACGGCGCGCAAATCCGCAGGCAGAAGCAACGTGATTGCGCTGGAAAACAAGATGCTGAGTAAAATCATTACGAAAAGGAAGCTTGTGCCGCAGCGCGGATGCAGACGGCTTTGCGCTCGTACATTTTCTACCGTCAGTGGCAGCCCGCTTTCGTAACAAAAAATCGATTTATGCTCCGCTCCGTGGTATTGAAACACCCGTCGAATGTCCTTTAGCTGCGACATAACGAACATGTAGCCCACAAACAAAACGATGCGCATGCCACCGGCGATCAGCGGCATAAAACGGGTTAAATCCACCTGTGTGTGTCTTTGGAGCAGCCCTGCGAGCTTTTCGGGTGCCAGGATAAACAGCCCCACCGCCAGCCCCAGACCAAGGAGGGTTCCGAGAACACCGATGATGGCTCCAAATTTTTCGCCCAAATGCTTTTCGATCCAGCGATCCAGCTTTGATTCCACTTCGCCTGTTTCCTCCAACACGCCTATCGTTGCTTTTTCCGCCGATTCCATCATGCATTTATAGCCGAACACCATGGAATAGATGAGGCTGACCGGTCCGCGGATTATGGGCCAGCCTAAAAGCTTGCAGCGTTCCGAGGGAAGCTTGGTTTGTTTGAGGGTGGTTTCGATTGTGCCATCGGGCAAGCGCAGCGACATCGCCGCGCCGTTGGGACCGCGCATCATAATTCCCTCCATCAGCGCTTCGCCGCCAACAGAGCCGAGCTTGCATTGTTCGTTGTTCTTTTTCATTTTGAAGCCTTTCTATATCCGCTTGCCTGCATTCAGCAGGGGGAAAATCATCTTGACCAAAAAGCCGCCGCCGGGCGGGTTCTCAAAATCTAAAACGCAATCGTGGAAGCGAATAATTTCCGCCACAACCGCTAACCCGATCCCCGCGCCTTTGGTGGATACGGATGCTTTATAAAACTTTTCGGCAATATGCGGCAGATCCGCCGGCGCAACGCCCGAGCCGGTATCCTGCACGGTCACCACCAGTCTTTCAGGCAGCTTGAGGGGGATTTGCTGTGTCATACCCACCGGGATTTGCGGCGGCGGCGGATCAAATGCCGCCACGACCGCAACTCGCCCGCCCTGCGGCGTATATTTGAACGCGTTATCCAGCACATTAATGAATATTTGCCGGATACGCGCGGGATCCCCCTGCATTGCCGCCGGGATATCCGAGCTTAAGCAGGTGAAGGTGATGCCCTCGCGCTGGGCGCGTTCCCGGAACATGAAGACCGCGTCATCCAGCTCCGCGAGAATATCCATGTGCTCCTTGTGCATGACCAGCCGGTTGCTTTGAAGGCGCGAAAAATCCAGCAGCTCTTCCACGAGATGTGTTAAGCGCCCCGCTTCGTCAATGATGGTTCGAATACCGCGCGCGCGCACTGCCACGTCGGTTTCGCCATTCTTCAGGATCGTTTCACCCCAGCCCTTGATCGCGGTGAGCGGCGTGCGCAACTCATGCGAAATGGTGCTGATGAAATCAAGCTTCATCTTATCCGCAGAGGCGATTTCGTTTGCCATGCGGTTGATATCCTTGCCGAGCTGGGCAATCTCGTCGCGGCGGTTTGTGACGGCGACGCGTTGGGCAAAGTCGCCGTCCGCTAGCTTTGCCGCCGTGCGGCGCAGACGGTCAAGCGGGCGTAAAATCGACCATATAAAATAGAACCCCGATGCGGCTGTCAGCAGAAGGATTGCCAGCCAGCAGACGCCGATCAGCGCTGTGATTCTCGTGATTTGCTGGTTCACATATTTGAGCGAAACCAAGTAGCGCAAAGCAAAGGAAGAGGGAAGGTTGTTGTTTTGGTTATTGCTTGCCGTGCTGTTATAAGTGACCGTATAGCACATGACGCTTTGCCCGTTGTAGGATCCGCGCCAATAAGCGCTGCCTCGCGAACCAGGGGCGATGGCTTGCATATAATCCTGCATCTGGCTGCCCCGCAAGCTGGGCAGCGCGCCCGAGGAAGCGACGACGCGTCCGTCGCCGTCAATGACCCAAAGCTCCATTTGATCCCGCGCGACAAAGCTTTCGGCGTATTCCTGCGCGGCTCGTTCAAAGCCAATGCCTTTGCCGCGCATATCGGCAAAAAAAACCGCTACCGCTGCACCGTTGTTTTGGTTGCCGAGCAGCTGCTGCACGGATTGCCTGTAGTTGTGGCGGATCAAAAGCACTATGGCGGCGCTGAACAAGAGCATACTTAGCATCAGCGGACCGACGACGATGAGAATCCAACGCCGCAGCAAGCCGTTGCGCCGCAAATCCTGCTTAATTTCCGCTTTCATCCAAAATCCACCCACTTGTAACCCAGCCCCCAAATTGTTACGATGCATTTGGGGCTTGCGGGGTCAGCTTCAATCTTCATACGAAGGCGGCGCACGTTGACATCCACAATTTTCAATTCGTTGATTCCCTCCGCGCCCCAAATGCGTCTTAGAATCTCGGTTCGGCTCAGAATACTGTTTTTGTTGAGCAAAAACAGCTCCATCATTTGCAGCTCGATATTGGTTAAATCGATGCGTTCTGTGCCGCGCCGCAGGGTACGGTTGCGCGTATCGAGGACAAAAGCGCCGCTGGCGATGATGTGCCGCTCCTGCTCGGCGCTGCCGCCGAGCGTTACGCGCCGCAGCACGGATTCCACCCGTGCCAGAAGCTCCGAGGGTGAAAACGGCTTTGTGATGTAGTCGTCCGCCCCGCTGAGCAGCCCCTTTACTTTATCCATCTCCTGTGTCAGGGCGGTGAGGAAGATGATGCCTGTGCGGCTGTTTGCCGCACGGATGCGGCGGCAAAGCTCCAACCCATCCATTTCGGGCATCATAATATCCAGAAGAGCGAGGTCAAAGCCGCCCTCACAGCCTTCATAAAGCTCCCAAGCCGTTTGCCCGTCGGCTGCTTGCGCGACTTCATAATTGCTGTGCTCCAGATTGATCACCACAAATTCGCGGATGCTCGCTTCATCGTCCGCCACCAGTATTTTGCGCTTCACTCTTGTGCCCCCCTTCAATTTTTCCCCGGTAAAATATACAGATTCTCTTCACTGTGGATCGCATTGATAAAATCCGGTGTGATTCCTGCCGCTTGCCCGGCTTCGGTTAAGGCTTCAATGACGACAGCGCCATCCGGAACGGTGATTTTCATGCGCAGCAGTTCCTCGCCCGCCGTTCCGTCTTCCTTGCGCTGCATAAAACGCAGCTCACGGGCTTGTTCGGTTTGCGTTTCTTGAATAACCAAGCCTTGCACTAGGTCTTCCGGCAAGGCAATCCAGCGGACGCCATCCAAAAACAGCGCTGCGTCGCCAAAGGCTTCGGGTACCCACTTGGTCGGTCCGCTGCGGCGGACGCTGTGCCAGCGCAGTAGGCGCGTTTGCCAGCCTGGCGGAATGTAAGCGGCAGGCAGCTCCGGCAACCCATCGTTGTTGATATCCCGCACAGGCAAGGGTACGAAGCGCCCTATGCCCTGTAGCATGTCAACATGCGGCGCAAAGGTGTATTGTGTTTCCGGCGCTTTCGGTTCCACGCGTTCCAGTGAAAGCAGGAAGGTTGTTACATCCGGCTCGCCTTGCGCGTTTTCGCGAAGCGCGTCAACCAGCAGCGCGTTGCCGCTGTTGTTAAGCGGCAGGGGCGTGGCACCCAAAAAGGTGCGTAGCGGCGACAGATACGCCTGCCCGACGGTGCTTTCAAGTAGCAGCGCCTGGTTCAGTGCCGCGTCATAGCGCAGGATTGTTGCTGTTGGAACAGTTTCGGCTCCGGTAAAATGCATGTAGGCAATTTCATCCGTGCCGTCGCCGTCAAAATCGCAAACCCGCAGCATCGAGCATCGCTGCACGGCCAGCGCCCGCAGCGCATCCCCCGTAAAGTGATACAGCCCAAAGCTGCGTTCGTTGTTCTCGTTTTCCCAATTCACCAATATGCCGCGCTGCCCCGTTTGCAGCCGTGGGAAGGCCAGGGATAAAATCGTAACGCCGTCGCCCGCAATCTCAAAGGGCTTCCAGCTTTCGTCGCCATTGGTTTTTTTCACAAAAACCGCCAGAGTGGCGCGCTTTTCGGTCTGCGGCAGTGGTGTGCTCGTGTAGAAAGAGATTGCCTCCTCTTTCTCATCACCGTTCAGATCCAGCATCGTTACGGCGTCGCGGTAGTCGCCGCTGCGCGCGTGGTGAAAGCGCAATTGCGCGCCAAGCGACGCTTGCCTGTCTTGCAATTCGGCGAGCTTTCGCTCCAGCTGCTCCAGCTGTTCGTTTGCGTAGGGCGGGCAGAGCAGAACGTCAAGCGGGCGGATGAAGCCTTTGCCTGCGTTCCCGCAGCCGCCCAGCAAAAGAAGCGGGCAGAGCAACGCTATGGCAAGAAAACGCTTTCGCACCGAATCCCTCCCGCACATTAATGAACCACACATGCCGCCGGATAATCCTTTGGGGCGTATATCCAGCAATCGTCCCGTTCGGGGATTGTTATTTGCACCGGGAGCGTGCCGCTGCCCTTGGGCGTGTCGGCAGTGATTTCCACGTTCCCGCGCAGGTCGGCTCCCGTGAGCGCTTCAACGGCGTCTGCAGGACCGACGACGACGACGTTCGGTACATCACGGAACGCGGCGCTGCCGCCGGAGACTGCAATATTCGCCGCAGGAAGCGTGAGGCGCACCTCCGCCATACCGGTCATATCCACCTCCGCGCGAAATTCTGTGACGGCATCAAAAAAATGAATCTCTTTCAGCTCGGAAGCCGCGAGCCGAAAGCTGCGGTTCGTCGGTGAAAGCTGTTTGAAGGAGATCTGCCCTACGATATACCGCGCGCCGGGTGCCGGGACGCTCTGCTCGGGCAGCGCGGCATTGATTTGCGCCGGGCTTATCGTTACCGGAAGGCGATTTTCGGCGTAGGCACTTGGGCGATCCTTAAATTCCACGTCCGTGCTCACCACCGCTTTCTTCCAAACAGGGATGGTTACGCTTACGGCGCGTTCGCCGGTATCTACTTGCAGGTATTGGCTCACCGCGCCGAAATCCATCCCGGGGATGATTTCGACGTCGTTGAAGGTTTGGGTAGCTTGCAGCTCTTTTTCCACCATAAACTGCGCTTTGATTTGCTTGACGCTGTTTACATCCCGCGCGGGACCGGAAACCTTCACCGTTTTCTGCGAAAGCAGCGGAACGCCAGCATAGTAGCCCTCCGGCGCGGTGATGCCCACGCCGATCGGCGCCGCCTCAAGGTTGAATTCCAGCTCCTTCAGGTGATCGAAATAGACCTGGAAGGAAGCAGGCGTCTTGGTAACGATTTCATAGCTCTGCTGCCCTATGCCGGGCTTGCGGCTGACGTCCACGCGCAATTGGTAATCCCCTACGGCGTTGATGTCGTTTCCGTTCAGATCCTTCGGCAGAAGCACCACGCTGAAATCCTCCGCGGTGACGACCGCCGGGCTGACGTCATATTTTTTACCGCGCACAACGATATCCACCGTGAGCTTGGCGGGGTCAATGCTCTGCGCCCAAAATGCCTGCAAGCCGAGGCTTTCGGAAATTGTTTCGCTAAAATCAACCCGCACAGGGATGCCTGTGATGGTGCGCTCTTCGGTTTCACTGCTGCCGACGATCAAAATCAGCCACACCCAAATCGCTAAAAACAGCGAAAAGGGGAGCAGGACTTTGTTGCTGCGAAACAAGCGGCGCAGCTTTTCGCCTTTATTTTTTGGCATTTTCATCCTCCTCTGCCGTGTCTGCGTTCCCAACGCCCGGGAGATGCTGCCGGAAAAACCCGACCGCCCGTTTGACCGCCTCCGGGGCAAGCATTGCCTCTTTGAGCGCGGTTTCCAATGCGGTGGGGCAAAGCTCCCGGCGCAGCGAGCCTTTTTGCGCCAGGGATATGCCGCCGGTTTCTTCGGAAACCACGACCGCGAGCGCGTCGCTCTGCTCCGTTATGCCCAGTGCCGCGCGGTGGCGCGTGCCCAGTGCGGTATCTAAATCCGCGTTTTGCGTCAATGGCAGAATACAGCCGGCAGCCTCCAACTTGCCGCGGCGGACGACGACTGCGCCGTCGTGCAACGGCGCTTTGGGGTAGAAAATGTTGCTGATGAGTTGGCGCGTTACTTTCGCTTCCACCGGCGTGCCTGTTTTGATGATTTCGCCCAGCATCGTTTCTTGCTCAAAAACGAGCAGTGCGCCTATCCGATCCTGGCTCAGCTCGGCGCAGGCTGCGCAGACCTGCCCGATAGCGGCTTCCTGCACGGCGCGGCTATTCGCGCTTTTCTGCGGCAGGAGCTTCAGGCTGGATACCCCCACACGCTCAAACAGACTTCGGATTTCCGGCTGAAAAAGCAACAGCAGCAGCAGCGCAAAATTATCAATCACGTTGCGGAAGATGGTTTCGCTCGCGTTCATGTGCAGCGCTTTGATGACGCCCCACGCCAGCAACACAAAGAACAGCCCCTTGAGCAGCTGCACCGAGCGTGTTTCGCGCATGAGCCGGATCAGACCGTATATGATTGCCGCGACAAACAAAATGTCCAAGGCATCCTTGGGTTGAAACGAGAGGAGAATTGCCCACACACGCTCAAAAAATGTGGCGATTTCCTGCCAAGCTTGCGTCATTTTTCCCTCTGCCTCCATGCATCAATGATAACGACTGCGTGCGCCGCAATCCCTTCGCCTCGTCCGCTGAAGCCCAGACCTTCCTCTGTCGTCGCTTTGACGTTCACTGCGGCTTCGGTCAAGCCGCAGGCGCCGGCGATGTTTTGCCGCATTTGCGGAATATATGGCAGCAGCTTTGGCGCTTGCGCGAGAACCGTGCTGTCAAGATTGCCGATTTGCCAGCCATTTTCACGGAGCAGCGTGGCTACGGCTTTAAGCAGCCTCAGGCTGTCTGCGCCGCGCCAACGCGGGTCCGTATCCGGAAAATGCCGACCAATATCGCCCAACGCCGCCGCGCCCAAAAGCGCATCCATGATAGCGTGGAGCAGCACGTCGGCGTCCGAGTACCCCAACAAGCCTTTTTCGAAAGGAATCCGCACACCGCCAAGGATCAAAGCGCGCCCCTGCACGAGGCGATGCACGTCGTAGCCATGCCCTATTCGCATTGCGTTCCCTCCATATCCAGTGCCCGCACGGTCGCGCGATATTCCTCTGCGTTGGCGCAGGCGGAAAGCAGCTCAGCTAACCCGTTTGTGCTCAAGTGCTCCGGTAAATCCAGCCGCCGAAGCAAACGGCGCAAGCGATCTCTGCTGCCGGGCTTCCCGTGGAAGCCGTCGCGGTATAAATCCAGCTTTGTGACGGCTGAACCCGCGTGCTCGGTCAGCGCGTCATCTGTCACGCCCGCGCGTCGCAGCGCATCCAGCAGCACTTGTGTTTCCATGCCTTCAACGCCTAGCTTGCCTTCCTTGGAGGGCTGCGCTTTGCGTCGCTCCTTGCCGAAAATGTCCGGGATATAAACCTGCGTGTATTGCTCCTTGGGCAGGAGCTTGCGTACGTAAGCGCGGATTTGAAATCCTGCCGCGTCACTGTCTGTTAAGAGGACGATTCCCCGCCGCTCCGCCACGCGCCGCAGGAGCAGGCGTTTATCCGCATCGTTGAAAATACGAAAGCCATCGGTGCAAAGAATAACGGTGTCAAGCAGCGAAGAAAGGCGAATGGCATCATATTTGCCTTCCACCAGCACAGCTTGGCGCAATCGGAGCTTTTCCATAGCTTACCCCGCCAGCAAGCCGAACAGGCAGCTTTCCAAAACAAAACGGGTATCCAGCCCTGTGTTTTTGAGCTTGCGGTCGGTGTTATCCAAAACGGCAAGGCAGTGCCGAATGCGTTTAACGGACATTTTTGCGGCCAGTCGCCCGGCATTTTGCAGCCGGAAAGTCTTGCCGCCGTAATCGAACACCTGTGCCAGCGCTTCAGGGCGCTGCTTTGCGCTTAGCGCCACCGCTGCGCGGTAGAGATCCACGTAATTTGAAATCAGGGAGCCAAGCAGCATGGGCGCGGCGATTTTTTGCCGCAGAAGCTCATCCAAGAGCCGCAGTGCTTTGCCACCGTCCCCCGCAGCTACGGCCTTGACCATATCAAAGCTCTTTGCGTCTAAGGATTTCACGCACACCGCGTCAATATGCGCGTTGCTGACGGTTGCGCCCGCGCCCGTATAGGCGCAAAGCTTTTCCAGCTCATTGAGCAGGATGTTCAGATCGCTGCCCACTGTTTGGATGAGGTAATCCGCCGCCGCCGCACCGATTTGGCAGCCGCGCTTTTTTGCACCGCCCGCCAGAATTCGCCGTAGCTGTGCTTCATCGGGGCGAGCCAGCAGTGCAATATGTCCGACCGCTTGGATGGCGTCAAGGAGCGTCTTGTTTTTTTTGTGATGAAAGGGGAGGGTATCCATCCAAAGCACCAGTACGCCGTGCGCCGGCAAATCCCGGAGCAGTGCCAGAAAAGCCGCGTCGCCGCCCATGCCTTCCAGCGCAAAATCGCGTACAAAAACGCAGCTTCGCCCTCCGCCAAGCGGGAAGACCTCCAGCGCCTGCGTGATTTCCACGGCGGTGGTATCCTTGCCCTCAAAACGGTGAAGATTGAAATCACGCCAAGGCGCGTCCGTGATGCTGTCGCACAGCCGCCCGGCATAATGCTGCTTTAAGTAGGCTTCGTCGCCGGCGACGACATAAAGCCGGGCAAAATCCTGCTCCTTGAGCTGCCGTTTCAGCTCATCTTCGTCAATCAGCGCCAAGTCTGTTCCCTCCTTTCGCCGGGTGCATCGCGCACCCTGTGGTTCGTTCGGCTATGATATGCGCACGCGCCCTTTCCTGTTTACGCACAGCTCACCGGGGCTGCGACGCAGATCCATAAAATAATCCGCCTCCCACCATTCTGTGGGCAGGTTCGGTGAGGAGATGTTGAACAGGAGCAATACCCGCGTGCCGCGCAGTTCCAGCAGGCAAGCACCGCCCGCCGCATCCTTGTAGTATATGCCCCGCGCGCCTTCCCAGAGAGGGAGTATGCTGAAATCACTTTGCGTGGCAGCGTATTGCACAGCATAGCTCTCCGCTTCGGCGTTTTGGGTGGCGCACAGCGCTTTTTGCACCGGCAGTGACCGCAAAAGCTCACCTGCGCCTGCGGAAAGACTTTCGGATTCCCCGGGAAGCAGTAACAGCTGCAGTTCCCGGATGCCCAACTCCGCCAGCGCGTTTTTCGCGGCGGCAGCCGGCAATTGATCCCCGCCGCAGCCAAACAACGCGGCGCGATTTCCTTGGCTGAGCAGAACCGAAACGCCTGCACCGGTATCAAGCAGGCGGAGGCGCAGATCGTCCCGCTGCAGGAAGCCCGGCAGCCAACACGTTACGAACAGGAGTGCGCCAAGAATTCCGGCGGATCCGCGCAGCGTGAACGGTTTGCCAATGTAGCGGAGCACCAGCAGGACGGCACAGAAAAGCAACGCAACGCCAATCCCAACGGCAACCAAGCCGTGTCCGCCGGAAAAGGAGGGGACGCGCAAGCGGCTCAAGAAGCTTGTGCCCCAAAGCAGCGCGTTCGCCAAGGGTTCGCTGAGCACATGGAAAACCGAAAGCTGTGTCACCGTAAACAAGCCGCCCAGCAGCAGTAGCGCGCCGCCTAAGGGGACAAGCAGAAGGTTGGCTAACGGCGTGATCCAGAGTACCTTGCCCGGAAAGCGCAGCAGGAGGATGGGGAGCGTCAGCGTCATCGCCGAAAGACTGACTGCCAAGGCGCTCCATGCACGGTGAAGCATCGTGGGCAAGAACCTGCCCGAACGCTTTGCCCATGCGTCAACGGGACCGCACAGCCGCTTGTGGAAAAGCAGAATTCCGCCGGTTGCGCAAAAGGAAAGCTCCAAGCCCGCTTGTCCGGCGGAAAGGGGCGACGCCAGCATCAAAATTACCGCCGCCAAACCGAGCGAATTGCGTGAATCCGGCATGCGCCCGGCGCACTCCCCCGCCATCACCACCAGCATCATAATCCCGGCGCGGACGCAGGACGGGCTGAACCCGGTGACTGCCATAAAAAGCAATACGAACGCGCCGCATAAAATCGCCGAAGGTCTGCGCGGGCAACGCAACGCCAATAACGCGCGAAACACGCTGTAAGAGAGCAGACTCATGTGCACGCCGGAAACCGCGAACAGGTGCGCGATTCCCGCCGCGCGGAAATCCTGCTGTGTTTGGTAATCCAGTGCATCGGCATCACCTAGCAGCATCCCGCGCAAAAGCGCCGCTTCACGCTGCGCATAATGCGTGTCGATGTTGCGCAGAATCGCTGCCCGCAACCCCAAAATGAGCTTCATCGGGTGGCGCGAATGCTTAGGGATTACCGTTGCGGCATCCTCGCCGAAGCCAGCTGCGTAACTGCTAAGATAGACACCTTTTGCGCGGTAATTTTCGAGAGCCTTGGTGTCCTGCTCCCCCAAGACAGCTAAATCGCCTGTGTAGCTGATTTCATCATAAGGCTTCGCATAGAGCGGAACGCGCCCGGAAAAACGGAATTTGTGCGGCTTTTGTTTGCTTCCGTTGATGCTGAGAAGCTCACATTCGTAATAGTACCGCCCATAACGGGCTTCCGGCAAGCTCAAAACGCGGGCTTGGATCTGTAAATTTTTGCCCGCTAAGCGCAGCGCGGGCGTATAAGCCGTCGCTGTCTGCAGCAACTGCAGGGCGGAAATCAGTGCGCAGGCGAAGCACGCAAGCGCAATCACGCGGGCGTGGCGTTTTCCCTCCCCGCGCCCAAAGCGCGTTACGCAAGTAGCCGCAACGCAACCGATGAAGCCGACTGCCAGCATCGCCCACGTAAGCCACCCGGGCGCAAAGGTGAGTGCCGCGCCCACGAGAAGCATCGAAAAGCCCAGAACGGCAAAGGGTCTAGCCATCAGCCCATGTTCAGCATCAGATCGCGCCCTGCCAGCAGATGAAAATGAAGATGCGGCACGGTTTGCCCCGCCGCCCCGCCGCTGTTCGTCACTATGCGGAAGCCGCCTTCCAGCTTCAAGCGCCGCGCGATTTCGGCGATCGCCGTGTAGCATTTGCCCACGGCGGCGGCGTTACCGGCGTGAATATCGGCGGCGCCCGCCGCTATGTGCGCCTTGGGGATAACCAAGATATGCACGGGCGTTTGCGGATGAATATCCCGGAATGCCAGAACCTCGTCATCCTCATAAACCTTATCGCTTGGGATTTCACCCGCCGCGATTTTGCAAAAGACGCAATCCGCCATCTGTTTCCTCCTAACCTGTAATCACCGCTTTGATGCGGCGCACACCCGCAGAGCTTGCTTCTTCTTTTTGGATTTTGAAAGAACCTAGCTCAGCCGTATTCGCCGCGTGCGGTCCGCCACAGATTTCTTTTGAAAAGCCGCCCATGGTGTAGACCTTCACGCGCTCGCCGTATTTATCGGTGAAGACGCCGATTGCGCCGGATTCCTTTGCCTCTTCGACCGTCATTTCGTCGCAGTGAATCGCTGCCGCCGCCGCAATGGATACATTCACCAGCCGCTGCACCTCGGCGATTTCTTCCGGCGTCATTTTGCGGTCAAACGAAAAATCAAAGCGCAGCCGTTCCGGGGTGATATTGCTGCCGCGCTGGAACACGCCGTCACCCAGCACCTTGCGCAACGCGGCGTTGAGCAGATGCGTGGCGGTGTGCAGCTTTGCGGTGGCATCGCTATGATCCGCCAAACCGCCTTTGAACTTTTGCGCCGCACCTGCGCGGGATTTTTCCTGGTGCGCGGCAAAGAGCTTTTCAAAGCCTTCGGCGTCCACGGAAAAGCCGCGTTCATTGGCAAGCTCCACAGTGAGTTCCAGCGGGAAGCCATAGGTATCGTAAAGACGGAAGGCCTCTTCAGCTGCCAGCCGCCCGCTTTGTGCGCGATCAATATACTTGTTCGCCATGCGCAGCCCTTGCTCCAGCGCCTTGCCAAAGGCTTCCTCTTCGTGCCGCAGCTGCGCCAGAACAAAGGCGCGGTTGCGCTCCAGCTCGGGGTAATCCGCGCCGTAATGCGCGATGATAACCTCGGCAATTTGCGCCATCGCTCCGGCGGGCGCGTGCATTTGGCTTAAATAACGGTAAGCACGGCGAATCAGGCGGCGCAGAATATAGCCTTGATCCACGTTGGAGGGGGAAACGGCTTTGTCGTCGCCCAGGATAAAGACGGAAGAGCGCAGATGATCCGCCGCTACGCGATAGGCGCGCTGCGTCTGCGCCTCATATTTTGTGCCGGTGAGCCGTTCAATCGCCGCAATGATGGGGGCGAATTGCTCGGTGCCATAGACGCTGGGTTGCCCGTTCATGATGCACAGCACGCGTTCCAGCCCTAAGCCGGTATCGACATTTTTTTGTTTTAACGGCGTAAAGCTCCCTTCGGCGTCTTTAAAATATTGCATGAAGACGTTGTTCCAGATTTCCACATGCTTGCCGCAGCCGCAGGAAGGATCACAGTGTTCGCCGCAAGCAGGCTTGCCGGTATCATAAAAGATTTCCGTATCCGGCCCGCAAGGACCCGTGACGCCCGCAGGACCCCACCAATTCTCGTTTTTTCCATAGTAATGAATGCGCTCGGCGGGGTAACCCAGCGATTTCCAGATATCCGCGCTCTCTTCGTCGCGCGGCGCGCTTTCGTCGCCCGCAAACACGGTCACGGAGATACGATCCTGCGGGATGCCCAGCGCCTCTGTGAGATACGCATGACTCATGGTGATGGATTCGCGTTTAAAATAATCACCCAAGCTCCAGTTGCCAAGCATTTGGAAAAACGTAAGGTGGTTTGCGTCGCCGACCTCATCGATATCCCCTGTGCGCAGACATTTTTGGCAATCCACCAGCCGTCGCCCCGCCGGGTGCGTTTCGCCCAACAGATAGGGCACCAGCGGATGCATCCCGGCGGTGGTGAAGAGCACCGTCGGGTCGTTTTCGGGGATCAGCGAGGCGGAAACGATCTCGCTGTGCCCGTGTTGTTTGAAAAAATTGATGTAACTGTCGCGCAGTTCCTGTGCGGTCATGCCTGTCCAGTCTCCTTACTAATGAATTAAGATGCATTTTATGATACCAGAAGTCCGCGCTTTTGTCAATTGCCGCGCAGCACCCGTTGCAGCTTTTTTCGCCATTTTTTCTCATAAACGCGCAGCATGTTCCGTGTCGCGTAATTGTATGAAATGAATCCAAGATTCCCCATGCCAAATAGGACAGGCAGCGCATATTGCGCCAAAAACGCAGGCATTCCGCTGAACAGCTCCTCCTCCAGCGGCAGCCCAAAGAGCCTTGCGCCAAGAAAAAGGCAACCGGTCACAGAAGCATTGAAGACAAGCAGCAGCACCAAAAACTCCGCCCAGCGGGGCAAGCGCCGCGCCAGCGCTACTTTTAGGATGGGGTAGTAGCCTAAAAACGCGACATAAAGCAGCGGAACGATCTTGTTTGGCAGCAATAAAAAGGAGAGCATACCCGCAACTGCGTAGGCTCCCAGCGCCCAGCCTGTGCCGAATTCCAGCAGCAGTGGAACACTTAGCAGCCCTGCCAGCGCGGGCAGGGCATAATCCATGGAAGGGAAGAAGGAGATGAGCCACATCAGTGCCAAAGCCAGACCGGCGAAGATGCCGCTGAGCGCCAGCTTTTTTGTGTGAAGCATAGCTGTCCTCCAATAAGCTAAAGAAAATTTTACAAGAGAATTATAGCCCTTCTATCGGGGTAAGTCAAGCGAAAAATGAAACGGTGATTTTTGAAGTGTTTGACGATATCACCGCCCTTTCGATTTATTTTTGCTTGCGTTTTTTCGCGAAAAATGGTATAATGCTCGTCGAGATATCGAGTGAACGCGTTCACAGCGCGGAGGGACAATGCATGGAAACGTATATTTTTATCATCGCAAGCGCAGCTTTGATCTCTGTTTTTGTCATTGTGTTGATCAACACCCTTGCGCAGCGCCCGGCGTACAAACTATGTGATGTCGATTGCGCAGTCTTTTCATACGCTTGCCGGAGAGGCTATTATACCGGCTGTTTTCGTTTGATCTTCAAAAAACGGCAAACAAAGCCGTCGGTTTGTATTTGACGGAAGCGTCACGACACAAAAATTTTCGCTTCTGAGCCGTGAAACCGATGTGGCAAAAGGGATTGAGAAACTGCGGGCAGAGCTGCACAAAAAAGGGATTCAGACACAGCGGCGGGCGAATTGAGAAAATCGCCGTGCTGGCGCTGAAATCAAACGAAATAAAGGAGAACAAGTATGCACCCGGAATCACAACCCGTCATTGACGCCATCATCGCCGAAATCGAGCGGCAGGAGGCTGCCGTCCGCGCGGTGTGGGACAAAGAAATCGAGTGGAAAAAAGGCGACTGGCTGCGCCCCGGCTGGGCCTATGGTATCCATTTTTCATGGGACTGCATACGCCAAAACCCGGGATACGGCTTCGCCGGGCAAAACGAAACCACCTGTTTTTTTGAGTGGAGCGGCGTGCACATCAGCCACAACGCCGAAAGGGACTGCCCCGCCACGTTGGATCTCAAGTTTTTAACCACCGCCATCATGACGGAGGAAATCAACCCGGCGCTGCAGGCGTTTCTCCAAAAAAAGGTGGATGCAGAGCCTTGGGGTGGCGTCTATGGCGCGAATTTTCGGTTGACCATCACCCTGCACGCCGACCGCGACCCGCTGCCCAGCGACCCGGCGCACATGCAGGGCATGATCTGGGAGCAGCACAGCATCAAGACCGAAAGCGCCGCGCGGCTGGCGAAAGAGCGGCAGATGGTGCGCGGCTTTGTCGCGGAAAAGACCTATGAGACGGCGGATTTGGAAGAAATTTCCGATTCGCTGGGACATGCATGCCATCTGGTGGCGGAAGATTTGTACAACGATTTTGGCGCCGAGGCGCTGTCGGCGTTTTATGAAACGATTTTGCAGCGCACGTTAGCGCGCGACGCCAGTGATTTCAGCGACCTTTACGCCGGCTTTGCGGGCGCGGCAGTTGCATTGTTGGAGACGCCGGAAGGGCAAACGCCCGACGAAGCCCGTCTGCACCTGGCCTGCTGGCTGAGCATGCAGCTGCTGCTGCACGGCACAGATAAATATGAGCGGCAGCGCGGGCAGGACGTCCTCAAAAAAGCCGAGCAGCTGGGCAGCAAGGAGGCAAAAAGCATCCTCAAATTCGGCACCGGGCAAATTGCGCAGGAAATCATGCTGTACAAAGACAAATTGGTCAGCTGCACCGCGAACGACATCACGAAAGTGATTGATTTGAAGCTGAAGGAGGAGTCAGAAGACGCGTATCGTGCGATGATTTTATACATTACGCGGCTGATTCAGGCGAATTTCCCCGATGAATATAAAATCAAGTTCAATTCCAAGGAAAAGTCGTTCATTCCCGGCCTGCCCAAGACGAAAAATCAACAGTTTTGGAACAACGCCGCCCGTTATCCCGCGCTTTGGCCGCTGATGAAGGACTATGTGCGCGCAATTCTGGATCCCTACGACTATTACGATGACGCTGAGGACGAGGACGCCGTGCCCGTGGGCGGCTGGGCGGTGTTCGCGCTGGGGCTTGCCAGCGCCGAAAACGACGACATCGTTGCGGAATTTATGCACCAAAACGACAGCGAGCATTCCATCACGCCGTCGTATTTTGTGGATGAATGGCTGGGAAAATATGGTCTGACCCCGCAAAATGCCGCGACCGTCGTGACCTGCGTGCTGGGCATGAACGAGCGCTACGGCACGGGAAAAATCCAGGGTCTGACCGACCCCGAAGCCCTGGCTGCGCTGGTGACCGCACTGCAAGCGCGCGAAGCCGGCGACTGCGAAGCGGAGCAGGTGGCGGAGGCGCTTTGGGGCGGCGAAGACAAGCTGCAAAAGGCGGCAAAAAAGGTCGAAGGCGAGGTCAAAACGCAGTTGGAGATTTTGGCGGCGATGTGCGGCGGGGACGGCGAACCGCCTGCGGGCAAGGCGCCTGACTACGCCAGCCTGCACCTGGAAGCCGTGCCCCTTGCCGCCGACGCGCAGGCGCAGGCAAAAGAGGCCGGCTTCAACGGCTATAGCAAGATCGCCGCGCCGGGCGTCACTGTGAACGTTTGGTATGCTGAAAACGAGCTGCCCGCCTTTGTGTGGACGGCCCCTGACCAAACCGAAGGCTTTAAATACGGGTTGGAAATTTTGTTGCACACCGACGAGATCCAATCGCTCATCGCGGCGGCAAAGCAAATGTACGGGATCGACGATCTATCGGATTACCTGTGCTACGAGATGAGTCAGCACCCGGCTTTGGAGGAAAGCGGAACGGTTTTTCTCCTGAAAAGCAACCATTTTTGCATTGTTTGGACAACCGTGCAGGAGGAATTCCAGTTGCTGCTGACCGAATGCGGCAGAGCCATTCGGCAGTTGGCGGGTGGGTAAAACAGGTAATCTCTGCAGCCTTATCCCTCCCCGAACTCCCTTTGCAGCCCTGCCTCAATCGCCTTTTGAACCTTCGGGTCGCGCTCTGTCATTCCCTGCGCCCCGGTCACGGCCTGGCGGGGGAAAGCCTTGCGCCAAAAGCCCATGTTGCCCCCGGTTCCGGCAAATACGGTGTGACGCTTCGCCCAAGCATGCGCCGCCGCTGGTAATGCACCGGCGTGTAGACGTCGTAAATCTTCTCCTGAATTTGCTCGCGCAGGCGTTCTCCGGCGGCAGGTCCAACGTCCTGCTGCAAGATATCACATTATCGTTCCTTTGTCAACACTCCACTTTTTTTCTGCTATCTTAGTGTTGATGTGACAAAACCACTTATATTATGATAGTATGCGCTTGTCCTAAGTTTATGCACTATTGCTTGCATTTGAGACTTTATCGTGGATTTATAAGTTTTTTTGTGTTTAGGGGTTGATTTTTAAGCCGAATTTTGATATAATATATCTGGCGACATAAATGCCCCTTGCGGTTACTTGCAATTAAAGTATACTGCAACTTTTACATGAAAAATGTTTGCGCAGTGGTTCAGTAATTCCTAAACCTATTTCCAAATCAGGACATTTTCCAACAGTTCAAAACAGAAAACCAGTAACCACTGGCAGTAATAAGCATAGGAGGTGCTTTCGTTAATGGCCAACACTGACAAGTTAGAAAACTGGTCGTCTTTGAAGGAGATGCAAGCATACCTCGGCGTAAGCCGCGAGGCAATACTGGGCTGGATTTACAATAAAAAAATGCCAGCGCACAAGCTCGGCCGATTATGGAAATTCAAAATTTCCGAAGTCGATAAATGGATTCGCTCCGGCGAAGGAGCAAGTGACAGCGAGAGCGAAGACGATAATTAAGAACTTTAATCAACATTCCCGCCCGAAAGGAGGCATCCCGCATGACGGCACTGCCAGCGAGGCTCTCGCCATTCCATACCTACTACACCGCTCGGCGACTGGCATCGCTTGCGGACGATGCCTTGTTGCCCGCTTTTTCTTCGTCTGATATTGCGGTGTATCCCTACCAGATCGCGGCGGCACAGTTCGCTCTGCGTTCCTCCCATCAAAGGGGCGTGATCCTCTGCGATGAGGGCAGTTTGGGAAAAACCTACGAGGCACTGATTGTGGCGGCGCAAAAATGGTATGAAGGAAAAGACCGCCAGTTCATCGTCCTGCCGACCAACCTGCTCCGTCAATGGCAGGACAAGCTGGAGAACGCCTTTACTCTGCCGTTCATCGTGATCGACAGCGAGGATGCGTTACAGTCGAGCGGCGGATTTGATCAGCCGTCTGTGGTGCTGACCACCTATGATTTTGCCGTTTCTCATGCGGATGAAATTGTACAGATTCCGTGGGATTTGGTTATCTTCGACGAGGCGAGCATCCTCGCAAAATCCTACACCGGCGAAAACAAAACCGCCAACGCACTGAAAGCGGCGGCCGCCTCCGCGTTCAAGCTCCTGCTTACGCCCACGCCCATCACCATGAGCATCATGGACATTTATGGGCTAGTCCATTTTATTGATGAGAGCGTCCTGCCCGACAGCGATGCGTTCTACAAACGCTATTTCCGCAAGCCGGAAAACTATTCGGAGTTGACCGGATGGGTCTGCCGATATGCTTTCCGCACCCTCAAAAATCAGGTGACCGATTATGTTGGTTTCACTGAGCGGCTACCGTACACGGTTGGCTACACGCTAACTGATGCAGAGAAGGTGCTGTACGACAAAACGGCGCGGTATCTCGCACTCCCCCGCAAGTTCGCCTATCCCAAGATGGAGCCGTATGAGCTGAGTCTGATGTTCTATCACACGCTGTCTTCATCTCCGCAAGCGTTTGTCAAAACGCTGGACGGCGCCATCTCCCGATTGGAGGACGGCGGCGAAAAAGACCTATTGCTTGATATGCAAGCCATCACCAAAGCTGTCCCAGTCAACGGCAAGATGGCGGAGTTGCTCACCATTTTGAAAAAGTGTTTCGCCAAACTCTCCAAGCTGAAATTGCCGCAGAAAACGCTGATTTTTACCGACAACCGCACCACACAGACGGTTTTGCACGACCTGCTGGCTGAACACAGCTACGGCGCTCTTGCCTACAGCGGTGCGAACAGTCGGGATTTTTCCGTTATGGAGCGGTTTCGCACGGATAATTCTATCCAAATTCTCATCGCCACAGATGAAGCGGCGCGGGGTTTGGACATCGAATTCTGCCCAGTGGTCGTCAATTACGACCTGCTCTACAACGCCGTGGAACTGGAGCAACGGATCAGCCGCTGTCATCGGCAGGGGCAGCAGTCAGACGTGTTGGCGATCAGTTTGCTCAGCGGCGAAAATCTGTCCGACGTGCGGATTCTGGAGCTCATCAACAAGCGCACCTTGCAATTTGACGGCATTTTTGGGATGTCGGACGCGATTGTGGGCAATTTCGATGCCGACTTGGACGAGGTTTTGGACGGAATCCGCCCGCCGCAGACGGTGCGGACGGGCTTTGCCGAGAATCTCACCGCCCACGAGGATGCCAACCGCCAGACCGTGTCCGCAGCGGAGGACACACTGTTCACCACCTTCACCAAGTCGGTGGCGGAGCGGGTCACTGTCACGCCGCAGTACATAGCCGATAAGTCAGCCGAAATCAATGCCAAATTGTGGGCGGTCACCAAAGCGTTTTTTGAGGATTTCAACATCCGAAACGACGATACCTTCCGTATTGATGAAGTCACGCAGACCGTCACCTGTACCGCCGATGAACCGCCGCACCTGTTCTACTACTGGACGAACAGCGGCAACAAGCCATACAAGAGCCTGCGCACCTACGGCATGGCGAAGGATTTCAAGCCGCACCACGGGCGGATCACGCTGACCAGCGTGTTGGCGCGGGGGATGCTCGGCAATGTCGCCTGTACTGATTCCGGCACCCTGACTGTTTCCTGCATCAAGCCTTGTCGGATTGGCTTTTACAAAGCGGCTGTGGACGATAAATCCGGCGCAGTCCGCTACAATATCCTCACCGGGCAGACGGATGATGGGCGCATTTTATCTGATGAAGAGTGCCGGGCGATATTGGAACTCCCGGTTGCGGATTTTACGGAGAGCGGCAAACGCACCGAGTATTGGCTGCGGGAATCCACTGGGGCGCGGTCACCTGATGCGCTGGACAAGTTGGTGTCAGCGGAGGACTGTAAGCGGCGTTATCTGGAGGAACACGGCTCCGGCCGCGCTGACCAAATTGAGCATATCAAGCTCAGAGCGGAACAGGCAAAGACACGGCTGGAGCGGGATTTGGCAGGGATTCGCGCCGATCACGCCGCCGCTGAAAAGCAGACCGCCGATGTCACCGACCGCATCGCGCAGATGAAGGCACAGAAGCAAATCGCCGCACTTCGGCAGGAGCTTCGGCGCAAGGAAGAGGGCTTGTTCTTCGAGCGAATGCGGATTGATTCTGCGGCGGAAGCGGAAATTGCCGGGCTGACGGATAGCAAGAATTTGAAGATCGAAATTTCACGGCAGTTTTTGATTGAGATAAAATCGGAGGGTACACACAATGGATAAAGAGCTTATGACGCTGCACAGCGACACCTATGGTAAGGTGCGCGACACCGTGCTGACCGCCAAAAACAAGGTGTATTCTGCCATCAATTTTGCGATGGTGGAAGCGTATTGGGAGATCGGGCGCGAAATTCAAGAGGCTGTCGGCGACCGCGCCGAATATGGAAAAGGGCTTTTGCAATTTTTGTCCGCGCAGTTGACAGCAGAATTTGGGAAAGGCTTTACCATTGCGAACTTGCGAAATATGCGGCAATTTTATCAAGCCTTTGAGAATCGCTACACGCTGTGTAGCGAAATGAGCTGGTCACATTACCGCTTGCTCATGCGGATTGACAACGCTGATCGCCGCGACTTTTATCTCAAAGAATGCGCCTCCGAAAATTGGAGCGTCCGCCAGCTCGAACGGCAGATCAACTCGTTTTTCTATGAGCGTTTGCTTGCCACGCAGAAGGAACACCGCGCGGAGATACAAAGCGAAATCCAAACACTGGAGCCGAAAACAGAGCCTGATTACATCCTCAGAGACCCATATATTTTGGAGTTTTTGGATTTGAAGGAGAATGTAAAATACAGCGAATCCGATTTGGAAAAAGGCTTGATTGACAAACTGCAGGAGTTTTTACTGGAACTTGGCAAAGGCTTCTCCTTCGTGGCGCGGCAAAAGCGCATCACCGCAGACGGTGATCACTATTACATTGACCTTGTCTTCTACAACTACATCCTCAAATGTTTCGTGGTGATTGATTTGAAGACCGGCAAGCTGACCTATCAGGACATCGGGCAGATTGATTTTTACGTCCGGCTGTTCAACGACAAAATCAAGCGGGCGGACGACAACCCCACCATCGGCATCGTCCTTTGCGCGGACAAGGGCGACACGATGGCAAAATATTCGGTGCTGGCCGACAATGAGAACCTATTTGCGTCGAAATATATGCCGTTTTTGCCCACCGAGGAAGAGCTGAAACGCGAGCTGGAGCGGGAACGCCGCTTGATCGAACAAAATCTAACGGAGGGTGAGACGGATGAGCAATAAACTGGACGGGCTGTCGCTCGACATGGAGCAGACCAACCTTGACCGCTTGCGGGAGATTTTCCCCGATTGCGTGAGCGAGGGCAAGCTGGATATCGACAAGCTGCTGTCGCTGTGCGGGGAGTACATCGACAACGATTTTGAGAAGTACAAGTTCGAGTGGAAGGGCAAGGCGGAGTCCCTCCGGCTGGCGCAGCAGCGTTCGGCCGGCACGTTGCGCCCCTGCCCGGCGGAGAGCGTCAACTTCGATTCCACCGGTAATATCTACATAGAGGGCGACAATCTGGAGGTGCTGAAGCTCTTGCAGACCGCCTATTACCGCAAGGTCAAGATGATTTACATCGACCCGCCCTACAACACCGGCAACGATTTCGTCTATGCCGACGATTTTGCCGACCCGTTGGCGCGCTACCGCGAGGTGACGGCGCAGACCACCCGCTCCAACCCCGAAACCATGGGGCGGTTCCACACCAACTGGCTGAATATGATGTACCCGCGTCTGCGGCTGGCGAGTACGCTGCTGCGGGATGATGGGGTAATTTTTATTAGCATTGACGACCATGAGGTCAGCAATCTGAGGAAGCTTTGCGATGAGGTGTTCGGGGAAGAAAACTTTATTGGGCAATTTATATGGCAAAGAGCATATTCACCGAAGAATGATGCAAAGTATATTTCTAACAGTCATGATTATGTTTTGATGTATGCAAAAAACGCTCAAGAGTTTCAAATCGGCAGATTACCGCGAACAGAAGAAGCAAACGCGCGTTATTCCAATCCCGATAACGATCCGCGCGGACCATGGAAATCATCTGATATGTCGGTAAAAACATATAGCGCGGCAAATGATTATCCAATCACCGCCCCTTCGGGGCGAGTGATTGAGCCTCCAGCAGGACGCTGCTGGAGTCTCTCGAAAAATGCATTTTTCGAGAGACTCGCCGATGGCCGAATTTTATTCGGCTCCGACGGCGATGGGGTACCAAGAATCAAACGATTCCTCAACGAATTAAAACATGACGGCTTAGTCCCACAATCGATTCTTTTCTATAAAGATGTTGGTCACAGTCAAGAAGGCGCACAAGAATTGACAAAATTGATTAAGATGGGCGGTTTTGACGGTCCCAAACCCGTGCGCTTGATGAAACACTTGATTACGCTTGCACGAACATCTCCCGACGACATCATCCTCGACTTCTTTTCCGGCTCCGCCACTACCGCCCACGCTGTCATGCAGCTCAACGCCGAAGACGGCGGCAACCGCCAGTTTATCCTTGTGCAGCTGCCGGAAGTGACAGACGAAAAATCCGAGGCGGCGAAAGCGGGCTATGCCAACATCTGCGAAATCGGCAAGGAGCGCATTCGCCGGGCGGGGGCAAAGCTGCAAGCCGAACAGAGCGGTCAGATCCGGCTGGGTGAGGATGAGAGGCCACTGCTGGATACCGGGTTCAAGGTGTTCAAGCTGGACTCCTCCAACCTCAAAGCGTGGAACGGTACACCCGTCGCCGCCGGGGAGCAGATGGAGCTACTCAATCGTATGAACGCCATGATCGACAACGTTAAGCCCGACCGCTCCGATATGGATATGGTGTACGAGATCATGCTGAAAATGGGCTGTCCGCTCACATGGCCGGCGGAGATGGTGGAGGTGAACGGCAAGCCCGCCTACGCCGTCGGCGAGGGCTGTATGCTGCTGATTTGCTTGGCGGAGGCGGTGACCACCGAGGATGTGGAGGCGATGTGCGAATACGCACCCGCGAAGATGATTTTCGCGGAGGGGTGCTTTGCCGACGATACGGATTTGGCCAACGCGCACTATATTCTGCGCGACCATGAAATTGAATTGAAACTTATTTAATTCATAATTCATGATTCATAATGCATAATTGGAGGACGGCATGAAACAGGATAATTTGATTGTAAACAAGAGCAAAGCTTTTGCGCTTAGGATTATTCAGCTATATAAGTATTTTTGTGAGGAAAAACGCGAGTATGTTCTTTCAAAACAGCTTTTGCGTTCCGGCACAAGCGTTGGTGCGAATGTTAAAGAAGCAATTCGGGGGCAAAGCAAAGCCGATTTTATTTTCAAGATGAATATTTCGCTGAAAGAAGCAAGTGAAAGTGAATACTGGCTTGAATTGCTGCATGAAAGCGGTTATATGGATCAAAAGCAATTTTGTAGCATTGATACCGATTGCGTTGAAATCATTAAAATTCTCACAGCAATAATCAATTCGAGCAAGGAGGAAAATGCATAATTATGAATTATGAATTGTGCATTATGAATTAAATGAAACTGAAATTCAAGCATCAATCCTTCCAAACCGACGCTGTCAACGCCGTGACTGACCTGTTCGCCGGGCAGGAGAAGAACCAAGCGACCTTCTCTTTAGCGCAGACCAGCCAAATCATGCTGACCAACGACTTCGGCATCGGCAATGCTTTGCTGTTGCCGGATGATGCGCTGCTCGCCAATATGCGCACCGTCCAAAAGCGTAACCGTCTGCCGCAGACCGCTGATTTGGCGGAGCGGCAGTTCTGTGTGGAGATGGAAACCGGCACCGGCAAGACCTACGTCTACACCAAGACGATTTTCGAGCTGCACCGGCAGTACGGCTTCACCAAATTCATCATCGTGGTGCCGTCTGTCGCTATCCGCGAGGGCGTGTACAAGTCCTTTCAGGTGACGGCGGAGCATTTCGGAACGCAGTACGACAACGTCCCCTGCCGCTATTTCATCTACAATTCCGCCAAGCTGAGCGATGTGCGGCAGTTCGCTACCTCCGCCAATATCGAGATCATGATCATCAACATCGATGCGTTCAAAAAGGCGGAAAATATCATCAATCAGGCGCAGGACAAGCTGAACGGCGAGACCGCCATGCGCTACATACAGGATACCCGCCCCATCGTCATCATCGACGAGCCGCAGTCGGTGGACAACACGCCCAAGGCGAAGGAGGCCGTCGCCAGCCTGAACCCCATGTGTGTGCTGCGCTATTCGGCCACCCACAAGGAAAAAATTAATCTGCTCTACCGCCTGACTCCGGTGGATGCCTACGAAAAGGGGCTGGTTAAGCAGATTTGCGTGTCATCCAACCGCGCTGAGAATGACTTCAACAAGCCATATATACGGCTGCTGGAGGCATCAAACAAGAGCGGGTTCACGGCGAAAATCGAGATTGACGTGGCGGGAAAAGACGGCAAAGTTACCCGCAAAACCTTCACCGTGCGGGATGGTGCCGACCTGTTCACCCTGTCCGGCAACCGTGATTTATACGAGGGCTACCGCCTGAACGGGATTGACTGCTCCCTCGGCGGTGAATATATCGAGTTCGTCAACACCGAATCGGTGCGGCTCGGTCAGGCTATCGGCGCGCTTGACGAGAACCTCATCAAGCGGGCGCAGATCCGCCGCACGATTGAGGCGCACCTCAACAAGGAGTTGCTGTATTACGGCAAGGGTATCAAGGTGCTGAGCCTGTTTTTCATCGATGAAGTGGCGAAATACCGCTTGGATAATTCACAATGCATAATTCATAATTCACAATTAGATGACGAGCGAGGCGTCTATGCGCGAATGTTTGAAGAATGTTATATGGAACTCATTATGCAACCAAAATTTAAATCTGTGCGTAAGTTTTGGCATGGCGATAATTATGAATTATGCATTATGAATTCTGAATTAACTAAAGTTCACGATGGCTACTTTTCGCAGGACAAAAAGGGTATTCTGCGAGACACCCGCGGCGACACTGCCGCCGACTACGACACTTACAACACCATCATGAAGGACAAGGAATGGCTCCTGTCCTTTGACTGCCCTTTGCGTTTCATCTTCTCCCATTCCGCTTTGAAAGAGGGCTGGGACAACCCGAACGTATTCCAAGTCTGCACTCTGATTGAACAAAAATCGGCGTTTACCTGCCGCCAAAAGGTCGGGCGCGGCTTGCGGTTGTGCGTGGATCAGGACGGCAACCGCATTGAGGACAAAAACATCAACGTCCTGCACGTCATGGCCAACGAGAGCTTCGCCGAGTTCGCCGAAACCCTCCAGCGGGAGATTGAGGAAGAAACCGGTGTGCGGTTTGGCGAGGTCAATATCCAGCTGTTCATGGATACGGTCTATGAGGAGACCCGAACAGTGGAGCAGACTGTGACAGCTGAACAGGCCGCCGCGGTCGTGGACATGCTCAAAGCCAACGGCGTTATCGACGACGGCGGTAATGTGTCCAGCTCTTTCAGCGATGAAGAAATCGAAAAGCTGTTGGACGAGCAGGCCACGGTGATTCCTGTAGCCGCAAAAACCGCCGTGTCTGCCGTTATCAGCAAGGCTTTTGACACTTCTTCTGATGAGTCAGACAGTATCGTGAATCCTGTTACGATTGATGTTGCGGCGATTGCCGGAGCATCCTACGCCGAGATTGTTGTTGAAGAAAAGACTATCTCTTACGAAGAGGCCGCCGAAATTGTGCAGGGCTTGACCGCACAGAAGCTGGTCACTCGCAATAACAAAATGAGCGAAACGCTCAAGGCACAGGTCGCCGCCGGAAGGGTGGATTTGGATTCGCATTATTCCGAGGCAAAACAGCGGGCGATCCTCCAGCAACTTCAACGCGCCGACACCAAGCCCCCGGTGCGAGACGCTTCCCGCGATGTGACGGTCAGGCTGAAAAAGCAAGTCATCCTGTCGCCGAAATTCTTAGCACTGTGGGACAAAATCAAGCAAAAGACCACCTACCGCGTAAAAATCGACACCGAGACGCTGATCCGTCAGGCGGTGAAACGTATTGCCGAGCTGCCGCCCATGCCTCCGGCGCGAATCGTGTCCACCGTCACCGATTTGGACATTCAAAGCTTCGGCGTGACAGGAATCGAGCGCGGCGTCCGCACCGAGGATATCGCCAACAACTACGCCATTCTGCCCGACATCATCAATGTCATCGGCGAGGTCACCCGCACCAAACGCGGCACGGTCTACGAGATTATTCAGCGCAGCGGACGGATCGGCGACTTCATCAGCAACCCGCAGATGTTCATTGAGCAGATCACCGAAATCATCAAAAACGAACGCCATGCGCTGGCGATTGACGGCATCCGCTACATCCGGCTGGACGGGCAGGAATATTTCGCGCAGGAGATTTTCGACACGCAGGAGTTTCTCGCCAACCTCGACCGCAACGCCGTGGCCGTCAAAAACAGCGTGTATGATTACATCGTTTACGACAGCGGTGGGATTGAGAAACCTTTTGCTAAGGCCTTGGACGATGATCCGGACGTGAAGATGTTCATAAAGCTCCCGCCACGCTTCAAAATTGACACGCCTATTGGCAGCTACAATCCCGATTGGGCGGTCTATCTCGACCGAGACGGCGAAGAAAAGCTGTATTTCATCCTCGAAACCAAGGGCAGCACCAACTTGTTCGACTTGCGGACGAGTGAGCAGTTGAAAATCCACTGCGGCAAGCGGCATTTCGCCGCACTGGAGAACGGCGTGGAAATGCGGGTGGAAACGCAGTGGAGTCAAGCGAAGAGTATGATGTGACAGCATCTATTCGCCGATATATCAAAAGCTAAAACAGCCAGAAAGTGAGGCCGCTCATGACAATCCACACCATACCCGCCAAAGCACCGTCTATCCCATCGCTTGACCGCACATGAAAAACGCCTTTGTCAAATCCAAAGACGCGGTTGAATCCGCTGACCGTGGGGCTGAACGGACACAGGACACAGGGCAAAATTCCCCGTCTGATTATGCTTCTGATAAGGTTTCGGGCGGCGCAAAGGATTTATCACAGCGGGCGGCAAACGGCTTGCGGAAAAATCCCGTTAAAAAAGCATCCGAGAATATCAACAAAGCCAAAAACAATATGCAGGAAGCCAAGCGGCAAGTGAGCAACATCAAAAACACCGTAAAAAAGCCCGCCACAGACCAACCGAAAAAAGAGATGGTGAAACGGGCGCAGGACACGGCGCGACGCACCGCTTTCCGCACCCGTGGGGCTGCTGACAAAACCATCAAGATGGTGGAGAAATCCGGCAAGACCATCAAGCAATCGGCACGGAGTACGGAAAAGACCATAAAGACCGCTTCCAAGACCGTTAAAGGCACGGCGAAAACGGCGCAGAAAGGGATTAAGACCGCCGAAAAAACGGCAAAAGTGACCGTCAAAACCGCACAGCAGACCGCAAAGGTCACCCAACGGGCGGCGCAGGCGGCAGCGAAAGCGGCAAAAGCGGCGGCACAGGCAAGTAAAGCGGCGGCAAAAGCCGCTGTTCAAGCCGCAAAAATCGCCATCAAGGCCACGATTGCCACGGTCAAGGCGATAATCGCCGCCACCAAAGCCCTCATTTCCGCAATCGCGGCGGGCGGCTGGGTTGCCGTGGTGATTATCCTTGTCATCTGCATGATTGGCTTGCTTGTCGGCTCTATCTTCGGGATTTTCTTCTCCGGCGAGGACAGCGGCAATGGCTACACCATGCCTATGGCGATACAGGAGATTAACCAAGAGTACGCCGACAAAATCACAGAAATCCGTAACAGCAACGCCTATGATGATGTGGTCATGTCCGGCACACGCGCCGAATGGAAAGATATATTGGCAGTCTATAGGCCGTGGGATCGGGGTAGTGCTCGCCATTGTAAAAATATTTACGCATCAGAGTCCACCCCGTTCCACCAGCGGCAGGATGCCGTGGTCTTTCAGCAGACCGTACAGGAACAGACGGCCCTTCTGCGTCCAGTAGGTGTGCACCGTGGCGTGTGGGTAAGCGTGCGAAGCGCGCTCGTGTGAATGAGTGTGAACGTAGTTCGCACAGCAATTCACTGCGCCGCGCCCGGTGTGCTCGTGGGTGCGGGAGCAGGTGTAGCCGTGCCCGGCATATTTCTGGTATGGCAGCCAGATGCCGCTCAGTTTGAACTGAACGCCAAGTTCATGCAAAAACGCGTTCATGCGCACAGCCGACCAGCCGTAGTCCTTGGCGATGACGCTGACGGCAACGGCGTCCGGGCAGGCCAGGATCACGTCGTAGTAGGCCGCTTTGGGCTTCATCTTCGCGATCAGCCGGCCTTGCACTGCCGCCTGCTGCTCCAGCAAGGCGTTATGGGAACGCTCGAACTTCAGGGCCTGCAGCACTGAGATCATGAGGTCGGGGTTGTTTAGAAGCTCATCGCGGGCGTAAACTCCGTGCCTGCGGATCGCGGGCAGCACGTCGTGGGTGATCCACCGCTTGAACCGCCGGGCTTCCGGCTTGTCGGAGCGGAGAATCACGCTGTACAGGCCCGCTTCGCTGACGCACAGCACTTCAATGAACCTGTCAGGGTTTTTGGGGTGGGGTAAGCTAAACTTACCCACCTCGTCGGGGTCAAGCCGTTCCTTCACCATCTTGTGGTTGCTGTGCTCCAAAATGTCGCACACGTCCTTGAGCACCCACCAGTGTTCACCGTCGCGCTGGACGGTGCGTACCTGGTTGCCCTCGTAGGTGAAAATCTGTAGGTCAGTTCTCATAAAGCTATCTCCCATTCTGTGTATTTTGTGAGCCATAGGCGGCGAGCATGTTCGACACAACCCGCTGGTCATGCACGTCGCCAAAAGCGGCCAACCGGGACAACACGCGCTGCTCCTCCTGTGTGAGGAGGTTCCGATGCGGATGGTACCACTCCGCAAGCTTCACGCAGCCACCGTTGCCCCTGGCGGTCTCGAGGGGGTATTCAGCTGTGAGTACGGTGATGTCGTTTCGGATCGTGCGGTCAGACACGCCCAGCTCGTCAGCCAGACGCCCCATCGTCTCACGCTTGCGGATGGTCAAGATACGTATGATTTCCGCCCGGCGCTCGTATGTATTCACAGCTTCACCCCCCTTCCGATTGGCTCTAATTTGATGGTAACACACAAATAGGAAGGCCCTTTTCCTATTTGAAAAATTTCTTTTCAAAAACAAAAAAGCCGAGGCTCCGCCCGAAAGCGAAACCTCGGCCACACAGGAAAAACGAGAATCCCCCTGTATTAGTGAACGAGTGTGAATGCTAGTTCGCACAGCAATTCACGTGCGGCGACGGTCGAAGCCCGCTGATGCGGTGCCTGCCACTCGCCGCGTCAATAGCGGACAGCTACAGCGGGGCGGGTGACGGCGTTGCGTTGCGATTCCTACTCACTTATCAAAATCTCCCTCAATAAAATTTTGCTTTTTGCCTTTACAAACATGACACAATATGGTATAATCCTAATAATCCTAAAAAGACACGGAAAGAGGCGCCGATATGCCTGTCGCATATATAAGGTGCGTTTTTCGTTTCTTCCAGGCAACACTGGCTGCGCCCTGCCAAAAGCCAAGCCAGTGTTGTCTGCTTTTTCCCATCACGGGGATTTTTTTGCGCGAAGAAAAACCTGCGGAATATGATATCGTTTTATGCAAGTCCTGAAAATATAAAAAAGGCCGAAACCACCGCTGTTAACGGTGTTCCAGCCGAGAACACGCCTATTTTCCCCAAGTTGACAATTGCCGAAAATACGCCCATTGCTTCATACGGGTCGGCGCGGAGGAACTTCCCAGCCGGATTTATTTCCGATGGGTGCCACTCGCCGCGCCCCTTCAGGCAATCAGCCAGTGGCAAACGCAAGTATTTTTCGCATGTGAACAATCCCTTCAACGTGAACTTTAAGCACTTTTATAGTTTAGCACGCCGCAGTATAAATTGCAATAGTTTTTTCATATTGTTGGTAAAATTTTTGTGACTGTTCGGCAATATATGGTGATTCGGAAATTTTGTTTGCGCTTTTGCGTTTCTGTGTTATAATTACCGGGCATACGGCATTTTCGCAAAAACAATAAGATCTGGTGGAGTTTCGGCATACCCGATGATGCTGATTTTGACGATGACTGCGAGTGAGCTTGCGGCGCAAAAACGCAAGCCAACTGAAGCGAATGCAGTGCAATCTGCTTCAGTTGGGAATGGGAAATGTTTTAGTTGCGAAGATTGGGATTCCTTGTAAATAGGAACTTTCAGAGATTGTTCTCCCTCGGAAGAAAGCCAAGTGAAGCAAAACACCGTGTGAGGGGTGTTTGCTTCACTTTGGCAGACAAGTTCACATCCAAAGCCAACCAAACAGGAGATAGCGAAAGACAAACTGCAAAAATCCGCACAGGCTCCGCCACCAAGGGTGCGTATCAAACAAATTGAGCACATTATCTTTGAGCAAGCCGCGTTGGAATGGGCTTTGCACTGGCGCCGGCGTTGCGAGGGAACTTTCTGTTCCGCTTACGCCGCTGCCAAGCTGACCACGGATATTGCTCCCCCAAGCCCAGACCACGCCGTCGCTTTTGAGCGCCAGGCTGTGGTCATGCGCCGCGATTGCCGCCACGCCAGTGCACTCGACCAACTGCACAGGGACGTCGCTATTCACAATCGTGCCGTCGCCCAGTTGACCAAACTTGTTGTCTCCCCAAGCCCAAAGCGTGCCGTCCTGTTTTAGGGCGAGAAAGTGATGCGCGCCTGCCGCAATTTTCGTCACGCCGCTGAGATTCTCTACCTGCGCCGGGGTTTCATCCGCATTTTGCCAAGTCCAAACCGTGCCGTCGCTGTGTATGGCCGCCGCAGTGGCTCCGCCCGCCGCGATGGCTGTCACGCTGTCGATGTCCACTTTTCGCGGGCGTAATTCCGCTGCCGTTGGCGTCGGCTGCGTCGGCGGATCGCCCAATTGCAGATTGCCCCAGGCCCACACAGACCCGTCATCTGCCAGCGCCAGGCTGTGTCCCCAGCTCGCCGCGATGGCTGTTACGCCGTCTAAGCCCTGCACCTGTACGGGTACCGAAGAATGCGAAACTAAAGTACCGTCGCCCAGCTGGTCCCTGCCGTTGTCGCCCCAGGCCCAGACCGTGCCGTCGCTGCGCAGCGCCAAGGTGTGGTTGTCGTGCGCGGCAATGGCGGTGACGCCCTCAAGACTTTGTACTTGTACGGGCGACGTGCGCGTCGCTGTCGTGCCGTCGCCCAACTGCCCGTGCGCATTTTGACCCCAGGCCCAAACCGTGCCGTCGTTTTTCAGCGCAATCGTATGATTCGACCCGGCAGCAATGGCTGTCGCTTCACAAAGCCCCGAAACCTGCACGGGTATCATACGCCTGTAGCGTGTGCCGTCGCCCAGCTGGCCTATTTTTTTCCATCAACCTGCACATGGATTTGCCCGAGACGATTTCCTGGATTTTCCACATCAATGCGATATCCTTTTTTGTTGTATAGTGTTTTAGATGATACCTGAGTTCCTTTGCCTCCCCTATTGGGTGGAGGTGGCGTTGCTGCAGATGACGCAAAGTTCATTAAGTTTATAGAGTTTGTTAAGGCCACATCATTGGCATATTGGACACCAAAATAGACGCCAACTCCAACTGCGGTAACTGCTGCTGCCCCAAGTAACACCCAACCTATAGGATTCCATGCATTTACTCCACCTGCTGCTGCCATTCCTCCCACAGCGGTCATCGCGCCCCCCGCGGCACCTGCCCCCGCCATAGCTAGTTCAGCCATTTCCCCACCGAAATCAATGTATGAGATGGGATTGTTATAGCAATACGCATACATATTAGTCCCCAGTATGCCATCGCCGGTATCCATCAACACATCCGCACTAATCCACCGACACCACTCTGGGTTATAGTAGCGACTCTGGCAATAGTAGTAACCGGTTTCAGAGTCATGGTAATACCCCCGATACCTAATCGGGTTAATCAGCGCCAGCACCCCATCAGCAGTAAGAATATTCCCCAAAGCATCGTACTCATAGGTAGCTACTACATTGCCGCTGACATCATGAATAGCAACCACATCGCCCTGCAAGTTGCGCAGGTAGAAATACGGCACACCATCGAGGGTAAACCCAAGCATTTTCCCGCCTTGGTCGTAGCTCCATGCAATCACATTGCCATCACTGCCAATCTGCGCCATGAGCAGGCCACCGGCCCAGACAAAATCAGTTTTTACGCCGTCAACCGTCTTGCTGCTGCGCAAGCCCGTATAATCATAGGTGTACTGCGCGTTCACATTGCCCGAAATGCTTGCCAATTGGCTGCCTTTTTGCCAAGTGTAGGTGTGGCCATCATACTGCGCCAAATTGCCAATGGCATCATAGGCGAGCGTTTTGGTTGCGTTTTCAGTGGTGTATGCGGTTAGTTGGTCGCGCCAACCGGGATTATCATAATGAAGTATTTTCGTGACAACGCCATTTTCGGTCACTGCCCTCAAGTTTCCGCCGAGGTCATAATCATATAATGTCGTATTATCGCTCTTCAGCTGGCCAATTTTGTCGTACTCATAGGCATGCTGCGGCGCGCCGTTGACCGAAATGCTCTCAATGTGCGAGCTGCCCGGCTTGTAGGCGTATGCATAGGTCGTGTCGTTGGCGGCGCCCGGCAAGTCGTTCGTCATGGAGAGCACATTCCCAGCCAGCAGCGCCCCGCCGTTCGGCCTGTCATCATAAGTGAACACGGTTTTCGCTTCGTCGCCATTCAGCGCCATGCTCGTGCCGATCAAGCGGCTTGTGACAGGGCTGTAGTTGTATTTCAATTCCCTGCCCATAAACAAAGTAGCGGAAAGTCGGTCAAAGTCATCATAGTCATAGCGCACCCGCGACAGCAAACCGCCATTGACGGCAAGCCGGAAATCCTCCAGTTGCCCGTCGCCGTTCAGGCCCAACCGAACCCGATTGGACATCATTGCGGACGGAACTTTACTTTCGGTGTAAATATCCGTCAGGCGCCCCTGCATATCATAGCCGAATTGCGTCTCTTGGCTTGTCTCGTTATTGATCGCTCGGGAGAGCGTCCCGCTGCCGCTGAATGCATATGCGAAATTGGGTGCCGCCGCGCCGTTCCAGCGTTCGGCGACAACGCGCCCGCGCTCATCATACGAGGGCGCATACGTGAAGCCGTTTTTGTAGGATGTTTCTTCCAATGCAAAACGCCTGATCGGAGAGCCGTCGGCACGTTGGCCGTCCTCCTCGGCATAGGTATTTTCTACCAGCGCCTGCCCGCCGATTTTCACATTTTCCACTTGCCCAAACACATCATACGCGAAGGAATACTCCGTGTCATTGTGTTTAATGCTCTCCAGCAAGCCGGATATTGTGTCGTTGTTTCCGCTGCCGAATCCCGTAAAGTCATATTCGTTCTGATACACGTCCGCGCCGTCATACGCGCGAACGCCTGTGAGGATATCGAATGCGTTGCTGAGCGCGGGCGAGCCCTCGTTATAATGATACGTGGAGCGTGATTCGTCCGAAGCCCTGACTTCTGTCGGAATGTTATGATTTCGGCTTTCATAGCTGTATTCGACCCACTGCCCGGTGCTGCTGTCGTCAACCCGTGCAACATCGTTGCCGTCATTGGTGTATGCAACGGTTTGCTTGTTGGTCAAAGGCATAACGCCAATCGCTGGAGTTGCACCATCCGAAGATTTAAACGTCCGCACATTCGATTCGGTCAAAATGCCGCCAATCTCCCGTGCGGTCAGGCTGTTGCTGACCCGATTATAACTATTTGTGCCTGCCGTTTTGTAATCATATGTTGTTTCTGTGAGAAGATAACTGCCCTCGCCGTCCTCTTTGCTTTCCACAGATTTGATCACATTGAACTTGTTTTTTGTGTTACTTTCGCCGTAGGTATACTCAATTTTCTCTACTCGTTCATCCAGCCGCTCAATTCCATCAATTTCTCTTTTGGTTGGGGGCCTCTTAACTTCCACTTCCGTTACCTTTGGCCCGTCCCAGGTATAATTCGCGATCCCGCCGCCCGTCGTCACTTGATCCAGCTTGCCATCCAGATAGTCAACATTCGTGCCGCCTGCCCCGATATACGCAAAGGCATTGCGCACACGCATAGCGTTGCGTGTTAGCGCGGCGTCTTTCACACTTTCACCAGCCTGATTATCGTAGCTTATGTAAAGTTTTACGGAAACAGCGTTTTTGGGGATTAAATACGCTGTCGCAGTTGTTTGGAGACCTATGTCGGTGCTATCATTTAAGGAAGGCCGAATATCTCTGTTGAAATTGGCGAACACACGGTTGTCTTTTACATTGTTGTACTGCTCGTCTTCTTCTTCATCCGCGTCTCTGTCTTCGAGCGGAATGACGTTTCCGGCAGCGTTCAAAAACTCAACAGAAACCCTGGTTTTCTCCGCTTTTTCCCTGACCGAGACAATCGAAGCTGTCGCGCCGAACAGCAGCATTTGCCCGACTGCATTCCCATTCAACGGGATTTGCTGCCACAGCGCTTTTTCCGTTTGCGGTTCGCCATGAATGACCACTTCATTGATGTCTTTGCCGTCTTCAGCTATTTTTCGGCGCTTGTCATCGTTGCCTTTGCCCGCGATTTGCCACTCATCCGTCTTAAGGTCTGTGTCAAAATGGCTGTTGGCCAGGTAATTGAAAGGCGAAGCGCCGCCGTTTTTCTCCAGCTGCGCCGCGTCGACCAACACATCCCCGCCGATGGCTTCAACGGAAAAGTCTAATTTGGTGCTATTACTCTTGAACGTCACAGTAAAGCGATCCCAAGTGTCTGTGAGATCAAGCGGGAATGGATCTTCTCCATAATACAAAGCGGCTGTTGCGCCGCCTGAACCCGCCGCCTGTTTTGCCATCAGCGAAAGAGTATACGTCGCGCCTCGCTCAAGCGGGGCATTGCTGTATTTCAGCTCTTGGCCCGAACTGATTTTCCACGACTTAATTCCAGCGAAAGCATCTGCTGTTACGGTTGTTCCGCCTTTCCAGTTGCCGCCGCTGCCTTCGTTGCTGGGGTTGCCCAGTAAATTGTGTACAACGGCAGCGCCCGCCGCGAAACCGGGCAGGTTCTGTACGCCGCCGCTGCTGGTATAGCTCATGAACGCGTTGTCGCCGGTGGTATTGTCCTTCGCGCCCACGGCGCGGCCCGCCCGGTCGAACACATAGGTGATTCCCTTCGTTTCGCCCAGCGAGCTTATAACGGTTGTTCGGTTGCTTTTGTAGTCCAACGAAACAGTTGAAACATCGTGTTCGAAATTAAAATCTACGATGTCGTCTTTGTCGCCGTATATCGGATCATCCGGCTGGTCGAATAAGATATACCACCGGCCATGGTCGTCAATTTGCAGCCAGCTTGGGCGAAGCAATACAGTCCAAACCAACTGGTAGACAGCCCAGCTGATCCAATATGCGGCTCTCTGCCAAAAGTTTCCGGTTTTATCAGCGATGACTATGCCGGGGGTGACAATATCCGGATTAGGTGTGACCGAAACGCTCCCGCCAATGCCGTGCTTAATTTCGTCAACACGGTAATTGGTGCGCCTGCTGGTCGGCACCTTTGTGAGTTCAAATTCAAAGTGGTGATCGTCCGGGTTGCTGACGGCCTCCAGCCGTGTGCGGTTCCAGTCGTCCGCGTTTGTATCTTGCCTGTTCGAATAAGTGAATCTGGCTGTTTGGCTGTCGTGATAGGTGATTTGGCTCAGAACAGGCACATAATAATCGCTTTTATTGTATGAATACTGTGTTATCCTGTTGTTTTGATCTATGATTTTCGTCAAATAGCCATCGCCGTCATACTCAAATTTGAACTCGCGGCCAATCGTGTCCACAATTCTCGAAATGCGGCCATTTTGATAGAAAATATTCGTCTCGTTGCCGTTGGCGTCGCGGATGGTATTCAAAAATCTGTAACGGCGGGCAATGTTGTTCAGTTCATCCCATCCGAGATCTTCCAGCTTCCAATCGGAATAAATTTTTTTGTTGCCGTACTCGTCTTCAATTTCAATCGTGTCGCCCACTTTTTTCAGCACTATTTTTTTGTTGACTTCGCTTAGGAATTGATCCCGTTTATCCCGGTCTTCATGCTGGACGAAGCAGTGCTCCGTGCCGTCTCCATCGACCATTGTGTAATAATGCCTTGGCGTACCTATGGCCTCTATGATGAATTCGCCCAACCCGCCCATATCCAGCCAGTCGATCACCTCGACAAAGTATTCCATCCCCCTGCCGCGAAGCGACTCGTAGGTATTGATTGGGTTGATCTGCTCGAACAGGCTCATGCGGAAGCCAACGCCCGTTTTCATGTTCCAAAGCTCGCCGTCCGAACGGTCATGGTTGGAATTATAGACATGCGAAAGCCCCACCGGCATACGCTCGCCGCCCATTTCTGCGGTTGGCTGAACATAGGTCAAAGCACCGTTGTAGTGGTTGACATACCCCGCGCCGGAGCGCCCCATATCCATTGTTTCGTAGCTGTAATAGTTCTCCAGGCCCGTCGTGCTGATGTAGTGAATCGACACGATCGGCTCCGCGTCCAAACGGTTGACGTGAATCGGGATGTTGCGGATTTTGACTAAATCAGGAATATAGGGGAGCGTAATCCCCAAGCTTTCGGCGCCTCCGGCAATCAGGTAACTGATTACGCTGTTCACCAAGCTGTTCAGCCGCTCCAGGTTGACCTCGCCCGTATAGGACAAGGAAGCGAACTGCAAGAAATTTTCTTGCGTTTCTTCTTCATCTTCCGCCTTGAGCATGACGCCGAAATTCTCGTCGCCGCCGTCGTCCATCCACTCCTTTACCGCGTCGGTGAGATCAAACGTATACAGCCCCTGCGGCCCTTTTCCCATCCACCAGCTGCGTTCGAGCAGTTCGGGGTCGTCGTCGCCCAGCGCAAGTGCGACGCCGGTGGTTTTGGGCTGGTTGTTCCAAAGGAGCGTCGTATCATACCATTTCTGAAGCACTTTTTCCGCCCGAACGTCCACCGTGTAATCCCTGGTTTCCTGCCCCAAAAAATAATATGACTATCCCTTTAACACCACCAATCCCAGCGGCGGGGAATCTGTGACGGCACTCAACAGGCGGTCGAATAGAGAAGGCTGCTGGAAGCGTCGGTTGAAGCGGTAGGAAAACT
>JAITGE010000010.1 GCA_031280825.1 Oscillospiraceae bacterium | reverse complement strand
AGCTTAACCTTGCTGGAGGCGCCTTCCTCCAACGTGCAACTGGCGGTTCGTTACACCTATTACGGTTCAATTGGCGGAATCAACTACGCTGCGGGCGCAACGCAATTGGCTGCGCTGCTGAGAAACTACTACGGCGTTTGAAATACCTGCTGCGTGCACAAACAGCCGCCGCCCCTGCCTTTTGGCGGGAGCGGCGGCTGCCGTATACATTCTTTTCAGATCTGGTATTCCGTCCGTGCCAGCAACTCCGCCTGCATGGATGGCGAGAGCCGCGTGAAGTAATCGCTGTAGCCCCCGATGCGCACCACCAAATCGCCGTAATTTTCAGGATCCTTTTGCGCCCTTTCAAGTGTTTCACGGTCAACAACATTGATTTGCAGCTCAAAGCCACCCCGCTCCAAATACGTTTTTGCCAGAGCCACAAGCTTTGGCAGGCTTTCGTCGCCAAACATTCGCTTTGAAAACTTCATGTTCACCGCCACACCGCCGATGAAACGCTCGTGCGTCCATTTGGTCGCCGAAAGCGCGGCGGCAGTGGGTCCGTTGATTTCACGCCCCTGCGCGGGTCCCGAACCATCGCCCAGCGGGAAGCCCGCCTTGCGCCCGTCCGGAGAAGCTCCTGTTTCACATCCGAATCTATCGTGCATAACCCAGCAAAACAAACTGGGAACCAACGCGGCGTCGCGCCCCTCCTGATAAGGCCGCACAGTGCGATTCAGGAAATCCGTGAGCAGAAGCACGTAGCGATCTGCCGCCTCATCATCATTCCCATATTTCGGGAGCTGCAAAATACGCTGCCGCAGCGCATCGCAGCCCTCAAAATCCGCCGCCAGCGCGGCACGCAAATCCGCCCACGAAACTTCCTTGGTATACACCAACCGTTCCAAAGCCAGCAGCGCGTCCGCCACGTTGGAAAGCCCGACGAAGGAAGGCATAATCCAATTGTAACGCGCTCCGCCCTGCTCAATATCGCTTCCCCGCTCCAAGCAATCCTGCACAAAGCAAGAAAGCAGGGGATCGCGGGCATGGCGAGCACGTTGCAGTCTGCTGCGGATTTCCCTTTCCAGATTCCGGCGAACCCCCTCCGCAATGTGCGCAAAATATGCTTCCAGCAAAGCGTCCATGGTCGGATAATCCTCCGAAAGCACATCCAGCAGCTTTTGCAGCAGGTTCATATAAGGGCTTGCAACCCATATGTTTGAGCTTGCAATGGGCGTGATTTCAACGCAGGTAGATTGGATATAATCGCGGCTTTCCTCCGGTGGCACGCCATAGAACTGCAGTCCCTTGGCGATCACGTCGTCATTAAAGATAGCGGGATGTGAATGCCCTTCGCCAAGCACCTCGCAGCACAGACGCAAATCCTCTTCCGGCGAATCCGGACACCAGCAGAAGCCCACCCCGGGGTAAATCATACGAATATGCGAAACCGAACGGATAATCCGCCGCGTTAGTTCGTTTGAAATGACCGCGCCGGTTTTGCCGTCGCGCCCGCCAACCATGTAGCCGGCCGCCAGCCCCGCATAAATACGCGTGTTCATCAGCAAACCGAAGCAATCCAGCAACGTTTGCGCAAACTCCTGCGTTAGCGCACCCGCCGCCAAATCCTTTTCATAAAAAGACCACAGGTAGCGATCCGGACGCCCCAGCTGGTACAAAAGGCTGCAGCCCCAAAACGGCTTGGCAGAAACGGCAAAGGTCACAAAATGCGCCGCCTGGATCGCCTGCCAAAAGCTTTGCGCGGGCAGCTCGGGGACAACACGCAGGTTCGCCGCAATCGCGCGCAATTCCTCCGCGCGCCGGGCATTTTCGCAGGTCTGCGCACGCTGCTCCGCCGCGTCGGCATAACGATGCGCGAAACACACCAAGCCCTCCAGCGCGGCCAGGCAGCTCTCATAAAAAACGTACTTCTCGGTATCTTCCAGCTGCGTAACGTCCAGCGCCGCCATACGAGCCTGAATGTCCTCCTGAATGCCCCGCACACCCTTTTGCAGCACCAAATCAATATCAATGGTCATGTGCGCAGACTGCCCGCCAAAACGCGGTATCCAACGCTCCGCGCCCTCCCGAAGCTGCCTGAATTCCTCGCTTTGTGCGGACGTGCGCTCCGTTTCAGCCGGCTGGCGACCGACAATCAGCTCGTCCGCACCGATAGAAACCGGCACATCGTGGAACATTCCCCGCACAGCCTGCCCCACGGCGACCGGGAAAGAATACCACGCCTGTGTCTCACTAAAATGCTTCAAAAAAAAGTAGTGAAAGAACGAATAATCCCGCCCGATCGAAAACGCCTCGCTGCGCAATCGTTCAATGCGCGGCGCATCATATGCATAGTCCATAGCGAATCTTCATCTCCTTTATTTTATGAAAAATGAAAAACTCAGTTTGCCTTCAGTATCATTCCGCCTTCATGTCAACCAAAGCCTGCGCGCCGGTGAAGGCATCCACCGAAAGCTTTACGGAATCAAAAATTGCCGCCTTGATGTCGTCGTCCGTCGCGCCCAAAGCCTTCGCCGAGCGGCGGTCAATAAAGGTGTTCATGCACATAAGATCCGCAAGCCCCACGGGGTTGATCCCCATTTCGTAGCCCTTGACCGCGGCATCCTTGCCCATTTTGCCGCCCCAGAGTTTGAAAAGAAAGCGCGGAATATGGAAGATCCTGCGTTTCGGGTTCCCCATTGCACTGTGAACAATCGTCAGAAAGTCGTCCCAACTCAGATTGTAGTAACCAATCGGATACGCATTGCCGCCCCGGTTGCGCTCCGCCGCACCCACGATGGTTTCCGCCACCTGCCGCACCGTGAGCATCGCCGTGCCGCCCTTCGGATAAAATGTCGCGCCGCTCGGCATGGCGGCAAGCTGTTCGATCAGGATCGTCCAAACCGGCTTCCGCCCCGGCTGCGTGCCGAAAATATAGGGCAGCTCCAGCACCGCCACATCCGTGTTTTCATCCGCGAAGCGAAGGGCGCATTCCTCCTGTGCAACGCGGCTCCGGATGTACGGGTGCCGCTCGCAAAGCTTCATATCCGCGCGTTCCTTGGCAAAATAAGCAAAATAAGAGCCAAGCACGACGATGTGCCTCACCCCCGCCGCCTTCGCCAGCGGCAGCATCCGTTCCAGCGGGCGGATGTTATAACGCTCATAAGCCGCGTAAACAGGCGGCGGAAATTCCACGCGTTCATCCACACCGGCGGCGAACACAAAGCAATCGCAGCCCTCCATCAGCGCCGAAAGCTCTGCGTCCGCCATTTCCATGCAGTTGCCAAAATGCAGCTCCATCGCCTCCGGCAACGGCGCACCCTGCGGCAGCGGCGGCAAAGCCACGGATTTCACGCTGTGCCCGCGTTCCAAAAACAGCTGCGCCGCCGCGCAACCCAGCAAGCCCGTGCCGCCAACCATAAACACATTCATCGAAGACCCCTTTTCATCTGAAGGTTCCTTATTCATTATAGCGCGTTTTGCCGCATAAAAAATGAACGTTATGTTAACTTTGCCGTAATTCGGCACTTTGAACGCATATCCGGGGGCTTGTTTTTTTGATATATTTGTGATATACTATAGCATAGCAGAAGAAGGGAGGCGTGCCGATGCTTACAAACGCCCCGCAGCCGCTGCGGTTCCGCGCCGACGGCGGTTTCACGGTTTTGCAGATTTCCGACGTGCAGGACGGTCGCGGGCTTTACGGCCGCAGCCGCCGCTTGCTTGAAGCGGCGCTGGATCAGGAAAAGCCCGATTTTGTCGTCTTTACCGGCGATCAAATCAAAGGATATGGCGCCGCTTTCTGGACGGGCAGCCGCGCCCAAAAGGAACGGCGCTGCGCCCGCGTGATCAACGCCATACTTGAGCCGCTTGAAGCGCGCGGTGTCCCCTTCACGTTCGTTTTTGGCAACCACGATCACGACGCGCCCATGGACGGCGGGGAGCAAATCCGCATTTATCAAAAATCAGGACTGTGCCATGCGGTGGATACCCCGGACGTTCCGGGCTACGCAAACCACACCGTGCAGGTGTATCCGGTGGAAGGCGCAAAGCCGCTGCTAAACTTTTACCTGCTGGATTCTCACGGCTCGAAGGGCGTAGGCTATCAGCCGCTCGATATGGCGCAGGTGGAATGGTATCGCGCCACGCGGGACGCTTTGCGGGCGGCATATGGTGATTTTGTGCCGTCGCTGCTTTTTCAGCACATCCCCGTGGAGGAAATAATCCGGCTCTACAAAAAAGTTCCCCGCCGCGCCAAGGGCGCCATGGAGGGTTATCGCATTCACCGCGGGGCGCATTATGTTTTGGATAAGGAGAAGGTCGCACCCGGTTCGTTTGCCGGGGAGCTGCCCTCCTGCCCGGATTACAACGCGGGCTTATTTGCGGTCGCCAAAGAAAAAGGCGACATGATGGGCATGTTTTTTGGGCACGACCATAGCAACGGCTTTCACGGTAAGGTGGAAGGCATGGATCTGGGCTACGCGCCCAGCGCAGGCTTCACAGCCTACGGCGCGGGACGCAAACGCGGCGTGCGCGTTTTCCGGTTCCGGCAGGAGGACGTGCGGGCATATGAAACCTATGTCGCAACCGATGAAATGCTGCTGGGTCCGGAAGCAAAGCCGCCCCTGCACCTGCACATCGTGGATCGTGTACCCTCCAGCTTTGGCGCGGCAAAGCCCCTTGTGCGGCGCAGCGTGATCGCCGCCTCACTCACGGGTCTTGGCATTGTAGCCTATTCGCAGATTCACCGCAACCGAAGGTTCCGTGCATTTTTGCGTTCTCATCTTTGATGAACCCGCAATTGGTCGTTGAAAGAAAGGAGCTGCCGCTATGGCATCTGAACAAGAACTCCACGAATTGGAAGTGCAGGAAAAACAAGAACGCATCCAACGGGAAAAAGAACGGCACCGCGAAATCTGGGCAGACCGCAAGCGCACATTTTTCGGCTTGCCCTGGAGTTTCACGCGCTACAACCTCTCCGGCGAAAAGCTCATCATCGAAACAGGGCTGTTTTCGCGCCACAGCGAAGTCATCCGGCTCTATCGCATCAAGGATATTTCGCTGGATCGCAGCTTTGGTGAACGGCTCTTCGGGCTGGGCACAATTTCTTGCGTATCCTCCGACGCAACGGCGCATAATTTCAAAATCCAGCGCGTTAAATGTTCCGTCGAGGTTGCGAACGCGCTCTCTGATCTTGTGGAACAGCTCCGGCGCGACATGCGCGTAAGCATGCGTGAAATGATGGTGGATCACGAAGAGCATGACGACAACGACAGCTTGGATTATCTTGAAACACATTAACATAGCTTGTGAGGAAATTGTTTGGCTCATTTCGGCTTTGCATCCCTGCGCAGCCCCAAAACCGGGCTGCTTGCCGAGGGCGGCGGGCAGCTCGGTGTTTACGGCGTGGGAGCGCTGCAGTGCTTTCACGACTATAGCGTGACCTTCCCTTACTACATCGGCGTTTCAGCGGCTTCAGCAAACCTGGCTTCGCACTTGGCGGGGCACCGGGAACGCACCGCTCGCTTTTATATTGATTATGCTACGCGCCGCGAATACATGGGTCTGCGCAGTTATCTGCAAACAGGCTCCTTCTTCAATTTACACTACATTTATGACACACTGACCAACCACCTTGATCCTATTGATTACGACACGCTGCTGGCTTGCCCGGATGAAATCCGCATTGTGGCGACCAACGCCGCCACGGGCGAGGCGACATATTTCGGCAACGAAGCCTTTGCACACCGTCACTGCACAGCATTGATGGCTTCCAGCTGCCTGCCGATCTACTGCAAGCCCATTGAAATTGACGGGCAGTTTTATTTTGACGGCGGCGTTTCGGATTCTCTGCCCATCGACCGCTTGCTCGCCGATGGCTGCGAACGCGTCGTTGCATTGCTCAACCGTCCGGCAGGCTACGTGAAAGCGCCGGAATTCGGCGCCGCCGCCTACGGCTTGCTTTTGCGCCGCTGGCCGGCGACTGCGCAAGCGTTACGTGAACGGCACAAACATTATATGCGTTCCCTGCACAGGCTTGAAGCCATGGAGCAGGATGGACGGGCGACACTTATCCGCCCCAAGCAGGCGCTGCCGATGCGCAGCTTCACCCGCCGCCCCCGTGCCTTGCTCGAGGACGTGCGCAGACAGGGCTATGCCGACGCAAAAAAGGCACTTGCGGTTACTTAACAGCCGCCAGTGCCTTTTTACACACCATCCACAAAGAAAACACAGTTTTTTTGCATCTGCTTCATGTGCTCTTCACATTGCCATGGTACACTATCGTTACCGAAACGAAGCGGCGGAAGGGAGAATCAGCGACAAACCGCGCGGCTTACACCAAGACAGTTGCGGAACGTTCCGCAGACGATAAAGCCATGCCATAGAAGGGATTGAGAACGATGCAACGAAACCGGCGGGTTCGAAAACGATCCCGCCAAAATCTATTTTTGTAAAGCAAATCGTTTTACCGAATCACCACGTCAACACGTCAATAGTTCGTTGCCGGAATCTGAAAATAGCTCTGCGGATGCGCGCAAACCGGGCAAGCTTTCGGAGCGTTCGCACCAATGTGAAGATGCCCGCAGTTGCTGCATTCCCAAATCTGATCGCCATCGCGCGAAAAAACCAGACCGCCCCGCACATTTTCAAGCAGCTTGCGGTAACGCTCCTCGTGCCGCTTCTCAATTTTGCCAACCTCATCAAAAAGCACGGCGATGTGCGCAAACCCTTCAGCGCGTGCCGTTTGGGCAAAACCGGCATACATATCCGTCCACTCGTAATTTTCGCCGTCAATGCCATCCTGCAGGTTCAACGCCGTATCCGGCACCTCGCCGCCGTGCAGAAGCTTAAACCAAATTTCCGCGTGCTCCTTCTCGTTCGCGGCAGTTTCCTCAAAAAGCTTGCCGATCTGTACAAAGCCATCCTTTTTCGCTTTGCTGGCATAAAAAGTATATTTATTCCGTGCCTGCGATTCGCCTGCAAACGCTGCTTGCAGGTTTTTTTCCGTTTGGCTACCCTTCAACTCCATAAGGTCACTCCCTTTCGGTATTTATCAACACTTGACGCTTTCATTCTACTGCATCCACGCCGCTTTGTCAAGCGATTTTGCCGCCAGTGCGCTCTGGCGACCTTCGCGAAAGTCTTGACGTCGGTCAAGGATGTAATAAAATAGCGGTTTTCGTCGCTCTGCGGCGGTGGATTGTAATGCCGTATTTCGCTTCCAATGCGTCGATATGGCGCTTTGTGGCGTCATACTCAAGGCCCGTGTCGAAGAAAACATAGATCAGCTCGCAGCCATCCGGCTTCACAAGTTCGAGCAGGTCGAGCGTCACATCCGAGTCGGCGCCGCCCGACACCGATACGACGCGTTTGGTGCTTCAAACTTAAGCCTCCGGTTGTTCGCAGCGACTCCGGTTGTTCGCAGCGATAATTTCACTGAGCGATACCTCCGGATGACGCCAGCGGGCGGCGCTTTTTTCGTTCCTCATATGGATGGCGTTTTTTGGGCAGAGATGCAGGCAGCTAAGGCACCGTTCACATTGGTCACCAAACGCGACCCTTTCGGTCACGGCGATGTTTCCGGCGGGGCAGACCTTCGCGCAGACGCCGCACTTGACGCAACTCCCATTCACGATATACCGCTGCCCCTGCTTACTGCCCATAACAGTTCTTTCCCCTTGCTTCATCACAACAGACGCCACCCGCCAAAAGAAACACGCCTTGGCATCCAGCGGCTTGCGGTTTTGGATGTCCACGGTGATTTGCGCCAAATGCGCGTCCGTTTGTTTGCGCGGGATTTTCGCGATTTGATCGCCTATATCAAAGCCGGGCAGAAAGTTATCCACCATCAGTAAGCTTTGGGCGTAATCCAGCCGGTTGCCCTGTTTGCGGATAAACCGTTGGACATTCCGCGCGGCGGCGCCGGGAAGGCATCCATAGGTGCCGACGGCAAAGGCGTAGTCCGCCTCCCAGGTTGCTTTTTTGAGGAATGCACGCACCATTTCCGGCAGCCCAAGACCGTAAACAGGAAAAACCAAGCCAATTACATCATCCTTGAAATGCAGATGGCTGTTGCTCACAACCTGCGGAATAGACAAAAACGAACTACCGGATCGGCTTGTGCCGCCGATTTTCTTGGCAACGGCGAAACTGTTGCCTGTGGCGGTGAAATAGAATATGGTCATGCTGCGGCTCCTTTCAGCGATGCGTCTTAATTTAGCATATACAACATTATACTATACTGCAAAATTCCGGAGCCTGCAAGCGCAATTTCACACGGCACACGTGATTCTAATCTTCACCTTGCTAACGCAATAAAAGTATGGTAGGATATAGCAGGGTGAAGAAATGAATGAGCTTGGCGAACTGCGAAAGTGCATGCATGAGGTAGAAGAGGAA
>JAITGE010000037.1 GCA_031280825.1 Oscillospiraceae bacterium | reverse complement strand
TATATACAACATGTTGATTCAGCAAAGCGGAATTTTTACCAAAAAAGTAAGCGAGCTCAAAACCCTTGATATTCTTGACTTAGGCCAACTTGTCAACTGTTAATTGTACTATCACCAATTTATTTGCAGTCGCGCGGCGGCGTAGCAACTGGTTTCCACGCCAAGCTTGACAGCGGCTGAAGCATCTGCTATATTTAAATCGCGGCGGTTTTGTATTGATTCACGATGAAGGGGCTTTGCGATGCGGGAAATCACAGTGGCAGTTATCGGCGCGGGCAGCACCTATTGCCCGGAGCTGATTGACGGCTTTTTGAAGGCGCGCGCTTCGCTGTGCCTGCGCCGCATTGTACTCATGGATATTGACGCGCGCAAGCTGCGCATTGTCGGCGGTCTGTGCCTGCGTATGCTGCGGGCGGCGGGCGTGGATTGCGAAGCCATCCTAAGCGATGATTTGAAGGAAGCCCTGCGCGGCGCGGATTTTGTGATAACACAGATCCGTGTCGGGAAGCTGCCGGCGCGGCATTTGGATGAAACCATTCCGCTTAAATACGGATTCATCGGGCAGGAAACCACCGGGATCGGCGGATTTTTCAAGGCACTGCGCACCATCCCCGCAATGGCGCATATCTGCCGGCAGATGGAGCTGCTATGCCCGAATGCCTGGCTGATCAATTTCACCAATCCCTCCGGTATCGTGACGGAATTCGTCCTGAACCGCACGCGTGTCAAGTGCATCGGTCTATGCAACTGCCCCATCAATATGCTCGACGATACGCGTGCCGAAGCCGGGGAGGACGCCGAAATCACCTATATTGGTCTGAACCATCTCAGCTGGATCACATCCGTAAAACTGCCGGGCAAGGGCGACGTGCTGCCGCAATTTTTGCGGGCTGGCTTCCGCACCAAGGTGATGGAAAACATCCGGGACGACGGATTTTCAATGGAATGTCTTCGCGCGGTGGGCGGCGTGCCAACCTCCTATTTGCAGTACTATTACGGACGCGAAGCGAAGCTGCGGCATATGCTGACCGAACCGAAAAGCCGCGCGCAGGTTTGCATGGAAATCGAAGAGCAGCTGCTGGAGATGTATGCAAGCGAGAATTTGTGCACAAAACCCGCGCTGCTGGATAAACGCGGAGGGCATAAATATTCGCTGGCGGCGGTTTCGCTCATTGATTCCATTGCCAATGATAAGCGGGATGTGCATGTGGTGAACCTCCTGAATCGCGGCACGCTGCCTTTTATGGAGGATGACGACGCGGTGGAACTCGCCGCCGTTATCGGCAAAAACGGCGCGGCGCCCATCGTGCCGGAGCCGCTGGAAAACCTTCACATCATCAGCCTGATGCGCACAGTCAAAAGCTATGAACGCTACACCGTGGAGGCGGCGGTAACCGGAAATGAAGACGCCGCCATGAATGCCCTGCTGCTGCACCCATTGGTTGGGGATTGGGAAAAGGCATACGCCTGCTTTCAAGAAATGAAGCAAGCGCACAAAGCTTATTTGCCGCAGTTTGCGGCTTCAACTCCCGGGAACTGTCTGAATGAACGCGCGGATATCCCGATTTCCACCGTTTCATCCAGCCAAAAGGAGTAAACCAACACCTCGCGAACCTCGTAGCCGAAGCATTCCTCCATAGCGCGGCGGTACATCGCCAGTTGCCCGCCGTAACGCTCGCGCAGCGTCGCCGGCGTATCCACACGGTCGGTTTTGTAATCCAGCAATACAAGTGCGCCATCTTCTTCAAACGCGCAATCGATAATCCCCTGCACGACAGTTTCAGCTTCGGTCAAACAGTCTGCGGGGATTTCTTCGTGCCCCGGCAATTCGGACGCGGAAATGCGGAGCGTGAATTTTTGCTCCCGCAGGATTTTGGGCGAGACCAGCATCCTTTGCGCAAACGCGCCCTCAAAAAAAGCCTTCAGCTTTCCCCATTCCAGGGCGTCCAACTGCCGCTGCGTTAAATACCCCCGCGCAAGCAGCCGCCGCGCCTCTGCCTGCACATCCGCGCGGGCGGCGGCATAGTCGGCATACTGCAAAAAAGCGTGCATCGCCGTGCCTTTTTGGGCGGCGGTCGCGCTCCCTTTTTGCAGAAAAGCGGGTTTTGCGCTAAAGGCGTACCGCTCGTTCACCTCCCGCTCCGTCAAATCTGAAACGGCACTTTTCGCGGGCAGCAGCGTCAGCGGCGTAAAGGGGTATTGATACTCCAGCCGCGCCCGGATTTCCGCAAGCAGCGCCGGGGAAGCCGCCGCGCGTGCGGGGCATGCATCCGTTTGCCCGGATCCCTCCCCGCGCCCGCAAGCAAATTGTTCAAAATGCCAGCGCGCCGCGCACGGCAACGCGGCACTGTGCGGCACGCCTGCCGCCTCGCGCAGAAGGTGCGCGTCCGGGTGGCGCAGCGCAGCGCTCAAAAGCCAGTCGGCGTAGCTGCCGCCCGAGCGAACCGCCTGAGCTTCCATCACGGTTCCCTGCAAGCTGAGCCGCGCGGAAAGCTGCCGCAGCTTGACCTCGGGCTTCTTTTCGGCGCAGAGCAGCACCAGCCTTTCCCGCGCACGCGTCATAGCGACATAGAGCAGCCGCAGCTCCTCGCTTTTGGATGAAAAGAGCAGCGTCTGCTGCAAAGCCACGTGCGGCAAGGTCGGCAAACGGCGGCGGTTTTCGGCATCCGGGCGCTGCAGCCCCACACCCATGCGCGCTTGCAGCAGCAGCGGATCCGTTAGCTCTGCCGTGTTGAATTTATGCCCGCATTGCGCCACGATGCACACCGGGAACTCCAGCCCTTTGGATTTATGGATACTCATCACCCGCACAACATCCGCGCTTTCGGATACCTCATTGACCGAGGTGAGAGAATCGCCGGACTCAATCTGCGCCATATAACGCAGAAAAGCGGATAACCCGGCGCCCGTGGCGTCTGAAAACGCCAGCGCGTATTCCTCCAGCCGGTGCAGATTTGCCCGCCGCCCACCGCCCTGTGGCAATGCCGCAACAATAGAACGCAATCCGGTTTCCTCCAGCAGCCAGCGGATCAAATCCCCCGGCGCGGCAATGGCGGCGAACTGCCGATAGCCGCGAACTGTATCCAGAAACGCCGCGCAGGCAGGATCCTCTGCCGCACCCGCACAAAGGCACTGCCAAAGAGCGGGTTCCTTCGGGTGCGCCGCCCGCAGCCGGGCCAGCCACGCGGCCGTGAACCCAAAAACAGGCGAAAGCAGCAGCGCCAGCAGCGGGACATCCTGCAAAGGGTTATCAATCACGCGCAGCAGCGCCAGCAAAATTTGAATCTCGCGCCGCGCAAATATGCTCTGCGTGCGCGCGCTGTGCGCGGCGACGCCAGCTTTGCGCAAGGCCTCCACAAACACAATGCCCGCCTGCCGATCCGAACGAAGCAGGATACAAAAATCACGCGGGCGCAACGGGCGCGGCGCGCCCTTATCCTCTATCGTATCCCCCCGCCGCAGGGCTTCGGCAATCCATCCGGCAATGTGCGCGGCTTCGAGCGCAAGGCTCTCAGCGGCGTTGGCATCCTCCGGTATCGCAAGCAAATGCAGTGCGGTATCCGCAGTGTCTGCGTGCCCGGCGTCGTCACGCCCACAAACCAGCGCCTCTTCGGCGGTGTAGTCCAGTTCCGCGCTTTCGCGCTGCATAAGCTGCGCAAAGGCAAAATTGACCGCCTCCGTCACACCAAAGCGGGAGCGGAAATTGCGCCCCAGAACCAGGCAAGCCGGGTAACGGCGCCCGTCATAGCGCGCGTAGCTGCGGCGTTTGTTCAAAAACAGCTCCGGGCTGGCCTGCCGGAACCGATAAATGCTTTGCTTCACGTCGCCCACAAAAAAAAGATTCTCATCGCCCCAGGATAGCGCTTCGAACAGCCGCCCCTGCGCGGCGTTGACATCCTGGTATTCATCCACCAGTATTTCGCGAAAGCGCTTGCCAATTTCAACGGCAAGCTGTGTTTTTTGATCCTTGCCGTCCACCAAAAGCTGCAACGCCCAATGCGTATAATCACTGAAATCCGCCGCGTTTTTCTCGCGCTTCCGCCGCGTGTACCGATCCAGATAATCGCCCGTAAGCGCGGCAAACATTTCCACCAACGGCTGCAGCGCATGCAAGTCCTGCCTGTGCTCTTCCGTGCTAATACAAAACTGCTTCGCAAGCGCTTTTGTATCATCCTTCCACCGGCTGCGCCGCGCCTTGCAGTCTTCTCCGGTTTCGCTCCGGTATCCCCGCTTGGCGCCCATGCGCACAAAATCAGGCTTTTGTATCGCCGCGCGCAGGGCGTCCCAATCGCCCGCTTCGGCAAGCCCGCGCAGCCGCGCAAAAAAACGCGCGTCGCTTTGCAGCGCAGGGGACATAACAGGCAGCAGCGCGTCGTCCTGCTCCAATAACCGCAGCGCGGCGGCGGTCATGCGCTCCCAGTAAGAGAGCCTTTGCGCCGCCAAATCCAAAATCACCTTGCGCCAGGGATCCTGCACAGCGTTCGCCGCACAGTATGGCGCGCACAAATCGCGCAGCCAATCCGTGGGCGAAGGCGTGGCGAGCGCCAACTCCCCGGCGCGGCGGATGCAACTGCTAAGCCGCCGATTCTCCCCGCCGCTTTCCAGCAGCAACTCCAGCGCACGGAATGCGGGCGCGTCATCTTTATAAGCTTCCTCCAAAGCATCGCGGATACATTCCTCCTGCCAAAGGCAGCGTTCCCCCTCATCCAGCAAACGAATCTCCGGCGGGATGCCCAACACCGAAAAATGTTCCTTCACCAAATGCACACAAAAGCTGTCGATGGTGCAAATCCGCGCCAGCGGGAGTAACTGCTGCTGCCGCAGCAAGCGCATATCGTTCGGATTTTCGCGCAGACGCGCCCCCAAAGCTCTGTGGATGCGCTCACGCATCTCACCCGCCGCCAGACGCGTAAAGGTGACGATCAGAAGCTCATCCGCACCGCAGGGATTTTCCGCATCGCAAAGCAAGCGTAGCACACGCTCCACCAGCACGGCGGTTTTCCCGCTGCCGGCCGCCGCGCTGACGAGCAGACTGCCGCCTCTGCTCTCAATTGCCTGCAGCTGCTCCGCCGTCCATTGCACGCTCATACGTTCACCCCTTCCTGCAGCCGCGCTTGCGCCGCCGCGAAATCCAGCCCCAGCCCAACACGCGCCGCATCCTCGGGTTCACGCCCGCAGGCAGCATGAAAAGAGCAATATGCACAGGCGGCAGGCGGCTTGCCGGGCGCGCATTGCGGCAAAGCCGCTGTTTCCCCCCGCCGCAGCGCCTCCGCCATTTCCGCAAGCAGGGTGTCCACCGTTTGGCGCAGCCGTCCCAGCGCGGCCGCGCTAAGGAGCTTGCCCTGCAACGCCCCCGCCTTAAGGCTGGCGGGCAAATAAACGCCCGCCGCGCCTTCTTCCATGGCGCCAAGCAACTCGCCGTCGGCAAGCAAAAGCCCGTCCGCACGCCCCCGCTTCTGCTTTTCGGCGTGAATTTCTTCCGTCGCCGCGTCACGCTCTCCGGCGGAAAGCACAGGCTCACGGATCTGCTCATACAGCACCCCCGCTGCCACGCTGCCCGGCGGCAGGGGAGGCGCTTGGGCATCCTGCAACGCAAACAAATACAGCAGCATTTGAAGATTCAGCCCATCAAACACATCACCCAAATCAAAGGTCTTGCCGCCGGTTTTATAATCCACCACACGAAAGTAATTCGTGCCGCCCACGCAGGCGCAATCCACACGGTCAACTGTGCCGCGCAAGCGAAGCTCCCCGCCGCCGGGCAGTGCAATCACGTAGGGCTGCACATCACGGTCACGGTCAATCACCAGTTCATACGCCACCGGGCGGAATTGGCTCACGGAAAAAGCCGCAAGCAAGCGTTCCAGCACCTGCGCCAGCACCTCACCCAAACGACGGTACAAAAACCGCACGCGCTGCGGCAATGCTTCGGCTGTCAGGAACTCCCGCGCGTATGCGTCCATTTCCCGCGCAAGGCAAGCCTGCCGCTCTTCCGGGCGGTACGCAAGCAGGTCGTCCACCCTATGCCGACGCAAAAGCCGCTCCAATATCAAATGTACCGCGCCGCCGCGGAAGGACGCGTCAAAATCCGCTTCGCGCCGAACCCTTGCACGCAAGCCATAGCGGGCGAAATACTGAAACGGGCAGGAAAAATAGGCTTCGGCACGGGATGCAGAAAGCGTCATGCTTCGCCCAAAAAGCGCTTCGGCGCTTTTCCGCTCCCCGATGCTAAGCTCCTGCTTGTTATGGGCACGGCGGAGCGCCTCCAAGCGCGGCTGCCAGGCAGATTGACCGGAAAAATATTCCTCCAGTGCGACGCAAACCGCGCCGCCTTCACGGTAAAGAGCGCACAGCAGGGCAAAGCCCGCGCTCTCGCCCTCCAACCGTTCCATAGGATCCTGCAGCAGCGTATCAGCGACCGTCAGTTGCGGGAAGCACCTGCGCAGCCGCGTGATTTCAGGCGAGGGCAGCAGCTCCTCCCCCGCCGCACTGCGTCGTGCCCAGCTGATATACAAGCGCTCCCGCGCACTGCCGAACGCGTGATAAACCAGCAACCGTTCCATATCCAGCAGCAACGGCGCGGTATCGTGCAGCCGCAAGTCAGCTTGCTCCAGCAGTCGGCGATCCCCATCATGGATCAGCCCCTCGCCGGAGGGCATACGCGGGAAAACGCCTTCGTTCAACCCCAGCAAAAAAACGGCGCGGGGAGCCTCCAGCCGGACACGTCCGGCTTCGCCCGCCGCGACGGCATCCAAAAATTGCGGCAGCTCACCCAGGCTCTGGTATTGCAGCATCAGACCGAACAACGCAAAAAACCGTTTTGCGCCCAGATACTGCTCTCCGGGCAGCACGGCTAACCCATCCAGCATCGCCATGAGCAGCTCCCATGTGCGCGGCAGCTCCGTGCCCTCCGCGTGCCGCCCGCCCGCAAGCAGGGAATTTTGCATCGCTTTCAGCGCCTCCGGCGTTTGCGTTTCCACCAAAAAGCTGTAAAGCGCCTCCGCGCCGCTCACACCCGTGCAATCACGAAGTGCATCCCGCAGTGCCGCCAACGGCGCGGTGAACCGCTCCCGCAGCGCGTTGCACGTATCCAATCGCAGTTGTGCGGCGCCGTTCATCACCTGCCCCAAGCCATCCGGATGCAGCTCCCACGGGCAAAGCCAATCCGCCCCGCGCAGTCGCCAGAGCAACGCGTAATTTTCCAGCTGTGCGGTTTCCGCTTCCGTTGCTCCCGTCAGCTCCGTTTTAAGCCAGCGCAGCATCGCTTCGGTTGAAAAGCCCTCCGCCGCTACCTCCAATGCCGTGCGCACATAAATCAACAGGGGCTGTTTGGCGGCGGGCTGCCGCGTATCCTCAAAATACGGCACGCCCGCGCGTTTGAGCGCCGCGCCCAGCGGTCGCGCATAGCGGTTAAAATCCCGCGCCAGCACGGCGATTTCACGGCATCGGCAGCCCTCCGCGCGCAGCAGACGCTTGATATTTTGCGCCGCCCAGGCGCATTCAGCTTCCACATCCTCCGCCGAACAAAGTGCAATGGCAGCGGCTTCCCCGGTGAAGGGCGCCGCGTCCGTCTGTAAAAACCCCGCCTCTAATGCCGCCAGCGCCGGGCTTTGCGCAAAGCGCGGGATGGCTCCCCCCGCCGCGGGCAACAGGACAGGCGCGGCTACAGGAACCCCTGCCTGCTTCGCCGCTTCTATGAGCGCGCGCGCCGTGCGCTTCGTGTGTGCAAAAATGCCGACGGCGTCCTCCAAGGGGTACAGCGCGTCCATGCACAGCGTGACATAAACAGCTTCGGCGGATTCCAAAAGACGCGTCAAAATCTGCTGCTCCTGCCGCGTGAAGCCAAAAAAGGAATCAATGCAAACCGTGCGTCCGGCAAAAAACGCCCGCCCCGCAGGGGAGGCGAGGGTTTCCAGAAGCTCCGCCATACTGTCGCCCTTGCCGCCGAAGCGCTCCGCCAAAATCGCTTCGTACGCCTCCAGCACCAGCGCCAGCTCAAGCAGCTTCGCGCCCGAAGCCCCGGGGCACCGCAGCGCCGCCGCGCGCAATTCCTCCACGTTTGCGCCGCTCGCGCCCAGCTCGCGATCCAGCGCCAGCAAATGCCGCACAAAGCGCTCGTCCGCCTTTTGGAAGCGTTCCAGCTTGCCGCGCACAGCCTCCAAAGCCAAATACATCGCAACGGCGCGCAGGCTGTCGTTCAGCCCCGCGGAGCTGCGCCCCCCGCAAGCGCGGAACACCGCTTCGGCCAACCGCGTAAAGCTCAGAACCTCCACCGCGCCCGCGCCGCGCTCACCCAGCAAACGCAGCATTGCCCTTTCCGCCGCAAAGGAATCCTGCTCCGGCACAAGCAAAAGAATATCCGAACGCCCTGCCTGCGCCAAGCCGCGCAGCAGCGAATGCAAATATTGCGTTTTGCCCGCGCCCGTGCGCCCCAATATCAAATGCAGCATAACATATATTTCCTTTTGTGGGTTGCTTTTGCGCCGATTTCGCTTGCCTTTTTTTCAAGCTGCCGCTTCTCGCCAAAAGCGCATACCGTCGGATGCGAAAACCAGCGGCTCCTTCTCCAAATCCGTGCGATAAACGTCAATTTGCATCGCCGCCAACCGGTCGAGCACATCCTTGTGCGGATGCCCGTAGCGATTGCCCGCGCCGCAGGAAATCGCCACAGCCTCGGGTGTCGCCAGCTCCAACAGCGCCGTGGTGTTGCTGGTGCGGCTGCCGTGGTGCCCTGCCTTCATGAGATCGCAATCCAGCGCCGCGCCCCACCGCGCCACAAGCGCGGTCTCCTCTTCCGTTTCCGCGTCGCCCGTAAGCAGCAGTTCAAAATCGCGGTAATCCAACAAAAACGCCACAGAGTTATTGTTGGATTTTGCCGACGCAGCGGTCGGTCCCAATATGATAAACGACGCTTCGCCCAAAGCGAAAACCGCTCCCGGTTCAGCGGCGGTCGCTCGTGTTCCCTCTTGCTTCATTTTCGTTACCAGCTCCAAAAACACTTTGTAGGTAGAAGAAATTCTCAGCTCCGTCTGCGGCGTATGCGGCGCGATGATTTCCGCTACCGGCAACGCTTCCAATATACCGTAAGTCAAACCGCCGATGTGATCCGAATCCGGATGTGTGGCGACGACATAGCGCAGTTCCCGAATATTTTCCCCGCGCAGGTAACGCAAAACAGTATCCTCCTGCCCGCGCTCGCCGCCGTCGATCAGCATCGCCTCCCCCTGCGCTTGAATCAAAATGCTGTCGCCCTGCCCCACATCAATGAAATGCACACGGATTTGCTCCGGCGGCGACACAGCGGCGGGGTGCGCTAGCTCGCGCCAATCCGCCCTGCCCATGCAGCGCGGCAGGAAGCTGATAAAAATGAACAAAGCGATCGCAGCCAAAACCGCAAGCAGCCTGCGGTTAGCGATGCTCCTTTTTTTGTCCGCCACGGCGGTGCTCCTCCTGTTTTCGAACAGTCTGCGGGTGCGGCGCTTCCGCGCGCAGGAGGCATTGCTTGCCTGCGCCAACGAGATCCCGCCGCCCAGCACGGCGCAGGGCTTCCAGCGCGAGAGCGCGGTTCTGCGGCAGGGTGCATTGCAGCAACGCCCGCTGCATCGCCTTGCCATGCGGATCTTTTTCCACAAAAACTGTCTTTCCTGTCATGGGATCCAGCCCTGTATGATACATACAGGTTGCCACCGTGCCGGGCGTGGGGTAAAAATCCTGCACCTGCTCCGGGCGGATGTTTTCGCGCCGTAAAAACTGCGCCAGCTCTACCGCCGCCGCAAGATCGGAACCGGGGTGAGAGCTCATGAGATACGGCACAAGATACTGCTCCTTGCCCGCTTGCCTGTTCAGCGCGGCATACCGCCGGGCAAAGCGCAAATAGCTTTCAATATACGGCTTGCCCATGGCGTCCAGCACGGCGGCGGAGCAATGCTCCGGCGCAACCTTTAATTGCCCGCTGATATGGTGCTGCACCAGCTCACGGAAAAACGCCGCATCGCCGTCAGCCATCAAATAATCAAAACGAATGCCGGAACGAATAAAGACCTTCTTTATCCCCGGCAAGGTCCGCAACGCGCGCAGGATATCCAGATACTCCGAATGATCCGCCCGCAACGCCGCGCAGGGCGCGGGCGCAAGGCATTTGCGGTCGCGGCAAAGACCTTGGGTCGCTTGCTTTGCGCAGGAGGGACGCCGGAAATTCGCCGTCGGTCCGCCCACGTCATGAATATAGCCCTTGAAATCCGGCAATGCCGTGAGCAGCTTTGCTTCTTCAAGCACGGACGCCTTGCTGCGCGAGGTCACATAACGCCCCTGGTGAAATGCCAGCGAACAAAAATTGCACGCGCCAAAGCAGCCCCGGTTGTGTGTTATAGAAAACAACACTTCCTCCAGCCCCGGCACGCCGCCCTGTGCATCGTAGGCAGGATGCCAGCCCCGCGCGAAGGGTAGGGCATAAACGCGATCCAGCTCTTCGGTTGTAAGCGGCGGCATAGGCGAGTTTTGCACCAGCATCCTGCCGCCATGCCGTTGCTTGACTGCCTTGCCCGTCACAGCGTCCTGCTCCAGCATCTGGATCCGGCACGCATTGGCGTATTCCGCCATACTGCCGCTTACCATCCCCAACGAAGGACATTGCACGCCGCCCCATGGCGTTTCGCGCACATCGCAGAGATAGCACGTGCCGCGGACATCGCGCAAGGCCTGGACAGCTTCACCCGCCGCCAGCCGCCGCGCAATGGCAACGGTTTGATTTTCACCCATGCCATAGGTCAACAGATCCGCGCCCGATTCCGCCAGAATGGAAGGGCGCACAGCGTCATCCCAATAATCGTAATGCGCAAAACGGCGCAAAGAGGCTTCCAGCCCGCCCAAAACAACAGGCACGGCTTCGCCAAAGTATTTGCGGATGCATTTGCAATAAACGATGCTCGCGCGATCCGGACGCAGTCCAACCCGCCCGCCGGGGGAATACAAATCACGACCGCGCTTCTTTTTCGCAACCGTGTAATGCGCCACCATAGAATCAATGTTGCCGCCCGTGACAAAAAAACCAAGGCGCGGCAAGCCGAAACGTGTGAAATCCCGTTCGGCCTGCGCGCCTTCCCAAGCAGGCTGTGCCAAAACGCCCACGCGCAACCCCTCAGCTTCCAGCACGCGCCCGATCAGCGCCGCGCCGAAAGAAGGATGATCCACGTACGCGTCGCCCGTGACCAGCACAGCGTCAACGGCGTCCCAGCCACGCGCGCGGGCTTCGGCAAGGGACATTGGCAGGGGCGGCGAAGTCGTCATGCATTGCCCTCCGCCGCCTTTTTTCGCCCAAAAAGCAAAGCGGAAATCAATGCCGTGAGCGGCGCCATCAGCACCAGCGCCGCGCTTGCGGAAAGCCCTTCGCCAATTTCCACCGCAATAAAATCAGAATTAAAAAAACGGTTGACTTGAATCCCATAGCCGGTTAAGGCAATCAGGGACGCCAGCGCCCCGCCTGTGAAGGCAAGGATCAGCGTATTGGTCATCGTGCCGACGGTGTCCTTTGCGACCTCCATGCCCGCCTTGAACAAAACGCGCACATGCGCCGCCGGGTTCGCTTTATGAATTTCATGCACAGCGGAAGTTACGGACATGCTCACATCCATCACCGCGCCCAGGGATGCAATCAGCACCCCGGCAAACAGGATATGCTTCACCTGCAAGCCTGTTTGCGTCTGAAAATAAGAAAGCATCCCCAATTGCTGCGCGTTGTAGCCCGAAACATTCGACAGGCGGCAAAAAACCGCAAAAAGCACGCCGGCAGCACCGAAGCCGGTGCAGGTAGAAAGCACGGACGCCAAGGTTTTTTTGTGAAAGCCGTTGAGCAGCAGCAACGAAACGCCGGCGGTTACCGCCCCCGTGATCATAGCGATCAACGCGGGCGAAGCGCCGTTATAAATGCGCGGGATCGTGAAGCAAACGATCATCAGCATGGTGAACGCCAGCCCCAGCAAAGCGCGAACACCCTTGCTCCGGCAGGTCAAAACCGTCGCCAGCACGAAAACAGCCAGCAGGAAGAGAATGCCGGGCAACCGGTAAAAGCTTGTCAGACGGCAATACAGCCCGCCTTCGCGCGCAGCGACGTTCACAATCAAGGTGTCGCCCACCTTCGGGAACAAATAACTGTCGGCGACGATGAAATTCTGCGCCGTGACAGTTTCGCCCTTATGCGCGCCTCCGAGCAGCTCCAGTGTTACAAACTGATCGCCATACAACCGTTCGCCGCCTGTTTTTGGCGGAAGCAAATCTGTGTTATCGGTCGCCAGCACACGCGCCCTGCAATATTCGGTGCCCGGCTCGGCAAGGCTGATGAAGCCCGCGAACGCTTGCCGACCCGTGGCAAGCAAAACGGCGGAAAGCACCAGCACAATGCCGAAAATGATGAAATTATCGCGCTGCTTCCTCATGCGGCGGCATCTTCCTTGCGCCCTTTCACGGCAAGCACCGCACCCGCCGCCAATGCGGCAAGCCCCAGAACGCCCACGACCAGAATCGCCGTCGTGCCGCTATCGCCGGTATCGGGCAGGATGGAGGGTTCGCTGAAAGCCCCGCCGTTCGTTGACTGGGCGGTAAGGTCCGTCCCTTGCGCCAAAGGCGCCGTCGTCGCCACAAGCTCTGCATCCTTCGCAACCTCGCGGGTCAGCAACGCGTCCTTTGCCAGCGAAGCATCCATTTGGAATCCTGCGGTCAGAGGACGTTCGCTCTCAAGCCCATAAGCGTCAATAGCGTAAATCTGCAGTTCATATTTTGCGTTCGCGTCCAACCCGCCAATCTCGTTGACCAGAGTTCGTGGCGTTGGCAAAAAGTAATATTCCGAAAATGCCTTGTAGGTTACGTCCGTCTTACCCGTCGCCGTATTCACAAAAGCATAACGGTAGGAATGCACGATATCGCCTACCGTGTTTTCGGGGATATACGCCTGATTGAACTCCACCCGAACGCCGTCGTCGCCGGTCTTGTTGACTTGGATGTTTGAACCGAGCTTGAATTCCGGCTTTTTCGCCTGCTCCGTGCGCCCTTTGGTCGTGTAAGGCATGTTACGGTTCGCGGGGTCATCCGCCGTGGTGAATGTCCAGGTTTGGTCAATCCAGCTCTTGGAAATAAAATCATAGTTGTAAACCGTCACGGTGTTGCCCGTCACATCCAGCACCAGACCCTGCGCGGCGTTGCCGGAGTTCGGCGGGACGCTTCCATAGGTCATGCCGCTTTCCAGCTCAAAATATTTCAATGTCACGGTGTTGATCGCCGTGTAGCCGCCATCCTGCCAAATGCTCAGCGGGTTGTTGTTGGGGCTATGAATATGCCCGGCAAAGGTAACCGTGCGAGGATGGTCTTTAAAGACATCCTTCAACCCGTCGCCGTTCCATTCGTGTGAAACATAAAAGGTGTTTGGAATGGGGTGATGGAAGAACACGAAAATCGGCTTATCCGGCGATTCTTTCTCCGCCGCCTTGAGCTGTTTTTCCAGCCACGGCACAATGTAATGATACCAGCCGGTGTTAGGCAGCGTGGCGCGCATGTTTGTGGGGTTCAGCGTGCCCGCGCCGGGGCTGATGGTGATGAAGGTATAGCCGTTGATCTTATAGACAGCATTTGCCTTTTCGCCTGTGGCGTTTTCAAAATTCTTCCAATGATTGTTCTCATGGTTGCCCATGGAAGCGACCAGATCCACATCCTTTGCCAGGTTTGCTTTCATGATGCCGCTCCACGCGCCAAGCTGCAGGGCGTCGCCCGTATCCGTGAGATCGCCCGCGACGCAAACGGCGTCCAGCTTGCTGCTGTTCGGATCCTTGCTTGTCCCGCTAAAAAAGCGAAATGCCTCCGCCAGGCGCGCCTGCGTGGTGAAATTGGTTTGCGTCACGTGGGTATCCGAAACCACGCCGAAGGTGACATGATCCGCCGCCTCCCCTGCCTGCAGCGGTGCCGAGGGACCTGCCGCTGCGGCGCTCAAGCCGACCATCTGCCCCAGCGCCAGCGCGCCGGCGAGTGCCGCTGTGACCAGCCTGCGTTTCAAGAATTTTCCAATCATAATGCGCTCCTCCTTAATTTCCGTAACTGTATTTTCATGATTATAACACTTTGAGCAGCGCAATGCAAGTTTTTTTTATGGAAAAAGTTTAGAATCCGTATTCGGCAAATTAACAAAGCCGTCAAAAAATGCCGGAATATGACATGACGAGGTGAAGATATGGGATACAACACGAACCTGACAGACGAGCAATGGACTTATTGGTTAAAAAACCGCGAACATCCGTTTGAAGCCGGAGCGTTTTTTTAGGCTGGTGCCGGATTCAATGTCGGAATAAATCCCGGCGAATATCCAGCCTTGCCGTATGGAATATACGGATAAAACAACCAGTCCGCCCACTTGGCAGACAGGGACGAATAATACCGAACCGGCAATTCTTCTGTTTGATGCTCCTTCATTTAGGTATCATTAGAGAATCTGTTCGCAGCCACGCGGCACACTCGTTTCCGATGTTTTACTGCTTTTCTTCACAAAAGCGGATGTGTTGCCGGGGCATTGAGCCGCGTATGGCTTATTTCAGCTCCACAATCGTGACGCCCGTTTCGCCTTCGCCATAAACGCCCAAGCGATAGGCTTTGACGAACGCGCAGCCGCGCAGGTATTGCTGCACGGCGCCGCGCAGCGCACCGGTTCCCTTGCCGTGAACAACAGTGAATTCATGCAAGCCGCTGCGCAGAGCTTCGTCTACAAAGCGATCCAGCGCAAGCAGGCATTCCTCCACCGTTTGCCCACGCAGATCCAGCCGCATGGCGGACGCAAGGCGCGTCTGCGCCGCTGGCTCGGGGCGTTCCTCCCCTTTGGGGCGGTGGCGGCGTATTCCCATATCGACGGGCTTCGGCTGCGTCAGCAGGCGAAGCCCGTCGATGTGGCTGCGGGTGCGCAACGCGCCGGTCTGCAGCTCCACCATACCTTTGCCGTCCGGCAGGGCAGCGACCTCAGCTTCGGCGCCAAGCGCCGTTATGCGCACCCGGTCGCCGATTTGCAGCGGTCGCGGCAGCGTATAGTCGCCGTCCCTTTCTTCCATACCCGCTTGGCGGACGGGCGGCGCCGCGTCCTCTATAGCTTCTAAGCCTTTTTTCATGGCGGTGCGCGCGCGTCTTGCCAGCTCGTTGATATCGCTGCCGCGCACGTGTTCTTTTTTTATGCGTTCAATTTCGCCCAGCAATGCATTTGCGGAGCGCCGCGCCTGTTCGGCGATATGCTTGCCCTGTGCGCGGGCTTCCTCCAGGATTTTTTCTTGACCTTGCAACGCCTCTTGCCTGAGGCGTTCGGCTGCGTTCAAAGCTTCCCGGGCGGCGCGGCGCGCCTCTTCAGCCTCCCCGCGCACCTGCTCAGTTAACGCGCGACGGTTTTCCAGTTGCCCGATAACGTCTTCAAAACGGCGGCTTTCACCGCTGACCAGCGCTTGCGCACGGGCAATGATTTCCCCCGGCACCCCCAGCCGCTCGCTGATCGCGAACGCATTGGAGCGCCCCGGCAAGCCCACCAGCAAGCGATAGGTCGGGCGCAGCGTTTGCACGTCGAATTCACAGCCGGCGTTTTCAACGCCCGGCGTTTCGAGCGCGTAGGCTTTCAGCTCGGCGTAGTGCGTCGTAGCCGCCAATTTGGCGCGGCGCGCGCGTAGCGCTTCAATGATCGCCGTCGCCAGCGCAGCGCCTTCCACGGGATCCGTACCCGCGCCCAACTCATCGATGAGCACAAGGGTGTCGTCATCGGCGGCGGTCAAAATCGAAACAATATTGGTCATGTGCGAAGAAAACGTAGAAAGGGACTGTTCAATCGATTGCTCGTCGCCGATATCCGCCAGCACCTGCTTGTATACCGCAATACGGCTGCCGTCAGCGGCAGGGAGCATCAGCCCGCACATTGCCATGAGGGTGAGCAGCCCAAGTGTTTTGAGGCTCACAGTTTTGCCGCCGGTGTTGGGTCCCGTTACGATCAGCGCGTCAAATTCCAGCCCCAGCCGCAAATCAATCGGCACGGCGCTGTCACGGTGCAGCAGCGGGTGTCGCGCTTTTTTCAGCTCCGTTTCGCCGCTGTCATTCAAAAGCGGGAGCGAAGCCCGCATGTCATACGCCAGCTTTGCTTTGGCGAAGACGACATTCAATTCCACCGCGCACGCGTAACCTGCCGCAACGGATTCATAAAAGCTGCCCGCCAGCTGCGAAAGCGCGGCAAGAATACGTTCAATTTCCTCGCGCTCCTTTCCCTGCAGCACTTTGATTTCGTTGTTTGCCTCTACCACCGGCATGGGTTCGACAAAAACCGTTGCCCCGCTGGCCGAAGCGTCGTGCACCAGCCCGGGGATGTCGCCGCGATGCTCTGCCTTGACGGGGATCACGAACCGACCGCCGCGTATAGTCACAAGGCTTTCCTGCAAATATTTTCCGTAGGCGACCGAGCGGCAGTATTGCTCCAAGCGTGCGCGGACGTTACTTTCCTGCTGCCGAATCTTGCGGCGGATATCCGCAAGCGCGGGTGACGCGTGATCAGCGACGGTGTCTTCGTTTGCGATCGCGCCATGGATGGCATCCTCCAGGAATTTATTGGGCGATATGCCGCCAAAAAGAGCATCCAGGCAGCTTTCAACGCCGACCGAGGCTTCGCGCCAAGCAACGATGCCGCGCAGCACGCGCAGCACTTGGGCAATTTCCAGCAACTCACGCATGCGCAATACACCGCCCGCCTGTGCGCGGTGCAGCGCGTTGCGCACGTTCACCAACCCGCCAAAGGCAGGTCCACCAAATCGCGCCAATAGCGTATAAGCGTCGTTCGTTTGGTTTAGCAGGGCTTGCGCCAACGCCAGATTTTCTTCCGGCAGCACTGCCAGCGCCATATTCCTTGCATCGGCGCAGGCGGTGTGCTCCGCCAGCAGCGCCAGCACTTTATCCAGCTCCAGGGTTTTGTGGTGCTTGTTCATAAGGACTCCCATGCCGCTTTACTTCCTTTGCAGTATAACACATTCCGGCGATATGCGCAAGCATACCCGTGCGCGCGGCTCTGCCACAGGCATGAAACCAAAGAACCGCTTGTGCCACAAAAGTAATTTTCGATAGCAAAAAACAGAAAAGCAAAAATATATGGAAATATGTATTTAAATATGATAAATCTCATGCTTGAAGCACCTTCAAGTAGGAAATCATTGCTTCCTGTAGCGTTTTGCCTCCCGGGGTGAACTCCACATTTACACCAACCTCGCCACACCGGAAGGCGTACGGATTTTTGATCTGCTCTAAATATTGCTGTGCGCGGGTTTTGACTGGAACGTCCATGTCAATGACCACATTGCGGATATCCACACGCTCCTCTTTGGGCGGGTCAGTGGTTTGCAGTGCTCGCAGTTCTTCAAGCGTCACTCAATCACTTCTCTCGACTGGGATATTTCCAATATATGAGAAGCTTGCGTGAAACTTGCTGGTGGAGAACTTGAAAATGAAAAGAGCAGCCCAGGCAATGCGTTTTAGCTGGTGGCTATCAATCTGAATTGCCTATACATTTGGGGTTGCAGGTTTTGTGGATATTTTTCTGCACCAACAGGTGCGACGGGGGCAACAGGCGCGGTTGGCGCGACAGGCGTAACCGGCGCACAAGGCGTACAGGGCTTACAGGGCATTCCGGGAATCATCGGCATAACCGGTGCAACTGGCGCGACGGGCGCAACTGGCGCGACGGGCTTGCAGGGCTTGCAAGGCGTCCAGGGGATCAGGGGGGCAACCGGTGAAACCGGCATCGCCGGCGTGACCGGGGAAACGGGCGCAACAGGCGCTACGGGCGCAACCGGGCAAAACGGTGTCACCGGCGCGACGGGCGCGACGGGAGCTACAGGCGCAACCGGACTGACCGGCGCAACCGGGCAAAACGGTGTGACCGGCGCGACAGGCGCGGCAGGGCAAAACGGCGCGACGGGCGCAACGGGCGCAACCGGGCAAAGCGGCGCAACGGGCGCAACGGGCGCGACAGGGCAAAACGGCGTCACCGGCACGACGGGCGCGACAGGCGATATGGGCGCAACAGGATCGACCGGCGCGACAGGCGTGCAAGGCGTGCAGGGCGCGACAGGCGCGGCGGGCGCAACAGGCGCAACGGGCGCAACAGGACCAACCGGCGCGACGGGCGCAACGGGCGCAACGGGCGCAACAGGTGCGACGGGGCAAGACGGCACAACCGGACCGACCGGCACCCCCGGGCAGGACGGCGCAACGGGCGCGACAGGCGCAACGGGTGTGGCAGGGTTGCCTGGCGCAACGGGCGAAACGGGCGCGACAGGCGCAACGGGCGCAACAGGATCAACCGGCGCAACTGGCTCGACGGGCGCAACTGGCGCAACTGGCGCAACTGGCGCGACAGGCGACACGGGAGCCACAGGGGTAGCGGGCGCAACCGGACCGACCGGCGCAACCGGCGCAACGGGCGCGACGGGCGCAACCGGCGCGGCAGGCGACACGGGCGCAACGGGCGCGACAGGCGACACGGGAGCCACAGGGGCAGCGGGCGCAACCGGACCGACTGGCGCAACCGGCAGCACAGGCGCAACCGGCAGCACGGGCGCAACCGGACCAACCGGCGCAACCGGACCGACGGGTGCAACGGGACCGACAGGCGATACGGGAGCCACAGGGCCGGCAGGAGCCACCGGGCTAAACATAGCGGGTCCCACAGGTCCGTTGTTCGCGCTGGATTCGTATGTTGAAATCGGCAGCCGGAACCAAGCGCCGAATGAAGTTACTTTCAAGAACGCTTTGCGCGACGCGCTGCCCGTGTTTGATAGCCGGCACTTTGGAACTGCGGACACCGCCTATGATAGTAGCGGCATTACGCTGGATACGGCCGGAACATATTTACTGCATTACGGCCTTACGCTTGGTATAAAAACGCCGATAGCGCCGGCAAGCTATCCCGTCGCGGTGCGTCTTTCCCTGGCGCGAAGCGACGGCACGGCGGTTGAAGCCGGTGACACATATCTTACGTTCCGGGACAGCGGCACGTATCAATCCGCCGGCAAAACCTTGATCGCCCGGGTAAGCGCCGCGGAAAGCTTAACACTGCGTGCCCAAGCCGAAACCGCAGACGGCGCTGACGGTTCGTTTCTCGTCCCCGCCGGGGATTCCGTTATCCTTTTCGCAATCCGCATTGCGGATGCATCATAAACGAAGCGAGGTGATTGGATGTCTGTGCCGCAATTTCCTGCGCCGCCCGATTTTAACTGGGACGACGCGCGGAATCAGATTATCTCCTCCATTGCCATGGAGGAGCTGGGACTTTCGCATATTCTCAACGCCGAGGGCGAAAAGATTCAATATGTTTTGGGATCCCTCACCGGGGCAAACGGCGCGCAAAATCAGCCCCCGCGCACCATCGCGGAGGTATTGGACGCCAACGACAGCGTGCGCGAAACGCTGGATTCGGCAAATATTCACCAGGCGATGCTGCGCGGCAAGCTCACAAGCGTAATTTCCGCTGAAGCAAAAACAGGACCGACAGGTGTGACAGGGCCGCGCGGTTCGCAGGGCGTGACGGGCGCAACGGGCATCGCCGGGGCAGCCGGCGCAACGGGACTGACCGGCGCAACCGGGCAACCGGGCATGGTGGGTGCGCAAGGCGATACGGGTCCGCAGGGCATCCCCGGCATAACAGGCGTCGTCGGCGCGACCGGCGCGACCGGCGTGCAGGGTCCGCAAGGCGAAACAGGTCCGCAGGGTCCCATGCGGCTGAATTCCCGGCGGAGCGCCGAGGGGGAACCGGGAGCGACCGGTTCCACGGGTGCAACCGGTCCGGACGGCGCGACCGGCGCAACCGGTCCAACCGGTGCACAAGGCGTACAGGGCTTGCCCGGCATAACGGGCGCGACCGGCGTGACCGGGCAAACCGGCGTGGCAGGCGCACAGGGTGCGCAGGGCGCGCAGGGCTTGCCCGGCACAACAGGCGTGACGGGAGCTACAGGCGCGACAGGCGCAACAGGGGCAGCAGGCGTACAGGGTGCGCAGGGCGCGCAGGGTCTGCCCGGCACAACAGGCGCAACGGGAGTTGCGGGTGCGGCAGGCGCGACCGGCGAAACCGGCGCAAACGGCTTGCCGGGCTTGCCCGGGGCGACAGGCGAAACCGGCACGCCCGGCGTTGCGGGAGCAACAGGCGAAACCGGCTTGCCCGGCGTTGCGGGAGCAACAGGCGAAACCGGCGTAGCCGGCGCAAATGGCTTGCCGGGGGCGACGGGGGCAGCGGGGCAAACAGGTGCAACGGGCGCGACAGGCGCGACAGGCGAAGCCGGCATAACAGGCATAACAGGCGCCACAGGCGCCACAGGCGCGGATCGCTGCATTGCGCATTCGCTGATCGCCTATGACGGCACGACCTTTAAAAAACTGCCGCTACCGACCAACTCGAACGACACGGATATACGTACCCTGCCCAACACCCTTGCGGGCAGCGGACCGCTGGCTGCCGACGCGCAAAACCACCGGCTATACGTCGTCAAAAACTCCGGCACCCTTGCCGTGGTGGATCCGGACACAGGCGCGGAGCTGTACGACGTGTTCATCGGTGCGAACATACAAGATCTCGTGGTAGATTCTGCAAATAACCAGTTGATCCTTTTTGCAGGCGGCGGCGTGACGCTTTACGGTAAGCTGCCCTTCGTCGGCGTTGACGGTCAGATGAACATGGGCTTTAGCGGGAAGCTGCTCTATGCGCTGGATGAAACCAACGGAAAGCTGTATGTTGCCGCGCGCGGCGACCAGACAATCAATGTTTACAACACCTTTTCGGGCGGCTTGGCATACAACAACAGCTTCTCAACGCTCTATAGCATAGACGCTCTGGCTGTGAATCCCGCGAATGACAGGCTGTTTTTTTCTTCGCCCGCAAACAACCGCATTGTTATGCTGGTCGCGAGTACAGGCGCGATTTTTGGTCAAAGGGGCGTATCGGGTGTGTCATCGCCGACCTCCCTGCGCGTCGTACCGGAGCGCAATCTTCTTTTCTATTCAGACGGATCCTGCTATGACGCAACTACATTTGGGATTCTGTATAACAAAACCAATCCTTCCTACGAAGACAGCCCGATTTTATGGGATTCCGCCGGGCAGGATGTTATCACGTTAAATTCCTCGGCAACAGAGCTGCGCGTTTGGGATTTTGACGGCGGTTCTTCATACACAAAAAACGGTATACTCCCCTCAAACGGCATGGTGATTTTTGACGACCCCACCTGCCAGCCCGCGCCCACGGGCGCGACGGGGGCGACCGGCGTAACCGGCGCGACAGGGGCGGACGGCAGCACGGGCGCAACGGGCGCCCCCGGCACAAACGGCGCAAACGGCGAAACGGGCGCAACAGGCGCGGCAGGCGCGGATCAAACCACGTGCGCGGATGCGGATTATGTTTATTATGCTTCGAACGGCAGTCTGCGGCGCTCTCTGATCGGCAGCCAGACAACGGAAGGTCTGGGCAATTTTAACGTAGGTGATCAGCTTGCCATCCGCCAAACAGCGACCGGCAGTATCCTGTATTGGACGACGTCCTCCGGCATCACCATGCGCAGCGCGAACGATCCCGGTCTTTCCCTGGCGGATAGCACTGCCGGTGCGGGTTCGTTCACAGCGCTTGTGTATGACCCGTTCTACAATTGGCTGTTTGCGGCAAGCAGCGCGGGCATCGACGTCTATGACGCTGACGACCTCACCCACCACTATTTTCAAACCCCTTCCGGCGGCGACACCGGCGCCCGAAGGCTCGCGCTGGATAGCGTAAACCACTATCTGTTCGCCATTGCCAGCGGTTATGCCTATGTGTACCGCTATACCGTTGACGGCAGCTACAACGGCTTATCGGCGGAACGCCGCAGCTTGCTTCCCGGTACAACAAAGCTCATTGCCGTCGATCCCGGCGCAGACCGTGTTTATATCGCAACGGACAACAGAAGGCTTGTTGCTCTCACAGAAGAAATAGTTACTTCGCCCGGCAATATATCGGTATCATACGACCCGGATACGCTGACCGTGAACACAATAAACCGCAAGGTCTATGCGACTTCGCCCCTCGATATCTATGTGTATGACGACGCGCTGAATGCGGTTGCCCTCACTGACCTTGGCGGAATCGGCATTCTGGATAAAAGCCTCTATGACGCCGACAGCAACACGGTGATCTATAACACGATTACAGGCGGGCAAAGCCTTGGCGTCATCGACGGCACGACCGACACGTTCCTGGGCAACTTCGGTTCCTTCGACATCACCAGCAACCTTGCCAAAGGGCACGATACCATTTGCACGCCCATCCCCGGTTCCACAGGTGCAACGGGCGCGACCGGCGTGGCGGGCGCAACAGGCGTAGCCGGCGCAAGCCCCACAGGCGCCACAGGCACAACCGGAACCACAGGCGCAACCGGGGCAACCGGCGCGAACCACTGCATGGCGCGTTCGCTGATAACCTATAACGGCACGACCTTTACAAAAGCACCGCTACCAATGGGGACGGGATACACTTCGGATGCGCAAACCCTGCCCAACACCCTTACGGGTAGCGGTCCCATGGCGATCGACAACGCCAACCGTCTGCTTTATGTCATCAAAGACCCCGCCACCATTGCCGTGGTTGACCCGGATACCGGCGCGGAGCTGTACGACGTGCCCATCGGGGCAAACGCGCAAAGCCTTATTGTGGATTCCACGCATAACATGCTTATCGTCTTTACCGACCCCGTAGCCGCCGCCAACGAGATCCGATACGGCAGCCTGCCCTTCACAGGCATTGACAATTCTGTAAACACCACATACAACGGCATCCTAATTTACGCGCTGGATGAAATGAACGGCAAACTGTATGTAACCGAACGCAGTTATTTTGGTTATAGCATATATGACGTTGCGAACGGCAGCATTTCGTTTAACAATAATGTCTTGTTGCTTAACGACATCGAATCCTTAGCTGTAAACCCCCAAACGAAAGTCCTGTATTTTACTTCAAGGAACGGCAACGAACTATTCGCAGTGGATGCGGATACAGGCGCGGAAATCAGACATCTTTATTCGGTGTCGCATCCGCCGTTTCCGGCGACTCTGCTGGTTGTGCCGGAACGCAATTTGCTTTTCTCCTCAAACGGATCCTCCTATGACGCGACTACGTTGTTTGAGCGTCAACGCGACTATTTTTATTCCTCTTATAATGACAGCCCGATTTTGTGGGATTCTGTCGGGCAAATGACACTCTATTTAGGCTATAGCAGAGCCAATCTGACTGTCTGGGATTATGATTCCTATCGGTTCTACCTTAAGATTGACGCAATCCCCTCCAACGGCATGGTGATTTTCGAAGACCCTGCCTGCCTGCCTGCGCCCACCGGGGCGACAGGGGAAACGGGCGCGACAGGCGCGACGGGCGCCGTGGGCGCCACCGGCGCAACAGGTGCAGCGGGGGCAACCGGCGCGAAAGGCGAGGATCACTGCATACCTTCCGCGCTGATCGCTTATGACGGAACGACCTTCCGGAAGGCGCCGCTGCCGCTTTACCCCGGAACCGCGGACATCAGAACCCTGCCCAACACGCTCACAGGCATAGGTCCCATCATCGCCGGCGGCCCCTATTATGAGCTCTATGTTCTCAAAGACGACCACACGCTTTCGGTGGTGAACCCCGACACCGGGGCGGAGAAGCGCACCGTTGCGTTCCCGGGTCCGGTGTACTTCCTCGCGTTTGCCCGCAACGCGAGAAAACTGTTTTTCGCCCTGCCGGGCGGCAATGTCGCCTATATCAGGCTGCCTGTGTTGACTGTCGACGGCATATTCAGCACCGGGCTGAACGACCCGCTGATCGCCACGGTGCTTGAAGCGCGCGACAGTCTCTATCTTGCGCAAAAGGGCGGCAATGAAGTCAAGCATTGGCGGGTGCAGACCAGTGATCCCGTCATGGTGCCTGCTTACACTACCCAATACACCATTGACGCAATGGCGGCAATGACACCGTCTCTTTTGGCCTACGCTTCTCTCGGCGCCAGTCGTCTGTCTATAATAAACGCAGACTTCGGAACCCCGGTTGATGTAGGCTCTGCCCCCAACACATACACCAACCCTCTCCTGTACTATAACGCAAGAGACCGGCATCTATATTACAGCACAGACCGCGGACTGGAAGTGTTCAACGCAGATGATTTGAGCTACGGCAGCATCGTGGGCACATCCTATGGACCGAAAGACGGCAGTCCCTCCGTCTTTGACGACCAGCTTTACCAGCTGTTTTACGCAGGTTTAAACCCAATCCCAACCAGCGCCTACGGCTTCGAGTACGAAGCATTTCATAATCTGTATACGGTGAGGCTGAAGCAAACGCTTAACCCCAGCGCGGGTCTTGCGATTTTGAATACGCCGGGTTGTCTGCCCGCGCCCACCGGCGCGGACGGTACTACCGGCGCTACGGGCGCAACCGGAGCAATGGGGGATACGGGCGCGACAGGCGAAACCGGCGCTACGGGACCGACAGGCGAAACCGGCGCCACGGGACCGACAGGTCCGCCGGCTCCCACACCCGCTTTGCAATGCAATGGCGCAGATGGATTCGCTTGGGGCACTGATGGCAGCGTATGGCTCATTCGGCTGGATCAAAGCGATGTTGTATGGTTATATAGTTCCTCGCATCCTTTGTTAGCGATTGACCTGATGACGGATTCGGGTTATGTGAATGATTCGGATTCCCTCGGGCGGGTTAATCTCTTCACAGGGGTGGCGACCGCGCACACCTTCGGTTCGGGCAACGGCTCCATCGCTGCCGTATTTGACGGGAAGCGGGATTTGGTTTACGCGACAAACGCGCAAAATATATCCACACTCTATGTGCTCGATCCGCTCACTCTGCAAACGCTTGATACCATCCCCACAGGCTTTACGCGAATCGACGCCGCCCCTCATTTGGTGGATGATCTGCGTGAAGATTATTTGTTCCTCTACAACACAATGGACACCTTTGTGGTGCGCGTTAATGTGATCACCAAAGCCACCGGCGCCATAAGCACCACGATCGGTCCGGTTCAAAATGTCACGGTGGATCCCGGCACGCACACCGTCTTTATTACCGCCGGCAACGAAACGGTCGGGTACGACACGGAAACATTGATGGCAAAAACCTTCACACTGACAGGTTCGTCCAATGTTATCCCAAACACGCACGATCACAAGGTGTATGCTCTCAACAGCAACGGCGACATCACGATCCTCAACGCGGATCTTTCCAACACGATCGGAACCATTAGCCCGCCCAACGGGAACGCAAGTGACACGCTTGATTATGACCCGCAGTTCAACCGGCTCTACGTGCATTCGTCCGTCACAGGCGACACCAATGTTTATTACGGAACAATAGACGCGTTCCTTTACACGCTCATCAACCCCGTTCCCACAGGCAACCTAACCGACATACGGCTGCCCATGGCTCGACCCTATTGCGAGCTGATCACCGTGCGCGCCGCGGCGTTCGCGGGACCGACGGGCAGCGCGTGGGTTTACGCGCAGACCTACAACGCCGCGGATAAACGGCAGGGCGGCATAGCGGCGGCACAGCCGTTCTCCGCCCTGGGCGATTATGCTCCGGCGCTGAACATCGCCGATCGCGGCGAAAGCGGCGTGACCGTTGCCGCCGACGGAATGTATCTGGTAGGCTACAGCCTGAGCACGGCGCAGGCTTTTTCAGCCGCGCAGCAAGCGACGACGTATTCCCTGGCGATATCCGGCGGCGAAACGATCCCCGGCACTGTCAGCGTGCAAAGCAAACCGAGCCAAACCGGCGGTGCGCCGCCGCCCGCAGCCGCCGAAGCCATCGTTGCCTTGCACGCGGGGAATCATATCACGCTTATGTGCCAAAACAGCGCGGACGCCGCACACGCGGACGCCAACACCCTTTCGTTTTATGTTGTGCGCCTGGGTGATTTACCGGCAGAGCTTTTATAACAGGCAAAACAGTCAGCCCCCGCCGCCGGCAACAGTGCGGGGGCTGACTGCGGCAAATTTTGGAACGCGCAGTGCTTGACGCGCCGCTCTTTTTCTGCTATACTTAATATGCTCAAGCTCCGGGGACGAAAGGATTTCGACGGGGGTCTTGAAGCGTTGGAAGCGAGCAGCGGTGCGGACCCGCTCTAAAAGCCGCAGTTTAGAAATAAACGACAACGAAACACAACTTTTAGCTGCTTAACCCTAACGGGTTAACAGCCGTCCTTCCCGGGAATACCGCAGCTCGGAGCGGGATGTCATTGAGCGGTGCACGTGCATGAGCGGGACGCCTTGCCCCTCATCATGAAGATACACGGCTACCGCAGCGCACAGCCTGCCCGCCGGCGGTGCGTGAGGGGAATCTGAAAAAACGGGCTACGCTCGAAGAAACCGGCGCGGATGGGCTTCCGGACGCGGCTTCGATTGCCGCCGTCTCCACCAAAATTCCACGGCAAAGCGCCGTGGAATTTTCTTTGTGACCGCGCGGCTCGAACCGCGCAATTCAACTTGTTTTGCTTGACACAGGTCGTCCCTGCTGGTACACTTTCCCCGGAATCTGTTTGCCCGCATTGCGGAAATTCTTTGGAATAGCAGAAGGATGTGACCTATGCCCCATCTCATCTATCTTCGCAAATCCCGCGCTGATTTGGAAGCGGAAGCGCACGGCGAGATGGAAACGCTCGCCCGGCATGAACGTGCCTTGCTGGAGCTTGCAAAGCGCATGAAGCTGGACATTGGCGACATATACCGCGAGATTGTTTCCGGGGAAACCATCGCTTCCCGCCCGCAGATGCAGCGGCTTCTTTCCGAAGTGGAAAGCGGTCAATGGGATGGTGTGCTTGTGATGGAGGTGGAACGCCTCGCACGCGGCGACAGCATTGACCAAGGCATCGTTGTGCAAGCATTCAAGATCTCCGACACAAAGATCATAACGCCCTTGAAGGTCTATGACCCAAACAACGAATATGACGAGGAGTATTTCGAGTTCGGGCTTTTCATGTCGCGCCGCGAATATAAAACCGTCAACCGCCGTTTGCAGCGCGGACGGGCGGCGAGCGCGAAGGAGGGGAAATTCCTTGGCAGCTGTGCGCCATACGGTTACAGGCGCGTTTCGCTGACGGGGCAGAAGGGCGCAACGCTTGAGCCTGTTCCGGCGCAGGCTGAGGTTGTTCGGCTCATTTTTGATCTGTACGTCACCGGCGAAGTCTGCGTGAACGGTGTTCGGCGGCGGTTTGGCATTCAGGCGCTGGCGCGTCGGTTGAACGAGCTGCATATCCCGTCCGCAAAAAGTGCCGACTACTGGAACAAGGGCGTTGTTCATGGCATCCTGACCAACCCGACTTATGCCGGGATGATTCGCTGGGGCTGGCATAAAACACGGACGAAGGTTGTTGACGGCGAAAAAGTCCTGTGGCGACCGCGCAATTATGGCGATGATTGTATCATTGCGCAGGGCTTGCACCCCGCAATTGTGGACAAGGCTCTGTTCGAGCGGGCGCAGCAGCTGCTTGCCGAGCTTCCGCCCGTCCCGGTCGGCTATAAAAACGCTGTCAGGAATCCCCTTGCGGGCATCCTGGTTTGCGGTGTGTGCGGGCGCAAGCTGGTTCTGCGCAAGGGGCAGCCCGGCAAGCAGGATTACATCGTCTGCCATATGCGCGATTGCCCCAACGTCGGAACGCCTTACCATTGCGTGGAAGCCGTGCTTTTAGATTCCCTGCGCAGCTGGTTGGACGAATACAAGCTCAGCCTGAAAGCCCCGCAATCCTCCACCGCCGCGTCCACTTCGGTCGAACTGATGCGCCGCTCCCTGAAAAAGCTGGACGGCGACCTGGCAAAACTGGAAAAGCAAAAATCATCCCTGCACGATTTGTTAGAGCAGGGCGTTTATGATGTTGACATCTTCCTTTCCCGCTCACGCGAGCTATCTGAGCGCACCGCCGCCGCCCAGACCGACCGCGCACGCATTTCGGAAGAGCTTGGCGCAGAATCCACTCGGTTGCAAAACCACCTTAGCATCGTCCCCAAGGTGGAGCATTTGCTTTCCTGCTACACCGCCCTTCTGACCCCGGCGGAAAAAAATGACCTTTTGAAAGAGGTCGTTGAAAAAGCGGTATACACAAAGACGCAGGCCGGAAAACGGAACCGTTCCGCGCCCTTTGATTTGATTTTGTATCCCCGCTTGCCCCGGCGGGATTAGGATTATAACGTGTCGGCGCACACTCATCCGCCGTTTCCCCCGTCAGCGCGACCTTATAATCCTGCCCGACAATGCGACAAAAGTAGAGCAGGGAAGCATCTACATCCGCCATGCCGGGGAAGTCGCGGGCGACCATTGCGGTCTCCAGCAAATCCGCCAGCGCGGCGTTATCGCATTCCAAAGCATAGTGCTCTGTTTGCAGATATTCCGCCATTTCGGCGGCGAAGGGCGCGTCACGGCTGGGTTGAAAGGCGTTCGCCTTATAGTAATCCTCGTTGCCCGCAAAATCAAACGAAAACGTAGTGAGCCGCCTGCCCTGCGCGGCGAGCTTTTTGGCCGCTATCGAGCTGATCAGGCTGCTATCCAACCCGCCGGAAAGAAATGTGCAAATCGGTACGTCCGAAACCATTTGCCGCTCCACAGCATCTTGGACAAGGAAAGCGACATTTTCGATGGTATCAGCTTCATTTTCGGTGTGCGGGCGGCTTTCCAGCTGCCAATATTGCCGTTTATGCAGACCGCCGGGCGTCATGCGCAGATATTCGGCGGGCAGGACTTCGCGCAGCCCCGCAAAAATCCCGTTGCCGGGCGTATGCGCGGGACCCAGCGCAAAAAGCTCCCGCAAGCCGTTATCCTCCAGCCGTGCCCCGAAGCCCAGGGCAAAAAGCGCCTTTGGCTCGGAACCAAAATACAGCCGTTCCGCTTCCGTGGCATAGTAGAGCGGCTTGACACCCAGACGATCCCTCGCCAGCAGCAGACTCAGCCCATCCCAAAACGCAAAAGCAAAAATGCCGTTGAGCTTTTCGAGAAAATCCGCGCCCTCCTCCATTAACCCCGCCAGCAGCACCTCCGTATCCGAGCTTGTTTCAAAAATATGCCCGCGTCGCGCAAGATAGCCGCGCAGCTCTGCCGTGTTATACAGCTCTCCGTTATAAACCAGGCTGCCGCCGCGCTCCCCGTGGCGGCGGTGCATGGGCTGCGGCGCACCCTTTGGATCAATGATGGCAAGGCGCGTGTGCGCCAGCCCTGTGCCGCCGTTTAGATAAATTCCGCTGCCGTCCGGTCCGCGGTGCCGCAGCGCTTCAACGCAGCGCAGCAACCGCGTCCGCGCTTCCTCCGGCGCAAAGGTATCCTGATGAAACGAACAAAAGCCTGCAATGCCGCACATGGCGTCCCCTCCTCTGTTTTGTTCTATTGTTCCACAAAAAGCAGCGGCTGCAGTTGCTCGCCGCGCATGACCGCCGCGATGGCTTGCCCAAGCGCCTCCGGGCGGCTCACGAGCGAATTCGGTTTTTTATGCGGCGCATCCTGCGCAAAGGGAACAAAAGCGATATGCTTGGCGTTGAGCAGCGTGCCGATATTTTTCAGGTTTGCGCCCAGCGCATCGTTGGTGGAAAGATAGATGAGCAGGGGCTTGCCGTTGCGCAAATGCCCCTTTGCCGCCATAAGAACGGTCGTATCCGTTACCCCGGCAGCAAGCTTTGCCAGGGTGTTACCTGTGCAGGGCGCAATGAGGAAGAGATCCAGTGCGTTGCCCGGTCCCAGCGGTTCGGCCTCAGCAATGCTTAGGATAAGCGGGTTCCGGCTCAAAGCGCGGGCGCGCTCCAAAAAATCCTCCGGCTTGCCAAAGCGGCTGGTGATGCGCTGCGCATTTTCAGAAAACACGCAGGTAAGCGCCGCGCCCGCGGCACGCAGAGCTTTCAGCGCATCAAACACGGTTTCAAATGTACAAAAGGAGCCTGTTATGCCAACGCCAATGCGCAGCCCTTCAAAATTTTCCATAAGTACCCCCTGCAGACTGATAAGCGAAGGAATCACACTGTACCATCCTATGCAAAAGAGGGTTTGCGCGCAACACAAAGATCGCCCCAAAATCGTTTTTCTTCTGCCTGCATGTGCGTATCAGCACAAGCGCAAAGCCGTCGCGCTTTCCCGGGTACACGTGAAGCTAGATTTACCCGGTCAAGGTAGAATTTAATTTCGCTGACCAATGTTTGCAGATTATGGATTTTGTTCAGGAGAATACTGTCGAGAAGATGAAAACCGAACCATTGAGCTTGAAGAAAAAGCGTTTTGCCATCGGCGCCAATCCGCAAAAGCATTTGGAACGCCTATTGCAACTTTGATCTTGAAAAATTGCTCCCTTGACCTCCGGTCGTAAATCACATTCATGCGTTTTGCGTGGGATCAAGAATTTTATTGTTGACATTTTGCCTCACGACCGCTATAATATACTCACTCCGCGAGCGTGGAGTGATCGTGGTACGGCGACTTGAAACGTCTCATGATGTGCCATAATGGTATAAACGAGGGCGAAGGAGCGCAAGGGCGCGGCGCAGCAGGAAAACATGACCTTGGTGGAATTTACAGAAAAGTTTGGAACAGAGGGAGTACGCCGGACAAGACTCCGATCGTGGTCGAACTTTCGCTGGGTGAAAAGAGGCGGTCGGATTTTGTCAAGGTCAAGGTTTTGCCCACTAAGCTGCATCAAAAAAGAAACAACCATCACAAGTGACGGACTTTTCTGCTACCGTAAAAAGGGCTATTTCATGTGCCGGAAGCCTTCAGCTCGGACGGACGCTCTGAGCATTTAAAATGGTTGCACATCGTGGTGTCTAAACTCGAAGGATTCCCCCTCAATGGCACCTGTCACGGCGTGGGGTCAAAGCATTTGCAGGCGTTTTTTGGCGAGTTTTGCCTCCGCTTCAACCGCCAGTTTTGGCGAGACCGGCTCTTTGGACGCACCATTGCCGCTTGCGCCGCCTGTGAGCCTTTGGCTCGAAAGGCGATTGTTATGAACTGATTGGGTCGTCGTAAAATTCTTGGTGATAGTCGTAAATCATCTTGAATATTGCGGATCGGTATGATATAATAGGAACATCAAAACGGACGAAGGAGAATCAAGATGGGAACACTTGTTGAAATAATCGCGCTTGTTAAG
>JAITGE010000036.1 GCA_031280825.1 Oscillospiraceae bacterium | reverse complement strand
AGCCTCGGCATTGCTCTTCTGTCGCAAATCGCGTCGTGAACTCGCTGAATGTCATCGGATACTCTTTCATATTACCAGTATACATCTTGTGGTAGGCTTAGTCAAGTAAATAGCCAGTTCCACAAAAAGCACCCGCAGGATTTCGTAAAAGAAGCTGAAAATGTGCGCGGGCGCGGTTGTCAGATAATCCGTGGGCAGGGGCTTGTAGCTTGGCGCCGCGCCCGCAAACGTGGTTTTGCTCACGGTCACCTGGTCAAAAAGTGTCGCGCTGTCGGTTGCTTCGTCATAAACATAGGCTTTATAAACCAGCTCGCCGCCGTTGATTGCAATGCTCGCGAACACGCCCGCGTTCGGCTGGAAGGCTTCTTCCGCAGCTGCGCGCGTTGCCGGAAGCCCTTCATAAATACCATAACGCTTTGTGCCCGCCGCGCTGGGAAGGATGTGGATCGGCGCGCCGGGATCGGTGTAGTGAAAGGCTTTGCCGCCGCCCGCCATTTGCAGCGTGTAATCGGGCAGATCGGTGACTGCGGGTGCGACATTCACGCGCTTGTCGTTTTTCATGGGGGCGCTGCGGTAATACACGTGCTCATGCCCACACAGCACCAAATCAATATTGCATTGCTCGATTAGCGGCAGTAACACGCTGCGCATCATGAGTGAATCAGGCTTGGTGATATGCTTGCCTGTGGTATAAGAACCGCGGTGCAGCAGAACGATTTTCCACTTCGCGCCGCTTTGCTGCATGTCGTTGACGAACCAATTGCGTTGCTGCTGGCTCATGGGGTACATGTCATTGGTGTTGAGCACCGCAAAGTGCGCGTCGCCGTAATCAAAGGAATAGTAAGCGCCTGTGAGGTTGACGGCGTTCGCCTGCTTTTGCAGGGTAAACATGTTGCTGAACCAGTTCCATTTCAGGTTGCCGTCGTGGTTGCCGGCAACGGCGGCGTGTGTCAGCCGGGTATTCATTCCCTTAAAGGATGAAAAGTACATGTCCCATTCTTCGTTACTGCTGTTGTTGGTGTAATCGCCCAGATGCGCCTGGAAGGCGGCTTGGGGATCGTTTTCCAGCGCGGCTTCAAAGACGTTTGCGGCGTATGCAAAGCTTTCGGTGTCGCTGGCCTGCACATCCGCTATGGCAATGAACGAAAACGCGTTGCCTGCGCCCGGATTGGTGGTGAAATAGCCTGTCTCGCTCCAAACATTCGCGCTGCGGTCGCCGACCTCGTAGCGGTACTCCGTTCCGGGCTTTAGACCCTTCACAATCGCGGAATGCATATAATTACCTTGGAATTTTGTGGTTTTCGCGCCGTCATAATCACGGTAGAGCGCGCTGTCGCCTTCATAAACGCGCACAACGCTGCCGCAATCGCTTTTCGTCGCCCAGTGGAAGCCCTGCGTGGTTGCGGAATCACCGTAAAATGTGCTGATTACGCGGAAAGGCGCGGTGTCGCTTTGCCCTGCCGCGGAGGCGGGCAGGATCGTCGAGGCGGTGATCAAAAGCATGAGCGCCAACAGTGCGCTCAAAGCGCGACGGTATTTTTTGGATTGCATAAAAATTCCCCTTTTGCTTTGCTGTTCTTATTTTGCCGTCAATTTTACGGTTTTTTCAATGGAAAACGCTGCCTGCGCCGCGCCTGCGTTCGCCAATGCGTTCACGCCCAGTATCTGCGCGGTGATGAAATATTGCGCGGTAAGGGTCAGCTCGCTGATTTCGTTCGTGCCGCGGTTCACCTTCGCCAGCAAATGGAAGGGAGCCGCCGATGCTTGCGTGTAGTCCTGCACCAGAATGGTTTCTTTTGCTTTTGCCAGCTCCGCAAGGATGGCGCTTTTTTCCACCGGCGCGATATAGCGGCTACCGTCCGAAAGCTGTGCCTCCATGCGGTAATGGGCTTCGGCATCCACCGGGCTGCTCAGTTTGGTGTCCATGGTATAAAGCCGCAGCGCCTGTTCTGTGTCTTTCAGCTGTTCGGCAACCCAGGCATCCAGCGCGGCATTGTTTTGCAGCCCCAAATGATTCAGCCCGTATTGTTCCAGGAATTTTTTCAGCTCCGTCTTGCTCAGCGCGCCGCTTTCATAATCCGCCCGGGCTGCCGGGAGGTTATCCTTCTGTGAAAGCTCCCATTCCAGCAACGAAGCCGCCGTAAGCTGCGCGACGTCTTCGCTTCGCAAGGGGGTGCAAAGAACCGGATACCGCGCGGCACTGACCTGCTCGGCAAAACCTTTCAGCCCATCCTGCAATATTCTTTTGAGCGCGGGAACCGCCGCCCGGAGCGTGGCGTTTTCGGTTTTTACATCGCCAATGCTGTAGCTGACCTCCAAATTCCAATCGGAAGCTTCAAGCCGTTTCCGCGCAATTACTTCTTCATTCCAATAGGCGAGGATCGCTTCGCGCCCCTGCGGCAGGGGCGTTTTTGCGGCGGGCGCGGTTTCCGGCGGGGGAGTGCTAAAGAGCGAACAGGAAGTCCATGCCGGCAAAAGCGCCAGCAATAGCATGGAAAGCATATGCTTTGCGCGAAGCTGCATCACAAAACCTCCCGAATGTGAATCAAAGCGATAAAAAATTAGTTTTTGCCTTTTGCCGCCGGTTTACCTTCCTGCGGAGCAAGCCCGGTTTCATCATATAGATACACTGTTTCGAGCAGAATTTGCAGGGTCGCTTCCACTGTTTTTGGGTCAAGATTGTTGGCGGTATCCAGCCGTGTGTGGTAATATGCCGCCGGAGCGGGATTCATCGCGGCAAAGGTGGCGGCGCGGATGCCCGCCTGCGCTGCCGCCGCGGCGTCGCTTGAACCGAAGAAGCAGTTTTGGAAGGGGATTTCGTAGCCCGCGTTTTTCGCGCCCTGCTTCATCAGGTGCGCGACTGCCGGGTCGAGCCGCACCGTGTTGGTCATATCTGTCACATAAATGCCCATATGGTCATAATCGCGGATGGTATCCAGCGCGACAAAGACGGTTTCCACGTCCTTGTAGGCATTCGCGTGGGCTTTTGCAAAGGCCTTTGCTCCGCGCAGACCCGCCTCCTCGCCGCCGGAGCAGAGCGTCACCAGCTCGGTGTTTTGCAGCCGCAAATCAAGGTCGCCCAGCAGCTTCGGGATCGCCATGGCGGTGAAGCAGCCGGAAAGGTTGTCATTCGCACCATCCACAAACCTGCGGTAGTTCTTAAAGCGTAGCCCCGCCAGCAACGGAAGGCACAGCCCCGCAGCGATGTAGCCCAGCAGTCTTAGCCAGCCCGCGCGAAATTCCAGGCTTGCCGTGCCGCCCAAGCCGTGCGTGGCTTCTATGGCGACGGACAGGAGGCTCACGACCAACGCGAAGAAAATCGCGCCGAAGCAAACCGCCATGACGATTGCAGTAAGGCTCGCATTGTGTAAATATTTATCACCCAAAAAGGTATAGATCCACTCCGGCGCGGAATCGGCGTGACCGCAGAAGATGATGCGGCGCTTGACTTCGCCCGCGGGCTTGCGCACGGCAACGACGTTTTGCGAAAGCTTTTTTGGATAAAAGACGTCGAGCGCCTGCTTATAGAAGAGGAATTCCAGCACGGCAGCGGTCAGCACCAGCGCCAGCAGGATCATGCTTGCAAGGGCATAGCCAAAGTGAAACAGCGCCACCGCGCCGATGCCGATATAAACGGAAGGATTCACCCAGCCCAAAAATGCGCGTGGGGCGACGTGAAACGGCTCGAGTTGCACGCTTTCGCAGCAGCTCTCCAGTTCCTTTGCCATGATTTTTTGCGCCTTGCGCTCAGCCTCGCTCGCTGTTTCGCGCGGACCGCATTCCTTGCAAACGCGCTTCACGCCGCGCACGGCAAAGTTTGTGTATTCCCGCACCCGGGATTCAAAGCCCGCAATCTGCTCTTTTGCTCCCATGTTCTCTCCTCTGCTTCCTTTTTTATGGGATAATTCGCGCTGCGCCTTGACAAATTCCGCAAAAAAACCTACAATCTAGTAAAAGGCGCGCTTCCTTGCGCAGCCCATCGCCCGGATTTCAGGAGGTTGTCACATGAAAAACAAGGGTACTGTTGTTGCGCTGATACTGATCCTCATTTCCGGGATCGGTCTTTATGCCGCGTGGATGAATCGCGATCTGCCGGAGCAGCCGCTGCCCATGCCGAGTACGTCCGGCGTTGTTGCCGTGGGCGGCGGAGCTGCAACAAAGACTGCGGTGAGCGTCACCGCGCCGCGTCGCACGCAAACGCCAAAAACCAGCGTGCCTTCCAAAGGGTCTTATGGCTACAACTACCCGGGCGTCACGCCTGCTGTGGCGGTGCTGAACGCGAAAGAATGGGCGTTGCTGCTGGTGAACCGCGCCTTTGCCCTTCCGGCGGATTTTAGCATCGAAACCGCTGTGTGCGTCACCGTTTACCCTGAAAATATTCAGCTTGACGCGCGGGTTGCCCCGGAATTCCGCAAAATGTATAACGCTGCCCAAAAGGATGGCGTGGAGCTGATCCCATTTTCAGGATATCGCCGCATCAGCACGCAAAAGAAGAATTTTGACGATAAGATCGCCGAATACGTGGGCGAGGGTATGAGCCTCGCCGAGGCGGTAAGCAAGGCGGCGGAATCTATTTTGCCGCCGGGCTGCAGCGAACACGAGGCGGGCTTGGCGATTGATTTGACGCGCAAGGGCGTGTGGGCAACGCGCATGGATTTCGCGACTACCAAGGAGTTTGCTTGGCTGCAAGCCCACGCCGCCGAATACGGCTTCATTCTGCGCTACCCCGAAGGGAAGGAAGGCATCACAAAGGTTAAATATGAACCGTGGCATTGGCGTTATGTGGGCAAGGAAGCCGCGCTTGCGATGAAGACCAGCGGGCAATGCCTGGAAGAATATGCAGGGTAGCTTTCCGCGCGGCTATTCGGCGTCTTTCCCCGTGAGCACCTGCGCCGCCGTTTTTATCAGTATTACAATGTCAAGCTTCAGGGTGCGCTTTTGCCGGTATTCGGCGTCCAAGCGCACCTTTTCCCTGTCGTTCAGCGTCGCGCGTCCGTTCACCTGCGCCCAGCCGGTCAGCCCCGGGGATAGATCATATATGCCCGCCGAGGCTCGCAGTGCCCGGATCTCCGTTTCCTCCGGGATGAGCGGGCGTGGACCGACGAAGCTCATATCGCCCGCAAGAATATTGCACAGCTGCGGCAGCTCATCCAGGCTTAGGCGGCGAAGGAGCTTGCCGCTGCGGGTGTAAAGATCACTGCCCTTCATTTCGCACTGTGCGGCATTTGGGGTATCCTTGCGCATGGTGCGGAATTTGCAGATGCGGAACAGCTTGTTCCCCTTGCCTACACGTCCCTGCCGGTAGAGCACCGGGCGGCCGTCGTCCAGCAGAATGAGCAGGGCGATACACCCAAACAGCGGGAGCAGCAGCAAGAGGGCGGCAGCGCTTGCGATCACATCAAAGCAGCGTTTCACAGCCGCACCTCCGCTCCAAAATATTATGCCGTCGCCTGCATTTTCAGGTATGCGGTGATAAATCCGTCTAAGTCGCCATCCATCACCGCTTGCAGATTGCCGTTTTCAAAGCTTGTGCGGTGATCCTTCACCAACTGATAGGGCATGAACACGTAGGATCGGATCTGGCTGCCCCAAGCGATTTCCATCTGCACACCCTTGATATCTTCAATTTTATCCAGATGCTCGCGCTCTTTAATTTCAATTAGCTTGGATTTGAGCATCCGCAGCGCGACCTCGCGGTTCTGGTGCTGGCTGCGCTCCACCTGGCAGGAGGTCACGATGCCGGTGGGGATATGCGTTAACCGGACGGCTGAGGAGGTTTTGTTCACCTTCTGCCCGCCCGCGCCGCTGGCGCGGTAAACGTCCATTTTGATGTCGTCCGGGTTGATGTCAACGCCTGTTTCGCCGTCAATTTCGGGCATCACCTCCAAGGACGCAAAGCTGGTGTGCCGCCGCCCGGAGGAATCAAACGGGGAACACCGCACGAGGCGATGCACGCCGTTTTCGCTTTTCAGAAATCCGTAGGCGTTTTCGCCCGCAATGACCAAAACGGCAGATTTCAGCCCGGCTTCTTCGCCGTCCAAAAAATCCACCATGCTGCATTTGAAGCCATGGCGTTCGCTCCAGCGGGTATACATCCGCACAAGCATCTCGTTCCAATCCTGCGCTTCGGTGCCGCCGGCGCCGGCGTGGAAGGTCAAAATCGCGTTGTTGCCGTCATATTCGCCCGTGAGCAGGGTGGATAGCATCTGCGCGTCCAGCTGCGCGGCAAAATCCTCCACGCCTGTATGGCATTCCGTGAACAGCGCTTCCTCTTCGGCTTCGTTCGCCAGCTCAATCATGGCGAGGGCGTCTTCAAAAGCGCTCTCCAGCCGGCGGCAGCTTTCTTCCTTCGCCTTGAGCTTGGCGATGCGCTGCAGCACGGCTTGGGATTGCTTGGGGTCGTCCCAAAAGCCCTCGGCAGCGCACTTTGCCTCCAGCGCCGTGCATTCGGTGCGCGCGGCATCCAGCCCCAGGGCTTCGCGCAGCGCGGCTAACTTCCCCTTTTGCCCCAATAACCGCAGCCGTAGCTCCTCAAATTGCAGCATTCCATTCCCCTATGCTATAAAATAGAGTATTATAATTATATTTTACAAATTCATTTATTTACTTAAAATAAATAAAATCAATTGTGGCGTTCGTGCCGCCCTTGCCCTGCCCGCCAAAGATGCCCAGCAGATACTGGTGCTCATTGTCGGTTATATTGAGCTTGTTCAACCCCTGCAGCGATTTGCCGGTCGAATTCGGGTTCGGGGCATTGCCCACGCCCTCCAGGTGCAGCAGCAGGCTGTTGCCGCCGTTCAGTTCAACGGCTGTTTGCGTGCCGTAGGCGACCAGCAGATCCACCATATCGTTGCGGTTCATGAATTCGCCCGCCGCGATGATGTAGGTGTTCTTGTCAATCTGCCCATAAAAACCGTAAGGCTCATTGTCGCCGCCGTTGCTCAGCGGATAGTCGCTGCCCCAGCGGTATGTCACTCTGCCGTTTTGAATCGGTACATGCTGGTCGACGATGTTAAACGTCAGCCCCCGCGCCAGCATTCCGTTCACTGTGGCGGGCGAAATGCGGTCAAACTCCCATGTGCCGTCCTTATAGATGTTCAGCGACGGCCAATCGGTGGGACCGTTTTGCACAAGCTTGCCGCCAACGACCACGGGGCAATCCACCACGAAGCGCGGGTTGGCGTTGTCGTACCAATAAGCGACATTCACCCCTATCAGCGGCTTCACCGCGTTTGCGAGTTCGCCGACTGTGGTTACGTTTTTGCCCGTCGCCTGTTTTGCGGTAGCAGAGTAAAAATGCTCCGGTGCGGCATGAACAATGGCGATTGTCACTGTGGGCTGCACGGTCACTACCTTCGCGCTGCCACTGCTGCCGCTGGTGGCGTGCGCCGCGCCGTATTCCAGACGGTAGGCTTCCACCTTCACGCCGTTTTGCTCTGCGACCCATGCGCGCAGCAGCTTCGCGCCCAGCGGCGCGGTGATGCCCGCCGTGCTGATTTCCCACTTGGTTTTTCCGCCGGCTGGCTTTGCGGCTGCGGCGGAACTTGCTTTTGCCTTCACGCTTTGCGGCGCGCCGGCAGGTGTATCCGCCGTTGTGGGCGCGAGCGCTGCGGAGGACGCCGCCGCAAGCTGCGTAGGCACGGTAACCTCCTTTGCTTGCTCCGAAGGCGCTGAAACCAAAGCCGACTGCGTCGCCTGCGTCGTCCCGCCCGCCGCTTCCTTTGCGCCGTCCTCGCCGCAGGCCGTCAAGCCTATGAACAGCACGAGCGCAATCAGCAGTGCGGTCAATCTTTTTTTCTTCATACAAAATCCCCCCAAAAAGTTCCCTTCGAGTATAAACCCCATATATTCTATCACTCTTTGCAAAAAAACGCAAGCGCGAAATCTGCGTTTTCGTCTTTTTAGGAGAACTTTTTTCGGCTCAGACGCATAGTATGCAATAGAAAAGGATTTAAATTATGGAAAAACGGCTTTGAGGAGGAGAAACGTCCGATGAATATAAAGAAAACGCAGCGCCCGGCAGCGCCCGCCTGCCCGCGCCGCGGGCAGGCGTCGCAAACGGTTCCCGTAAGGAATCCCAATCCGTTTGCGAAAGACGACAACCGTCCTGCCGCCGCGAGGCACGTACGTGAGGCGTCGGTTTTGGGGGCGCGTACGCAATCGCGGATACATCCGCCAAAGAGGGCGGCGGCGCCCGGAAAGCCCGCGCAAGCGCCCGCACATCCGGAAACGACGCAAAAAACAGATGCGCCGAAGCTGCCCTTGGAACGGGTGCTTGTCGTGCGCCCGCAGCTGCCGCGCGCGCATTACGCGGCGTATGCGGACACCTTTGAGCTGCGGCTGCCTGCCGGTGAGGGCGATACAATGGTCATCCCGATGGAAGAAAAACGCGCGGGCGGCGGCTTTCGCACCGGCTGCCCGGCAGGCTGCGGCGCGGTTGTTCCGGCGGCGGGTTATTATCTGCTGCTGTGGGAACTGGGCATCGAAGCCGTCGAAGGCGCGGCGGTGCTGGAGCTGGGCGTTAACGACAGGGGAACGGTGCTTTCTGAGTCCGTCGCCCCGGGGTATGATTCGGGGCAGCAATTCAGCTGGCTTGAGCAAGACGATTGCGTCACCCTGGGTTGCCGCCACGCGGAGCGGAGCGGGGACGATCTGATGGTTCACGGTAAAACGGCGCAGCTGACGCTTATACGCTTGGGGTAAGGCTTACCGCCGACGGTGTTATCTTCGTATGCGCCTTATCGCTTTATGCAGCGAACATATTTCGCAGTCCCTCATTCATACCAGGATGTTTGAACAGTGCGGGCGCGGCGACGGCAGCCGCGCCCGCTTTTCACTGCTGTTTGCGTGGCTTGACTTTCCTTCCAAAATGTGCGATAATAGGCGCATGAGAAGCACACGGGAAGGGAGTGACTTGGCATGACGACGACGGAATTGGAATTGACGATGCCCGCAACAAAAGAGGAGCGCGTGCAGGAGCTGGCGACGCTTTGCGCCGAAAAAAACAGTATCGATCCTGCGCTTTACCCTGCGTTTGATGTGCAGCGCGGCTTGCGGGATAAAGACGGTAACGGCGTAAAAGCGGGGCTGACGAAGATCTCTACGATTATCTCTTCCAAAACGGTGGATGGGCAAAAGCGATCCTGTCCCGGCGTTTTGCGCTACCGGGGGATCGATATAAAAGACTTCACCGCCGGATTTTTGGGATCCGCCCGTTACGGCTTTGAGGAGGCGGCGTACCTGTTGCTTTTTGGGGATTTGCCGACGCAAACGCAGTTGGAGGATTTCCAGAGCTTGCTGGCGGAAATGCGCTGGCTGCCCACCAACTTTGTGCGTGACGTGATTATGAAGGCGCCGCGCCAGGATATGATGAATGTGCTTTCGCGCAGTGTGCTGACTCTGGCGGCTTATGACAGGCAGTGCGACGATATTTCCGTGCCGAACGTTTTGCGGCAGAGTCTACAGCTCATCGGTCTGTTCCCGCTGCTGGCGATTTATGGATACCATTGCTACAACCATTACGAGTGTGACGACAGCCTGTATATTCATAAGGCGGATCCCGCGCTTTCCTGCGCGGAGAATTGTCTGCGCCTGCTCCGCCCGGATAAGAATTACACCGCGCTGGAGGCGAAGATTCTGGACCTTTGCCTCGTGTTGCATATGGAGCACGGCGGCGGCAACAATTCTACCTTCACCACGCACGTGGTTTCCTCCTCCGGCACGGATACGTATTCCGTCATCGCTTCCGCCTTGGGCAGCCTGAAGGGACCTAAGCACGGCGGGGCGAACATCAAGGTGGTGCAGATGTTTGAGGATCTCAAGCGCCATGTGCGTGACACGAAGGATGAAGACGCGGTCGCCCGTTATTTGGAGCAGCTGCTGGACAAGCAGGCTTTTGACGGGAAGGGCTTGATTTATGGCATGGGGCACGCGGTTTATTCGCTCAGCGACCCGCGTGCGGATATTTTCAAGAGCTTCACAGAGCAGCTGGCAAGCGAGAAGCATTGCGGCGAGGAGTTTGCGCTTTATGCTCTCGTTGAGCGTCTTGCTCCGCAGATCATCGCGCAGCGGCGGCGGATTTACAAGGGCGTGAGCGCGAATGTGGATTTTTATTCGGGCTTTGTGTATCGGATTTTGGGCATCCCGCAGGAGCTGTTCACGCCGATGTTCGCCATTGCCCGCATCGTCGGCTGGAGCGCCCACCGGCTTGAGGAGCTGATCAATCAGGATAAAATTATCCGCCCGGCATATCAAAGCGTGATCGAGCCGCGCGGTTATTTGCCCATGGCGGAAAGATAAAACGCACGGGCGGTGAGACCGCCCATGCGTTTTCGGGGCTGCGTTTTCAGCTGATTTTTTCAACCCGCAGTATGGTTGCTTCGCCAGCGGAAACAAAGCTCCCACCGACGTCACTGACGGTTACGAGCTGTAGGGTTTCACCAACGGAAAGCTGAACCGTTGCCTTCTTGGTGAAGGTTGTCGCTTGGAGCGCCTGGACGCTCTGGATCAATTCGGTTGGCAGGAGAACCACGCCGTTCCCGTCCACAACGTAAAACGAGAACACTGTCGCCTGATCAAAAGTGAATGTGCTTTCGTAGCTGATTTCGTAGCTCCCGGCTTTATTGACGGTCAAAATACCGCCGCTTGCGGATACGTTATTTGCCAGCGTCGCGCGGTCAAGTCTGTCGAACAGATATGGTTTCAGCCCGGAAAGGCTCAGAACGATTTCCGCGCTGTTTGTGATTTCACCGTTGACCGGTTGGGCAGGCGCGGGCGGCTTCGGGCGGGGCTTGCAGCAGCAGGCGCATGGGCGGCATCGGTTTCTGTTACAGCAGCAGGCGTTGTTCAGCCAGGTGTTGCAAAACATTTGTATTTCAACTCCTTCTGGTTTTAAGGCACACGGCGTGTGCCCTGTCCAGTATATGAAACGAGGGTGAGGTATGTCCCGCGTAAAGCATATTTTATGGATTGCGTTACTTGCCATGGCGCTGCTTGTTTCGGCCTGCCAAAAAAACGCGCGGACGACGGATGCGTCCGCAGCGACGCTGTCTGCCGCAGAATCGGTCGCGTCCGCAGCGACGCTGTCTGCCGCAGAATCGGTCGCGTCCGCAACGACGCTGTCTGCCGCAGAATCGGTCGCGTCCGCAACGACGCTGAGTGAAACTGTGCGCGTGACACTGCCCGAAGGCGTGAGCTTTTATGAAGCGGCGAAACTGTTGGAAAAGAACAGCGTTTGCACTGCCAAGGCATTTTTTGATGCCGCCCAAAATTATGAGGTCAAAAGCTTTGCCGTGAAGAACGACCCCAACCGCTGCTATAAATTTGAGGGCTACTTGTATCCGGATACCTATGAGTTCTACCGCGGGGCAAACGCAAAAGCGGTTTTGGTTGAAATTTTGAATAACTACCGCGCGAAATCTGGTTTGCCGAGCGATGAAACGCTCATTTTGGCGTCTATGCTGGAACGCGAAGCCCGTAGCGCCGAGCATATGGCGAAGGTGGCGGCGGTGCTGCAAAACCGCTTGGCGCTTGGCATGAAGCTGCAGACCGATTGCACCATCCATTATGTGGAAAAATATATTAAGCCCAACCCCTTGGTCGCAAGCCCGGAACGCTTTGCGCCGCTTTACAACACATACAAATGCGCAGCTCTGCCGGCGGGACCCATCAACAGCCCCGGCAAACAGGCGCTTCGCGCCGCGCAAAGCCCCGCGCAGGGCATGGACGGTTATCTTTTTTATTTTTTTGGCAACGATAATACAAACCACTACTCGAAAACGTACGAGGAGCACGAGGCGCAAATGAAGATCTACGGGGTTCAATATTAAGCGTTAAGGAATGTGGTGGCATGGCATGAAGCTACCGGTTCGGCTGCGCAAGCCAAGCAGGGCGACTGTGCGCACAATGGCAATGGATCAGCTTTATTATCTTGTTGGCTGCGTATGCTATGCGGCGGCGGTGAATTTGTTTGCGCTCCCGAACCAAATCGCGCAAAGCGGGGTTTCGGGGGTGGCGATCATCGTGCATTATTTACTCAACACGCCTATTGGCGTAACGAATTTGGTGCTGAACATCCCCTTGGTTGTTTTGGCGTGGGTGTTTTTGGGCTGGCGCTTTGTTTCAAAAACGCTTTGGGTGACGGTGGAGCTTTCTCTGTTTCTGGATTTGGAAGCCCTGCTGCTGCCAGCTTCTTTTCTGCATACGGAGGACCGTTTGCTGGTCGCGCTCTTTTGCGGCACGCTGGCGGGCTTTGGGCTTGCCATGATTATGGCGCGGGGCGCAAGCTCCGGCGGCACGGATATCATTGGCTGGCTGGTGCGCCGCCGCTGGCCGCACATTTCGCTGGGCAGGGTTATCCTTGCGGCGGACGCTGCGGTGGTGATTGGCGCTGCGGTTGTTTTTCGCGATCTCAACAGCGCCATGTATGCTTGCATTGTGATGTTTATCAGCACCAGGCTGATTGACGCAATCCTGTATGGCATGGGCAACGGGAAGATGTTTTATATTTTTTGCGAGCAGCCGCAACAGCTTGCCGCTGTGATCATTGCGCAGTTGGGGCGCGGCGTCACGGTTTTACCGGCCAAGGGCGCGTTCACTGGCCGCGAAAAAGAGATTCTGTTGTGCGTGGTGCGCAAGGGCGAAGCCACGCGCCTGCGCCGCCTTGTGAAAAGTCATGACCCAAGGAGCTTCCTCATCATCGCTGAAGCGCAGGAGATTTTGGGCTACGGCTTTCAGGATTTGGGGAGTTAGAGGGTGTCCAGACGCAGGGCGCATTTGAGCACCGCCGCCTGGGTTTTTCCATCCCGTATTTCGCCGCGCAGCACCATTCCCACAGCTACTTGCAGCGGGATGCGCTCGCATAGAAGGAATTCGTCCGCGTCCGGGCAAGCGGCGGCGAAGCGCAGCTCCCGCGCAAGATACATGTGTATGATTTCGCCGCAATAGCCCGGCGTGGGGTAGAACAGACCCAGGCTTTCATATTGTGCGGCGCTGGCGCCTGTTTCCTCCGCCAGCTCCCTTTGCCCGGCAAGGAGAGGATCCTCGCCGCGCTCCAGCTTGCCGGCCGGCAGTTCAAGCAGCACCTGCCCGTAGGGGTAACGGAATTGCCGCACGAAGAGAAGCTCTTGTTCCGCCGTGAGCGCCGCGACGGTCACGCCGCCGGGGTGCTCAATCACCTCTCGGTCGGCAATTTTGCCGTTGGGCAGACGCACCGAATCATTGCGCAGCGTCACGATGCGTCCCTCGTAGAGCACGTTGCGTTCCAAGGTCGTTTCGGTCATGTCCATGCTGTTTGCCTCCGTTTTATAGCGATTGCAGCAGCGCGTGGAGTATATTTGCCGCCGTTTGGCCGATTTGGCTACTTTGGCTGCCGTTCCACATGGCAAGCACGGCTGCTTTGTTGCCTTCATAGCCAAGCTTGGCATCCAGCGGGATGCTTTGCGGAGCGATTTCCAAGCGGTAACGCGTTTGGCTGCCGTCGGTCAGCGGGCTGCCGGGCGGCACGGTGAAATGCTCCAGCAGCAGAGGCGTCATTTCGCCCGGCTGCAGGATTTTGCCGTAATAAACCCAGCCGTCGTCGTCATAAAACCACCCGTCCGCAGGAGCGCCCCATGCGCTGACGGGCTGCAGCTCCGGTGCGCTGAGGCTGATGGACGCGTCTTCTTCCGGTTGCCCAAAGATGTGTACGGCTTCCTTTTCGATATCCCAGGCGTAGAACTGAAAGCTGAGCTTGGTGATTTTTGGCGGGGCGTCGTTTGCGGATTTTTCCACCGCGATAAACAGGGGCTGGTACAGCCCGCCGCCCAAATCATAAAAGCCAATGTGGCTATAGATAACCTTGTTGATACCGAGATCCTCCAGATCCTCCGGCAGCAAGCTGCTGATGTCGATTGTGATATCCACAGGGTTTTCGACTGTGCGCTTTTCGAACACCAGGAGCTTTCCGCTGTTGCCGCTATCCTCCGGCGGCAGGCGCTTGGCGGGCAGGGCGTTTTGCCTGGCAGCCGCCCAATCGGCGTCCTTTGCGCAGTAACCGCCTTCGGTGAGCAAGCGCAGTGTCGCCGTCTGATCCAAGGTGCGCGGGCTGTAATTTTCGCCCGGCGAACGCGTTGGCATCGGAACCACGGCAAGCCCTGCGTCGTCTTCGCGGATGCGTAGCAGGATTTCATCAACCCGCACGCGCAGCAGCAGCGGCTGCGCGCCAATTTGAACCGCAGCGATGGGGCGGTCATACAGCCGTCCGGCGACAAGCGTCGTTTCATCTTTTTTGAAGGGATCAAGCAGCAACAGGTTTTCGCCCGGCAAGGGAACGCCGGACAGTCCGCGCAGCTCCGGCGCGCCGTGCACCAGCGCGGTGAACACAATTGCCGCAATCGTAACAAGCGCGCAAAGCGTCAGCCCCCAGGCGGGGCGAAACTGCCGTGCCCCCTTGCGTATCGTCCGCCGCAAACGCGCAAAACGCCGCCCTGCGCGACTGCCGCGCAAAGAGGAAAGAACGGCTTTCAGCCGCAGGCGCAGCAACCCGCAGCGGAAGCATATGCGCAGTCGCAACCAACGGAAAAGCAGCGCGGGCAGAGCGGCGGGCTTTTGGTTTGTGTCGTCCATGTCGTTCTCCAAATAAAACCGGATCGTATTACCGTACGGCGGGATTCATATTATTTTAACAGAAGGCAACGAATTTTACAATACTTTTTTTTTGGCGCCGCGCATAATAGGGGCGTGGGGCGATGCCTCTTATTTCAAAATTGAAAGGATCAAATGCTATGATTGGCTTGGGCAGCTGGAAATTTAAGGTGGATACCATGTTCTACAAGGGCGACGCGATTCTCACCGTTGGCGACAACGGCGGGAAATACAGCGTGGATATCGAGATCACGGATGTGGACATCCCCCCCATCACGGTGTTTGGCATCGAAGAGGAAGACGACACCATCAGCGGCACGGCGACGACAGATTTGCTCAAGGGCAAGGAAATTCCCTTTTCGATCACCTTTGAGGGCGATGTCGCCAACGGTTACCTAAAGGTGCCCTTTTTGGGGCGCGTTAAGCTCGAAAACGGCATAAAAATGGGTGCGTGAGCTTGTTATTGCTTTCAAAAATAATGAAACGGGCGGCATACTTATGCTTATAACAGAAATCCCTGCAGTATACGACAATACCTGCACGGTGGGCGGCAGAGCGGAGGATACGTTCCCTGATTTGCAAGCGGCGCTTGCGGCAGCCGGTGAGAACCGTTTGCGCGGGAAGTCAACACGGATTCTCGTGCGCGGCGGCGTTTATCGCGCGCCGGTGCGCTTTGACGGCGCAGCTTTTGATACCGGCGGTGAAACGCCGTTTATTGCTGTGGAAGCTATGCCGGGCGAGCGTCCCGTGTTTTCCGGCGCCGTGCCCGTGGAGGGGTGGCGGCTTGATGCGGAGGAACGCGTGTGGCGGGCGCAGCTGCCGAAGGAAGCGCGGTACGCGCTCACGCACAGGGATGGCGAGGCGTTTACGCAGGATTGGGGGGAGCGGGCGTGGTGCAACAGCGGTGTGCATAATCCGGGCGGCATGTTCTATAACGGGATGCTCACCTTCGGCGGTGCGCTGTATTCCCCCGTCCCCGGGCGGACGCGTTTCGTGCCGGGCACGTTTTTGCTGGATCTAGACGCGGGCACAATAACTGTTTCTCCTCTTGCGGGGGAGCTTGCCGCGCCCGCAGTGGGGGAGCTTGCCGCGAAAACCAGCCCTGTGGTTCTGGAAAATCTGCGCAATATGGTGCTGCGCGGCTTGCACGTAACGGGCTGTGGTTGGGCGCTGACGGCCGCCATGGTGATTGAGGGTGCGGAAAACATCTGGATGGATCAGTGCTCGGTCAATCGTAACCGTTATTGCGGTCTTCAAACCAACAAGGTGCGGCACTGCCTTTTCACCAACCTGGATATGATTGAAAACGGTGCGGTAGGCGGCGGCGGTTCCTGGCGCGGTTATATTCGCAGCTGCACCTACCGCGGGCTTGTTGTGGCGGGCAACAACTGGATTGAGGAAAAATTCGGCTGGACGGATTACGACCCTTGCGGTCTCAAATGGGCCGCGATGCGCGATGTGCTGGTGGAATCCTGCGTATTTTCCGCCAATCGGGGCGAGGGCTTGTGGTTTGATACGGAAAACCGGCGCGTGACTGTGCGGAATTGCCGCTTTATTAACAATCTGAACGCCGGTATTATGCTTGAGGCGAACATGGGTCCGTTTTTGATCGCCGACTGTGAAATGGCGGGGAACAATAAGGGTGTGTTTTTTGCGGCGACGAACGATGTGACGCTCGAGCGTTGCCATATTCATTGGAACAAATTCGCCATTGACATTTACGACCATTCCAGCCGTCCGGACCGAGCGCACGGGCGCGGTCCGCATCCCGAGCGCAGCGCGGATTTCCCGAGCATTGACGATGGCGGCATTTGGGAATCTCATACCGTGAACACTGTTGTGCGCGATTGCCGCGTGGAAGCGCACCCGCGCTACAACTTTCCTTTCTACACGCACAACACATACAGCGAGGGCTGGCGCAACGATGAAACGGGTTACCGCAATTTTGTCGCGACGCTGCAGGCCTCGGGCAACGCGTATTGCACGGCCAAGCCCGCGCAGGCGTTTTTGCTGAACAGCACGCAGACGGGCGCTCTGGAGGAATGGCAGCTCGTGAGCGGTGCGGACCAAGGCTCTGTATTGAGTGGCTTTGAAAAGCAGGGCGCGCCGCCGTCGCCGGAGCCGTTGTGATTTTGCGTGGCTTTGCAAAAGAAAATTTCGAATGCCGGCAAGCCTTTGCTGCCGGGGCAATGTGCTGTTTGGCGGAGGTGATGCCTTGAATTTGCCCAATAAGCTCACGCTTTTGCGTGTGGCGCTCACGCCTGTTTTTTTGTTGTTTTTATCCGTTTCGCTGCCGCTGGGGTATTTGTGGGCGGCGGCGGTGTTTGCCACGGCGAGCTTCACGGATTTTTTGGATGGATACCTTGCCCGCAGGCACGGGCAGGTGACCTCCTTTGGTAAGCTGGTGGATCCTGTTGCCGATAAGCTCCTCACCACGGCGGCGCTGTTGGCGTTTTTGCGCTTTGGCTGGTGCGATGTTTGGCTGGTGCTTCTGGTGCTTGCGCGGGAATTCCTCGTTACCTCCGTGCGTATGGTCGCCAGCACGCAGGGCGTGGTGATCCCCGCCAACCTTTGGGGCAAGGTAAAAACTGTGAGCCAGATGGTTTCGATTCTGCTGATTTTGGTGCTTGCCGAGGGGGCGAGATCGCTGGATTGTCTTGCCTGGCTGGGTGAAAACGGTCGGTTGCCGTTGCTTTCCGGAATTCTGTTGTGGGCGACGGCGCTTATGACGGTCGTTTCCGGCGTTACATACATCGCGCAGGCAAGCAAACGCATTCATTTTAACGCAAAGTAGGTGCAAGGGATGACCGCGATCCCTGATGGCGTATATCCCACAATGGTGACCCCGTTCCGTGATGATTTGCAGCTGGATTTGCCGGCAATCGCGCCGCTGATGCGTTTCTTTGAAGCGCGGGATGTGGCGGGGGTGTTCGCAATTTGCCAATCCAGCGAGATTTTTCATTTGAGCTTTCAAGAGCGCTTAACGCTCCTGCGCGAGGTTATGCGCGCGTGCAGTCCCGGCACGGCTGTGCTTGCTTCGGGGCATATTTCTTATGACCCGCAAACGCAGATAGAAGAAGCCAAAAGCTTTGCTGCCGAGGGGATTGACGCCTATGTGTTTATCAGCAACCGCTTTGCCGCCGCGCATGAGAGCGAGGACGTCTTTCTTCGCCGTGCGGAGCACGTGGCGAAGGCGCTGGGCGATCTGCCGCTGGGGATCTATGAATGTCCGTCGCCTTACAAGCGGCTGATCCCGCCGCAAACCCTGCGCCGCTTGACGGAGGTTGGGAATTTTGCCTTTTTGAAGGATACCTGCTGTTCCGTGGAAGACATTGCCGCCAAGCTGGAGGCTGTGCGCGGCACGGGCTTGAAGCTGTTTAACGCCAACGCCGCTACGCTGCTGGAAAGCCTGCGCCTTGGCGCATCCGGCTATTCGGGCGTTATGGCGAATTTTCACCCGCAGATCTATGCGAGACTGTGCGCTTGCTGGCAAACGGACGCCGCCTTGGCGGAGCGGCTGCAAGCCTTCGCGGGCTTTGCGTCCCTTGCCGAATGCCAGGCGTATCCCACAAACGCGAAGTATCATTTGGCGCTGTGCGGTGTGCCGATGGGGCGCCGTTGCCGCTGCCAGGATAGCGATGCCGTGTTCCCGCAGAGCCGTCAAATGGAAATAAAGCAGATGTATGCGTCGCAAGCGTTTGCGGGGCTGTAGCGGTGCTTCGGGCGGCGAGCTCTATCGATCGAGCGGTGGCTGTCGGGCTAATTGCCTAAAAAAAACAGGACAAGCGGGTGGAAGTTTTGCGCCTGCTTGTCCTTCCTCTTCTTTACTTTTAAATGTGCGTTTGTTATAATAGAGAGCGTGTCAATATCATTTTTGCAGGAAATGCTGCAGCTTTTAAGGAGGAGCATCCCCAATGGGCAGAAAGATGAAAACCATGAAAGGGAACGCGGCGGCGGCCTACGTTTCCTATGCGTTCACGGAAGTTGCCGCGATTTATCCCATTACGCCCTCGTCCGATATGGCGGAGGAAACCGATCAAATGGCCGCCGTTGGGCAAAAGAACATTTTTGGGCAAACGGTGAAGGTCGCCGAAATGCAGAGTGAAGCGGGCGCGGCGGGCGCGGTGCACGGTTCGCTGGCGGCCGGCGCACTCACGACGACCTATACGGCTTCGCAGGGCTTGCTGCTTATGATCCCGAATATGTACAAGATTGCGGGCGAGCTGCTGCCGAGCGTGATTGATGTTTCGGCGCGCTGTGTCGCCAGCCACGCGCTGAATATTTATGGCGACCACAGTGACGTTTACGCTTGCCGCCAGACGGGCTACGCCATGCTATGTTCGGGCAACGTGCAGGAGGTCATGGATCTGGGCGCGGCGGCGCATCTTGCGACGCTTAAGAGCCGCGTACCGTTTTTGCACTTCTTTGACGGCTTCCGCACATCCCACGAGATCCAGAAAATTGCGGTTTGGGATTATGAAGAGCTGAAAGAAATGACGGATATGGACGCGATCGACGCGTTCCGCCGCCGCAGTCTGAACCCGGAGCATCCTGTGCTACGCGGGTCGGCGCAGAACCCGGATATCTTCTTCCAGGCGCGCGAGGCCTGCAACGGGTATTATGAGAATGTCGTCGGTGTGACGGAGGATTATTTGCAGGAAATCAACCGCCGCATTGGGACGAATTATCAGCTCTTCAATTATTATGGCGCGCCCGATGCTGAAAAGCTTGTGATTGCTATGGGTTCCGCCTGTGATACGCTTGAAGAAACCGTGGATTACCTCAACGCGCGCGGTGAAAAGGTGGGTCTTGTAAAGGTTCGGCTTTATCGTCCCTTCAGCGCGAAGCACCTTCTTGCCGCGATTCCCGCCACGGTCAAGTGTATTTCCGTGCTGGATCGCACCAAAGAGCCTGGCGCACTGGGCGAGCCGCTGTGGTTGGACGTTGTCGCCGCGCTCAAGGGAACGCGGTTCAAGGATCTGCCCGTTTATGGCGGGCGCTATGGCTTGGGAAGCAAGGACACTAACCCGGCCTGCGCTCTTGCCGTTTATGCCAACATGAGTGCCGCGCAGCCGAAGGAGCGTTTCACCGTCGGCATTGACGACGATGTGACATATCTTAGCCTGCCGCTGGATAACCACGCCGATACTGCGCCGGAGGGCACGTTCAGCTGCAAATTCTGGGGCTTGGGCGGCGACGGAACGGTTGGCGCGAACCAGGATTCCATTAAGATCATCGGCGACAACACAGACATGTTTGCGCAAGGATATTTTGCTTATGACAGCAAAAAAACCGGCGGCATCACCATCAGTCACCTGCGCTTTGGCAAAACGCCCATCAAAAGCACATATTACATCAATAAGGCGGATTTCGTCGCCTGTCACAATCCCTCTTATATTGATAAGTACGACATGCTCAGCGATCTCAAGCCCGGCGGCACCTTCCTGCTCAATTGCGGTTGGGGCGCGGAGGAATTGGACGGCGTTTTGCCCGGCACCATGAAGAAGTATCTGGCGAAGAACAACATTCAGTTTTACATCATCAACGCCACCAAGCTGGCCGAGCAAATCCTGAAGGACGGCCGCCGCACGAACACCACTTTGCAATCGGCGTTTTTTAACCTGACCGGGATTTTGCCGGGCGAGCAGGTGATTGACCTGATGAAAAAGGCCGTAACCAAGAAGTTCAGCAAAAAGGGCGAGAGCGTTGTGAGCATGAACCACGCCGCCATCGACGCGGGCTTTGACGCCACGGTGAAGGTGGAGATCCCTGCCGCGTGGGCGAACGCGGAGGAAACCTCCGTGGAAATCGAGGTTGCCACTGACCGCGAGGATTTGCGTCGGTTTGTGACGGAGGTTCTGCATCCGATCAACGCGCAAAAGGGCGACGCCTTGCCTGTTTCCATTTTTGTGGGCAATGCGGACGGCACCTTCCCGCAGGGCAGCGCGGCGCACGAAAAGCGTGGTATCGCTATTGATGTGCCGGTTTGGGAGCCTGCAAACTGCGTACAATGCAACCGCTGCTCACTGGTGTGTCCTCATGCCGTCAATCGCCCCGCCGTTTTGACAGAGCAAGAGCTTGCCGCTGCGCCAGAAGCTACCAAGACCAAGGATTTTGCCGGGATGCCCGGCAAAAAGTTCTGCATGGCATTTTCTGTGATGGATTGCATGGGCTGCGGGCAGTGCGCCCAGGTCTGCCCGGGCAACAAGAACGGCAAGGCGCTTGCGATGGTTCCACTGGCAAGCCAGCTTGCGCAGCAGGAGGTTTGTGATTACACCGAAGCTTTGCCGAAAAAGGAAGATGTGCTGGCGAAATTCAAGGCGTCCACTGTGATTGGCAGTCAATACCGCACGCCGTTGCTGGAGTTCAGCGGCGCCTGCGCGGGCTGCGGCGAAACGCCCTATGCCAAACTGGCGACGCAGCTTTTCGGCGAGCGGATGTACATCGCCAACGCCACGGGCTGCTCCTCTATCTGGGGCGGCAGCGCGCCCAGCACGCCTTACACCGTGAACAAGGAGGGCAAAGGACCGGCTTGGGCGAACAGCCTTTTTGAGGATAACGCCGAATACGGTTACGGCTTTTTGTTGGCGAACAACGCGATCCGCAAGCGCCTGGCAGCGTTGACGCAGGAGTTGCTGGGGCTGGGCTGGGGTTGGAAGCCTATGCTTGCGGCGGCGCAGGGCTGGCTGGATACCATCGACGACGGCGAAACGAATCCCGCCGCCGCCGCCGCTTATATCACCGCGTTGCGAGATGGCGTCGATGTGCCGGATCTGACGGGGACGGAACACGAAAAATTCTGGGACGCCCAAAAGCGGCACTGCGTTTGCCCTGTTTGCGAAAAGGCGCGCGAGATCCTGAAGGATGCGGATTATCTTGTGAAAAAGAGCATCTGGGCGCTGGGCGGCGACGGTTGGGCGTATGACATCGGCTTTGGCGGTCTGGATCACGTGCTGGCGCAGAACGAGGATATCAATATCCTTGTGTTCGACACGGAAGTGTATTCGAACACCGGCGGGCAGGCTTCCAAGGCGACGCCGACAGGCGCGGTCGCGAAATTCGCCGCCACCGGCAAGGAGGTTAAAAAGAAGGATCTGGCGCAAATCGCCATGAGTTATGGCTATGTGTATGTGGCGCAGGTTGCCATGGGCGCTGATTATAACCAGTGCCTCAAGGCGTTTGCCGAGGCTGAGGCTTATAAGGGACCGTCCATCATCATTGCGTATGCACCCTGCATCAATCATGGCATTAAGGGCGGCATGGGCAACGGCATGGAAGAAGAGAAGAAGGCGGTCGAAGCCGGTTACTGGCATATGTTCCGCTACGACCCGCGTCTGCGCGGTCTGGAAGGCAAGAGCGCCTTCCAGCTTGACAGCAAGGCGCCTAGCGCGGATTACCGCGCGTTTATTGAGAACGAAGTGCGTTACAGCTCCCTGAAACGCGCGTTCCCGGAGAAGGCGGATACCCTGTTTGACGCTTCCGCCAAGCAGGCGCAGGAAAAATATGCGCATCTTGCCAAGCTGAAAGCGCTCTATGGGGAATAGGGTCGAGGTCTGAATCATGCCGATGCCAAGCGTTGCAAGCCTTTTGCCGAAGTCTCACCAAAACCGGTGGGACTTTCGGCGTTATTTTCCTTGGGGCTGGATGCTCGTGTTGGCGGCGCTGTTTCATCTGCTCAGCGCCGCGCCGCTCCTGGTGAACGCGCCACCCTTGGAGCTATGGCTGTCACTGGTGCTATATCCGTTGGCGGAGTGGTTGTTTTTGTTTTGCCTGCGACACATTGGCAAGCAGCGGCGTTTGGAGCTGGAGCTGCTGGGCTGCTGGCTTTCCGGCATCGGACTGGTGATTAGCGGGAGTATTTTGCCCGGCTACGCATGGCGGCAGGCGGCGGCGATTGTTTGCGGTATGTTTCTGTATGCCGCTACACTATGGGTGGTGGCTGATGTGAACCGTGCTATGAAGCTGCGCCCGATTGTGGCCGGCGCAGCGATTGCGCTGCTGGCGCTCAATCTTGCGCTGGCCGGCTTCACCAACGGGCAGCGCAACTGGATCAGCATCGGTGGGTTCTCGTTCCAGCCCTCGGAGCTGGTGAAGCTGGCATTTATTTTTGTTGGCGGTGCGACACTGGATCGTTTGCAGCGCACGCAGAGCATTCTGCGCTATTTGATTTTTGCGCTCTGTTGTGTGGGCGTGCTGTTCACGATCCGGGATTTTGGAACGGCGCTGATTTTTTTCGCAACCTTTTTGCTGATCGTGTTTCTCCGTTCGGGCGATTTGCGTACCATCGCGCTGGTTGTCGCGGCGGCGGCCATGGGCGCGGCGCTTGTATTAATTTTCCGCAGCAGCGTTGCGGATCGTTTTCGCGTTTATCGCCATGTGTGGGAAAACATGAACGCGGCTGGCTATCAGCAAACCCGGGTGCTGATCTACAGCTCCAGCGGCGGCTTGCTGGGGTTAGGTCTGGGCAACGGAAAGCTGCGCAACGTCTTCGCCGCTTCCACGGATTTGGTTTTTGGAATGCTCTGCGAGGAATGGGGCTTGCTGCTTGCTTTCCTTGTGCCGCTTTGCTATCTTGCCATTGCGATTTTCACCCTTCGCGCGGCGCGGCGCGCCCGTTCCAGCTTTCATTCGATTATTGCTGTTTCGGCGGCGGGCTTGCTGCTGTTCCAAGCCTCGCTCAATATTTTTGGCATCACAGATTTGTTGCCCCTTACGGGCGTAACGCTGCCCTTCGTGAGCCGGGGCGGCACGAGTCTGCTGGCGGCATGGGGCTTGCTTGCCTTTATGCGCTCGGCATTTGCGGGAGCGGGGACGCTCAGGGATAAAAAACCGAAAACACACTAGAGGGTGTCCACGTGAGTTGAAATGCTCAGCTTTTGAGCGCTCGTATGGACAACCCTCTAGTGTGTTTGAAAAAGCATAAGCATAGTAGAACGGAACCTCACCGAGGTCGAATGTTTCGCTCAAATTTTTCTGTTTTGTCAAAATTGATTTCCGTGTCTTTTCGCTGAAACCCCTTGCTTTGCGCGGCGGTTTGCTGTATAATGACGATACTACATTTCAATAAGTAAGGTGGGAATTCGATGAAATTGGGAATTATTTCCGGATGGGATGCGCGCGGGCTGCAGCAGGTGCGCGATTATGGATTGGATTATGTGGAGTTTTGCATTAATGTGGGCACAGACGCAAAAACCGTGCTGGCGCGCGCCGAAGAAATCAAAGCGAATCTATCAGCCAATCACCTTAAGGTTTCCTCCATTGGCAGGTGGGGCACCGACCGCCTTGCGCCGGACGGCAGCTTTAACGCGCCGGAGCACGAAAACGATCTGGCGCTCATCGACCTTTGCGCCGCCGTCGGCTGCCCGATTTTCACCTGCGGCTGCAACCCCATTGCGGATATGCCTTTTGCGAAAAACGCAAAGCTGGCGGCGCAGTACTTTCGCGCTTTGATGGATTATGCCACGCCGAAGGGTGTCGCCATCGCGGTCTATAACTGCGATTGGAACAATCTGATTTATGACCGGCGCGGCTGGGATGCCGTTCTGGATCAGGCGCCGGGGCTTGGGATCAAATACGACACCTCGCATTGCATCAACCGTAATGGTGATTATCTGATGGAAATGTTCGAATACGGAAAGCACATCAAGCATTTTCACCTAAAGGGCACGGTGCGTGTGCAGGATTTTAACGTGCCCGACCCGCCCGCCGGCATGGACGGCATCGCCTGGGGTTCGGTGTTTGCGATCCTCTATGCGCACGATTACAAGGCGGTGGCAAGCATCGAACCGCATTCCGGCACCTGGACGCGCGGCGCGCGTGGCGATTTCGGGGTGCGCTTTACGATTGATTACATGCGTAAATTTATTCTGGAAGAAGACACGGATGCGGGTAAAAAGCAATATATGCCCGGCGACACTGTTTGATGAACATAGCTGCTTGAACCATGGGAGCGAATATGAAAATTGTAATTTTGGATGCATTTACCAGCAATCCCGGTGATTTGGATTGGAACGGGCTGGCCGCGCAGGGCGACCTGACGGTCTATGACCGCACGCCGCCGGAGCTTTTGGAGCGGCGCGCGGGCGATGCGGAAATTGTCATAAACAATAAGGTTATTCTGGACGCGGCGGCGCTGGCGAAGCTGCCGAAGCTGCGTTACATCGGGTTGCTTTCCACCGGCTACAACGTGGTGGATTTGGCGGCGGCGCGTGTGCGGAATATCCCTGTGACAAATATCCCTGCGTATTCCACCAACAGCGTTGTGCAAATGACATTTGCGCTTTTGCTTGCGCTTTGCACCCGCGCAGAGGCGCACAGTCAATCTGTTTTAGCGGGGGATTGGTCCCGGGCGCTGGATTTTTGCTATTGGAGCTTCTCGTTGAAGGAGCTGGCGGGCAAAACGATGGGTCTTGTCGGCTTCGGTCAAATCGGGCAGGCGGTCGCCGCCGTCGCCCAAGCCTTCGGGATGAACGTATTGGCCTGCCGCCGCCCCGGCAGCTGCGCCGAGGAGCAGATCGCGCCGCAGCTGCGCTTGACCGGCTTTGAAAACGTGTTGCGCGGCGCGGATGTGTTAAGCCTGCATTGCCCGCTCTTCCCTGAAACGACCGGGCTGATCCGCCGGGAAACGATTGCGAAAATGAAACCGGGCGCGCTGCTGATCAACACGGCGCGGGGACCGGTTCTAAATGAAACGGATGTCGCCGAAGCCCTGCAAAGCGACCATTTGGGCGGCTTGGGGGCGGACGTCCTTTCAACAGAGCCGCCAAGCCCTGAAAATCCGCTGCTCCACGCGCCCAATTGCATCATAACGCCGCACATTGCGTGGGCGACAAAGGAAGCCCGCACAAGGCTTATCCGCGTTGCGGCGGAAAATCTCGCGGCATTCTTGCGCGGGACCGAAAAGAACGTCGTGAACTAGGCGGCAAAAGCTTTTTTGAAGCTTTCCGGAGAAAAAAGGCGGAGGTACGGTTTGGGCGAGCGGATATTGGTGGCAATGAGCGGCGGCGTTGACAGCGCGGCGGCGGTTGCGTTGCTGCTGGGGCAAGGCGCAAGCTGCGCGGGCGTTCATCTGCGGCTCTTCGCGGGGGAAGGCGACGAAACCGCGCCGCCGCGCGAAAAAAGCTGCTGCTCTCTCAGCGATGCAGAGGACGCGCGTTCCGCCGCGTCACGGCTGGGCATCCCGTTTTATGTGTTCAATTTCAGCGCTTTGTTTGAGCGGGAGGTTGTGCAGCGCTTTGCCGACGGTTATGCGCGCGGCGAAACACCGAATCCCTGCATTGATTGCAACCGCTTCATTAAATTTGGCGCTCTTGCCGCGCGTGCCGCTCTGCTGGGCTACGATGCCATTGCCACAGGGCACTATGCGCGGCGGGAGAAGGATGCGGCAGGGCGCTTTCTGTTGCGAAAAGGCGTGGATGCGCAAAAGGATCAAAGCTATGTGCTGGCGTTTTTAACGCAAGCGCAGTTACGTTACACGCATTTCCCGCTTGGCGATCTTTGCAAGGAGCAAGCCCGCGCCATCGCCCGGCAAAGCAAGCTGCTCAACGCGCAAAAACGCGAAAGCCAGGATATTTGCTTTGTGCCGGATGGTGATTACGGGGCGTTTTTGGAGCGCCGCGCGGGCAAGCCGTTTTGCTCGGGCAACTTTGTGGATCCGCAAGGCAATGTGTTGGGTCGGCATCGCGGCACGGTGCGCTATACCCTGGGGCAGCGCAGAGGGTTGGGCTTGGCGTTGCCGGAACCGGGCTATGTGTGTGCTGTCTGCCCCAAAAACAATACCGTGACAGTTGGCGGCGAAGACTTGCTTTTTACCCGTGAGCTTGCAGCGAGGGAAATGAACTGGGTAGCTACCGAGCATCCCCGTTCGCCAATGCGGTGCAAGGCAAAGGTGCGCTATCGCCAAGCCGAGCAATGGGCGTGGGCGGAGCAAGAGGGAGAAAGCAGGCTGCGTTTGCGCTTTGATTCGCCGCAGCGAGCAATCACGCCGGGGCAAACGGTGGCGCTTTATGAGGACGATTACGTGCTGGGCGCCGGGATTATTGATAGACCTTAACGGAGGTAGAAATGAAGCTGATTCTGCGTTTCTTGAAAATCGCAAAGCCCTGGTGGTGGGCGATGGGGGTCACGGTTGCCGCGCTAATCGCTGCGGCGGGGCTGAATCTCCTTACGCCGCAGATTGTGCGGCAGCTGACCGCCGGGCTAACGGCAAACACCTTGGATGACAAAGGTTTGCTGCAACTGGTGCTCCTGCTGGTGGGGTCTTATGTTTTGCGCTGGCTGATGCGTTTTTTTGCAATGTATTTAGCGCATGTCGCCGCCTGGAGTGCCGTCGGCGAGTTGATTGCGCAGGTATACACAAAGCTGCAAGCGCTTTCCATGCGTTTTTTTGGGCAGCGCCAAACGGGCGATCTCATGAGTCGCGCCGTGATGGATTCCCGCCAGATGGAAACCCTTTTCGCGCACACGCTGCCGGATTTGTTCTCGAACTTCTGCGTGCTGCTCGGCGTGACGGCGCTGCTGTTCTCCATTCACCCGCGCCTTGCGCTTCTCACGCTGATCCCCGTGCCGGGCATTGCGGTTCTTTCGCGTGTGTTTGCAAAAAAAGTGGTGCCGCTCTTTCACAAAAACGCAAAAATGCTGGGCGAGCTTTGCTCCATATTCCAAGACAACATATCCGGCATGAAGGAAATTCAAGCCTTTGGGCGCGAAGAAACGGAGCGCTTGAAGATGCTTTCATTTTGCCGCGCATATGCCGGCATCAATATCCACGCGAATTTCGCTGCGGGGCTGTTTCATCCCTCGGTGGAGTTCTGCACATCCGTCGGCACGGTGGTCGTTGTGGGGATTGGCGGCTGGCTTTCAACGCGGCACCAACTCAGTGTCGCGGATTTAATGGGCTTTTTTATGTGCCTGGGACTGTTTTATCAGCCGCTCACCACATTGGCTCGTTTGGCGGAGGACTTAAGCGCGTGCGTGGCTTCCGGGCGGCGTGTGCTGGAGATTTTAGAAAGTGAAAGCGAGATCGGCGAAGCTGCGGATGCAAAGCCGCTGCAAAACGTGCGCGGCGAGATTGTGTTCCGCGATGTTTCGTTTGCCTACCAGCCGGATGAACCCGTGCTGGAGCACATCAGCTTCACGGTAAAGCCGGGGCAGATGATCGCGCTGGTGGGACCCACAGGCGTTGGCAAAACGACAATCGTTTCGCTGGTTGAGCGCTTTTATGACCCGAACGAGGGGCAAATTTTCATCGACGGGCAGGATATTCGCGGCGTAACCCTGCAATCGCTGCGCGAAAATATGGCGATGGTTTTGCAGGATGTTTTTCTCTTTAATGGCACGGTGGGCGAAAATATCGCCTACGGGTTAAAGGACGCAACGCAAGCACAAATTGAGGAGGCCGCCCGTGCCGCCTGCGCCGACAGCTTTATCCGTGCGCTGCCGCAGGGGTATGCTACGGAAATCGGGGAACGCGGGCAGCGACTGTCCGGCGGGCAGAAGCAACGCTTAGCCATTGCCCGCGCGGTGCTGCGCGGCGCGCCTATCCTGCTGCTGGATGAAGCGACCAGCGCGGTGGACAACGAAACCGAGGCGCAAATTCAAACGGCGATGGAGCAATTGGGCGGTAAGCATACCATTCTCGTGATTGCGCACCGATTATCCACCATTCAGAAGGCGGACAGCATTCTTGTGATTGATGAAGGTCGAATCAAAGAGCAAGGCACCCACGGGGAACTGATCGCGCTGGGCGGAATTTACGCCGGGCTGAATAGGATGTAAAGGTTGCCAGATGCAAAAAATTCTGATTGTGGAGGACGATGTGTTCTCTGAACCAATCTGAAAATCTGGAGCAGCATCCTTTTGCCGCGCTTGGCACGCCAACCCTTTTTAAGTACGAACTGACGAACACAGATAGATTGTTCGCTATCGTTGTGCGATTGAAGTAAATTAATGGTGATAGTCGTAAATCATCTTGAATATTGCGGATCGGTATGATATAATAGGAACATCAAAACGGACGAAGGAGAATCAAGATGGGAACACTTGTTGAAATAATCGCGCTTGTTAAG
>JAITGE010000034.1 GCA_031280825.1 Oscillospiraceae bacterium | reverse complement strand
GTTTTTTCACCGGTTTTAACAACGTTGCCGGGCGTGCCGCTCCCCAAGCTAGCCGAACATAAATTTCTCGAACTTTTTTTCTGTTTTTGCTTGACTTCCCTCTGGTTGTGTGGTATAGTCCATGGAGAAAGAGAGGGAAAGCGTATGTTGCACAGACACAATCGGCGTCATAAAGTTGAAATTCAGAACGTTCATCGCGAGACGTTGCCCGCGTTAAAGCTCGTTGGGAAAAAATATACAAACACAGACCGCGTGAACGGCGGCTACGGAGCGCACTGGCACACATGGTTTGAAAACGATTGGTTTGAGCAGCTTGAAGCGCTTCCACAGCCGACGGGCGCAGCGGAGAGCGGTTTCCTCGGTTTCATGCGTTGCAACGGGAATGACGAAGACTTTGAATACTGGATCGGGCTGTTTGTTTCCTCGAAAAGCCCCGTGCCGGAGGGTTTTGCCGCATTGGATTTGCCTGCCGGCGAAGTAGGTGTGTGTTGGCTTCACGGTCGCGAAAAAGACGGCATATTCAGTCAACACAATCGCTGCGAAGAGGAACTGGAAAAGCAGGGTTGGGAATTTTTCTATGATGCAAACGGCTACAAGCTCTTTTTCGAACGTTACAACTGTCCGCGTTGGACAACCCCGGATGAAAAAGGTCAGGTAATACTCGACTACGCGATTTTTATAAAATAGAACAACCGCGCTCAGACAAAAAACGGTAGAATCTTTCGGACATCTTCTTTTCGCGCCCCCTTTCGCATAGGCATAAAAGTGCCAACGAATTTGCCGAAAGGGGTTATTGTTATGCCGACCATCAGTCTTTGCATGATCGTTAAAAATGAAGAGCAGGTCCTGGCGCGCTGCCTCGCCTCTGCCAAGGATTTGGTCGATGAGATTGTGATTGTCGACACCGGCAGCAGCGATAAAACCAAAGAGATCGCAAGCCAGTTTACCGACCGCATCTATGATTTTGAATGGATTGATAATTTTGCCGCCGCGCGCAACTTCGCGTTTGCCAAGGGTACAGGTGATTATCTGATGTGGTTGGACGCAGATGATATTATCCAACCGGAGGATGCGGAAAAATTCCGTGCCGTCTGCGAAACCCTCCTGCCGCATAACGATACCATCATGATGAAATACAACATTGCTTTTGATGAACACGGCAACCCGACCTTCAGCTATTTTCGCGAACGCGTGGTGCGCAATTGCCCTGCCGCAAAATGGGAAGGCGCGATTCACGAGGTGATCACGCCGTTCGGGCGCATTGCGCATTCCCACGCCGCTGTCACGCACCGCCGCAAGGGCAAAAGTGACCCTCTGCGCAACCTGCGCCTGTTTGAGAAGCTGCTGAAAAAAGGCGCCGCCTTTTCGCCGCGAGAGCAGTTTTATTATGCCCGCGAGTTATATTACGCCGCCCGCTACGCCGACGCCATCGCCGCCTTTGAAAAATTTCTGAAAGATGGAAATGGCTGGATGGAAAACAATATTGAGGCATGCCGGGTTCTGGCGCAATGCGAAACCGCGCTGGAGCATCCCGAAAAAGCGCTGCAGGCTCTGCTGCGATCCTTCCACTATGATACGCCGCGCGCGGAAATCTGCTGCGAGTTAGGTTATTATTATTTTGCAAGGGATCAATTCAAACGCGCCTCCTACTGGTATCGCGCGGCACTGCTGAGCGAAAGAAACGACGTCAGCGGCGCGTTTGTGCTGGAGGATTGCTATGGCTACCTGCCTTTCCTGCAATTGTGCGTTTGCTGCGACCGCCTGGGACAGCGGGAGGAGGCAGTCAAATGGAATGACCGGGCGGGACTGTTGCGTCCGCAATCAGCAGCCTATTTACACAACAAAAAATACTTCGACGAGCCAACAGAAAACGGCGCCGAAAACTGCGAGGAAACACCAGTGAGCAAAGACACAAAAAAAGAAGAAGCGCCCGCCTGACAAAAACCCCGAACGCCTCAACAGCGTTCGGGGTTTACTTATTTAGCCTACGTTCGCCTTTAGGGTCGCCAAGCATTCTTGCAGCTCCACGGGGACTTTATCGCCAAACTTGGCGTAAAACTCCGCGATGCCCGCAGCTTCCGTTCTCCACAGCGCCGGATCCACATCCAGGATCGTCGCAAGCGTATCCGCACTTACCTCATCTTCAATACCCTCTAAATCAATATCCTCCGCCTTGGGCAAGTAACCGATGGGCGTTTCGACTGCTTCCGCCTTCCCTTCACAGCGGTCAATTATCCAATCCAACACACGGAGGTTATCGCCAAAGCCCGGCCACATGAAGCTTCCCTCGTCGTCCTTCCGGAACCAATTCACATGGAACACCTTCGGAGCCTTATCGGCATCCACGGAAGCGCCCATGTCAATCCAGTGCTGCCAGTAATCCGCCATATCATAGCCGCAAAAAGGAATCATCGCCATCGGATCACGGCGCACGACACCCACCGCGCCGGCGGCGGCGGCAGTTGTTTCGCTGGCCATGCTCGAACCGACAAAAACACCGTGATTCCAGCTCTTCGCCTGGTACACCAATGGCGCAAGCTTCGCGCGGCGACCGCCAAACACAAACGCCGAAATCGGAACGCCCTGCGGGTTCTCAAATTCCGGGCTGATGCAGGGGCAGTTTTGCGCCGGAGCCGTAAAGCGGCTGTTGGGATGCGCGCCCGGAGCGGTCGCTTCCGCGCCGTTCCAAGGGTTCCCCTTCCAATCAATCGCGTCCGTGGGCGGATTTTTATCCAAGCTCTCCCACCAAACGGTGTTGCCGGTTTTATCAAGCACGACGTTGGTAAAGATCGTGCCCTTTCTGGTGCTTTCAAGCGCGTTGAAATTGCTTTTGGCATTCGTGCCGGGCGCGACGCCGAAGAAGCCATTCTCCGGGTTGATGGCGTAAAGCCGCCCGTCCGCACCCTTGCGAATCCATGAAATGTCGTCGCCCACACACCAGACCTTGTAGCCTTTTTTGCGATAGCTTTCCGGCGGAATAAGCATGGCGAGGTTTGTTTTGCCACAGGCGGAAGGAAACGCCGCACAAATATATTTCACTTCGCCATTGGGCTTTTCGATGCCCAAAATCAGCATATGCTCCGCCATCCACTGCTCCTTCCAGCCCTGATAGGATGCAATGCGCAGCGCAAAGCACTTTTTGCCTAGCAGCACATTCCCGCCGTAGCCGGAATTGACGCTGATAATCGTATTATCCTGCGGAAAATGGCAAATATAGCGCTTTTCTTCCTCAATACCACAGCGGCAGTGCAGACCACGCACCCAATCATCGCTGTCGCCCAGCGTATCGAACACAGCCTGCCCTACACGCGCCATGATCGCCATATTCAGTACGACATAGATGCTGTCGGTCAGCTCCACGCCCACCTTGCTGAAGGGCGAGCCAACGGGACCCATGCTATATGGGATGATATACGCCGTGCGCCCCTTATAGCTTCCCTTGGCAATGCCCTTGAGCAACGCGTAGCCCTCTTCGGGCGCCATCCAATTGTTGGTCGGTCCCGCCATTTCCTTGGTTGGCGTGCAAATGAAGGTGCGGTGCTCCACGCGGGCAACATCGTTCAGCGCCGTGCGGTGCAAATAGCACCCGGGCAACAAATCCTCGTTCAGCTTATGTAATTCGCCGGAAGCGCAGGCTTCCTTGCGCAATGCCTCCAGCTGCGTCTCGCTGCCGTCAATCCAAACAACGGCGTCCGGCTGCACCAGATCCGTCATTTCCTTGAGCCAAGCCAGAACCGTTGGGTTCTTTGTGCGTTCCGTCATGCGATCATACCCCCTGCGTCAAATTGCCATAAGTATACTACAAAGGCTGAAAAAATGCAAGCTGTAGCGCGAAAAAACTTCATCGTGCCAAAAAATTCGTTAAAAATACCAAAAAACCAGTGCGATTTTGCAAGAAAATACACAGCGGATTGCATCTGTCTGGACTGCTAAAAATCCCCATGCATCTTTGCCGCAACACAGGGGATGCTAAGCAGGAACCCAAAACAACAGAGGAGTGTGAAAGCTATGCGCGATTATCAAAAATCGCTGCTTGACCCAACGCAATCAGCGGTTGTGGTGATTGATCACCAGCCGCAAATGTATTTTGGCGTGGAAAGCCATAACCGCAGCTGCGTTTTAAACAACGTCACCGCCCTCGCAAAGGCGGCGCAGGCGTTCCAGGCTCCGTGCATCCTGACGACTGTGGAGGCGCAGCAGTTCTCGGGCTATATGGCGCAAAAGCTGCAAGGCGTATATCCGCAATCCGTCCCGATAGACCGCACGTGCATCAACTGCTGGGAAGATCAAAACCTCAAAACGGCCGTCGTCGGTACAGGCAAACGAAAACTCCTGCTTGCCGGCTTGTGGACGGAGGCTTGCGTGTGCTTCCCCGCGCTGAGTATGCGTGAGGATGGCTTCGAGGTTTATGTGGTCACCGACGCCTGCGGCGGCGCGACAAAGGAAGCGCACGATATGGCGGTAATGCGTATGGTGCAGGCAGGTGTCATCCCCGTTACCTGGCAGCAGGTTATGCTTGAATGGCAGCGCGATTGGGCAAACCAAGACAGCTACCAGAAGGTCATGGGAATTATCAAAGAACACAGCGGCGCTTACGGTCTGGGCGTAGAATACAGTGAAACCATGCTCCCACAGGCGCAGGCACAGCAGCACCCGCAGGTGCAGTTGAACAAGGTTTAGCGCTACAGAGTGAAGGGAACCGGGCGGAGAAAGCACTCCGCCCGGTTTTGGGTATTTTATGCGGATAGCCTGCGCCAAAGCCCTGTGACCGCGGCTCAAAAAAAATATTTCGCCACCATCTTGCAAAACGCCACAAAATTTGGTAAGATACCTGTGGGGAAAATCATCAACATTTTTGCATAACGTGCTGTGGGAGGAGGAGTTCTTGTGCGCACAAGGCAGCAGGCTCTTGGTGACAGGAATTTGGTTGGAGAAAGGGTGGGGCAGCGGCGCAGGGAATTGCACATAAAGCAAAAGGATTTGCTGACGCTTCTGCAGATCCAGGGCATTGATTTAAACGCCTCCGGGCTTTCAAAGCTCGAAGGGCAGAACCGCTTTGTGACGGATATCGAGCTGAAATGCATCGCAAAAGCGTTGGAAGTGAGCGTGGATTGGCTGCTGGGCAATATGGAATAAAAACGCGCCCTGCGGCACGCATAAACCGCAAGGCACGTTTGTTCCGAATATTTACACGCGCGCAACAGCCTTTAGCAGCAAGGCTTGCATTTGCACTCGCAGGTCGTTTTGCATTCGCAGACAGGCTTACACGCAGGCTTGCAGCCGGGATTGCAACCGGAATTCAGCAAAGAATTCATGCCGCCGCAAACACCGTTGAGCAAAGAATTCAAGCCATTGCTGAAGCCGTTGACAAGGCTGTTCATGCCGGCGCAAAGATCCAGCCCGCCACCGCAGCAGCAACGATTTGACGGGCAGCTATTGCCCGGAACATCGCAACACATTGCACATTTCTCCTTTCGCGATCGGTGTGGGGCGCCCCACATCTTTAGTATATGTCCAAGTGGGAAGGTGGGTGACGTTACCGTTGGAGATTTATGACCGCCTTGCTCCGTGGATACAGGATTACATCTATCGCGCGGGATGGCAGGCGCTGCGCCCCGTGCAAATCGCCGCCGGAGAAGCTCTTTTTTCTTCGCAGGCGCATGTGTTGCTCTCCACGGGGACGGCTTCAGGCAAAACGGAGGCCGCCTTTTTGCCCGCGCTTACCTTGCTGAATGAAAACCCGGCGAGCAGCGTGGGCATATTATATGTCAGCCCGCTCAAGGCGTTGATCAACGATCAGTTCGTGCGGCTGCAGGGTCTGCTTGAAGAAGGCGGCATTCCCGTGACCAAGTGGCACGGCGACGCTTCGGCAAGCGGCAAGGCGCGGCTGCTGCGCAACCCGGAGGGCGTTCTGCAAATCACGCCGGAATCCCTTGAAGGTCTTCTCACGCGGCGAGCGCATGATATACCCGCTCTCTTTGGTGACCTGCGCTTCGTGGTTGTGGATGAGGTGCACCATTTTATGGCCAATGAGCGCGGCATCCAGCTGCAATGCCTGTTGGAACGGCTGGAGCGCACCGCAGGCTGTGCGCCGCGGCGCATCGGACTTTCCGCAACCTTAGGCGACACCGGCGCCGCCTGTGCCTGGCTCAGCGCCGGAACAGGTCGGCAATGCCTGCACCCCTCGCCGCCGGAGCAAAAGCGCCGCCTGCTGCTCCGGCTGGATTACACCGCCGCCGAAGAAAACGGAAAATGGAAGCTTTTATATGAACAAACACTGGGTAAAAAAACTATCGTCTTCACCATTGAACGCGTAGCGGCGGAGCTTGCCTGCGCCAACCTCAAACGAATTGCGGCGCGACATAAAACCCCGGACGTTTACCGTGTGCACCACGGCAGCCTCGCCACGGCTTTGCGGGAGGAAACGGAGCGCGAGATCAAGCGCAGCGAGCAGCCCCTCGTCACCGCCGCCACTGTCACGCTGGAGCTGGGGCTGGATATTGGCGACATGGATCGCGTAGTGCAGTTCGGTCTGTCGCCGCTCAGCGCCTCGAGCTTCACGCAGCGCATTGGACGCTGCGGTCGGAAGGGGCAGCCGGCAGAGCTGCTCTTTTTGCTGCAAAGCGAGCTCGAAAGCGACCCCGCAGAACCACTCACACGCATTGACTGGGATTTTATTAAGTGCATTGCCATCATTCAATTGTATCTGGAAGAAAAATGGGTGGAACCAATCGCGGCGCATACCAAGCCCTTCAGCCTGTGTTTTCACCAAACCATGTGCGTCACAGCTGCGGCAGGCGAAATTGCGGCGGCAAGGCTGGCGCAGGAAATCCTCACCCTGCCCGCTTTTTCCGCTGTTACACAAGAGGAATATCGCACGCTGCTGCAGCACCTTATGCACCTCAAGCTGCTGCAAAAAGGCGACGCGGGCGGGCTGATGCTTGGCGCCGCGGCAGATCTCCCGGTGAGCAGCTATGATTTTCTTTCCGTCTTTCGCGTCCCGGATGAATTTCAGGTGCGTCACAAGGGCGACACCATCGGCACCGTAACGGAAACGACACTCCCGGGGGAACGACTGGTGCTGGGCGGTAAATGCTGGGCTGTTTTACGCTGTGATGAAGAAAAGAAGATCATCACCGTCCTGCCCTCGCGCCGCACAGCGGAAACAAAGTGGAAATCCTTTTGCACGGGCAACCTGCACGCGCATCTTTTGGAGCGTATGCGCCGCGTATTGGCGGAGGACGCCGTATACGCTTACCTGAATCCGCACAGCGCGCAAGCGCTGGCGCAAATGCGCGGCATCGCGGCGCGGTATGGTTTGGCGACGCAAGCCATCTTTGAAAGCGGGCATGAATTCGGCGCGGATTTGGGCGGCGATCGCAGTACAAAGCTCTTCCCGTGGCTGGGCACACCGGCGCTGCAGGCGCTTTGTCTCGCGCTGAAAAAGCAAGGCGTCACGGCGGAAATCCTGCCCGGCGGTTTTAACCCGGTGTATTTGGATTGCGGACATAAAAAGCCCGCAGAACTGCGACACACTCTGCGAGCAATTCAGGCAACGGGTATCTGTTCAGCGGAACTGGAATTTGAACCGCAAAAGCTGCGCCCGCGCGGCAAGTTCGACGCCTTTCTGCCGGAAAAGCTGCTGCGCGAAGAAACAGCCGCGCAGTATTTGGATTGCGAAAAAGCGATGGAATGGCTGGCGAACGCAACGGTCGTCACTTAACGGTTTGCAGCACCGAAAATTACCGGCATCGCTTCGCAGCGATGCCGGCTCTTGCATATGCAATGTTGAGGAACCGAAATTCTGTCGCGATTTGAAGATCGTCAGACGACTTTGCCAAACACGCGATTTTCCGCTCCGTCTTGGTTGAAGGTTCCATGATAAATCAACGAAGCGGAATCGCCGGCAATCGAGCCTGATTTTCCCAAAATCTTGAATTCGCGGTATTGGGATGGAATGAGGCTGAGGATCTTCGATTTTCTGCCGTAATAGATCTCCAGAATCCAATACACATAGACCTCGCCAGTGTAGGTCATGCCATCATAGCTGCTGGGGATCTTGGTGTCAATCACAAGCCCTGCCGGAAGATTATCGATTTTGTAGGTTGCGATGCCGTTTGCATTGGCCCATTGCAGGTCAACATAAGCGGTTGCACCGATACCCGCACTCACGCCGACATCAACTAGGCAGAAGCCCAGCAAGCTCAGATCAACACTGACGTTGGCCTTTGCTTCGGCATTGGCGTTAATATAATAATTCTCCGACGTAACAGTGGATTGATTCAGGAAGTGCGCGCGACCATTGACGATCTCAAAGCCTTTCAGCTCATTTGATGTTACGGTGATGCTGATTTGCCCATCCACGGTGATGGTGAGCGAGAAGGTGATGGTTACGGTCATCGCCGGCAGGTTCGGGATCGGAACAACCGCAGTGAAGAGGTTGACTGTGCCGCCGGTGCCCTTTACCATGTCAATCAGACCCGCCTTCAGGCGTTCCATAACATCCGCGGGAGCTTCGCCCTCGCCGGGTTCGATATCCGAGAGTGAGCCGGCGTAGCCGCCGCTGATCGCGGTCTTTTCGACCATATCATAGCCCAAACGAACGTAGGTGTTGCGGATGTTGCCGGCAAGCAGGTTCGCGTCCATATCCGTGCTCAGCACGAAATTGGTCAGCTCATAGCTCTTTGAAAGGCTGATGCCGTCAAAAAGAAAGCCGCTCAGGCTGGCGCGAAAGCCATCATCCACAACCGCCATATTGACGGAAACCTGTTGGCTGCCCAAGGGAATATCAAAGCTGAAATTGATTTTTTTGAGCAGGGATTTCCAATCGACCTTGGCAAGCAATGCCTTGAGATCAAAGTTCTTGAGGTCGGCAAGGCTGAAATCGCCCAAGCCCTGAATGGCCTGCACCGAAGCGCTGTTGGGGTCGCCCGCAACGCCGTCGTTGAGCACGGCGCCTTTGGCGTCTGTGATGGCTGAAGCACGGAGATCCGGGGCAAAATCGCCCTCAAACGCTACCTCTTCAAACACATCTGTCGCCTTCAGCTCGGTGTCCGTCGTCGGGATTTCATCGTCGAACAGCCCCTGTGCGCTGAGATCGGCGGTCGCCTCCTTCAGTGTGACATCCAAGGAAGTCGCTTTGTGCTTTTTGTTCATCAGCAGATCAAACGCTTCTTTTGCGGCCGCAGTCGCGTCCTCAAGGCTGACGGTCGCTTCCTTGAACTTCCCGTTCTGAAGCGCAATCAACCCGTTGGCAATGGCGGCGGCGATTTCTTCGGCGTTGGCGAGATCGCCCAGTCCCGCAAGGGACGTGCCTTCGGTCAAGCCCAGCTTCGCGGCGCGAACCAAGGTCACTGCCATGAAGGAGTTTTGCAGCTTATCGCCCGTCTTGAAGCTGTCTGTCGTCAGAACAATGCCCCAGTCGCAGCTGATCTGCACATACGGGAAGTAGGGATCCGCAGCTGTTATCGTTCCGAAATAAGGTGCTTCCGTGTAGTCTTGATCCGCAAGGTTGAATGTTTCGGTAACGAGCTTAAGCCATTCGCCGTTGGTAATGCCCGGAACCTGCGTTGGCAGACTTCCATCGCCAATGCCGCCGCCAATCACACCGCCAAGACCGAAAAGACTCAAAATCGCTGTCAGGATCGCCATGAAAAATGCGAGAATTGCCTTCATCCTGTTTCCTCCTTTTGCAAAATTTGCCGTGTTGGAGTCCGGTTTGCGTGGCATTCGCGACACACCGCAAAGCGCGGTCACGATCGCGTAAATCAGACGCACCGCGCGGCATCGGGTTCCTCATCCTCATTGTAGCATTATAATACATAGAAAGCAAGTGAATTTTGTGTTTTTTATGTATTAATCGTAAATATACTTTGCCGCAAGATTTTTGCTTGACTGCAAAAGCGCAAAATGCTAAAATATAGCGAATAAGACTATTAGGAGGATTTCGCATGGCGCAGTTTACATTGGGCGTTTTGATCGACGGCTTCCGCGCGCCGCTGCCGCAGGCGCTGGGCTTGGCGCAAAGCGTGGGCGTGAAGGGCATCCAGATTTATTCCACACACGGCGATATGTCGCCGGAGAACCTTGGCACGGCGCAGCGCAGGGAGTTGCTTGATCAAATCAAAAGCCACGGGTTGGTCGTTTCCGCGCTATGCGGCGATTTGGGCGACGGCGGCTTCACGAAGCCTGCAAAAAACGCCAAAAAAATTGAACGCTCGAAGCGGATTCTCGAGCTGGCCAAGGATTTGGAAACCGATGTGGTGACCACGCACATTGGCGTTGTGCCGACGGATACGGCGCACCCGCGCTACGCGATCTTGCAGGAGACCTGCGGCGCGCTGGCACAGTATGCGGATTCGCTGCAAGCGCATTTCGCCATTGAAACCGGACCCGAAACAGCGGCGACGCTCAAGGTGTTTTTGGATTCACTTGGCTCGCGCGGCGTCGCTGTGAATCTGGATCCCGCAAACTTCGTGATGGTTACGGGTGACGACCCCGCAAACGCCGTGCGCCTGCTGCGCAATTATATCGTGCACACCCACGCCAAGGATGGGCGGCGCAATTATTACCGCGATCCGGAGCAGGTTTATGGCATGGTGGAAAGCGAGATTGTGACGTCGCCGTCCTTTGAGGAATTGCCGCTGGGGCAGGGGCAGGTGGATTGGGATGCGTATTTGGCGGCGCTGCGTGAAATTGGCTACAAAGGCTTCTTAACGATTGAACGCGAGGCGGGCGAGGATCCCTACAGCGACATTGCCCACGCCGTGCGCTTCTTAAATGAAAGGATCTAGCCGCTATGGAAAAAGTCGTTACACACCTCATGCTTGCGTTTTGGCTAGTGATCTCCACGCTGCTCAGCGGCGGCATGTTCGGCACACTGCTCCGGGTGGTAAAGACTGGCGGCGACCCGAATGTCATGAAGCTTGCCGCATATGAGCCGGTGCCTGCGGGCGATAAGCTTCATTTTTTGAACGTTGGCTCGGCGGACGCGATTTTGCTGGAAAGCGACGGGCACTTCGCCCTCATTGACGCGGCGGAAGACAGTGCCGACCCCAAGGACAGCTATAAAAACGACGGCACGGAGCTTTATGTTGCGGATTATGTAAAGCGTGTCGCGGGCGGTCGTCTGGATTTTGTGCTTGGCACCCACGCGCACTCGGATCATATCGGCGGCTTTGACACTCTGCTGCTGGATCCTGAAATCACGGTGGATCGTGTTTACCTCAAGCGTTACCACGCGGAAAACAAGGCCGATTATGAGCAGGGCTGGGATAATGAAATCGTTTACACAGAACTGCTCGACGCCGCTGCCGCGCGGGGAATCCCGGTGGTGCAGGAGTTGAAAGGGCTTGCGTTCCCTTTAGGAAACATGCAAATTACCATTTATAACGGCGCGGAATTCCCCAACAGCAGTGATGAAAACGACAATTCCCTCGGCGTGCTGGTTACGATGGGGCAGCGCAGAGTTTTCTTGGCGGGGGACATAAACAATAACAGCGGCGATGAAGAGACCGTTTCCACAGCCATTGGCGCGATTGATTTGCTCAAGGCGGGGCATCACGGCTATGATGGCTCAAATACCGTATGGTATAATGCTTTCTTTCGCCCCAAGCACGTGGTGATCCCCTGCAGGCATGTCAATCTCCCAGCGTTTTCTGTGGTGAACAACAGCAAGGTCTATTGCACGGGGGATTTTGGCGGCGTAGTTGCGGTGTTTGACCAGGCGATCTGCAAAGGCGCGCCGTCGTTTTATGCCATCGGGGAATACCCGAGCGGTATCGGCGGCGCAACAGTTACAAAGAAATAGGAGCGTGGCGGTATGAAAGTCAGCGTGAGCAGCTATAGCTTTTCGCAGTTACTGGACAGCGGCATGGTTCAGCCTGCGAATTTGATCCGTTTGGCAAAGGAAATTGGTTTTGCCGCCATCGAATATACAGATTTTAATCTACCGAAGGATCCGGCGCAATTGCGGGACGAAAGCGAGAAGCAGAGCTTGCCGATCGTCTGCTACGCCGTTTGCGCGGATTTTTTGAAGGCGGATTCCGTAGAAGCCGAAGCGGAACGGCTTTTTGCGCAGGTAGATATTGCGGCGGCGCTGGGCGCGAAAAAGCTGCGCCACGACGCGACCAACGGCTTCCCCACCGCGCGGGCAAAATATTCCGGCTTCCGCGAAGCTCTGCCGATTTTGGCACGGGGCTGCCGCATGGTTACGGAATATGCCGCCGCCAAGGGCATTGCAACGATGGTCGAAAACCACGGTTATTTCTGCCAGGACAGCACCCGCCTCGCAGCCTTGGTCGGCGCGGTTGCGCACCCGAATTTTGGCGCGCTCGTGGATATCGGCAATTTCCTTTGCGCGGATGAAGACGCCGCCGTTGCGGTCGGCAATGTTGCGGCAATGGCAAAGCATGTGCACGCAAAGGATTTTCATCGCAAGAGCGGCGCAGCGGAAAACCCCGGAGAGGGTTGGTTCAACTCCCGGGGCGGTAATTATTTGCGCGGGGCGATCATCGGTCATGGCGAGGTGCCCGTGCGGCAATGTATGCAAGTTCTCAAGCGTTCCGGTTACGATGATTTTGTCAGCATTGAGTTCGAGGGCATGGAAGCCTGCGAGCAGGCGTTGCACATTGGTCGCGCCAATTTAGAGCGTTTTTTTGATTAGGGTGTGCCGGAACCATGGTGTACGGTAAAAAAGCGACGGCAGCACATCATCTGCCAAGCAGGAGGTCATCAAGATGAATTTTCGCAAACGATTTTTCAGCGCGCTGCTAACGTTGGCGCTTTTGTGCGGGATTGGCACGACTGCGCCTTTGGCGATCCCACAAAGCGTGCCCTCGCTTGGTCAGGCTTCCGGCGAATTCGACAAAAACGCACGTTCCAACATCACTTTTGCGATTCACTGGAGTAACGCAACGGAAATAACTGCCATTCATTATGGTGAAAAAGCGCTGGCACGCGGCGAAGACTATACAATTTCCGAGGATAAATTAACCGTAAAAAAAGAATTTCTCTTCACCCAGCCACTGGGCGCAAGCTCCCTGACCGTGACCTTCAACGACACAGCGCAAACCCGGTGCAGCCGGGAAATTTCGGTGCGCCTTGATGCGCAGGTGTGGATACACACGCTACATCCATGGCTACGTTTTTTGGCCGATGATAAAATCACCATCAACGACCAGGCTGCGTACAACGATTTTGTCGAATTTTTGACCGATACTAAAAATTGGAACTATGTCGCGCAGAACATTGATGTAATTTCGTTTTTCGCCGTCACCACCGGAGCCGCGATGTCGGATGAAGTCGTGGTGAAATTTTGCGATATGGTCAAGGCTGTCAACTCGAAGCGCGCCGCGCAGGGCAAGGGCAGACTGCAAATCGCCTTTGAGGTAGGCGGCATTTTGAGCTATCAGGGCGCAGGCGCGAAGGGATCCCGCGAGGAGACCTATTACTGGTTCGAGCAGGAGGCTCTCGGCAGTGCCATGCCGCGCATGAAAGCGCAGGGCGTTTACGTGGATTATATCAACTTCGACGGCACAATTTCCCGCGCAACGGGCAACCAGGCTGCCGCCACGGGCAAAACTCCCAGCCCCCAATGCCCTGTGATGTCTCAAGCGCAGGCAATTTCTGAAATCGTGCATCTCATGCAAATTTATCAGGAATACTATGCCGATGTGGCACACGACGTGAAATTCAACTACTTGTTCAACTTTCCCAATCATGGTTGGAAGGGCGCACGGGCAATCACCTTCGACGGTTCCGGCTATGGCGACGCATATGCAGATCTGCTGGCTCTGGACGCCGCCGCGAAGACCGCTCGCGTGCCGCTGCTGGGTTTCGTTCTTGATTCACCGTACAATTATCGCAACGCCGTCAAGGACATTGACGCGCTGAAGCGCTGCCTGGAATTTGAGACCGAAGCGACCGCACGGGGATACACCACCGGGATCGTTTTTAATTCCGAAGTGGAAAATACGAGGGGCGACAAAAGCAAAAACTTCTACAATGCGTCGCTGCAATTCATCGAAGCCTATGAAAAAAACGGCGGAAAGCCGAATGTCTATATTTGCGAGTCGTGGTATCCCTCCGCCCCGGCAACGCATTTGCCTGAAAACAAGCCCTATGCACTAACCAATCTTGCGAAAGCATTCATTGATCATGTCAAATTTGGTGTGCCGGTGCAGCAATTGCCCCCCGTCAACTGGCTTTGTTATGCTAGATCTTTTTGCGAGCTACTGTGGGAAAGCATTTTCTGCAACCCGTGCCTGGAATATCGTCAGCCTGCCACGCCCGTTGCGGAGGAACCGGCCTACCCCTTGGATCGTTATGTGCGCGAGGCTTATTTGAAGCCCATTTGGGAGGGCGGCGTAGTCTATCAGGAGTCTGTCATGCCCCTAGAGCAGCCTGACGGCTCCGTGCAAGACATCCCACTGCTTTATGCTGCTGACAAAATCCTATCCGTGCGCAGCAGCGATTTGCGGCGTGAATATATACAGGGTGTGGACTATGCCCTTGTGGACGGAAGACTGCGCGTTTTGGGCGGCACAATTCCCCGGGTGCCATGGAACACGCTCTATCCCGCGCAGGAATTTGAGTCGCCGCCGGGCAGCTTGTTGCTTCCCGGAAAAACAAGCAATGTACCTTGGCTTTGGATTGAGGGCGGTTCGCTGTTTCACAGCCGGCAGCTTTCTGTGACATATCAACACAGCGACGCTTATACCGGGAAGATTCCTCCGCGACAGGGTGGTCAACTGCCAAAAACTCTTGCCAAGCTAGAAACAGGTGCACCGTTGCGTGTGCTGGTATATGGCGATAGCATTGCCGTAGGTGCGCAGAGCAGCGGCTGGTGCGGCGTAGAACCCAACACGCCCGCCTGGTATGAGCTTTTTGCGGATGATTTGCAAGATAACTATGACAGCGACGTGACGGTCATTAACACATCCGTGGGTAACGCTGCGTCCGGCTGGGGCGCGGAAAACGCTGCGGATCTGGCAGCCAATCAATACCCCGACCTTGCTGTGATCGCCTTTGGCATGAATGACGGCTCCGGCGGCATAAAAACAATCCGATACATTTTGAACACCCTGAAGATCATGGCGCGTGTACGGGCACAAAACCCGAACTGCGAATTTGTTCTGGTCGCCACGACACTGCCGAACCCGCTGTCTACGATGGCAACAGGTCGGCACGAGATCTACCGTCCCCAACTGCTGCGCTTAGCGCAACAGGGCGTTGCTGTGGCGGATATGACGAGCGTGCATCAAGATATTCTGTCCCGCAAACGCTTTGAGGATTGCAGTGCCAATAATAGCAACCATCCCAACGACTTTCTGGCGCGGGTTTACGCGCAGGTATTGTTGGAAACGCTGCGGACTGCGGAAAGTTAAGAGCTTGACCTTCTCGCCGGCAAGCTCCGGCTCGCCTGCCCGAATCCATTACGGTCATTGGCGTAGAACCGGGATTTTTATGCGCTTTACATTTTGCGGCGGATGTGATATGATGTATCCCGTTGAAGCAGACACATCATGACGGGAGACATACGATGGCGAAAAAGCTTGACGCGCAAACCCGGGCGGCGGCGGCAGTTGTGCCTTCCGCCCGGCAGTTGGCTTGGCAGAGGCTGGAATTTTATGCCTTTTTACATTTTGGAATGAATACCTTCACCAATTCCGAATGGGGAACCGGGCGGGAAGACCCGGCATTGTTTCAGCCCCAGGCTTTGGATTGTTTACAGTGGGCAAAGATCATTCGTGCCGCCGGGATGCGCGGGATGCTCCTAACCGCAAAGCACCATGATGGCTTTTGCCTTTGGCCGACGAAAACCACAGAGCATTCGGTGGCTTCCAGCCCGTGGCGCGAAGGCAGAGGTGATGTAGTGCGCGAGGCTGCTGACGCCGCGCGCGCAGCGGGGCTTGCTTTCGGATTGTATCTCTCCCCTTGGGATATGCATGCGCCGAGTTATGGCACGGGCAAAGCATATGATGATTTTTACCTGTGTCAGCTGCGGGAGCTGCTGACGAACTACGGCGAGTTGTTTTGCGTCTGGCTGGACGGCGCTTGCGGTGAGGGGAAGAACGGGCGCAAGCAGATATATGATATGGAACGCTATGTTGCGTTGATTCGCGAGCTGCAGCCGAATGCCGTGATTTCTGTTTGCGGACCGGATGTGCGTTGGTGCGGCAACGAAGCAGGCGTTTGCCGCAGCAGTGAATGGAGCGTTGTGCCTTGGTATCACAGCGAAGCGGAGCGCGTTGCGGCGGCGAGTCAGAAAGAGGGCGGCAAGCCGCCGAAAATTGATGCGGCGGAGCCGGATTTGGGCAGCCGCAAGGCGATCCGCAAAGCAGGTCGGCTCATCTGGTATCCCGCAGAGGTGGATGTGAGCATTCGGCCGGGCTGGTTCTATCACGAAAAAGAGGATTATGCCATTAAGCCACTGGCGAAGCTCCGTGAAATCTATTATAAAAGCGTGGGTGCGAACGCCGCAATGTTGCTGAATATCCCGCCAACACCGGAAGGGAAAATCCATGAGCGGGATAAAGATACGCTACTTTCGTTGGGTGCGCAACTGAAGATCGATTTTAAAGAGAATCTGGCCGAGGGCGGCACGCTTTCCGCCACGCAAAGCCGGGATGCGCGGCATAGCGCGCAAATGGCGCTGGATGCCAACCCTGCGCATTATTGGCATTCCGGCGCGTTCGGGGCGCCGGTGGAACTGGTGCTGGACTTGGGCGAGGATTTTGATATCAACAAAGTTGCGCTGCAGGAGCACATTGAAAGCGGGCAGCAGATCGAAAAATGCAGTCTATGGTGGGATGCGAATCTGACGGGGCGGGGCGAGCCGAAATGGGAACGGCTGGAGAAATTCACCGTCGTGGGGCATAAGCGGCTGATCCGTTTTTCGGAGCGACGCATGCAACGCCTGAAGCTGGTTATTGAAGAAGCGCGTGGCTTTGCAACGCTGGAGAGCTTCCGGGCGTATTGATTCCGTTGGGTGCAATGCAAGAAAGAGGGAAAAGCAAAGAATTATGGTCATTAAAGATTATACGCCGCTGCGGGATTTGCCGCTGGTGCCCATGCGCGGTTTGATTGTATTTCCGGATTCGCGTGTGCATTTTGAGATCACGCGTCACAGCTCTATGCAGGCGCTCAAGGCAGCCATGCGGGAACAGCAGGAAATCGTACTCGTTGCGCAAAAGGATATGCTTAGCGAATCGCCGACGCTGGAACAGCTGCACGGCACGGGCGTGATTGCCACCGTGCGGCAGGTGCTCAAGGGCGCGGGCGGCGAAGCGCGCGTGTTCATTGAGGGGCAATGCCGCGCACAGCTGCGCGAAATTATGCAGGAAAAGCCTTACATGCGCGCGCAGGTTGCGCCGAAGGCGGAGCTTACGGTGCCCGAAAATGAACGTATGAAAGAAAAGGCTCTGCTGCGGCAGGCAAAGCAGCTCTTTGATTTGTGCGCCCGCTTTTTGCAAATGCCGCCGGATATCCCGTTGACAGTGCTTTCGGGACGCAATGCGGGCAGGCTAGCAAACTACATTGCCGATACCTTGCCGCTGCCTTATGAGGATAAGCAGCTGGTGCTGGAGGAAAATGACCCGTTGGAGCGGTTACAGGTTCTGTGCGTAATCTTAGCGCGGGAAAATCAGCTGCAAGAGGTTGAGGCAAATATCCATGAGCAGGTGCGGCACCAGATGGATCAGAGCCAGCGAGAGAATTTTTTGCGTGAGCAGCGCCGCGCCATTTCGGCGGAGCTAGGGGACGGTGATTCCGCGCAGGAGGATGCGTCTGACTACCGCACGCAATTGGTGAAGCTCAAGCTGGATACAGAGATTGAAGAAAAGCTCCTGAAAGAAATCGCCCGCCTTGAGCGCATGTCCGCGCAATCGCCGGAAAGCAGCATGCTCAGCACGTATCTTGAAACCGCGCTGGCATTGCCGTGGAACAAACTGAGCAAGGATCGCCTGCAACTGGACACGGCGCGCAAGAAACTGGAAAAGGATCATTACGGTCTGCGGGAGGTGAAGGACCGCATTGTGGAGCTGCTGGCGGTACGCAAGCTGACACCGGGCATGGCGGGGCAGATCCTGTGCCTTGTTGGACCGCCGGGCGTGGGAAAAACCTCCGTTGCCCGCAGTGTTGCCGACGCGATGGGGCGAAAATTCGCCCGCATTTCCTTGGGTGGCATCCGCGATGAGGCGGAAATTCGAGGACATCGCAAGACCTATGTCGGCGCTATGCCGGGGCGTATTCTGAACGCGCTGAGTCTGGCGGGCAGCCGCAACCCCGTGCTGCTGCTGGATGAAATCGATAAGCTTTGCAATGATCTGCGGGGAGATCCATCCTCCGCGCTGCTGGAGGTCATGGACGGTGAGCAGAACGCGACCTTCCGCGATCATTATTTGGAGTTGCCCTTTGACTTAAGTCAAGTGCTGTTTATCACTACGGCAAACGACCGCTATGCCATCCCCGCGCCGCTGCTTGACCGCATGGAGGTTATCGAATTGCCAAGTTACACGGCGGAAGAAAAATACCACATTGCCAAGATGCATTTGCTGCCTAAGCAGCTGAAGAGGCATGGCTTGCACAAGAACCAGCTGCGTTTGCAGGACACCTGCCTGCGCCTGCTGATCGAGGGCTACACCCGTGAAGCCGGGGTGCGCCGCCTGGAGCAGCGGATTGCCGCGCTTTGCCGCAAGTGTGCGCTGCGCGTGGCGGAGGATCCGGAGTACAGACGCAGCCTTAAGGCAGCGGATTTGGAGGAAATGCTGGGTGCGCGGCGTTACAAAGATGACCACCGCAACCGCGAGCCGCGCGCCGGCGTGGCAAACGGGCTTGCCTGGACCGCTGTGGGCGGGGAAATCATGCCGATTGAGGCGCTTGTGATGCCCGGCACAGGGCAGCTCAAGCTCACCGGCTGCTTGGGCAGCGTGATGAAGGAAAGCGCCGAGGCGGCGGTGAGTTATTTGCGATATCATGCCAAAGCACTGGAAATCATGCCGGAGTTCCACAAGGAAAACGACATTCACATCCATGTGCCAGAAGGAGCCGTGCCAAAGGACGGTCCTTCGGCGGGTGTGACGATTTACACTGCGCTGCTTTCGGCCTTGCGCGGACAAAAAGTGAATCCGGATTTGGCAATGACGGGCGAGATCACGCTCACCGGACGCGTGCTGCCCATCGGCGGGCTGCGCGAAAAAGCGATGGCTGCTTATCGTTCCGGCGTGCGCAGCGTTTTGATCCCGGAAGAAAATCTGCCGGATCTCGAAAAGGTAGACGAGGCAGTGAAATCCGCAGTGCGTTTCCATGGGGTAACGCAGCTCTCTGAGTTATCAAATTATGCGCTTTTGCCGACGCAAAGGGCGGGCACGCAGGTATGAATACGAACCTGTTTGCCTTTGAGGCAGCGTTTGGCACAGCAGCGCAGCTGCCGCCTTCGGATTTGCCGGAGATCGCGTTTTGCGGGCGCTCTAATGTCGGGAAATCCAGCTTGATCAATTGCTTGCTGCGGCGCAAGGCGCTGGCACGAACCAGCTCCATGCCCGGCAAAACCGTTACAGTCAACTTTTATCGCGCCGGGAATGTGCGCTTGGTTGATCTTCCGGGTTATGGCTATGCCAAGCGCAGTGCCGCTGAATTTGCGCGTTTCGCTGATTTAATGGAGGGCTACTTTCGCGGCGACCGCCGCATTGCGTTGCTGGTGCAGCTGCTGGATATACGCCACGCGCCCAGCAAAGACGACAGCACGATGCTTGCGCTGCTATGTGAGCGCAAAATCCCGTTTGTCATTGCTTTAACAAAATGTGACAAGCTGAACAAAACGGAGCTTGCCAAACGCCTTGCGGAATTCACGCAGAACCCTGCGCTCAAAAGCGCGGCGGCGGTTGTGCCGTTTTCCAGCCCCAAAGGGCAGGGACGAGAGGAATTGCTTGCCGTGATTGAAAACGCGCTGAGGGATGCATCAAAATAGATGCGGACGTACCCCGCCGGTATCACGAATAAACCCGCCCGGTTCATATGACCGAGCGGGTTTTGCTATTGCTCTACCGTTGTGCTTGCGACGCCCGGCTTGTTACCAGACGAAGCCGGAAGCCTTCACGCGGGAGGTTTGCAGCGCTTTGATGTCGCCCTTCAGACCAATAACGCCCATGGCCTTATCGATGGTCTTCGCGTCCACATCAAAGCCGCCGTCCATGGAAACTACTTGACTCTTGGCGTTAACAGTTACGTTGGAATAACCGCTGTTGTAACGCAAAATCATCTTGGTGTGATCACCCTTGATTGTGCCGTCAGAGCCTGTGATGGACTTCATGATGCCTTCGGGATCTTCGATTTCATGCAAACGGGAATAATCGCTGGAATTTGGGGTTTTTGAGGGATTCGTCGCTTCGTTGAGCGTCACGCTGATAACATAATTGCTGCCGTTCTTCTTCACGGTGATGTCCTTGATGGTATCCGCTTTGATTGCGGTGGCAGTTTTTTCAGAGCCGCTCATCCATTTGCCGTTGTTCGCATCGCCTTTTTTCATATCCCAGCTTTCCCAGTTACCGGGCATAAGATCCTTCACAACGGCGTTAATGATTCCATCCGCAATGCCGCCAAGCAAGGTGCTGGTAACATCTTGGATCTTCAGCTGACGCTCAAATTTGAACGCGGGCTTCTTGTCGCGCACCTTTTGGGTGACTGCGTTGAAGTAAGCAATCAACTGCGCTTTGTTGTACTTGGTCGGGTCAACCGGGTCGCCGTCCGCCCATTTTTGCTGTTCCGTTTTGGCGACGGGCTTCGCGGTGTTGCTGCTCGCAGTGGTCACGCTGCTGGTAACCTTGCCGCCGGACGCTGCTGTCGATACAGTCGTCCGCGTCGAGGGATCTGCGACAGTGGAATCTGTACCGCTTGTAGACAATTCGCTTCCGTTTACGGTATCAGCCGGATCGGTTGCGGCAAAGGGATCCTCCTCAGACGGCGGATCGGTTTCAGACGGCGCTGTAGTCTGCGGGGGTACGGTTTCGGTGGGACCCTCATCCTTGCCGCATGCGGAGAAGCCAATTGCCAACGCAAGCACCAGCAGAAGCGCCAAGATGGAGGCTACGGTTTTTTTCATGAATTACCCTCTCTTCTTCATTGAATATTACCTCATCGGTTACACCATTCTACCATAGATATTCGTGGATTGCAAGCGTTTTTTTGTTCAGATAGCTGGTTTATTTTCTAGAAACTGGTATGGGACAAGCAAAAAATTGGTTGAACTGCTAAGCTTCTCCAGCATTACCATGAAAAGTCCCTTTCTCCCAAATGGGATGCTTCGGTTCGCATTCTCATTATATGATGGGAATATGTGTAAAATGTGACCCAATTGTAGTATTTTTTCTATATCTCCAGCGTGCCGGCAAAAACCTTCACTGCGTCGCCTGTCATGGTAACGCTGCCGCTCTCGCCGTAGTTAATGTAAAGATCGCCGCCGGGGAGTTGGACGCGCACCTCCTCGCCCCGGGGACAATAGCCGTTCAGCGCCGCCGCGACCACCGCCGCGCAAGCGCCCGTGCCGCAGGCGAGGGTTTCGCCGCTGCCGCGTTCCCAAACGCGCAGTTTAATATTGTGGCGATCCGCCACGTGGGCAAAGCCGATGTTTGCGCGTTCAGGGAAGAGCGCCGCGCAATGCTCCAGCAGCGCGCCTATCCCCTCCACATCCACGGCTTCGGGCAACTCCTCGGTGAAAAGCACGCAGTGCGGGTTGCCCATTGAGACGCAGGTGATGCGGAATTCCTGCCCGCTTGCTTGCACGGCGCGGTCAATCACGCTTTCGCCTTCCAGCAGAACCGGGATTTCCGCCGGGCGCAGGATTGCCTTGCCCATATCCACCGAAACCGCGGAAACCTTCCCCTCGCGCGTTTGCAGACGCAGGGTGTTCACGCCGCCTGCTGTTTCGATCGTGATTTGTTTCTGGGTTACGCGCCCGCTGTCATACAGATGCTTTGCCACGCAGCGGATTCCGTTACCGCACATTAAACCTTCGCTGCCGTCCAAATTGAACATACGCATTCGCGCGTCGGCGATATCGGAAGGCTCCATCAGGATCACGCCGTCGCCGCCCACGCCATAGTGCCTGTCCGAAAGCGAAACCGCCAAGGATTCGGGGGATTCCACGGGCTGACGGAAGCAATCGAAATAGATGTAATCGTTGCCGCAGCTTTGCATTTTGACGAAGGGCAGCTGCTGCGTTTCGTGCCGCATGGCGGTAATGTTCACAAGCTCTGTGTTGCTTTCGCTGTAGCGGCTGCGCAGACTGTCCGCAAGGGCATTTGCCGTATCGATCGAGGTTAGGCAGGGGATGCCCAAGCGCGTGGAAAGCGTACGGATCTTGACGCTGTCACGCATCGGGTCACGCCCCTTTGCCGAGGTGGAAATAACATACTGCACCGCGCCGCTTTCAATGAGCGTCGCGGTATTTTCGATCGATTCATGGATCTTGGCGACAGCTGTGACCTCCAAGCCCGCCGCGCGCAGAACAGCGGCATTACCCTCCGTGGCATAGAGCCGGAAGCCCAGGCTTGCGAATTTTTTTGCAAGATCCGGGATCTCCTTTTTGTCCTGCTTGCGCACGGTGATCAGCACGCCCCCGCTGCGGCTCATCGAAAAGCCGGCCGCAACCAAGCCCTTAAAGAGCGCCTCCTCCAAGGTACGCCCGATGCCAAGCGCCTCGCCCGTGGATTTCATCTCCGGTCCAAGCTGCGTATCCACGCCGTGAAGCTTTTCGAACGAAAACACAGGCACCTTTACCGCCATATAGGGTCCTGAAGGATACAGGTTCACGCCATAGCCCATGCTTGTCAGGCGCTCACCGACCATGCAGCGGGTGCAAAGCTCCACCACGGGCACACCGGTAACCTTGCTGATATACGGCACGGTGCGGGAAGCGCGCGGGTTGACCTCGATCACGTAAAGCTCGCCATGATAGATGATGTACTGGATATTCACGATGCCCCTAATACCCAGCTCCAGCGAAATGCGGCGGGTTGCGCCGAGAATGGCTTCGACCATCACGTCGTCCACGTGCACCGCCGGATAAACCGCGATAGAATCCCCTGAATGCACGCCCGTGCGCTCAATGTGCTCCATGATGCCGGGAATGAGAATATCCGTGCCGTCGCAGATGGCGTCCACTTCAATTTCCGTGCCCATAAGATATTTATCTACCAGCACGGGATTATCCACGCCGCCGGCAAGGATAACCGCCATGAATTCGCATATTTCCGCATCACTGTTGGCGATGCTCATGTTCTGCCCGCCCAACACGTAGCTTGGGCGCACCAAAACCGGGTATCCCAGGCGGTTGGCGACGGCGACAGCTTCCTCCGCCGTCATAACCGTTTCGCCCGCCGGGCGCTTCACCTGCACCTTTTCGAGCAGCTCGTCAAAGCGCTCGCGATCCTCCGCGCGGTCAATGCCCTCAAAGGTCGTGCCGAGGATGGGGTAATTGTTTTCATCCAAAAACTTCGCCAGCTTGATAGCGGTTTGCCCGCCAAACGCCGCAACCACACCCGCGGGCTGCTCGATCTTCAGGATTGCGTCCACGTCCTCCGGGGTCAGCGGCTCAAAGTAGAGCCGATTCGCCGTGTCAAAATCTGTGGAAACCGTTTCGGGGTTATTGTTAATGATAATGGCTTCGTAGCCCAGCTTTTGCAGAGAACGCACGCAATGCACGCTGGCGTAATCGAATTCGATGCCCTGCCCGATGCGGATCGGTCCGCTGCCCAGCACGACGACGCGCTTTGCGCCGCTTTCCTGCCCGGCGGGGTATTTCGCCTCGTCCTCCTCGCCCTCCGGCGCGGAATAAAAATATGGTGTTGCGGCGTCGAATTCCCCGGCGCAGGTGTCTACCATGCGGAAAACCGGCGTGGGCGTCCCCGGCGTTTTCGCGCCGGAAATGCGCCGCAGCGCGGCATCCGTGTAGCCGAATCGCTTACCTTGCCGATACTGCGCCATGTCCATTTGCGTGCGCGTGATTTCATTTTCATAAGCGGCAAGCCCCGCGAGCTTTTCAAGAAAATACAGGTCGATTTGCGTGATGCCGCGGATTTCGTCCGCCCCGATGCCGCGCAGAAGCAACGCGAAAATCTGAAAAAGCCGCTCATCCGTCGGTTCAGCAATTTTTTGCAGCAGCACTGCTGTTTCCGCGTCCCGCCATTTTGGGATCAGCAGGGTGTCGCGAGAAATTTCGGCTCCCCGCACCGCTTTCATCAAGGCGTTTTCAAAGCTCTCGCCCAAGCTCATGACCTCGCCCGTGGCCTTCATCTGCGTCCCAAGCTTGTTGCTGGCGAAAATGAATTTATCAAAGGGCCACTTGGGGAATTTTAGGGCGATGTAGTCCAGCACCGGCTCAAAGCAAGCCATGGTTTTTCCGGTGACCGCGTTGGGGATTTCATCGAGCGTATACCCGATGGCAATTTTGGCGGCGACCTTTGCGATCGGGTAGCCTGTCGCCTTGGATGCCAGCGCGGAGGAACGGCTCACGCGCGGATTCACCTCAATCACGGCGTATTCGTAGGTTTCCGGATGCAAGGCGAACTGCACGTTACAGCCGCCCTCCACGCCCAGGGCGGTGATAATGCGCAGCGCGGAGGTTCGCAGCAGCTGGTATTCCTTATCCGCCAAGGTCAGCGTTGGCGCAACGACGATGCTGTCGCCCGTATGCACGCCCACGGGGTCGAAATTTTCCATGGAACATACGGTAATGACATTGCCGGCGCTGTCGCGCATCACTTCATATTCAATTTCCTTCCAGCCCGCAACGCTTTTCTCGATCAATACCTGCGTGATCGGGCTGAGCCGCAGCCCGCCCGCGGCGATCTGCCGCAGCTCCGCCGCATCGCCGCAAAAACCGCCGCCCGCGCCGCCCAGCGTGAACGCCGGGCGCACAATCACGGGGTAACCGATGCTTTCGGCGAAATGTACCGCGTCCTCCACATCCGTCACTACCTTGGAGGGGATGACGGGCTGGTTGATGGAAATCATCGTGTCCTTGAACATCTGCCGGTCTTCCGCTTTGTCAATCGTATCAGGCTTTGCGCCGAGAAGGCGCACGTTGTGCCGCGCGAGGAAGCCCTCGTGCGCCAGCTGCATGGCAAGGGTCAACCCTGTTTGCCCGCCGAGCGTGGGCAAAACGCTGTCGGGAGCTTCCTTGCGGATCACGCGCTTAACGGTTTCAACCGTCAGCGGTTCAATGTAAATCTTATCAGCCATGTGTTGATCCGTCATGATAGTGGCAGGATTGGAATTGATCAGAACGATCTCCAGACCCTCTTCGCGCAGAGCGCGGCAGGCCTGTGTGCCGGCGTAATCAAATTCTGCCGCCTGACCGATCACGATCGGTCCCGAGCCGATCACCAACACCTTTTTGATTTCGGGCTGCAGCGGCATCAGGCTTGCCCCCCTTTCCGTTCATCGTCCATGCGCGCGACAAAGCGGTCAAACAAAAACTCCGTGTCCTTCGGTCCGCCGCAGGCTTCCGGATGGAACTGCACCGAGAATCCGGGAAAATCCACGTAATCCAAGCCCTCGCAGGTACCGTCGTTGGCATTGATGCAACGGGCGCGGGCATTGGAGGGCAAAGCATCCAACCGCACGGCGTAGCCGTGATTCTGGCTGGTGATGTAGGTGCGCCCGCTTTGCAGATCCCGCACCGGGTGATTGCCGCCCCGGTGCCCGTATTTCAACTTCTCCGCCGCGCCGCCGTTGGCAAGCGCCAACAGCTGATGCCCCAGGCAAATCCCGAAAATCGGAATGCCTGTCCGGGTCAATTTGGCTATTTCGGCAATCACGCCCGTGTTATCCTCCGGGTCGCCGGGTCCGTTGGAGAGCAGGATCCCGTCCGGCTTGGCGGCGGCAATCTGTTCTGCCGTCCAATGCGCCGGGACGACTGTCACATCGCAACCGCGTTCGGTCAAGCGGCGAATGGAGCTGTCTTTCACGCCAAAATCCCAGAGCAGTACTTTTCTCTTGACCTCGCCCTGTGCGGCATAGGTCTGCGCTGCCGCCAGCGTCACGGCCGGCACGGCGCCGGTGATTTGAAAATCCTGCAGGGCGGTGACGGACGCGGCGGCGGGGTCGTCACAAAGTTGCCCGCGCAACACGCCCGCCGTGCGGATAAGCTTGGTGAGCGCACGGGTGTCGATCCCCCAAAGCCCGGGGATATTCCATTGCTTCAAAAAAGCGTCAAGCGTCCCCCGGTTCGCAAAATGGGAGGGCGTCTGACACCATTCCTTAACAATATAGCCTTTAACAAAGGATTTTCTGCTTTCGTAATCTGCCGGGTTTACGCCGTAATTTCCAATCAAGGGAAAGGTCTGCGTAACAATTTGCCCTTCATAGCTGGGATCGGTCAGCGTTTCCAAGTACCCCGTCATGTTGGTGGTGAAAACAACCTCACCTGTCGTTTCAACGTCCGCGCCAAAGGCGCAGCCTGTAAAAACGCGTCCATTCTCCAGCACCAAGGCGCGCGGCTTGGGTGCGGTGCACGGCATTGCGCATTCCCCCTCTCTCCGAAATCTATTCTACAATACAATCCCGCGCCCTGTCAACCCCCATTTTGCGGGAAGAGACCAAGCAAACCCTGTTTCCCCACATGTGAACATTTGCTCTCGAATCACAGGCGCATTCGCCATTTTTTGCGAAATTCCACTTTTTCACTTTTTTTACTTGCATCTGCGCGCGTAACGTGCTATAATGCTCCCGGATATTTCAGGGAACGGGCGCTTGTACTATTTTTATGATTTTTAGAAATGGGGCTGATATTTTGAGCAAACAGGCATTGATTTTCTGGGGCGGCTGGGACGGGCATCAACCCGAGCTGGTTGCGAAGCGTTTTTCGGGGATCTTGGAAAACGAAGGCTTCACCTGTGAAATTTACGAGGGCATGGATAATCTTCCGGTGGATCGCATAGGCGAATTTGATTTGCTTGTGCCTGTGGTGACCGGTTCCAGCATGGAGGGCAACGTTTCCAAGGCACTTGCAACCGCTGTCGCTGAGGGGGCGGGCATCGCAGGTTGCCACGGCGGCATGTGCGACGCTTTTCGCAACGATACCGAGTGGCAGTTTATGACCGGTGGGCAGTGGGTAAGTCATCCGGGCGGCGACCAGGTGGAATACACGGTCAACCTTCGCCGGGGAACCAGCCCCATCGTTGCGGGTCTGGAGGATTTCCCGGTGAAGAGTGAGCATTACTACCTGCATGTGGATCCGGCGATTGAAGTGCTGGCAACGACGCGTTTCCCACTTATCAGTTATTATCACGCATCCAACAAACCGATTGATATGCCCGTTGTTTGGACGAAGTACTGGGGCATTGGGCGTGTGTTCTATTGCTCCCTGGGGCATCATGACGATGTGTTTGACAACTCGCCGACGGCGCAGGAGTTGATGCGGCGCGGGATGCTTTGGGCTGCCGAGGGAAAAGCGGACGCGAAAGCCGCAGACTGGTCGGTGGATCGCTACCGAAACAAAGCGAAGATGTATTGAACCGGACTGTTCGCGTTGACTCTTGCTACAGAAGGCATTTTAATTTATCATTAACTGAGGAGGAGCATCTTTTTATGGGTATTAAGAAGATCGGTTTTGTTGGCGTGGGGGATATCAGCGGCATTTATCTGGAGAACATCACAAAGAAATTCAAGGAGCTGGAGATTGCAGGCGTTTGCGATCTGGTTCGCGAAAAAGCGGAACGCGCCGCCGAAAAGTACGGTATTCCGAAGATTTACAACGATATGTATGAGTTGTTTGCCGACCCGGAGGTGGATATCGTCCTCAATATCACTCGCCCGAACGAGCATTATGGCGTAACCAAGGCGGCGCTGGAGGCGGGCAAGCCTGTTTACAGCGAAAAGCCTCTTGCCGCCACACTGGAGCTGGGGCGTGAGTTGGCAGCATTGGCGGCGGAAAAAGGCTTGCTGCTGGGCGGCGCGCCGGATACGTTTATGGGCGCGGGCATTCAAGGCTGCCGCAAGCTGTTGGAGGAGGGCGTGATTGGTCAACCTATCGGCGGCATGGCGCGGCTGATCTGCCACGGGCACGAAACCTGGCATCCCGATCCGGAGTTTTACTACAAGACTCCCGGCGGCGGTCCGATGCTTGATATGGGACCGTATTATGTCACCGCGCTGGTGAATCTTTTAGGTCCCGTGCAATCTGTGATGGGTATGGCAAAGCAGGAGTATCCTACCCGCACCATCACCAGCAAGCCGCTGCACGGTACGATTATCGATGTGGATTGCCCGACCTACGAAATGGGGCTTATCCGTTTCAAGAGCGGCGCGATTGTGCAGATTTTCATGACCTTCGACGTGTACTCTATGCCCGGGTTGCCTTGTATTGAAATTTACGGCACGCATGGAAATATGACCGTCCCTAACCCAAATAACTTCAGTGGCGATATTCAAATCAAGGTGGGCGAAAGCAACCCTGCCAATGTTGCCTTTGGCAGCGGCGACTGGGTGAAGATCGACACGCCCTACACTTGCTATGAGAACAACAGCCGCGCCTTGGGTCTGGCGGATTTGGCGAAGGCGCTCGAAACCGGGCGTGAGCCACGCGCCGCAGTGCAGCAAACGCTGCACGTTTTAGAGGTCATGCGCGCTTTCCGCCTGAGCAGCGACAGTGGGCGTGAGGTGCAAATCGAAGCGCCGTTTGAGCTGCAGCCCGCCATGCCCATCGTGGGTGAGGAAGGTGTTATTGCGGGGTAGGTTTTCTGTTGCAAATTATGACAGAAAGTCGGTAAATCTATGAAAAAACGATTGATATCTGGGTTGGAAATCTGAAATAGAATGAAGGAGTATTGCAATGTCTGATTTTTTTCCGTCCGTCCCCAAAATTGCTTACGAGGGGGCAAAGAGCAAGGGCGCACTGGCGTTTCATTTTTACAATCCGGATGAGATTTTGCTGGGCAAAACCATGAAGGAGCATTTGCGCTTTGCCATGAGCTGGTGGCACACGCTTTGCGCCGAGGGCAGTGACATGTTTGGCAGCGGCACGTTGGCCAAGAATTACGGGCAGAGCGACCCGACCGCCTACGCTGTCGCGAAAGCCGAAGCAGGCTTTGAGCTGATGCAAAAGCTGGGTATTGATTTCTATTGTTTCCATGACCGCGACCTTGCGCCGGAAGCGGAAACTCTCGCCGCCACCAATGCGCGGCTGGATGTGGTTGCCGATAAGCTTGAGGCTTTGCAGAAGGGTACGGACATCCGCCCGCTGTGGGGCACGGCGAATCTTTTCAGCAATCCGCGCTATCAAAACGGCGCGGCATCCTCCTGCTCCCCGGAGGTTTTCGCCTTCGCGGCGGCGCAGGTGAAAAAGGCGCTGGAACTGACCGTCCGCTTGGGCGGCGAGGGCTATGTGTTTTGGGGTGGGCGCGAGGGCTACGAAACCCTGCTCAACACCAATTATGGGCTGGAGCAGGAAAACATCGCGCGGTTGTTCACCATGGCGCGGGATTACGCACGCAGCATCGGCTTCAAAGGGCTGTTCTACATTGAGCCAAAGCCCCGCGAGCCTATGAAGCACCAGTATGATTACGATGCCGCTACAGCAATCGGCTTTTTACGCAAATATGGTCTGCAGGATGATTTTCGCATGAACATTGAAGCGAACCACGCCACGCTGGCGGGGCATACCTTCCAGCATGAACTGCGTGTTGCGCGGGAGGAAGGCTTCTTCGGCTCGATTGACGCGAACATTGGTGACCCGTTGCTGGGTTGGGATACAGATCAGTTCCCAACCAACGTGTATGACACTGCTCTTGCTATGTGGGAGGTTCTTGAAGCTGGCGGCTTCAAGCTGGGCGGTCTGAACTTTGACGCAAAAGCCCGTCGTGCGTCCAATACCTTTGAGGATCTTTTCCAGGCTTATATTGCCGGGATGGACAGCTTTGCGCTGGGGCTGCGTGTGGCGGTTAAGCTGCGCGAGGACGGGCGCTTGGCGGATTTCGTTCAGCAACGCTATGCGGGCTACGAAAGCGGCTTGGGTGCGGAAATTGTGAGCGGCAAAGCGACGATCCGGGATCTTGAGACCTATGCGCTCAAGGCAGGCGATGTTGCGACCACCAGCGGCAAGCAGGAATATCTGGAGGCTGTTGTGAACAGTGTGATGTTCGGCTAATATTTTTGCGGATTTGCAACGCTCTCCGTTCCGTGTGAAACGCACGGGGGAGAGCGTTGACATTTTTGCCGGGTTGTGCTATGATACGTGTGTAGAATGCACAGAAAGAAGTCTGCTATCATGCGTATTTTTAAAGAACTGCAAGCTCGTGGCTTGGTGGCGCAGATGACCGATCCTGATAAAATGGAGGCGCTGCTTGACGGCGCGCCCATTAAATTTTATATTGGCTTTGATCCGACAGCGGATAGCTTGCATATCGGGCATTTTGTGCAGGCAATCGTGATGGCGCATATGCAGCGAGCGGGGCATATTCCTGTTGCACTTTTTGGCGGCGCAACCGCGATGATTGGCGACCCGACGGGCAAAACGGAAATGCGTAAAATGCTTACGCGCGCGGAAATCGATCATAATATTGATTGCTTTCGGCGGCAAATGAGCCGCATGGTGGATTTCGACCAGGGCAGAGCGACCATGGTCAACAATGCCGATTGGCTGCTGGGCAAGAATTATATTGATTTTTTGCGCGAAACAGGCGTGCATTTCAGCGTGAATCGGATGCTTGCCGCCGAATGCTACAGGGCACGGCTCGAAAAAGGCGGGCTGACTTTTTTCGAGATGAATTACATGATCATGCAGAGCTATGATTTTTTGCATTTGCGGCGCGAATATGGCGTTGTGCTGCAAATGGGTGGCGACGACCAATGGAGCAATATGATTGGCGGAGTGGCGCTTTGCCGACGCTGTGACGGCGAGGATGTTTACGCCATGACCAGCAAACTGCTGCTCACAAGCGAAGGCAAAAAGATGGGCAAAACGGAAAAAGGCGCGGTGTGGCTGAACCCTGAACGCACCAGTCCCTATGATTTTTATCAGTACTGGCGCAACGTGGGCGACGCGGACGTTATTCGCTGCATGAAAATGCTGACCTTTTTACCGTTGGAAGAGATTGCCGAATATGCGGCGTTGCGGGATGCGGCAATCAATACCGCAAAGGAAAGGCTGGCGTTTGAGGTTACCGCGCTCATCCATGGGCACGAGGAAGCTGAACGGGTGCAGGCGGCGGCGAAAGTTCTTTTTGCCGGTGTGGGCGAAGGTGGCTCCGTGCCGAGCGTTGCGCTGCTTGAAGAAGATTTTGCGGATGGCAAAATTGATGTCGTCACCGCGCTGTGCAGGGCGGGGTTGGCGAAATCCAGAAGTGACGCCCGGCGCCTGGTGGAGCAGGGCGGCGTGTTCATCGGGGATGAAAAAGCCGGCGGCATTGGTCATGTGATCCAAAAGCAAGCCCTGCCGATATTGCTGCGTAAGGGCAAGAAGGGCTACTGCCGGTTGACGGTGGGTGCAGATGCTTCTTGACCGCTGTCGCCATCCTTGGTCGTGGCAGAGACGCAAGGGTTTCAATAATTTTGGTTTACCGAAGGGAAGTCTATGCAAACAGAACGGCTGTCTGCGCAAAATGCGGCGGATGTTGCCCGTGCGGCAGCGTTGCTGCGGGATGGCGCCGCCGTTGCAATTCCCACCGAGACCGTTTACGGGCTTGCCGCCAATGCGCTGGACGCGGCGGCTGTCGCCGGTGTTTTTGCCGCCAAGGGTCGTCCGCAGGATAATCCGTTGATTGTGCACATTCCGACGGTCGCGGGCGCGGCGGCGCTTGTGCGCGCATTCCCAAAACAAGCGAGGCTTTTGGCGGATGCTTTTTGGCCGGGACCGCTTTCAATGATTTTACCCAAGTCGGCGTGCGTGCCAAGCGCAGTGAGTGCGGGGCTGGATACCGTTGCTTTGCGCGTTCCCGCGCACCCGGCGGCACGGAGGGTATTGCAAATAGCGGGCGTTCCGTTGGCTGCGCCGAGTGCCAATCGTTCCGGCTCGCCAAGCCCTACCTGTGCCGCACACGTGCTGGCGGATCTGGATGAACGTATTGCCGCCGTTCTGGATGGCGGAGATTGCTGCGTTGGCGTGGAATCTACCGTTGTAAGCCTTGCGGGAGATGTCCCCTGCTTGCTGCGCCCCGGCGGCATTACGCCCGCGCAGCTACGCGCCGTGTTGGGCGAGGTGCAAATCAGCCCGGCAGTCGGCGCGGCTTTGGCGGCGGACGCACCAGTGTCTTCGCCGGGCATGAAGTATGCGCATTACGCTCCTCGCGCGGAGCTAACGTTGCTTACGGGTGATGCCTTGGCGTTTGCGGCATACGCGCGGACGCACACGCTGCAGTGCGACGCGTTGCTCTGCTTTTTGGAGGATTGCCCGGTGTTGGCGCCGCTTGGTTTGCCTTTGTACGTTTATGGCATAGAGAGCGACCCAAAGGAGCAGGCACGGCGGCTTTTCGCCTGTCTTCGCCAATTGGATGCCGACGGACGGCGCTGTGTTTATTGCCGTGCACCTGAACGGGATGGCATCGCGCTGGCGGTTTACAATCGATTGCTGCGAGCAGCAGCTTTTCGTGAAATCAAGCTGGAATGAGGGTTGCGTTTGTTCCCGGGGGTTTTGATTCCTGTTTTGGGGCTGACCGGTCCGACGGGCGCGGGGAAGTCGGCGGCGGCGGCTTTGCTACGCGATATGGGCTGCGCTGTTATTGACGGCGACATGCTGGCACGGGAGGTTGTGCAAGCCGGTTCGCCTGTGTTGACCGCGCTGGCGGATACCTTTGGCTCTGATATTGTAGGAAGCGACGGAGCTTTGCGCCGTTCCTTGCTTGCTGAGCGCGCTTTCGCGGATGCGGCGGGGCGGCGAACGTTGGGCGAAATCACGCACCCGGCTATCACGGCGCTGGCGGTGCGGCGAGCGGCGCTCGTTTCCCCGCAAAGCCGCGCGATTGTCGTTGACGCCGCTGCTTTGCAGGAAAGTGAATTGGCTGCAATGTGCGATTGGCTTGTGGTCGTCACTGCGCCGGAGGAGCTGCGGTTGCGGCGCTTACTTGCCCGCGATGGCGTGGATGCATCCGCTGTGTCGCTGCGTATGCGGGCGCAGCGGGGAATCCCCTATGTGGCAGTTTCGGATCCTGCGGAAGGGATTACCGTGATTGAAAACACCGGCGCGGTGGAAGAATTGCTTGCTCCGCTGGGAGCAGTGCTGCGGCAGCTCGATAAGGTAAGAGAAGAAAAGTGCGCCGTGGAGGATGCAGGAAAGCGGGTGATTGCGCCCATATTGAATCGGTACACCTGCCGCGATTTCAACCCGGAACAGGCGCTTTCGGAGGATCAGCTTCACTTGCTGACACTGGCGGGTCTTGCGGCGCCGAGTGCCATGAACCGTCAGCCTTGGCGGATGGTTTTCGTAACAAACCGGGCACAGCTTGCTGAAATGGACGTTTACGGGATGCAAATGCTTGCCGCGCAAGCGGATCGCGGCACTTATGAACGCTTGCAAGCGCGCGGCGGAACGGTTTTTTATCACGCGCCCTGCGCAGTGTTTTTGGCGGTGGAGGGCAATGCGGCGGTGGATTGCGGCATTTTGGCGCAAAGCATCGTTCTGACAGCAGCGACTTTGGGAATTGACAGCTGCATTTGTGGCTTGGCGGGGCAGTGCTTCGCGGGCGAGCGGGGCACGGAATTCTTTGCAAGGCTGGGTGTTCCTGAGGGGTTTTCTTTTGGGCTGGCGGTGTTGCTGGGTCACGCAAAGCAACCGGGGACGCCGCATCCGCTTGATTATGGCAAGGCATCGCGAATTGCTTGAATGCGTGCGATCGGTTTTGATGGAGAGTGAGGAAATATGTATGCCTAAGAAAGAGTTTCGTCGCTTTGCGGTCATCGCTTTGGCGATTGTTCTGGTGGCGTTGGCAGGCTGCGGCGGTGCCGGTGGGCAAGATCGAACTGATCCGACGCAGCAATCGTCGCAACGCTTGCCCGAACACTTTGGCGGGACGGGCGCTGTTGTGATCAATGAATACATGAGTAAGAATACCCATACCAATTATACCCAAGCCGGCGATGCGGCGGACTGGGCGGAGCTGTACAATCCCGGCGCTTCGGCAATTGATCTGAGCGGCTGGTTTTTAAGTGACGACCCGAACAAGCCAAGCAAGTGGGCGTTCCCACAAGGCGTAACAATTCAGGCAGGGGAATATTTACTGGTTTGGTGTTCGGATGGTGCAGCGGCAGCGCAGGGCGAACTGCACACGAGCTTTAAGCTGGGGCAGGAGGATTTGGCGCTGGTGCTCAGCGCGCCGGATTTGCAGGAAATCGACAGTATGCCCATGCAACCGCTGCAGGAAAATATATCCTGCGGGCGCGACCCGGCTGATTTGGGCAAGCTGCTGTTCTTTACGCTGCCCACACCCGGCGAGGCAAACGGCGCCGGCTTTGCGGAGCTTGCCTTGGCGCAGGCACCGGAAAGCCGAGAGCTTATTATCAGCGAGGTTAGCGCGGCGTGGGCTGTCCGCAATAAGGAAACGGGGCAGAGCGATTGGGTTGAATTGCATAATCCTACCGAAAAGTCCGTATCTCTGAAAGGATACGGACTTTGCAAAAGCCTGGACGGTGATCCATATCTTTTTTCTGACGCGGAATTGCCGCCTGGCGGCTACATGACCGTCAATGTGAAGGTGGATAGCTGCGGCGAACGGTTGTATGTGCTGAATCCTGCGGGGCAGGTGGTTGATTTTTTTGATAGCGGCAAGCTGCGCGTCGGCGAAAGTAGCGGACGCGCGGCGGGCAGCCTGGAGCGCGTGTTTTTCGCCGCACCCACTCCGGGCAAGGCGAACACACAGCCTCCCCTGCGGGGATATGCGCCGAAGCCCAAGCTTTCGCGCATTGGCGGTTACGCAACCCAAGGGGATACCGTTACGGCGGCGGCGCAAGGATTCACGCTGCGCTACACAACAGACGGCAGTGTGCCCGCGGCGGACGCGCCGATTTTCCCCGGGGAAATCCATTTGAGCGAAACGCTCACCTTGCGCGTTCGTGCCTTTGCCGACGGCTTCTTGCCCAGCGACACCGTGACGGCTACGTATATCATCGGCGCATCGCACGAAATCCCGATTGTGAGTCTTTCGTCAAAACCCGATGATCTTTTTGGGCATAGCAATGGTATTATGGCAAACGGACCCGGTTATGCCGAGCCATTCCCCTATGAGGGCGCGAATTTTTGGAAGGATTGGGAGCGCGAGGCAACGCTGGAATATTACAGTAAAACGGGCGAAAAGCAGTTGGAATTTGACGCGGGCGTGGGCGTGTTCGGTCAGTATACGCGGGCGTATCTGCAAAAATCGCTGGCTGTGCATTTGCGGGATAGCTACGGTGCAAAGCGTGTTACCTATCCTTTTTTTGAGAACAATCCCATCACTACCAACACCGATTTTGTGCTCCGCGCCGCCGGGCAGGATCAATATCGCACGAAGTTCCGCGACGCTTTTTGCACGCAGGTGCTCAAAGGCTACAGTGATATCGCTTATCAGGATTGGCAGCCGGTTGCGCTGTATATTAACGGGGAATACTGGGGCTTGTATGCGCTGCGCGAGAAGGTCAACGAGCAATTTTTTGCCGCACGGGAGGGCTTGGACGCCGATCACATTGATACCGTGAAGGGCGACACGCAAGCGCTTTCGGGCGACAAGGCGGGTTGGCGCGAGCTGCGGGAATACGCCCGTAGCCACGACATGGCACAGCAGACACATTACGCATGGATGGAAGAACGGCTGGATATTGATAATTTTATTGATTATTTGATTGCCGAAATCTTTTTTGCCAATAGCGACACCGGCAATAAAAAGAGTTACCGCGAAGCCCCGGAGGGCGCAAACGGCGGCAGCAAGTGGCGCATGGTGCTGTTTGATTTTGATATGACCATGCGCAGCGGCGCGATGGGACCGCCGCGCAACACCATCAAAGAGATGTTCAGCCCAAACGGGCACGGCTACAATAACATGTTTTTTACCGCGCTCCAGTGCGGACTGCTGGAAAACAAGACGTTTCGCGAAAAGTTCAAGGCACGGTACTTGGAGCTGCTTGAAACAGCCTTCAGTATAAAACATATGGAGGAAGTGCTGAACCGCATGGCGGCAGAGGTCGAGCCTGAAATTGCCGCCAATGCCGCCCGCTGGGGGAAACCAACCCCGGAATACTGGCGGGCGCAGGTGGAAGAGGTACGCGGAATCATCCATAGCCGCCCCGCCGTCGCCAAGCAACAGATGCTGGATTTTCTTGGTTAACCATCGATTTTAGGATTGTGAGGAATGGAAAATGAAGAGACGTTTGTTTGCGCTGGTTCTGTTATTGCCGCTGGTATTTTCGGCTTGCGGCGACGGTGTGGTAAAAAAGGAAGCCTCAACGGCTGCCACAACAACCCCCATCGGTGTTGAGTATGGAAAATCCGACACCTTTGTGCAATTGGAAAAGCCGTTGGTGGCGTATGTAACATATCCTGTCATTGGCTACGCGGCGGTAGATACGCAGATCAAGGGATGGGTACAGGCACAATACGAGGACGCCAGCAAGGCAATCGATTTGCAGAACGCGGGAAACCCTGCACCGCCGGTGAAAGGTGAAATGAATGTCCAATACAACGACTATCTGCTGCTGAAGAGGTATGTCGGTATTGAACTGATCGGGCGGATCACGAGCAATTACGTGGAACACGCCAAACACTTCATCAAGACCTATAACGTGGATCTCGCAAACGGACTGGTGCTCAAAAACAGCGATATTTTGGATATGAACCGCCCGGATGCCCTGTTGAAAATGCTGAAAGAAAAAATCCTGGCAGAGTTCCCGGCAGAAGCGCCCGCCGTGGAGAAAATGGACGCGCGTTGGCTTGAGCGGCTTGTGCTGAATCATACGGGTGTGGATGTTCTTTTACCGCGCGGCGCTTTTATTGCCCAGGATTTGGGCGACCAGCGCTTCACCTTGCCGTACGCTGAATTGGATTCGTTGCTGCTTTTGCCGGAGCTGCTTGCGCCGCAAAGCGAAACGACGCTGCCGCGCGAAACTGCCGCGCCAAGCATTTCCGCGCCCACCGCGCCCACGCCTGCGGGCGGGGTGATCCGCAAAGATCTGGATCCGTCTAAGCCGATGCTTGCCTTGACGTTTGACGATGGACCCAGCGGCAGCATTACGCCGAAAATATTGGATTTGCTCAAGGCGAACGGCGCGCGGGCTACATTCTGTGTTGTTGGCAACCGCGTGGCGGAGCATGCGGCAATTACACGGCGCATGGTGGCGGAGGGAAATGAAATCACCGGGCATTCGTGGGATCATACATCGCTGCCAAAACTGAAGGACGAGAGAATCGCCAAACAGCTCAAGGATACCAACGACGCAATCTATGCCGCCACGGGCGTGATCCCGGCGTTTTACCGCCCGCCCTATGGTGCGGTGAATAAAGCGGTCAAGGAGGTGTCGGCCGAGCAAAATTTGGCGCTGCTGCTATGGTCGGTGGATACAGAGGATTGGAAGAGCCGCAACGCGGACAAGGTTGAAAAAGCGACGATGGACGGCGCAAAAGACGGCGCAATTATCCTTTACCACGATCTTTACGAAAGCACCTATCAGGCTGTCAGCCGCGCCATTCCAAAGCTGGTTGCGCAGGGCTACCAACTGGTGACGGTGAGCGAGCTTTTCTACTATTCCGGGCAGGCAATTGAAGTGGGCAAGTCATACCACGGGAATTATTGAGCTTCAGGCAAAGCATAAGCAGATAGGAGAAACTGCTTGAAGAGAAAATATTAACTCGCTTCGGCGCGTATATAACGTTTAAAGAACGCTACGGCATCGCCCAAGCCTTGCACGGGGATGCGTTCGTTGGTGGCGTGGGCGCAGCCCAGCAGCTCGACGGACGCTAAAAACGGCGAAAAACGATAGACATTTTTGCAAATCGGCTCATAAAAGCAAGCATCCGTGCCGCCCATCACAAGGTAAGGCGCGAGCATCACACCCTCCGCCATTCCGCTTGCCAGCCTAGCAATGGTGCGGAAGGCTGTTGTATCTGTGGGCGAAAAGGGCGAGGCTTCCTTTTTTTTCAGAACCCGCACTTCAATATCTTTATTGCGCACAACCTTGCGGATATGTTTCTCCACATCGGCGGTTGTTACACCCGGCATCATGCGAAAGTTGACTGTGACAGAGCTGTTTTGCGGCAGCACGTTCGCCGCAGGGCTGCCCGAAGCCATCGTAACAGCAGTGGTGCTGCGCATCAAGCACGCCGCCGCCGGAATGTTCTTCAACACCGCAACCAGGAGAGGACGCAGCAGCATGTGATTGCACGCCACCATGCGCGGCAAAAAGGACATGCAGCGCCCTGCAACATCGAGCAGATTCCGCAAAAAGGGCAGCATTTTCGCCTTGAATTGATGTCTTTCCAAATCGCGAATGACCTCTGCCATTTCACCCAAGCCGCTGTGCTTCGGCGGTTGGGAGGAGTGCCCGCCCTTGCGGTGCAGCGTGATTTCGAAATCTGCGTAGCCCTTTTCGCTGATGCCGATGCCCGCCAAGGTGCGATGCTCCAAAATCCCCTTAAGATGCACCGGGAGCATCGCACCGCCCTCGTCAATCACGCTTTCGAGCCGTATACCGCGCCCCCGCAGTGTTTCGCGGATTGCTGCGGCGCCCGCGCCCTCGGAACCGACGACCTCTTCGTTATGCCCAAAGCACAGGTGCACCGTGCGTGCAGGCGCAAAGCCTTCGGATAGTAACGTTTCCACCGCCTCCATCACGCAGATGAGGTGGTTTTTCATATCGATTGCGCCACGCCCCCAAATGAACGCACCATCGTTGTGCCCGGCAAAAGGTGGATGCGTCCACGCTTTCTCCGTGCCCTCTGAAACAGGGACGACGTCTTGGTGCGAAAGCAGAGCAATGGGGGCGAGTTTTTTGTTTGTTCCCCGCCAAGTGTAGAGCAGGCTGGCTTCGGCGATAAGTTCCCGTTGCAGCGCTTGGTGCGTTAACGGATAACTGTGCTCCAAAAAAGCGTGAAAGCGGTGAAATGTATCAAAATCCATTTGCGCGGGATCAGGATATGAGACTGTGGGGTAGGTGATTGCTTCGCACAAATGCCGCGCGGCGCGTTCGGCGTCTACTTTTTCGGAGGGCTGCGCTTCTCTTTCCCGCGCCGTTGGCTTGAACCTTGCCGCGCGAACCACTGTAATCAACACCAATAGCGCAAGAGCGCCGAGGAGAATCCAGCCGATCATAAAAGCCTCCAAGCATTACGTATTTTTATCCACTTGATGGAACACCTTGAGGTTGCCCACTTTTTCGCCGCGTCTTCCTAACTCCGCCGCAATGTCCGCCGGGGCTACGTCGCACTGCGCCATCAGCACCGCCGCATGAAAGGCAAGATCGCTCAGCTCGCCGATAAGCTCTGCTTTTGCGCCGTTTTTTGCCGCAATGATGGTTTCCGCGCATTCCTCGCCCAGTTTTTTAAGGATCTTATCCAGCCCCTGAGCAAACAGATAGCCCGTATAAGAACCCGCCTGCGCGTTTGCCTTGCGCTCCAATACGGTTTTGTAAAGCTCCGAAAATGCGTCCATATATTGCCCGCCTTTCATAAAATGGTTGTTTCAATAATCGCTTGCTCCACAGCCAAGCCCGCGCGGTAACGGTTGATATATTCTGCGAAGCCCACCGTGTCCGTTGGGTCGGGTTCCATGACTGTGCTTGTAAGCTGTGAAAAAATGCGCTCGCGCAGGAATGCTTGCAGCGTTTCCCCTCGCCGTTTATGCAGCGCGAAGCTTGCCAGCAAAGCAATGCCCCACGCGCCGCCTTCGCTCGCCGACTGCAGAACGGCAACGGGGGTGCGAATGGCAGCCGCCAGAAAACGCTGCGCGACGCCCTTTACCTTAAAAAGTCCGCCGTGCGCCAGCATTTGCTCTAAATGAACGCCCTCACGCTGCTTCAGCAGCTCCATGCCAATGTGTAGCGTCGCCAGTGCGGAAAACAGCAGACTGCGCATTACGTTCGGCAACGTGAAGCTTGCCTCCGGGCTGCGCAGGAAAAACGGTCGCCCCTGCGCAAAGCCGGTCAGGTGCTCGCCGGAAAAATAACTACAGTGCAGCAAGCCGCCGCATTCCGCCTCTCCATTCAATGCCGCGCGCAGGAGCGCTTCATAGAGCTGATCCTGCGGAACGCTCGCGCCAAACAGGCTTGCGCTTTCGCCCAGCAGTCGCACCCAAGCGTCCAAATCGCCCGTGCCGTTGTTGCAATGCACCATTGCAACTGGGTCGCCGGCGGGTGTCGCTACAATATCAAGCTCTTTATACGCCCGTGAAAGCGGTTTTTGCAACACAGCCATGGCGAAAATGGAGGTCCCCGCCGAAACGTTGCCCGTGCCCGGCGCAACCGCGTTGGTGGCCACCATGCCCGTTCCCGCGTCGCCTTCCGGCGGGCAGAAAGGGATTGCCGGCGACAACGGTGATTTGCGGCTTGGATCTAGCAGTAAGACGCCGGCGGCGGTCAACCGCCCGGCATACTGCCCGGCGGATAACACGCGCGGCAGCAGGGCACGAAGGGAGGGAGCGTCCTGCGAATGCTCTCGGAGCACGGCGTCATAGCGTTGCAGCATGACTTCGTCATAATCCAAGGTTTTTGTGTTGATAGGGAACATCCCCGAAGCATCGCCTACGCCCAGCACATATTCACCGGTCAATTCCCCATGCACGTAGCCCGCCAGCGTTGTGAGGCGCGCCACTTGCCCCACATGTGCTTCGCCGTTCAGAATCGCTTGATAGTAATGTGCGGCGCTCCAGCGCTGGGGCATATTCCATTGCAGGGCTTGGCTTAGCTCGGAAGCCGCCTTCTGCGTCATTGTATTGCGCCAAGTGCGGAACGGCGTCAATTGCTTCCCTGTGGCGTCAAACGCCAAATACCCGTGCATCATGCCGGATATACCAATCACCGCAGGCTGCACCGGGGGTTCACACTGCACCGTCAGCTTTGCGAAGCAGCCTTGCAGCCCTTGCCAAACGGTCTGGAGATCATATGTCCAAACACCGTTGACAAGTTGATTTTCCCAAGCGTGGCTTGCGCTTGCAAGCACAGCGCCTTGCGCGTCGACCAACACCGCTTTGATGCGCGTTGAGCCAAGCTCAATGCCCAGCGCCGCGCCTGCCGTTTGCATATTCCGCACCCCCCCGCTCCAGCCCATATTATAAAGGAAAACAAGCGGAAAAGCAAGCGCGAAATTTGGGAAACCACGTGATTCTAATCTTCACCTTGCTAACGCAATAAAAGCATGGTAGAATATAGCAGGGTGAAGAAATGAATGCAATACGTACTTTCAGGCGGAATTGCGGGGAAAACTGTCGCAATTGACGGGAAAACTGTCGCAATTGACGGGAAAACCGTTCGCTCAACGGACAAGCTTGCGCCGGACGGCAACGCGTTGCACATCGCCTGCGCGATTGTTTCGGAGTTGGGACTGGTGATCGGGAGTCGCGAATGTGACACAAAAATGGGGGAAATCGTTGCGTTTCGGGAACTTGTTGGCTTGCTGGATGCTGCCGAGGCGCTTCACTGCAATAAAAAGTCAGCCAAAGCGGTTTTGGATGCGAAAGCGGACTATTTGCTTGTCGTGAAAGATAATCAGCCAACCTTGCGTGAAAATATAGCACTTTATGTGCAGGAAGAAAAGCTCGAAAAAGCGGAGACGCTTGAGAAAAGCGGTGGCCGCATTGAGCACCGAACCGCTTACGTATCAAGGGATATCGATTGGCTGGAGGGGCGAGAAGAATGGGGAAAACTGAGCAGCATCGGCTCGATTCATACGCAGTTTGAGAAGGATGGTCACAAGTCGAGCGAATGGCATTATTACATTTCCAGCGCGGTGCTGACGGCGAATGAATTACTGCGCCAC
>JAITGE010000031.1 GCA_031280825.1 Oscillospiraceae bacterium | reverse complement strand
GTTTTTTCACCGGTTTTAACAACGTTGCCGGGCGTGCCGCTCCCCAAGCTAGCCGAACATAAATTTCTCGAACTTTTTTTCTGTTTTTGCTTGACTTCCCTCTGGTTGTGTGGTATAGTGAGGGGGCGCGGTGGTGGCACGTTGCGATGCATGAGGGTGTGCAGCGCAGTATTCAGTCACAATGACAACATTAACGATAATTTAAGGAGCGATCGCAATGCCATATATCCCGATGACCGAATATGATGGCGCAACCGAGGATGTGCGCACACGCTATGATGACCAGATTGCAAAGCACGGGCGCATCACCAACATGAAACGCACACTGCTGCACAGCATCAAAGCCTTTGACGCTTACATGGAATGGTATCCCCTGTGCGATTTGCTGGAAGAATTTCTGCCGCACCGCACAGTGATGCTTTATGCCTACGCCATTAGCGAAGGCAACCGTTGCTTGGTCTGCGGTGCGTTTTTTCGCAAAATATTAATCGACGCGGGCGACGACCCAGATGCGCCCGTGCTTTCAACGCAGGAGAACCTGCTCATGGAACTGGGTTTTTCAATTTCAGAAGATCCGCACAACATTGATCCGGATATTTATGCCGTTCTGCGTGAGCAATACAACGAAAAGCAATTAACCCTGCTCTTCGCCTTTGCGGGGATTATGACGGCGACAAATCTCTTTAATACTATTGCACAAGTGCCTTTGGATGAGGTCTTGTACAACTACCGTAAAACGCAGGTAACAGAGTAGCTAACAAAAAGGAATGCCGCGAGGTTGCGAAATTCGACAATTGTTCACTTGACTTTTGCTTTTTGTTTATTATAATAATAGTAACAATTACTATTATTGAGGTGCTCTATGAAACCGGTGCGCAGGAGTCAGCAACGCGACGCCATACACAAAGAGCTGCAAATGCGACGGGATCATCCCACTGCGGATGAGCTCTATTTTGCTCTGAAGGATCACTGGCCGGCATTGAGCCTGGGAACCGTCTACCGCAACCTCGGTCAGCTCTGCGAAGCAGGCTTAGCGCAACGTGTGCCAGGCAATGGCGTTGAGCATTTCGATGCCACTGTGCATCCTCATCCCCACGTTGTCTGCCATTGCTGCGGCAGGATGTTTGATCTCCATTTGCCCTCGGAGCTACACACAGAGCTTCTCAAACAGGCCGAACCGTTTTTTGAGGGCAAGCTCGACGAGCTTCTTTTGCGCTACGGCGGCATTTGCGCCGCTTGCGCGAAACCGGCTGCAACGCCTTAGGCGTTCAGATAAATATTTTCACATATGAAAAGGAGAGAACCCATGAAAACCTATGTTTGTGCAGTCTGCGGCTATGTTCACACCGGGAGCGAGCCGCCCGAGAACTGTCCCCAATGTAAGGCGCCGGCCGCGAAGTTCAAGGAACAAAGCGGTGAAGCGCTGATCTGGGCGGCCGAGCATGTCGTCGGTGTTGCGCAGGGCGTGAGCGACGACATTCTGGAGGATTTGCGGGCAAACTTTATGGGAGAATGCACCGAAGTCGGCATGTATCTCGCCATGGGGCGCGCCGCGCACCGTGAGGGATACCCTGAGATCGGGATGTATTATGAGCAGGCAGCCCTCGAGGAGGCCAACCACGCCGCGCGTTTTGCCGAGCTTTTGGGTGAGGTTGTTTCCGCTAGTACAAAAGAGAACCTGACCCTGCGCGTGGCTGCTGAAAACGGCGCAACCGCCGGCAAAACAGATCTTGCCAAGCGCGCCAAGGCAGCAAACCTGGACGCCATCCATGACACCGTGCACGAAATGGCGCGGGATGAGGCCCGCCACGGTAAAGCCTTTGCAGCATTGCTCGCGCGATATTTCGGTTAATTCATGCTTAGGCAAAAATAAAGGATGCGCTGCCGCTTGCTGATGCAGGGGCAGCGCATCCCGTTTATTTCATTTATACCCGCGGCTTCATCGCCAGACGCATCGCGTTGAGAACCGTAAGAACCATCACGCCGACATCAGCGAAAACGGCAAGCCAGAGAAAGCCCGGAAAAACCATATTCAACCCAATCACCGCACCCTTCACCAGCAGCGCAAAGGCGATATTGGCGCGAATCACATTCTGCGAGGCTTGGAAATGCCGCCGCGCCTTCGCCAACGGTCCCAGCGAATCGCCCATCAAAAGGATATCTGCCGCCTCACCCGCCGCCTGCGCACCCGCACCCATGGCCACCCCAACATCCGCCAATGCCAGCGCGGGCGCGTCGTTGATGCCGTCGCCCACAAAAAGGACTTCGTTGCCCTCATCCTTCAACTTTTGCAGCGCCGCCAGCTTATCCTCCGGCAAAAGGTTTGCTTGGAATTCATCAATGCCGCAGCTTTGCGCTATGCTTTGCGCCGCAGCATTGGTATCCCCCGTGAGCATCACCAGCCGTCGGATCCCCAGCTTACGCAGAGCCGCAAGAGCCGCCGGCGCATCGGGATGCAACTCCGTTTCCATGCGCAGGGTTCCCGCCAATTTGCCGTTCACCGCCACACAAATATCACCCTCGCCAAGCCCGGTCAAATCCACGCCGCGTTCAATCATCAACCGCCGCCCGCCACACAGTACCTTCCAATCCCGATAGACCGCCTCAACGCCATTCGCGGGCGTTTCATGCACTTCCTCCAGCGCATCCAGCGCAATAGGTCCGCCGGCTTCGCGAATTGCCGCGCCCAACGGGTGCGTTGTGTACTGCTCCGCCGCCGCCGCATACTCCAGCAAATCCTCCGCCCGCCAGCCTCCAACCGGAAAAACCTCTGCCACACGCACACGCCCAGTCGTAAGCGTACCCGTTTTATCAAAAGCGGCAACGGTCACGCGGCTCATAGCTTCAACAAAACGCCCGCCCTTGACCAGCACGCCGCGCCGCGCCGCGCCGCCGATGGCGGCAAAAAAGCTCAGCGGCACCGAAAGAACAATCGCGCAAGGGCACCCGGAAATCAAAACAGCCAGCCCGCGCGGCACCCAGATCGTCCAATCGCCTGTGATAACGCTCGGCACAAGCGCAACCGCCGCACCCAACCCCAGCAGTACAGGGACGTAGATTTTTGCAAAGCGATTCATGAAACGTTCGCCGCTGCCCTTGTTTTTCGCGGCGTCCTCCACCATCGCGAGCACCCGCGCGGCCGCCGAATCCGCACTCCGTGCCGTGGTTTGCGCCGTCAGCGTGCCGCCGCCATTGATGAAACCGCTCAGCAGCCTATCGCCCTTGCCAATTTCGCGCGGGATGCTTTCGCCCGTGATGGCGGATGTATCCATCGTCGATTCGCCCTGCAGCACAACGCAATCAAGCGCAACGCGCGTGAACGGCGGCACAACCACCGTCGCCCCCACACCAATGCCGCTTGCCGGAACCGTACGCAGCGCGCCGTCCATCCCGCGAACACTGGCTGTGTCCGGAGCGATCTCCGCCAGCGCCGCGATCGTTTTACGGCTGCGGCGCGTTGCCAAATCCTCCAATTGCTCACCTAATGCCATAAAGCAAGCAATCGCCGCCGCCTCGTGAAAATCCCCCAAAATAAAGCAGACCGTCACGGCAATGAACATCAGCAAGCCGTCCGTTATTTTTCGATGCAATAGCGCCCGTAGCGCGTTCCACGCGTTTCGCGCGCCGGCAAGCAGCGCGCTCGCCAATGCCAGCGCAAATTGCAGGGGCGCAGACCAAATCGGCACAAAAAGCAGCCCCGCGCAAGCAATTGCCAGCCCCAGCGCCGCCCAAGGTAGCCACGCGCGCTTTGCTTCCGCTCCGCGCGTGTTTTCATGCCCGCAGCAGCAATCGCCCGCACCGCAGGCAACAGAATCCCCCTGTACACGCTCATGCTTCTTCATTTTCGCTCTCCTCCCCTGCGCCGCCATTTTTATGCAGGACGTGCGCCAAACCCAAATCCAAAATTTGCGCCACATGCGCGTCGTCCAGCGCATAGCTGACCGTTTTGCCGATGCGCCGCGCCCGCACCAGCCCGGCGTTGCGCAAAAGGCGCAGCTGGTGCGAAATCGCGCTTTGTCCCATCTCCAGCCGCTCCGCTAGATGATAAACGCACAGCGGTCCGTCGCGCAGCGCGCTCAAAATCCGAATGCGCGTGCTGTCGCCAAACACCTTGAACAGCTCTGATACATCATATAATGTTTCAATTGGCGTATGAATCACTCCTTCATATGAATATATGGTCATATGATATTATATACATATATTCATGCCTTGTCAACCCTGTTCTCGTATTTTTTTTTGCGGCGCCGCATAGAGTTGGCAGGAAGAAATATCCGAACGGGGGCAAGACGATGACGATCCTTGTTTATAACAACCAGACCGGGCGCATGGAACGCTATGAGCGCGGTGCGCGGGAGGCAATGCCCTACGCCAACAGCACCTTGCTGGTCGGGGAGTTCCGCGGCAGCTCGCAATCCAACCTGCTTTGGACGCAGCGCTTGACGATGGAAGCTTGGGTGCGAATGCGAACCGCATGGGGGCAGCCGATTTATTTGCCCTTTGCCTTCCGCCGCATCGGCGAAGGCGGTCATGCCAACCAAAGCCAGCACTATGCCGGCGCAGCTTTTGACTGCGCGCAAAACATCGGGAATGCGGCGCGTGCGCAGCTCCGCGCCTTAGCAGAACGGCAGGGCATGTTCGTTTATGTTGAACCCGCCCACTTAACGCCCTCGTGGGTGCACTTGGATACGCGAACCATGCCGCCCGCCTGCGCCACAGGCGGCTACCCGCTCACGCGGCGCGGGCACCAGAGCGTCTATGTCTGCATTCTGCAGGACGCCCTCAACATGGCGGCGGGCACAGGGCTTGGCATTGACGGCATCTTCGGCACCCGCACCCAAGATGCGCTCGAGTTCTTCCAGGCAAACAACGCGCTTGCCGCCGACGGCATTGCGGGCTGCGCCACATGGACCAGATTAACCGCCATGGTACGTGGCGCAGGCTTACCAAACTAGACGGATTTGCACATATTTTATCCCGATGAACTGTTGCCAATTCCGCTCTTTTTCACGCGTTTTTTCCTGCAACAGGGAAGAAACGGCGTTTATTTTCCTCCTTCTTCCTTTTCAATCCAACTATTGGTATTTTGGATAAAATATTCATGAAAACTGTAAAAAAAAGACTTGCATTCTCCCAAGGTCATGCTATAATATCCGTAAGTTCCAGTGCTAACGCACTAACGAACCACAGCAGTCCCACCTATAAAGGAGGTTGAAAAGTTGAAGCGATTCGTTAACACATCAGGCAGAGAACTGGTCATTTATGCCGACAGCAAGCTTTCGAGCAAGATTGGAACGCTCTACCGCGACAGCGCATGCTATTGCATTTTGGAGCAAGACGGCAACGTGGTGGTTCTCTACAAGGTCTCCTCCAACGGGATCTTCAAGGTCGGGTTCACAGATTATCTCCCGGGTGTGCAAGAGGGCTGACATTCAGCCTGAGACACGTCGCTGGCGGGGAGGAAATAGAACAGCGAAGCTGCCTGCAAGGTGGCTTTGCTTTCGTTTACCGCAAAACGTGCAACATGCGCGAATCAAAAAAGCCCGGCAGCCGAAAGACTGCCGGGCAGGGCTTCGCGCAAAAGCCTCTATTTCATAGTATACTCCGCCTCGTAAACAATCTCAATGCCCACGGAAAGATCCGTCGGAATAATAACCCTGCTGATGTGCATGTTGATCATGGAAGGCGCATGATACAGCACCGCAATCGCCGCGCCGGTTTTTGCGTTGACCTTCAATTGAATGTATCCGTTGCGATACGTCGGCGCGAACTTATCAATGGTGCAAATGCTCTTTGCGCTATCCAACCCCGCGTTGATCTCCGCAGCCTCCTGGATGTTGATTGCTTTGCCGTAGCGGGTATCCGTGCGCTTTTCAGCGACAGAATCGCGAACCTCATCCTTCAGGTACACCATCACGTTGATGATATCCCCTTCTTGCTTCATGTCGATTTTGGTAACGTCGCCCACCGCCAATCTGCTTGCCCAAGGCTGCCCGGAAACCGGGAAATCACTGTGATCCGCCCCCTTGGCGACCGTGCCCCGATCCGCCCATGCCTCATTGCTGGCGAACATGCCAATCACGCTCGGCGCGATGCTTTTAATGGTGTTATTGCTGCTGGTAACACTGTCGCGGTTGATCAGCGTGCGGTCGCGGGATGTATAGCCAGGCTTGTTGGTCTTGATCGCGTTCATAACGCCGTTGAAATAATCCAGCCGCTGCTCAATGAGCGGTTTTGTCACAACCGGCTTTGCCGAAGCAGGCTTTTCGGTGGTCGCGGTCGTCTTCGTCGTGCCAGAAGCCGGTGTCGCGTTCACGCTGACAGCCTCGCTGCCGGAGGCACTCGCGGAAGCCGTTTCAGATACGGTTTCCCCCTGCGATTCTGTGACTGCGCCCGACGCAGTCGGCAAGGTGGGTAATTCCGACATTTCCGAACCGGCCATGGTGGGCGCCGTCGTAGTGGTTTCCGGTTCTTTTTCGGCGCAGGCGGCAAAAAGCGCCATAGACAACGCAAAAACTGCCAAAAGTGCCAAAAAACTCTTCCCCTGTTTGCGCAATGGAATCCATCTCCTTTTTTATATATGTAGAATCCTACAGTGCAAGTATACTAAATTTACGCGCATACGTCAAGAAAAAGTCTAAAAAATGAAAAAATTGTATTACACGATCAACGCCGCCCCGGTCATTTCCGTCGGAACCGCGACGCCCATCATCCGCAGCATAGTAGGCGCGATATCGCAAAGCCGCCCGCCCTCACGCAGCACGCAGGGATACCCCGCCACAAGAAACGGCACGGGATTGGTGGTATGCGCGGTGAAGGGGCTGCCATCCGGCGCGTTCATTTGGTCAGCGTTGCCATGGTCCGCAGTGAGAAGCATCGCGCCGCCCGCCGCTTCAACCGCATCCCATACACGCCCAACGCAAGCGTCCACAGCCTCCACGGCGGCGACGGCAGCGGCAAACACGCCCGTATGCCCCACCATATCACAATTGGCAAAATTGAGCATAATTGCGTCATACGCGCCGCTATTAACCGCGGCGACAACTTTATCCGCCACCTCATACGCGCTCATCTCCGGCTGCATATCATAAGTCGCCACATCGGGCGAATCAATCAAAATGCGATCCTCGCCCGGATACACAACCTCACTGCCGCCATTGAGAAAAAAAGTAACGTGCGCATATTTTGTGAATTCGGCAATGCGCAGCTGTGTCATGCCCAACGCGCTGATCACCTCACCCAGCGGCTTCGCAAGCGATTGCGGCGCATAAGCGACCTCGACATTCGGCAGCGTGGCATCGTATTGCGTCATGCAGACATAGTGCAGCGCGGGGGTTGCGGCGCGCAGAAAGCCGTCAAATGCCGGATCAACAAACGCGCGGGTGATTTCCCTTGCGCGATCCGGGCGAAAGTTAAAGAAGATCAAGCTGTCGCCGCTTTGCACGGGCGCGGCTTCGCCGGAAATTCCGGGCAGCACAAATTCATCCGTTCTATTTTGCGCGTAACTGCCGCACACATAATCCGCGCCATCCTGAAAAACTTCGCCGCCATTGCCTGTCATGGCGTCAAAGAGCTTTTGCACCCGATCCCACTTCTTTTCGCGGTCCATACCGTAATAACGCCCGGCAATACTCGCAAGCTTGCCGACGCCAAGCTCCGCAAGCTTATGCTGCAGCTCCCGTACAAAATCCGCGCCACTGACCGGCGGCACATCGCGCCCGTCCAGCAAAGCGTGAACGTAAACCTCCCGCAGCCCCTGCCGCTTGGCAAGCTCCAGCAACGCATACAGATGCGTGTTATGACTATGCACACCGCCATCCGAAAGCAACCCCATCAGGTGCAGCGCCGTGCCGCCCCGCCTGCAATTTTCGATTGCGCCCAGCAGCACGGGATTTTTATAAAAATCTCCGTCGGCTATGGACTTGCTGATACGCGTCAATTCCTGGTATACTACGCGCCCCGCGCCGATATTCGTATGCCCCACCTCGCTGTTGCCCATCTGCCCCTCCGGCAGCCCGACATCCATGCCGGAGGCTCCGATTGACGTGTGCGGGCAAGCGGCAAAAAGCGCATCCAGCCGCGGCGTTTTTGCGGCGGCTATAGCGTTGCCCTCCGTCTCCGCGCGCAAACCAAACCCATCCATGACGCAAAGCAGTGTTGGTTTTTTCATTCTCAAACGCCTCCTTCCTTGTTGCGCTTACAATTATATAAGAACGAAGGAAGAAAGTCAAGCTGAGGGCAGGAAGAAACACGGCAACAGCACTTATTGCGCACGCTGCACATCGATCCTTCCGTTGGAAGTGCGCAGCTCCATCGCTGCCGCGCCGGTGCCTTCGGTCAATGTGCCGCCATGCGCACTGCTGCTCGCGCCCAGCCGCAGCGAAGCGTTGCTTGTTCGCGCGGTAACGGTGAATGCGTTGAAATCCGCTTGCCCCGTGATCGCGCCGTTGCTGCTGTGCAGCGCCACCCGTGTGCCCTCCAGCTTTGAAAAGCTGACGGCGCCGTTGCTTGTCTTCAGCTGAATTTCGCCACCGCAAGTAACCGAATCCGCACGCAGCTGCCCGTTGCTGGTTTCGCCCGTAAGCCCGCTCGCCCGCACCTGCGCAATATCCAGCGCGCCGTTGCTTGTCTTCAGCCGAATTTCACCCTCACAGGTGACCGAGGTCACGTGTAGCTTTCCGTTTTGGGTATCCAGCCGCAGCTCCCGGAACGCCGCGCCGCGCACGTTAATGCCGCCGTTTGTGCTGTTAAAATATGCCGTCAACAGCGCGTCCTTCGGAACATACACGCGGATTTCAGCCGCATAATCAAAATAACTGACGCGGAAAAAGCTTCTCCAACCGCTTTGCGTATGCGATTGTTGACGCAAAATCATCCTGTCTCCCTCGCGCAGCTCGTCAAACCGCACATTCGCGTTGTTTGCGTATTCAATGCGCACTGCGTCGCCTTCATAGTCCTCCAAAACAATCGCGTGGTTCCGCGCGGAAATCTCCAGCACACGCACGTCCGCCGCCGAAAGGCTATAGGTTCTTCCTTCATATTGGTTCTGTTCTGCCAAATGGTCATGAATGCGCGCAATGTCAAAGCCCAACATGGCAAACGCCGCAAGGAGCAGCCCCGTGCCCAGCAGCAGCAGCGTGCCCGCCGTTATCAGCACGACCTTAAGCCACTTTTTCATAGCGATTCCCTCCATTTTTGCGCAACAGTTTGCGCAGGATTGCCGTCCAAGCACGCACAGTCAGTCTCCCGGCGCCCCGTATCACCTTTGCGCTGAGCAAAAGCGCCAGAATTCCGCCGCCCATCAGCATAAATCCGCCGCCAAGCTCCAGCAGACCGCGCGCAAGGCTCTCGTCGAGTGAAATTACTCCCGCCGCAACCGCCCACAGACCGCCAAGCCCAAGCGCAGCCGCCGCAGCAACAAAGCTCACCAAAACGCAGAGCAGCGCCAGCAGCAGACTCGCAGCAGCGGCAAGCAGCGCAACGGCGACAGGCAGCGCCACGGGCGAAGCGAACAGGCAAGCCGCCGCGATCCATGCCTTTGCGCCGCCGGAAAGCGTCGGCTTTGTTCCAAAGGATTGCACGCGCCGCGCCGCTTCCAGCCCCTGCGCGATCGCCCGCATATCGCCGAAGCCGGCGATGACCGCAGCTTCGTCTTCTCCGGCTTCCACCCGATCTTCGATCATTTCGCTATAGTAATCCAAAACACGCTGCCGCTCCTCCGGCGCGATTTCCTTCGCAAGCGCCGCTAAAAATTCCTGCTTATGCACGACGCGCCCCCCTTTCACTCACATAATCGTAAACGCCACGCAGGCTCCCCCACTCCGCTAGGAACACGTCGATGCGCTTCTGCCCGGCAGGCGTGATGCTGTAATATCTGCGCAGCCGCCCGTTGTGCTCGCTGGAATAGGTTGTGAGCAATCCGCCGGCTTCCATCCGCTTCAGGATCGGATACAGCGTGGATTCAGAAACCGGAATACAGCCCGAAACCTCCGCCACAATACGGTAGCCGTAGGAATCGCCCTGGTTCAGCGCAGCCAGCACGCAAACGTCCAGCAAGCCCTTCTTCAATTGAATGTCCACCCCATGCCCCCCATAATATACTTAAGCAAGTATATTGCAAAGCGTTATACTGCCCCGTACACAATACTATATCATGCATAGTATAAATTGTCAAGGATTTTCTGTTTTTTTACAGGATGCAGCTATGATCTGCGCCGCGCGCCCCATGCGCTCACAGCAAAGCAAACAACAACCGAAAGCGCCATAGCGGCAACCGCGAATTGCGTTCCATAACCGGCGAGCTTTTCGACGACCGCACCCGCCCCGCCCCGCATGAACACAGTAGCCAGCTTGCAGACCGCCGGAGGAAGCGCCGTCAAAAATCCCGTGAGAATACCGCTCCACGCGCCCGCGCGGCTTGTTTTCTTGTAATACAGCGCCAGAACATAGGGGGCGAGAAACGAGCCGGAAATGATCCCCCAGGAGTAACTCATCAGATCAAAAATGGGCGTTTTGCTGTTTGCGACAGCAAACGAGGCGGCGACAAACGTCAAGCAAACCAGCTTTGTGCCAAGCCGCAGCTTGCGTTCCCCTATTTGCGGACGGAAACCCCGGTAAAAATCCAGAACCAGCGTAGAACTGGCGGTCAGCGTCACAGAGCAAAGTGTGGATACCGACGCGGCGATCAGCAAAACCAGCACGACACCCAGCAAAACGGAGGGGATATCCGCCAGCTTCAGCATGGTTGGCACAATGTAATCCGTAAATGTCGCCGGGTGCTCCGAAAGCAAAGCGGTCTTGATCTCCGGTGAAAGAAACATGTGGCACAGCGACCCGATGAAATAGCCGCCCCCCGCCACCAGCAGCGCAAAAAGGGTTGAAATCGTGATGCCGCGCCGCGCCTGCCTGTTATCCTTCAGACCGAAGAATTTCCCGATCATATGCGGCAAGCCCCACGTGCCAAAGCTCGTCATCAGCACAAGCGAAAGCAACGCCCACCAGCGCTCCGCGTCAAGCCTTGGCATGGCAAGGGGGTTCTGCCTTGCGAAGGCGGCAATGCCCGCAAAACCGCCGACAGGCTTCGATTTGAGAACGAAGTAAATCAGCAGCGCAACGCCGGCCATCATAATCAGCCCCTGGATAAAATCTGCCCGCGCCTGCACCAAATACCCGCCAAAAAGCAGCAGCAGCGCCGCCAGCGCAGCAATGATAATCATAAAAGTCATATCGCCAACCCCCAGCAGCACCTGCGCTATGGAAGCCAAGCCTTTGTACACCGAAGCCGAATAAGGCACAAGGAACACAAAAATCACGAGGCAGGCAAAAAACTTCATCGCGCGGCTACCATAGCGCTTTTCAAGAAACTCCGGCATAGTGTGGAGGTTCAGCTCCGCCGCGATTTTGCGGGTGCGCCGCGCCAGCACCAGCCACGCCAAAAGCGAACCGAACAGCACATTGCCAAGCCCCGCCAGCACACCCCACAGCCCGAAGGAATAGCCCGTTGAACCGGCATAACCAACAAACATCACCGCCGAAAAATAGGCGGTTCCGTAGCTGAGCGCGGAAAGCCAAGCCCCCGTCTGCCGCCCGCCGACGGTGATATCAGCGATGCTCCTGCTCCCCCGCCCCGCCGCCAGCCCAACGCCAACCAACAGCAGAATATAAACAGCAATCGTTCCCCAAAGCACAGCATCCTTCGGCATAAAGAACCCTCACAATCCTAAATTAATTTAATGATTTAAATCGCTAATCAATCTGTTGTGATAATTATAGCACACTTCGCCCGCCAATACAAGCCCAAACATTTTGTGCGCTTTTGGAATGTCGCTTGACAACCGCGTTTACCGTGGTATAATACGTACAACGAAGCGAAAATACCGTCCGCTCCCGGAGATGCTTCGGGAGCGGTTCTTTGTTGAAGGAATACAATATGCAAACGGCTAAGCCACCCGTCGTGCTCACCGTCGCCGGTTCGGATTCCTCCGGCGGCGCGGGCATTCAGGCGGATCTTAAAGCGATTGCCGCCCACGGCTGCTACGGCGCAAGCGCTGTCACCGCGCTCACAGCGCAAAACACGCGCGGCGTGTTTGCCGTGCACGTGCCGCCCGCAACCTTTCTTGCCGCGCAGTTGGCAAGCGTGCGCCACGATTTTGCGCCCGACGCCATCAAAATCGGTATGCTGCCCGACACCGAGAGCGTTGCGGCGGTCGCGGATTTTTTGCGCGAACAGCCTTGCCCCGTAGTGCTGGATCCTGTGATGGTCGCTACCAGCGGGGCGTCGCTGAGCCGCAACGAAGCCGTACAAGCTATGCGGGAAATGCTTTTTCCCCTAATGACCCTGCTCACGCCAAATATCCCGGAAGCCGAAACCCTTGCGGGGATGAAAATCCGATCGGAAGCGGATATGGAAGCAGCGGCAAAAAAAATGAACCGCCCTTTGCTGTTAAAGGGCGGTCACACAGGCGAAGCAAACGACCTGCTGTTTGCGGAAGGGCGGTTGCTGTGGCTGCGCGGGGAACGCATTGCGTGCGGCGAAACGCACGGCACCGGCTGCACACTTTCCAGCGCGATCGCCTGCAACCTGGCACTGGGCTGCGCATTACACGAAAGCTGTGCCCGCGCAAAGGCATGGCTCACGGAGCTTCTGCGCCGCAAGCCGGATTTCGGCGTCCCCAACGCGCCGGTCTTCGTTCAGCCTTTACCCTTATAAAAAGTCATTCGTTCAGAAACGCGCTGTAATTCTGCTTTAAATCCTCCGAAAACGGCAGCGGCTGCGCTTGCTGGGGATCGGGCTGCGGGCTGCTGTTCGCGGGTGTTTCGTCATCACACGAAAGCTCGGCAAGCAGCTCCGCTTCCAGCCTTTCGCGCAGTTTTTCGTTTTCTTGCAACAACGGCGCAAAGCGATCCGCCGAAAGCCGTATATTCATCCCATTTTGGATGGAATCCAGTTCCCGCTGGAAGCTTGCGAGATTCCTGCGAATGGAATCGGTGGTTTCGTTGAATTCGCGCCCAATGGTTTCAAGCTGTTCCAGCAGCGTCGCCGCCGTTTCGCTCACGCGCCCGATATTGCGGCTTGTGGCGTTGGTGATCACCTTGGCAGTTTCGAGGTTATTTTCCACATAAAGATTGGAATAATTGAAAGAGGCCAGCACCATGGAGCGCAGCACATCGGCATTTTTTTCGCCCGAAAAGCGTTCCATATCACTCACCTGCGCGCGGAGCGCGGCTGCTTCGGCAGCTGCGGCTGCCTGCGCTTGCCGCGCCGCGTTTTCCGACTGCTCCAGCGCCGCAATGCGCTGCGCTTGGCGGAAGTTCTCCTGCTCCAAGCCCTGTGCGCGTTCGCGTTCCGCCGTAGCTTCGCCGTCTTTGGCAGTCTGCGCGGCTTGCAGAGCCGTTTGCAGACTCTGCGTTTCCTGCGTGGCGGCGACAATGCGCTGCTCCAGCTCCACCTTTTCATCCGTGAGCGCCGTGATGCGCTGGGACGCATCCGCCTGCGCGCTTTCCACCGTGCTGCTCAGCCCGCAAAGCTGCTCCCGCAAGCCCGGCAGCTGCGCTTCCAGCTGCGCCTTTTCCGCAGTGAGCGCCTCGCGCTGCCGCTCCAGCGCGGCAATCGTTTCAGCGCATTCCGCTTGCTCCGCCGCACGTGCGGCAAGCGCTTCAGCAAGCGTTGTTTTTTCACCTTCCAGTGCTGTGTTTGCCTCCCGCAAAGCGCTTAGCTGCCCGCCAAGGCTCTCCCTTTCACCGGCAAGGGCATCCTCAAGCGCCTGCGCACGGGCAGTGAGTGCCGCACGCTCATTTTCATATGCCGTTTGGGCAGCTTCCCCGCCTGCCAGCAGCTGACGCTGCAGCGCGGCGTTTTCCTGCTCCAGCGCGGCAATTTGGAGACGCAGGCTCTGCGCTTCACCCTCTGCTTGCGCGAGCTGCGCCTGTAAGGCATCCGTTTCGGCGGCAGAACCCTGCGCAGACGCGATGTACACAGGGGCGGCAAAGCCATCCTCCCATTGCGCCTTTTCCACCTGCAGCGCGGCCGTCAACTCCTTTTCACGCGCAAGGGCTTCGCTGCCGTTGAGCACTTCCTGCTCCAACTCCATGCAGCGCGCCTTAAGCGCCGCCAGCTCTTGGCTTTCAACGGCGAAGGGAAGCTCCTGCCGCTGAAAAAGACCCGCGCCGTCACCGCCCTGCTCCAATTGGGCTTCCAGCTCCTGCACACGCGTAACAAGCGTCGCCTTTTCTGATTCCAGGCTCTTGGCCTGGGTATACCAAGCCGCCTTTGCGGTTTCGATTTCCTCCAGCCTCGCCAAATGCTCCTGGCATTGCAGCTTCGCCTGCCCGATATAGCTGATCACATCATCCCGATCAAAGCCATGCCTGCCCCGAGGGCGGAAGGGGTATTCCTGTTCCACGTGCAAATCCCTCCTGTGGTTAAAATAAGCGCGAGTATTAAAGCGCAAAAGCGGCAATACCCACCAATGAATAGATTTATTCAAACGTAAGTATAGCGCATTTACAAGGGCTTGTCTACGCTTTCGGATGATTTTTTGTCGCATTTTTTATGGGAATCGCAGGATATGGCACTTTAGCACATTGATTCATACAAATTCTGGGCAAAGTCCGCCGCACGGTGACCAAGCCACTTTTTAAGGAATCCTGTTTGCGTGTTTTTGCAACATTGCTTGACAATTGCAAACACCGTGGTATAATAAATGCATAAATAAGAAAATTTTTACGTTTTTAACGCATAATATTCAATCACGAGGTGCTTTATGAAAAAAATATTCATCGACGGAAGAGCAGGAACAACCGGCCTGCGCATAGAAAAGCGGCTTGCCGCGCGGCGGGATTTGGAGCTGCTTGCCCTCCCGGAGCACTTGCGCAAGGATACCGAAGCGCGGCGGACAATGCGCAACGCGGCGGACGTGGTGTTCCTTTGCTTACCGGACGACGCCGCGCGGGAAGCCGCTTTGCTGGTCGAAAACCCCGCGACCGTCGTGATTGACGCTTCCACCGCGCACCGAACCGCGCCCGGCTGGGCATACGGCTTCCCGGAACTGAGCGCGGCGCACCGCGACGCAATCTGCGCGGGCAAGCGCATCGCCGTGCCGGGCTGCCACGCAGGCGGCTTCGTCGCGCTGGTGCATCCGCTGGTGCAAGCCGGGCTGCTGGCGAAGGCTTCGCTGCTGCACTGCTTCTCCCTCACCGGCTATAGCGGCGGCGGCAAAAGCATGATCGCCGAATATGAAGCGGATAGCCGCGCGCGGGGCGACGCGCTTGCCGCGCCGAAGCAATATGCCATCGCGCAAGCGCACAAGCATTTGCCCGAAATGCAGCGCATCCCCGGGCTGGACACGCCGCCCGTGTTTTGCCCCATTGTCGCCGATTACGATTGCGGCATGGAGGTCACCGTCCCGCTCCACGGGGCGCAGCTGCGCCCCGCCGCGCGGCGATGCGACTTACTTGCGTGCTATCAAAGCACATACGGCGACGCAGCGCTTGTTCGCGTAACAGAAGCCCCGGCGGAGCGCGGCGCAAGCGCCCTGCGCGGCAAGGATTGGATGGAAATAACCGTTGCGGGCAATGACGACCGCCCGCTCCTGCTGGCGCGGTTTGACAATTTGGGCAAGGGTGCTTCCGGCGCGGCGGTGCAGTGCATGAACCTCGCGCTGGGTGCGGAGGAAACCGCCGGCTTAACGCTCGAAAATTTTGATTGACAGGAAAGGGACGATTTGTTATTATGAGCATCACATATGTTCCCGGCGGTGTTTGCGCCGCCAAGGGCTTTTCCGCAGGAGGGATTCACTGCGGAATCCGGAAGAACCGCAGCAAGCTGGATCTCGCGCTGATTGCGGCGGAGGACAGTTGCAACGCTGCGGCTGTTTACACCCAAAACATCGTGAAGGCCGCGCCCCTGCTTGTAACCAGGGCGCACATACAAGGAGGGAAGGCGCGCGCAATCATCGCCAACGCCGGCAACGCCAACGCCTGTGCGCCGGAAGGCGAAGCGAACGCCCTGCGCATGTGCCGCGCGGCGGCGGTAGCGCTGGGCGTCGCCGAAGCGGATGTCCTTGTCGCGTCCACAGGCGTCATCGGGCAAAGACTGCCGGTGGAAGCCATCGAATGCGGCGCGGCGAATTTGGCGGCGGCGTTGACGCAAAGCGAGGTCGGCTCGGCCGCGGCGGCGGCGGCGATCATGACCACGGATCTCAAAAAAAAGGAATGCGCGCTGGAGCTTCACATTGGCGGCGTGCCCGTACGCATCGGCGGCATCGCCAAGGGCAGCGGAATGATTCACCCTAACATGGGAACAATGCTGTGTTTTCTCACAACCGATTGCGCCATATCCGCCCCTATGCTCGAAAACGCCCTGCAAGCTGCTGTGCGCAAGAGCTTCAACCGCATTTCAGTGGATGGCGACACCTCCACCAACGATATGGCGATTGTTCTTGCCTCCGGCAGGGCGGGCAATGCGGAAATCACGTCGCAAAACACGGATTACGCCGCGTTTTGCGAGGCGCTCCGCACACTGTGCGTGCAGCTGGCACGGGCGATGGCAGCCGACGGCGAGGGCGCGAAGCATCTGATTACCTGCCACGTCCGCAACGCGGCGGACGAGGAGAAGGCGGAAACCATCGCCAAGAGCGTGATCTCTTCCTCCCTGCTCAAGGCGGCAATTTTTGGTGAGGACGCAAACTGGGGACGGGTGCTGTGCGCCATGGGCTATGCCGGCGCTGTATTCAACCCGGAGAAAACGGACGTAAGCTTCCACTCCGCGGCGGGCGAAATTGCGGTCTGCAGGCAAGGACGCGGGCTGGATTTTGACGAGGGGCTGGCAAAGGAGATCCTGCACGAGCACGAAGTGGAAATCCGCATTGACCTGCACGAGCAAGCCGCGCCCGGCGCGCAGGGCTGCTGTGAATGCTGGGGCTGCGATTTAACCTACGATTATGTGAAAATCAACGGGGATTACCGTACATAAGAAGACGCTGCGGTACGGAATAAGGAGGAGCGGCTATGGCAAAGGCAGAATACCGCTTTGCGGGCGATTTCAACGAAGCGCTGCACCTAATCGAAAGCAGTGTGAACAGTCTGTCGTCGTCCCTGGAAGAGCAATCCGATTTCCGCAGCGGTTATGCGCGTTGCGCCGTACGCGTCTTTGAACGCTACAGCATGATGGGCAATAACCGCGTCAGCCTAAGCGTGACGCTCTTCACGGCGGGCGACGGTGCGGTGTATATTTCCGCCGCCGCCACGGGCGGCAGCCAGGCGGTGTTTTTTAAAATCAACACATTTGGCGAAGAATCCTTTCTCGGCGTGCTGAACGACGCGCTGGCAGACAGAGCTGAGCGGCTTTGTTAACAGGTGCGCGTTAGGCTTGTGAGCGCTTATTTAAAATTTTTTGGAGGTAGAACAATGTCCGATTTTTCCGTTGGCGCGGATTCCTTCTTGCTTGACGGCAAGCCGTTCACGCTGCATTCCGGTTCGATTCACTACTTTCGCGTGCCTGCGGAATATTGGGCGGACCGGCTGCAAAAGCTGAAGGCGGTGGGCTGCAATGCCGTGGAAACCTACGTCTGCTGGAGCTTGCATGAGCCTCGCCCCGGGCAATTTGACTTTGCAGGCATGCTGGATATTGAGCGCTTTCTGCGCACAGCGCGGGAGCTTGGTCTTTACGCCATTGTACGCCCAAGCCCTTACATTTGCGCCGAAGTTGATTTTGGCGGGCTGCCCCCGTGGCTGCTCAAGGATCCCTCCATGCGCCTGCGCTGCGCATACGCGCCCTACTTGGAGCGCGTAAGTGCCTATTACGCGGAGCTATTGCCCCGCCTTGCGCCGCTGCAAATCACGCACGGCGGGAATATCCTCGCCATGCAGATCGAGAATGAATACGGCAGCTATGGCTGTGACAAAGCATATCTGACCGCACTGGAAAAGCTTATGCGCGATGGCGGGATTGACGTGCCACTGTTCACCTCCGATGGCGGGTGGGAAAACATGCTGGCAGGCGGCACACTGCCGCATATCTTCAAAACCGCGAATTTTGGCAGCGGCGCTGCGGGGAATTTTAAGGCGCTTCGAAAATTCCAGCCGGAGGGTCCTCTCTTTTGCTGCGAATTCTGGAACGGCTGGTTTGACCACTGGGGCACGGAGCACCATACCCGCGACGCGCAGGAAGCCACCGACGCCCTGCGGGAGATTCTGGAGCAAGGCGGGAGCGCAAACCTCTATATGTTCCACGGCGGAACCAATTTTGGCTTTATTGCCGGGGCGAACCATTATGAAAAATACAGCCCCACCGTTACCAGCTACGATTATGACACACTGCTGAACGAATGGGGCGGCTACACGGAAAAATACCACGCCGTGCGGCGGCTCTTGCTGGAACAGCAGGGTCTGCCCGCCGCGGAATTGCTCCCCGCGCCCGCGTGCCAAGCCATCGGCAAGGTCGAGCTGAAGCAGAGCGCGGGCATCCTTGAGAATCTGCATTTACTGGCGCGGAAGCACGAAAGCGTTTTGCCCGAGCCAATGGAATATTACGGGCAAAACTACGGTCTGATCCTTTACCGCGCGCAATTGCGCGGTGAGCAAGAAAATTGCGACCTGTATATCGACGGGCTGGGCGACCGCGCGTCCGTTTTTGTGAATGGCGCCCGCAAGGGCTTGCTGGATCGCAACGACGCGCCGGAATCGCATGTTAAGCTGGGGATTTTGCCCCAGGGCGGGCAAATTGATGTGCTGGTGGACGCCCTTGGGCGCACAAACTACGGTCCGAACCTTTACGACCGCAAGGGCGCGCGGCAAATCCGTATCCAGAACCAGCTGCTTTCGCACTTTGAGGTCTATTGCATGGAGCTGGATTACGCCGGGCTGGCGGCGCTGCCGTTCGGCACGCCATCCGTCAGCGCCGATCACCCGCAGGTTCTGCGCGGCACATTCACCGCGCAGAGCGCCGCCGAGTGCTTCATCCGCTTTGACGGACTGAAAAAAGGCTACATCTTCGTCAACGGGCACAATTTAGGGCGCTACTGGGCAATCGGTCCGCAAAAAACGCTCTATTGCCCTGGCTGCTGGCTGCGCACAAATGAAGAAAACGAGATCCTCGCCGTAGAGCTGGAGGGCGGCGCGGCGCGGGAAATTACAATAACAGATACGCCGGATTTGGGGTGAACCGCCATGATCATTGACTTTCACACACACTGCTTTCCAGACGCGGTCGTTGACCGGGCAATGGCGCGGCTCGCGCCGTTGAGCGGCGCAAGCCGCCCGTATACCGATGGCTCTGGCAGCGGGCTGGTGCGGGCGATGGACACCGCCGGCGTGGATCGCTCGGTCGTGCTGAGCATTGCCACAAACCCACGCCAGCAAAGCGCTGTGAACGATTTCTCGCTCTCGCTGGTGGGGCATCCACGCCTGATTCCCTTTGGCTCTGTGCACCCGGACGCACCGGATTGGGCGCCGGAGCTGCGGCGATTGCGGGACGGAGGGATCAAGGGCATCAAGTTGCACCCGGATTACCAGGGCTTTTTCGTCAACGAGCCGCGTTTGCGTCCGCTTTATGAAACCGCCGCCGCGCTGGGGCTGATCACGGTCTTCCACGCGGGTGTGGATATCGGCTTGCCCGACCCGGTGCATTGCGCCCCCGCCGCCCTGGCCGAGGCTCTGCCTGCCTTCGGCGGCGCACACGTAGTTGCGGCGCATTTCGGCGGCTATTTGCTCTGGCGGGAGGTTTTGCAACACCTTTGCGGTAAAGAGCTTTATTTTGACACCGCCACCAGCGCCCGCAAAATGCCGCCGCCATGGGCAAAGGAAATATTGGAAGCCCATGGGGCACAGCGGATATTGCTGGGTTCAGATCTGCCTTGGGCAGAGCCTTCCGACGAAATTTTCTTTTTGCGGCAGGCGGGCGCGGACGATACGGAGCTATCAAAAATCCTTGGTGGCAACGCCGCAAAACTACTCAACATATAAGACACAAACTGTATAACTGCACAAATCAGGAGCCAAATCTTTGTGGATTTAGCTCCTTGCCTTTTTGCGGATAATCTGGTAAAATGAAAAACGTATAATCGTCTTGTTTTCCGAACGGGTACATTGACGACGCAGCTGTCAAAAAACCGGGCTGCTTGCAAGCGCCCGGGAACGAAGGGGAGCGAACACATGAAAAACCGCAATCGCATTTTAAGCGTCCTAATCACCGGCGTGATGCTGCTAACCATTGTGCCGGGGCAATTCGGCTCCGCCGCAATCGATGGCGTCGCGCAAGCGTTCGCCGGGCTTTTTGGCGTGTTGGATGCCCAAGCGCTGGAATCCCAGGCACTGGAATACCCGGCTGCAAACGTAGCGGTTGTGCGCCGCCCTGTCCCGGAGGTACAGCTGCGCACGCCGAACGTGATCCGGGTCACAAGCTCCGCCGCGTCGCCCTATAGCATCGCAAGCGCCTCCACAGGCGGCGTAATTGTGAAGGCGACGCCCTCCGGTGTGCCGGAAACCCCCGGCGGTCTGGCCGGCACAGCTTACGCGGGCGAATCCCTCGTTACGCCGACCATCAACCTGCAAATCAACAAACGCGCGGAGGACGCGCAGTTTTCAACGGCAATCACCTCCATCGCCGCCGCGCCCGTGGGCAACGTAACAGGCGGGCAAACCGTGACGCTCACGCAAACAAGCATGAACACCGCAAGCGGCAGCGCCAGCTGGACCGTCGGCGGCAGCGGCGTAAAAGCCGGAAGCGCACTGCAATTCAAATTCACGGTCAAATACAAGTGGCTCAACCCTTGGGTGCACATCTGGGTGGAGGATACCTACGAGTTCTACGGTTATTCCTATGTTGAAAACGTGATTTACCCGGCCGGGGTTTGGCTTTGGGCAGCAACAGAAAACAATAAGCACACCAGCGGCAGCACCGCCGATGTGGAAATCAGCGATATCCGCGCTATCATCCGCTTGCTGGGCGCAAACACCTACGGCTCGCCCCTGAACCATACGGGGCAATCGGATAATTCGCACGGGTATATCAACTTTGCGCTCGGCGGCGTGAACAACAACAGCGACAGCTTTGCTACGCGCGGCGGCGGCGCGGTGCAGGTCAACGGCACGAACTACACAAATCCCACGTCCACCATGTTCATGTGGGATCCAAGCCGCGTATATTGGTACGGCAAACGCGGGGACAACAGCAACCGCGGACCGATTTTTGCCGGCGCGACGGCAACGGACGGCAACCGCCCCAAAGCTGTTGTTTACATGGATCCCAGCGCGGAAAACCTGAGCCTGCTGGGGCTGCGCATGAGCATCTATAACAACGCTTACGGCCGCGGCGCGGCAGTGCACGGCGGCAAGACAGTCTATTACCGCACAACCTATGTCGTCAATGGCGCGGTCAACTGGAATAACGGCGTCACCACCGACACTGCCGCAGCGGCAAAGTTGGGCATCCCCACAACGCACGCAACGGAATCCGCCCGTGACCGCGTGGGACCGGACGGCGAAACAAGCAGCCACAACGGCTTCCCGTCCTGGGACAGCGGCGGCAGCACAGACCCCAACGAAACCAATATCACAGCGGCGACGCCGCACAAAAACTACAAGGATAAATCCTTCCATGTCTTCAATGACTTCGCGTTCGGTTCGAATGGCAAGGTGCAAAAAAGCCTCATGGCGGCGCAAACCCTGCGCGGTGAATATCATTATCTCATCAACGGCGCCACAAAGGAATCCGCCTCCTATACGCTGATCCCCTATTTGTCCTCCTACAACAGCTACTATAAGGATGATTTTTGGAACGAAGATTCCACCTGCCAGACGCAGGCGCTTGTCGGCATAACGCTTGAAATCAAGGCAGTGAACAAAGGCGCGCTGCGCAGCGCGATCGGCGCGGCGGATCTGGTGGATGTGCCCGCCGCAACAGAAGCCGGCGGCGGCTGGACGACGACGTATACGTATAAAAACGGCACAGACCCCGAAACCTATGGCATGACCGGCAACACCGCCAAGGGCGTTCTGCCGCAGAGCTGGTACTATACAGAGGGCTTTGCCGCCTACGCAACCGCCATGAAGGAGGCAATGACCGCCCTGCGCTATGTGCCTACGAATGATGCCTCGGTCTTTGGCGGCATCATCAGCAACATTACCGGCAAAACCGATTCGCTCAAATTGGCAAAGGCTTATAAAACCGGCAATTATACCGCAACGACAGGCGGCATCTACAGCCAAACCAACGGCACGTCGGTCGCCCTCGCGGATGATTACAGCGACTATACGACGCTCAAAACGCTGGCAACGCTCATCACCAACGTGAACAACGGCTCCTACACGCTGGCGAACTATAAAGGCACGGTCAACCTGAACATCTTGGCAGATTGGAACGCGCACAGCGAATATTACACAGTGCTTTCGGCAAACCGCCTCAAGCAAGCCTTCGCCAACGCCCGGGAGGTCTACGACAACGGCAGCGAAACCAACGTGAACATCCTGTATCAAACAACGATTGACAAAGCCGCCCGTGATCTGCAGGATGCCATTGAGCAGCTGGAGTACGCTCTGCTGGATTTGACGGTCGGCAATGCGGAAGCGGCAAAAATCGGCGGCGCGGGCTACACCAGCCAAGTCGGTGTGTATAACCCCTTCTCCATTCCAGCAGAGGATCGGCAGGAGCAAGCAAAGGAAGCCTTTGCGGCAAAAAAGGCACAGTACAACGCAGGCGCGGTCAAGGGCTGGCAGCAGGTCTATGTTTATACCGAGGAATCGCGCAGCGCGATGGCAGCTGCCGCCGCGGCTTGGAACAGCTTCGCCGCCGCCGCACCGGATTACCGCCAACTGAGCACAATGAACGCCCTCTATGCCGCAATGATCAACGCCTTGGCAGCAGCGACGCCGGGATATCTGGGCGGCGGCAACAATGCGGCCTGGAACTCCATGGTCACGCTGCTCTATACCGACGGAGCCTACAGCCTTGCGACAACGGCGCAAAAGGCGGCGATGGATATATGGATAAACGAGATCAAAACCATCGTACAGGGCAGCCCCAGCGAAGGCTATACCGGTAACAACTCCATGGGCGCGGGCGGCGTAAGCCAAATGCGCCTGAACGAACTGATTGACCTTCTCTTCCGTTACATCTACACGACCCCCGCCGATTACCAGATTGTACGCGACGCCTACACAGCAGGCGAAACAGAGCTGGCGCGGCAAGCGGAAGCGCTTGACCCGCAAGGCGTCGGTTCGGCAATCTACACGCCGCTGTATCATCAGGATACAATTGACAGCTTCCACGCCGTGGGCGATCCCATCCTGCAAAAAGCGCCGAACGGCGCGGTCTTCACCTATTCTCTGGCAGATTTAAAGGCTGTTTCAGCATTGCCAACCGCCATCAGCGATTCGTATACCAAAAACCCGAAATTTGCGGGCGCAAGCCTGTTCTACCTGCGGCAGATCCTGCTGCTGCCCACTTGCCCGCAAGAGCATTACATGACGGATCCATACAACACCTACAGCACCTATCTGAACAACGCCAACGCCATTCTGACACCCTCGGGCGCAACCGCCGCAACCAATTGGATCGCCGACGGCAGCAAAACAGACAGCGACGCCGACCATCAGGGCAAGGTCAATCTGGCGGCGGAAAACCTCTATCTCAAATGGATCGCGCTGGATGGCGGGCATAACGCGCAGGGCGGGCTGAACCATACGGGGCACAAGACCGTCGTCGTCACCTTCCGCCACAACGATGGTCGCCCGGAGCCGTATCTGGCACTGACGACAGATATGACCGCCGATACCTACCCCGGTCACGGTGATTTGGGCGATGATGATTTCGGGTTGCCCATCACCACAGCGGAAGTTCCCGCGCCAACAGCCACGGGCGGCAAAACCTTCGTCGGCTGGTATACCTCCCCTACAGAGCGCACCGAACAAATTCAGTTGCCGATGAAATATCCCACCACTGTGAAGAATTACTATGCGCACTGGGATGACAATGCGCTGCAAATGACCTTCCTGCCGGGCGCAAGCGCACCGCAGGGCATCGCCGGGGCGGCTTACACCAGAGGCGTCGCCGTTGGCGAAAATTTAACCTTCCAGCCCGCGGAATTCACGCACACGGATTGGATCGTGGACTATTGGCTTGGCAGCGACGGCACGACGCGTTACGACTTCAACACGGAAATCACACCGACAGAATCCATGACCTTCACCGCGCACTGGGTGAAGAAGCAGGTGCGCATCATATACGCGCAGGTCAATGCAGGCACCGTTTTCACAAAGTGGGTGGATAAAGGCTCCCCCTACGCCCATTTGGAGGGCGCGGATTTGCAGACGCTGCTGACGCAATGCGCTTTCAACGATGCGGAATACATGTTCAACGAAGGCTACCATGTCGCGCCGCAAAGCAAGTGGAACAACGCCCCCGCCTTAGGCGCCGCGATCACAGGCAATATCACGATCCTTGTCGCCTATGATCCCAACCCCTGCGCCATCAAAATCACTTTACGCGAAGAGCGTGAGGACGGCAATCACGCAGTGATTCAAACTCACGAAATCGACTCCTATTACGATACCCGGCTGGCCGTGCATCTGGAGGACATTCTGGCATTTATTAGCGACAATACCCGCGAGGGCTATACTTATGTCGCAAAAAGCTACAGCCAAGGCGGCTCACTGGCATCCGCAAGCCAAATGAATCCGGATAGAACCCTGCCGGAGGGTGAAATGCAAATGCTCTTCACCCTGCGGGCAAAGGCGGTCGAGCTGCAATTTTTCGACAGCGCAAGCGCGGAGCAGCCCGGCAAGCAGATCCTTGGCAATTTCGAATTTTCAACGGCGGATTACGCCGCCAGCTTTGCGGAATACGTGAACCAAGCCGCCGCGCTGGGCAAGCGCTGGGTGAGCACAACCGGGCTGATCAACACGATGCCCGCGACCTTCCCGGCGAACAATTTGCGCTATGATCTGGAGGATATCCCCAGCGGCAGCGTGACCTTTACGCTCACGTTTGCGGCGATCCCGGATGACGAAACCTACACGGGCGCTATGCCGACGCCCATCGTGCAGGAAATCGACACGACCTATACGCTGCCGGCATTGACGCAAGCGGGCTTCACCTTCAAGGGCTGGTCAACCGATTACACCGAAGCGCACATCGTGGTCGGAACATACGTGTTCCAGCAGAACCGGACGCTTTATGCCATTTGGAGCGAAGCGACGCCGGCGGCGGATGTTCGCTTGGTGAGCAGCAGCGGCAGTGTCGTTGTTTATGACGACGACCAAGGTCACCATTATGTATTCGGTTTTTCGCCGAACACATCTCTTGTGGAAATGTTCGGGGATTACG
>JAITGE010000004.1 GCA_031280825.1 Oscillospiraceae bacterium | reverse complement strand
TGGACTCCATCCGCGATTTTTCGCCGATTGCCTATAAGGCTTTGCCGGATGTCATCCCGCAGAACCTCAATCCGGCGTTCGAGTTGCGTCCGTATCAGGAGGACGCCTTCCGCAACTTCATCACGTTCTACGAGAACGAGGAGAAGCGCCCGAACCCCACGCAGGTGCTGTTCCACATGGCTACCGGCAGCGGTAAGACGCTCATCATGGCAGGGCTGATTATATACCTATATCAGCGGGGCTTTCGCAACTTCCTTTTCTTCGTGAACCTCGACAACATCGTGCAAAAGACGAAGGACAACTTTTTGAACCAAGCCTCGGCAAAGTATCTGTTCGCCGATGGAATCGCCATAGGCGGCGAGAGCGTCAGAGTCAACGAGGTGAGCAACTTCCAAGGCGCAAGCCCAGACGCCATCAATATCTGCTTTACGACCACGCAGGGGCTTCATATGGATATGTGGTTCCCAAAGGAAAACTCACCGTCTTTCGACGACTTTACGGATACCAAAACAGTGCTGATTGCCGATGAAGCGCACCACCTGAACGTGGACACTCGCAAGGGCAAGGCAGACAAAGCCGAAGAAGAGTTGAAGGTAAGCTGGGAGACGACAGTACGCCGCATCTTCGAGGCGAACCGCAACAACATCATGCTTGAATTCACGGCGACTTGCGACCTGCAAAATCCGTTCATACTGAGCGAATATGAAGACAAGATCGTTTTCGACTATCCGCTTCGCAAATTCCGCGAGGAGAAGTATTCGAAAGAGGTGCGGGCAATACGCGCCGACATCGGCTATGCAGACCGTATGCTGACAGCGCTGATGTTCAGCCAGTACCGTCTGAAAGTATTTCAAGACCATCGGATCTATATCAAGCCCGTTGTATTGTTCAAGGCGAAGACCATCGCTGAGAGCAAAGAGTTTGAACAAAGCTTCTATGAGTTGATTCGGACGCTCACTGGCACGATATTGGAACGCATCGTCAAAGCCTCGCCCCTTGCCGAGGTTGCGCGCATGGCTGAGTATTACGCCTCCAAGGACATCGACTTTGATGAGTTGGCGCAGGAGCTGCGCGAAGAATTCAGCCCCGACCACTGTATCTCCGTCAACGACGACAAAGAGGCGAGCGAACGACAGTTGCTCTTAAATTCCCTTGAGAGCCGCGACAACCCGTATCGTGCCATTTTCGAGGTCAAAAAACTGGACGAGGGCTGGGATGTCTTGAACCTCTTTGACATCGTGCGCCTGTACGAGACACGCGATGCCTCCAAAGGCAAGCCCGGTGCCAGCACCATCGCCGAGGCGCAGCTTATCGGGCGTGGCGCAAGATACTGCCCGTTTGCCATCGACGAGGATGACGAGAAATACAAACGCAAATATGACGGCGATGTCGACAACCCGCTCCGCGTCTGCGAGGAGCTGTACTACCACTGCCAGTACGACAGCCGCTACATCGACGAATTGAACAAGGCGCTGATTGCCACGGGCATCTTGCCGGAAAGCCAGACGGATATCCATTACGTCATCAAAGAGGATTTCAAGCGAAGCGACCTATACAAAACGGGCATCGTGTTCCTGAACAGGCGCGAGGTCAAAAGCCGCAAGGATATTGTGGAACTGCTGCCGTCGGTGCGGGATAAGGAATATACGATGACCGTCAATACTGGCAAAACGGCGATGGACACGATGATGATGAACGCCCACACCAACACGACGGTCAAAACCTATCAGCACAGGACGACCATCGGCGAGTTGGCGGCATATAGCTATTCGATTGTCCACAGTGCGCTCAGGCGCATCGACGTGTTCAAATTCAGCGTCCTGCGCAGCTACTTCCCGAATCTGAAATCAACGAGAGAGTTCATCACGGACGAAGCCTACCTTGGCGAAGTGCGGATGCTTATAGAGAGCCGCGACGAGATTCCGACGCCAGAAACGTTCTTTGAGTCTTGCCTCCATGTGCTGACGAAAATCGGCGGCGAGGTTTCGGCAATCAAGGAGACATACGAGGGAACGGAAACCTTTACGGACAAAAAGTTCCACGAGGTGTTCCGAAGCAAGACGCTACACATCACCGACCCGCATGGAGAGGGCGAAGGTGTTTCCCAAAACGCCCCGTCAATCCGCCCGGAATGGAAGATTGACCTTGGCGTGGCAGACTGGTTCATCTTTAACGACAACTTTGGCACGACCGAGGAGAAGGCGTTCGTGGCATACTTCGCCTCTTATGTGGAAGAGTTGAAGAAAGAATACGAGACGGTGCACCTTGTTCGCAATGAACGCCAGCTAGTGCTGTACTCCTTTGACGGCGGCGAGCGTTTTGAGCCGGACTATCTGATGTTCCTGCGCAAGAACAACGGAACTGGCACCGAGCAGTATCAGATTTTTGTGGAGCCGAAAGGCAACCACCTGATAGAACAGGACAAATGGAAAGAGGACTTTCTGCTCCAGATTGAAAGGCGTGGCGTTGCAAAGAAGACCTTTGCGGACGATACCGAGTATCATGTATGGGGCTTCCCGTTTTACAATCAGCAGAACAGAATGGGCGTTTTCGCCACGGCGTTTGAGCGAACAGTCAAGGACTATGAGTATGCGCACATCAATCTTGCGGATTTGCCAAAGGTGGCAGAGGAGGTCAACGATGCTTATGATGTTGAAGAATAACGTGTTGCCTTGTGGCATACCGGCAATAATCATATATATGGAGGTACAGAGACATGACATCTGAACAAATAAAGAAACTGCTCGCCGAGGGCGAGGGCTTGACGGTCGAGTTCAAGGAATGCGTGAACGAGCTCAACAACACCGTGTTTGAGACGGTCTGCTCGTTCTCGAATCGCTACGGCGGCCATCTCCTGCTTGGCGTGAGGGATGACGGCGAGGTAGTTGGCGTGAACCCGAAGGCGGTACAGTCGATGAAGAAGAACTTCGCCAACATGCTGAACAACCCGCAGAAGACCTCCCCGTCCCTGTTCTTGAGCCTTGACGAGGTTGCGCATGATGGCAAGCACATGCTCCACGCCTACATCCCCGTCAGCTCGCAGATACAATCCTGCTCCAGCAGGATATACGACCGCAACGAGGACGGTGACTTCGACATCACGAACTCCACCGACTTGGTGGCACAGCTTTCCGTACGCAAGTCCAGCCAGTTCACCGAGCGCGAGGTATTCCCCTACGCAAGGGAGGAGCATCTGCTTTTGGATAAGCTGATGCCGATGGTGCGCAACATGGCGACGGTCAGGACTACGAACCACCCGTGGAAGACGATGTCTGACATGGAAATCATAAAAAGCGCCGGCCTTTATGACGAGGATGTCAGAACCGGAAAGAAGGGCTTCAACAGGGCGGCGATACTTCTTTTCGGCCGCGAGGAGATAATCCAGCAGGTCGCGCCCGGATACGTCACAGACTGCCTGCTCCGCGTCAAGAACACAGACCGCTACGATGACAGGCTGCGTGTGGAGAAGAACCTCATCGAGAGCTTCGACGAGATAATGGCCTTCATAGCCAAGCACACCGACGACCCGTTCTTCCTCATAGACAACCGCAACATCAGCGTGAGAGACCACATCGCCAAAGAAATCGTCTCCAACATACTCGTTCACAGGGAATTCTCCAGCACGTTCCCGGCACGGGTCATCATTGAGCGAGACCGCATCGTCGCCGAGAACTGGAACCGCGCTCTCAGGCACGGGCGCATAGACCCTGCCAACTTCGAGCCGTACCCGAAAAACCCCATCATCGCCCGCTTCTTCGTGAACATCGGCAACGCCGACACGCTCGGCTCCGGGGTGCGCAACCTCGTGAAGTACACGAAGCTCTACTCTGGCGGCGTGCCTGAGCTTATAGAGGGCGACATCTTCAAAACGATTATTCCGCTTGCCGCAAGCGAAAAACAAGCGAAAAACAAGCGAATAGCGAGCGAAAAACAAGCGAAAAGAATAAGCGAAAAAAAGCAAGCAGTCCTTGCGTATCTTGAGGAACACAGCCAAGTGACCGTCTCAGACCTTACCGAGATGCTCGGTTTGAGCGAAGGACGCATCCGCGCAATCCTGCTAGAGATGACGAAGGACGGCTTTATCGAGAAGGAAGGAAAGACGAAATCGGCTTACTACGTGCTGAAAAAATGAGTGGCGGCGAATGAGCAGAAGGGAGTGAAGAATGAGCGATAACCTGTTACAGCAAAATGAAGTCGTTGCCATTACAGATGATGGCGGGTCTGAGATTTGGGATGAATATCAGCTACTCGATAAATGCACCCCAACTCAATCTTTTGACGAAAGCCCAAAGATTTGACGGAAACCTCGCAGGGGTGCATTTTATCAATTTGTGGTAGATTCTACAAAATTAACTGACAAAAAAGATGTCAGAGCAAGAAACCCGCTCCCTGAGCGGGTTTTCAGCATCTCAGAGGGCAAATTTTCGGACTTCACGGCGAATGCTGTATTTGAGGGGTTTTCCCATTCGGGAATGGCATTCTTTTTGTGAAAGAATGTAGCGGGAGCGAAGGCGACCTGACACCCTGGCGCCGAAATTGCACCAGCCGCGAAGTGCGTGCCAAAAAGGTGAAATGGATCAAGTTCTATGACTCGATTTGCGAAAAAATGAACTGGTCGCCCGGCGGCACATACTCCGTTCCAGCAAGAATGGACACCTACAATGACGATCCGGTTATCCTTTTCGAACTCGCCAAAAGCAAATCGGCGGACGATGAATGGATGGCGCAAGAGTTTCAGCGGCTTGCGGATTTTGTCAACGCAAACCATGCCGCTGATTTTGCCGTTAATCAGCTGGCTGAGCTTGCTCCGCAAATGTGCAGTTCGCCAAATTCAAAGACCTCATTATCTTTCAACTCAAAGTCGAAGAACTTGTTTTTGATTCGCAGATTCACCAGAACCAGCAAGACGCCAAACGCTCTCTGTCACCGCTGCCAAGCCCGCTTATTCCGGCGGTATCTATGCCACCGAATAACGCCTTGTCGCCCTTTGAGCGAATACGCCCAAACCCGGCATCGTCCACGCCGCGCTCATATATGTTTTGCGATAAACGCTTTTCGGATTCGCGCAAACGGCCACGAGCTTCAACCCTCTCTATGTATCTCACGCGTTCCTCAATGAGTTCTTGTTTGCGCGTCTGTACTGCAAAATACCCCTGCGCGAACGCGATTTCGGGTTTGCGCGGGTCTCCGTTTTGAGCGATTAGATAACAGGCATATCGCGTAAGCATATAGTCGGCTATTTGCCGATTTGCGTTGCTCCCTATGGAGACCATTTTCGTGACCTCACGAAAATGGTCTGACCCCGGTATTCCCGTGGTTTCACAACTCGTCAAGGCTCGTTTGATGGCCGTCTCAAAGTTTTCCCACCCAGAAAAACGTCCTTGACAAAACAATCCGAAGGGTTTTGTTCTCTGTCCCCCTGCCGCGTTTACCGTCGTTTTCCTCTCCGCCAATGTAGCATTCGTCCACTTCCATAACGCCTTTGAGCTTGCTTCTGCCAGGGTTGACCATCGCCGTGCGGATTTTGTGCAACCATGTCCACGCCGTTTGATAGCTGCCAAAACCCAGAACATTTTTCAAGCCAACCGCGCTCGCGCCCGTTTTTTGCGTGGTCACCCACCAGATCGCCGTGAACCAAGTCTTCAGCGATTTGCGCGTATCCTGGAAAATCGTCCCTGCGATCACGGACGTTTGACGTCCGCAATTTGCGCGCTCAAACAAAACATCTCCAACGTTCCACGCTTTGCCGTGCTCACACTTTGGGCAAACAAAGCCCTCCGGCCACCTTAATTGGTAAAGGTAGTCCCTGCACTGCTCTTCCGTTGCGAATTTCGTTGTGAATTCGTCGAATGCCATTGGATATTCTTTCATGTTCTTATTTTACATCTTGTAGGCACCTTAGTCAAGTGGATAACCAGTCTTTGGTTTTTGCAAAACTAAATTTCCGTGCGGAAACTGTATTTTTACGCCTGTTAGCTTTAGTGCGAAATATTTCCCTGAAAAGAAGCCAGGAACACCCGGCAGACCGCCCCCGCCCGTCCAATCGTCAACGCCATCCTCTGGATCGCCCGCAGCGGTGCCCCTTGGCGCGACTTGCCGGAGCGCTTCGACCCGTGGGAAACGGTCTATACCCGCTTCCGCGAGTTGATCGACGGTGGAACTCTTGTGCAAATTTTCAGGGATTTGAACGTCGACGCCGACCTGCAAGATATGTCGCTGGACTCCACGAGCGTGAAGGTACACCAACACGCCGCCGGGGCAAAAAAGGGGAGAAACCAATAAAATAGGGCGTTCGCGCGGTGGCTTGACCACCAAAATCCATGGGGTCGTGGCTGCGCCGGGCAACCCGCTGCACCTGTTTTTGTCCGCTGGAAACGAACACGACGTCAAATTTGCCCCGCAGCTTTTGTGCACTTTGACGGTGGAAGGCGCGGCGGTCAACGCCGACCGGGGCTACGATAGCCAGGCGCTCGTTGACTGGCTCAAATCGCGCAGTGCAATCCCAAACATCCCAAGTCGCCAGACTAACAAGGACACAGCGCGAATGCGATTGGTGGGAGTACAAAGAGCGGCACTTGGTCGAGTGCTTTTGGCAAAAAATCAAGCAATTCCGCTGCGTCGCCACCTGCTATGACAAGCTTGCCAAGTCCTCTTTGGGCTTCGTTTACCTCGCCGCCATCATGGTTTTGTTGAAATAGCACAAGTGCTTCCCTTTTTCAAACACGCCCTAACAGATGTGAGCCGCTTCGCAGATGCCGTCCGCAAGCATCGGTCGGTTGAAAACCAGCTCCACTTCATGTCCTTTTCTCGAAAAAGTAAATGCTGTGACCGTGTGCGCCATGCCGCGTAAAATTTTCTTGTCTTACGCCGGTAAACCCGCCAAAAATTCAAACGATTTCCGTAGCGTCAACACGCCGTCATATACACACGTCAATAATACCGTTCCGTGACCAGCTTGCCCTTTGCCCGCAGCTTTTCGGCAATGGTTTCCACCACGCTGCGCCGCACGCGCACCCCGATCTGCTTGAACAGCGTGCTTTCGTGCGCGTCGTTGACCGCCTTGCCAATGTGCAGGTGAACCACGTCCGCCCGGTGGAGCAGCACGCAAAGCTGCTTCACCGAGGAGTTGCCGTCCAGCTGTTCCGGCGGCTCATCCAACAAATTGCAGACCTGGCTGAGCGTGATCGCGCCCTCCGTCACCAAATCCGCGCCCTCCATAAAGTATTCCGGCAAATTGCCCATGCCTCCGCGCGGCGGGAAGTGCATGACCTCCAGCCCCAATTCGCGAGCAAAAATATCCGTCGTCGTGGAGCCGCAGATTACCCTGCCGCCCACGGCGTTTTTGTATAGCTCCACATATTCCTGATCCATGGCGGGCTTGGAAGGCGGACCCGTGAACAGACTCAGCTCCCGCGCGGTTTTGCACTGCAGCAGCGCGACCGTGGTATCGTCCTCAAACCGCCCGGCGGAAACCGTTTTACAGTGCTCCGCCAACAGCTGCGTGAGAGCTTCGGGCGGCAAAGCGCTGTTTTGGTTCACAAGCTTGACCACCGCGCTTTCACCGATGCCCATGCCATACCCATGCCCCATGCCAGCCTGCGTTACGCCGTCGGAGCAAAGCAGCAGCGCGTCGCCGTAATCCAGCCGCCCGGTGGTTTCACCAATCACTTCATAGGTCGCGGTATAATAGCGCGGTGCGGGAAGGCTCGCCTGCCCGCCCTGAAGCAAAATGGGCTTGGGTCCCTCATAGGTATAAGCGGTAAAGCCGCCGTCGGCTAAAATATGTGCGGCGGAAAACGCCGAAAAGGGGATATCCTCCGTTCGCGCGCGGTGCATGGAAGCCGCCACGGTTTCCACGGCGGCGCGCAGCGAAAAGCCGGAGCGCCAGAGCGTCTGCAGCCGTTCGGCGCAGGAAATGGCGGCGATGTTCGCATAAACTCCCGAACCCACGCCGTCGCAAAGCACATACAGCGTCCCGGCGGGCGTGCGCTTGCAAAGGCAATGATCGCCGCAAACGGCATAGCCTGTTTTTTTATTTTGGCAAAGCGTGTCGGCAATGTATTTCATGGGCTTTCCTCGGGGCTTTGCTCTTCATAAAGCGCAATCAGCCGCTGCGCGATCTCCTCGCTTTGCGCCGTGCTTTTGCCGAGGTAATGCGCCATTTCCTGGGCAAACTTCACCTGATGCTCCAAAAATTCCTTGGCGTGCAGGAGCGTTTGCGTTTTGATAACGTCCAGCTGCCCGGCGTTGAACTTCACCTGGGATATGTCCGTGTATATGCCTACATACTGGCTGTCCTCCCGCAGGGCATAAAGCACCTCGTGGTAACGGATGCCGTATTTCGTTTGCACGGATTCGTATTTTTCCGCGCCGCCCGCCTGCAGCTGCTCAAAGCCGTCGGCGTTCACCAAATAAGAAACGCGCCGCCCCAGGATCCCGTTGTTGCAGGTAAACATTTTTTGAAAGGCGGGGTTCATTTGGATCATGCACAGCTCGCTGTCAAGCAGCACAATGCCCGTGGGCGTGGTTTCGATGATCTTGTCGGTGCGCTGCTGCGCCAAGCGGCGCATATAGGGCATACACATTTCCGGCTCGGCCATGCCGCGCACAATGGCGATCGCGTTTTCGCGGCAGCCGGGGTAACCGCACGCGCCGCAGTTGAGCTGGTGCGCCGGATCCGCCTTGCCCGTTTTTTCATAAACGCGCCGGATTTCCATTTCGCTCACATCGGGCAGCGTTTCGGCTTGATGCGCGAAAACCGCCCTGCAATCCGCCTGCGGCGCGTCCGCCGCGCATCCCGTGGGCGCATCCCGCCAATAGGCGATCACGCGCCCCCGGCGTTCAAACACGCTCTTTTCCTTTGGAAAGGCGGGACCGCCGATGCAGCCATCCATGCAAAACAGCGGTTCAATGCGCTTTGTTGCCTGTAAGGTTTCATCGTTGTGTAAAAGGGCGATGACCGCTTCCGCGCCGCTGACGCGTAAAACCGCCGCATCCTCCGGATTGCTCGCAATACCGCCGGTGCGGAGCATCCCGCCCTCCAGGGGGAACAAACGCGCGTCGCCGACGGTGCGCACGGAGTCAAAGCCGCTCTCGCTGCAGGTTTCCGGCGCAACGCCCTCCTCCTCCATCCAGCGCGTCAGCTCCTGAAAGGTCAGCACGCAGTCAATGGCGTCCGCGTTTTCCGGCCGGGCGGCTTCTTCTTTTTTGGCGGCGCAGGGACCGATGAAAACCACCGCGCAGCCCTTGTATTTTCTCTTGAGCAGCCGCCCGTGCGCAACCATGGGCGAAACGATGGGGATCAGGCTGCGCAGCACCTCCGGGCGGTATTTTTCGGCGTATTTGACCACGGCGGGGCAGGCAGTGCAAATGCTGCCCGTTTCGCCCGGCGCAAAGGATTTTTCGGTAATATATTCCGCTCCCTCCGCTGTTTCGGCAACATAACGAAAGCCCAGTCGCCGCAAAAGCCCCGGGAACCGCTTGGTTAGGCTCGCGCTGTAAAGCGCCGCGAAGGAGGGCGCGACACTGGCAGCTACCGGGGTTTCCGAAGCCACCAGCGCCCGCACGGCGTCCAAATCGGAGCGGATTTGCTTCGCTCCCTGCGGACATTCGCGCACACAGGTGCCGCACTGCACGCAGAGCGAAGCATCAATCTGCGCCTGCCCACCCGCAATGCGTATCGCCTTAACGGGACAAAAGCGCACACAGCGGTAGCAATCCTGGCAATTTGCTTTTTGGGTATAAATGACGTTCAATCGCCCGTCCGCGTTTTGGCGCACAGAATCTCCCCCTGTCCATCGTCAACCGCCCATTTTCAATGGGTAATCGCCAATTGCTTTTCAATTTCCGCCACGGCCATTTCCGGCGTGCAATGCTCCATGGGTTTGCCGTTGACCTCCAGCACAGGGCCCTTTTTGCAGAGCTTCCCGCAGAAGTTTGCCTTGAATTCCACGCTTTGCTCCAAATTGTTTTCGCGCAAATACTGCATCACGTGATTGTACAGCTCCTGCGCCCCGCGCAAATAGCAGCTTGTGCCAAAGCAGATGGAAAGCGAAAGCGTTTTGTCCACCCCGCCGGAAAGCACAAAATCCTCCTGCAGGATGCGCTTGCGGTTTTCATAGCCCGTATGCAGCAGCGTGTGCGCCTTGTGCGCATCCAGGCGGTCGGCATAAATTTGCTGCAAATACGGATTTTCATTGGAGGTATGGAATTGCAGCATTTTATCGCTGTCATAAAGACCCTTGGCGCGACCTTCGACCTCCGGTGCGTGCCCGGTGGGCTGCCCGCCGCCATTGACACAACCGCCGCAGCAAGCCATCACCTCAATCAAATCAAACTGCTCCTCGCCCGCGCGAACCTTATCGATAAGCTTGCGGGCGTTGGCAAGCCCGCTCACAACCGCCAGGCGCAGCTTTGTGCCGCCGATTTCCAGCTCCGATATCTTTAAGCCGTCGCCGCCGCGGAACTGCCGGAATTCCTGCGCGGAGCCTTTTTCGAGCGTATCCGCCGCAAAGCGCAGCACCGCCTCGCTCACGCCGCCGGAGGAGCCGAAGATCACCGAGGCGCCGGTGGCGAAGCCGAACGGCATATCGAAGGAATCCAGATCCAGCTTGTCAAAATCCAAGCCGCTTTGCTTCATCATCACGGCAAGCTCGTTGGTGGTCAAAACATAATCCACGTCCGGGCTGCCGTCGGTTTGGAATTCGGGGCGCTTCGCCTCGAACTTTTTCGCCGTGCAGGGCATGATGGAAACCACCACCAGCTTTTCGCGCGGGATACCCAGCTCCCCGGTCAGCTGCTCCTTGCACAGCGCGCCGAACATCTGCTGCGGGCTGCGGCAGGTGGAAAGGTTCGAGAGCAGATCCGGGTAATACTGCTCGGCGAACTTCACCCAGGCCGGGCAGCAGGAGGTGAAAAGCGGCAGGTTTTCGCCCGCCGCTTTGCGGGCAAGGAATTCCCTGCCCTCCTCCACAACGGTGAAATCCGCGCCAAAGCAGGTGTCGTAGACCTTGGCGAAGCCCATGCGGCGCAGGGCGGAAACAATTTTGCCGATGGTCAGCGTTCCGGGATCCTTGCCGAAATATTCGCCCAGTGCCACGCGCACTGCCGGGGCGATTTGCACCACCACGGTTTTTTCATCGTCATAGATGGCGTCCCATACCGGACCGATGTGGTTTTTTGGCGTGAGCGCGCCCACGGGGCAGGCCTTGACACATTGCCCGCAGTTGACGCATTCAATCTCGCCCATGCCCCGGTTGAAGCAGGTGACGACCTTGGCGTCCGAGCCGCGGTAGGCAAAATCCAGCGCGCCTACAGATTGAATTTCCTCACAAACCCGCACGCAGTCGCCGCAAAGGATGCATTTGCCCGGATCACGCAAAATGGATTCGGACGAAAGATCAACGGGCTGAGTGTTTTCCATCTTGTTAAAGCGGATGCGGCTGATGCCCATCTGCTTGGCGACAGCCTGCAGACGGCAATCCCCGCTCTTTGGGCAGGTCTGGCAGTTTTGATCGTGGCTGGCCAGCATCAGCTCCACAATCACGCGGCGCATGGCGCGGATCTGCTTTGTGCTGGTTTGAATCACCATGCCGTCTTCGGCTTTGGTGGAGCAGGCGGGCACAATGCCGCGCCCCCGCACCTCCACCATGCACATGCGGCAAGCGCCATAAACGCTGATATCCGAATGGTAGCAAAAGGTGGGCAGCTCTGTGCCGGCCTTGCGGATCAGCTCCAGCAGATTGCGCTCGCCTTCCATCGGGACGGCGACGCCGTCCATGATAACCGTTCCGTTGTTCATCGCTCTCCCACCTATCCTTTCACCACCGCGGCAAATTTGCAGCTGCCGACGCAGGCACCGCATTTGATGCATTTCTCCTGATCGATCACAAACGGCTTCCTGATTTCGCCGCTGATCGCTTCTACCGGACACTTTTTGGCGCACAGAGAGCAGCCCTTGCATTTTTCCGGCAGAATCTTATAGGAAGCAAGCGCTTCGCAATTGCCTGTGGGGCAGCGTTTTTCTACTACGTGCGCCAAATATTCCTCTTTAAAATACCGCAGGGTTGAAAGCACGGGGTTGGGCGCGGTTTTGCCCAGACCGCAAAGCGAGCCAAGCTTCACCGTGTGCGCCAGCTCCTCCAGCAGACCGAGGGTGTCCGCCGTGGCGCGCCCTTCGATGATATCGTCAAGCAGGGCAAGCATTTGCCGCGTTCCTTCGCGGCAGACGACACATTTGCCGCAGCTTTCGTTCTGCGTGAACTGCATAAAGAAGCGGGCGATTTGCACCATGCAGGTGTTCCGGTTCATGACGACCAGCCCGCCGGAGCCGACCATCGCGCCGACCCCGGCAAGGTGATCGTAATCCAGCGGGAGATCCAGCTGCTCCTGCGTCAGGCAACCGCCGGAGGGTCCGCCGATTTGCACCGCCTTGAAATCACAGCCGCAGAGCGTGCCGTCATCATTCATCACGCCGCCGCCGATTTCGCCCACAATTTCGCGCAGCGTTGAGCCGAATGGGACTTCAATCAGCCCTGTGTTTGCTACGTGCCCCGTGAGCGCGAAGGTTTTCGTGCCCTTGGCGTTTTCGGTGCCAAGCTTGGCGTATTCCGCCGCGCCAAGCCCCAGCACCAGCGGAACGGTTGCAAAGGTTTCCACGTTGTTAATGTCGGTCGGCTTGCCGAACAACCCTTTTTCCGCCGGGAAAGGGGGCTTGAGCGTCGGCATCCCGCGCTTGCCTTCAATGGAAGCGATCAGCGCCGATTCTTCACCGCAAACGAACGCGCCCGCGCCCTCCATCACGTTCACGTCAAAGTGAAGGGAGGAGCCGAAGATGTGCTTGCCCAGGATGCCCGCTCCCCGCGCGGCGGCAATCGCGATTTTTAAGCGCTGCACCGCAAGGGGATATTCCATGCGCACGTAGATATAGCCCTGCGTGGCGTTCACCGCCTTCGCGGCAATGAGCATCCCCTCCAGCACGGCGTGGGGATTGCCCTCCATCACGCAGCGATCCATAAACGCGCCCGGATCGCCCTCGTCGCCGTTGCAAATAACATATTTTGTTTCGTTTTCGTGGATGCGCGTCAGCTCCCACTTGCGCCCGGTCGGGAAGCCGCCGCCCCCGCGCCCGCGCAGACCCGAAGCCAACAGCTCCCGGCAGATCTCCTGATCCGTCATTTCACGCAACGCCCGCCGCGCCTGAAAATAGCCGCCCTTGGCGATGTATTCGTTCAAATCCTTAACATCAATCGTGCCGCACTTTTCCAGCATCATGCGCTGCTGGCGGGCATAAAACGGCACATTTTTTGCGTGGCGCACCACCTCGCCGCTATCCGGCTTGGTGTAAAGCAGCCGCTCGACGATATCGCCCCGCATAAGCGTTTGCTCCACGATCTCCGGCACATCCTCCGCCGTCACGCGGCAATACAGGATGCCGCGCGGCTGGAGCGTCACCAGCGGACCCATCTGGCAAAAGCCCTGACATCCGGTTTCGGCGAGGGCATAGTCCGCTTTTTCCTCTTCCAGAGCAACCTTCACGCGCAGCCCGCGCGCCTGCAGCTCCTCGCGGAACCTTGCGTAAACCTTCATGGAGCCGTTTGCCATGCAGCCTGTCCCCGCGCAGATAACGATGCGGGTATCATAATCGGCGCTTGCCTCATATCGCGCTTTGCGTTCTTCCAAAGTCACATTAGGCATCGGCGGCTTCCTCCTCCCGGATTTTTTGCAGCAGTGCAAGCGTTTTTTCTTTCGTCATCGCGCCATAGACGTCCTCGTTGAGGACGACGACGGGCGCCAGCCCGCAAGCGCCAAGGCACGCCACGGTTTCCAGCGTGAAGAGCATGTCGTCCGAGGTTTTTTTCTTTGCGTTCAGCCCCAACTCCGTTTCCAGCAGCCGAATGATATCGCCGGATTTTTTCACGTGGCACGCCGTGCCGTCGCAAACCTTGATGACATATTTGCCCTTCGGCTCAAGCGTAAAGTGCGAATAGAACGTCGCCACGCCGAACACCGCGCCGGGCGTGACACCCAGCGCTGTCGCGACATAGGTCATAATGTCCTCCGGCAGATACGCGTACGCCTCTTGAATTTCCTGCAAAATGGCGATTAAGCGGTGCGGGTCGCGCTCGTATTTATCCAAAATGGCGCAAACCTGTTCGAATTTTGTCGCAAATGCTGCCTTGCTCATTTTCGCTCCTCCCCGTAATACGCTTTTTTGTAGATCTCCTCCAAATCCTTCACCAGCGGATAGCGCGGGTTTGCCGTGGTGCACTGATCCTCAAAGGCGCGCTCGGCAAGCGCCGGTATTTTCGCCAGAAAATCCGCTTCCTCCACGCCGCAGGCTTTGATGCTCATGGGCATGTTGAGCTTTTGCATCAAATCGCGAACGGCGGCAATGAGGTTGGCAATCTCTTCCCCGCGCGTCGCGCCGCCCAGGCGGAGTTGGTGCGCGATCTGCGCGTAGCGGAAATCCGCCTTGAATTCGCTGTATTTCGGGAAGATCGGGAATTTATCCGGCTTTTGCGCGTTATAAGCGATCACGTAGGGCAGCAGCACCGCGTTGGCGCGCCCGTGCGGGATGTGGAATTCGCCGCCAAGCTTATGCGCCAGCGAATGGTTGATGCCCAAAAACGCGTTGGTGAAGGCCATGCCCGCAATGCAGGAGGCGTTGTGCATTTTTTCCCGCGCGACGGCATCGCTTTCGTCGGCATAGCTGCGGGGCAGGTATTTGAACACCAGCTCCACCGCTTTGATGGCAAGGGCGTTGGTGTAATCGCTGGCCAGCACCGAAACATATGCCTCAATCGCGTGGGTCAGCACGTCCAGACCCGTATCCGCCGTAATGGATTTTGGCATCGTCGCCACAAATTGCGGGTCGATGATCGCCACATCCGGGGTCAGCTCATAATCGGCAAGGGGATATTTTACATTGCCGTTCTTTTTATCGGTAATCACGCTGAAGGAGGTCACCTCCGAGCCTGTGCCGGAGGTCGTCGGGATCGCGACCAGCTGCGTTTTTTTGCCGAGGTTCGGGAAGTTGAAGGCACGCTTGCGGATATCCAGGAATTTCAGCCGCAACCCGCCGAAATCCGTGTCGGGGTGCTCATAAAACAGCCACATCCCCTTGGCGGCGTCAATCGCCGAGCCGCCGCCCAGCGCAATGATTACATCCGGCTCAAAAATTTTCATTGCCGAAACGCCGCGCTCAATTGTTTCCACCGAAGGATCGGGTTCGACATCGGCAAAAATTTCGCAGTGCACGTATTCCTCGCGCTTGCGCAGGTAATACAGCGCCTTATCCACGTAACCCAGCTTCACCATTACGGGGTCGGTGACGATAAAGGCGCGTTTGATGCGCGGCATTTTTTCCAAATACTGAATCGCGCCCTTTTCAAAATAGATGCGCGGGGGGATTTTGAACCATTGCATATTCACCCTCCTTTGGGCGATGCGTTTTTTGTTGATCAGATTGACGCTGGAGACATTGGAGGTGGTGGAGTTGCGCCCGAAGGAACCGCAGCCCAAGGTCAGGGACGGCGTGTTGGTGTTGTATATGTCGCCGATCGCGCCTTGGCTGGAGGGGGAGTTGATGATCACGCGCCCCACCTTCATCTCCGCGCCATAGCGCACGCAGAGCGCTTCGTCATCACTGTGAATCACAGCCGAATGCCCCAGACCGCCCAGCTCAAGCATCGTTTTGGCATAGGCAAAGCCCTGCGTTTCATCCTCCACCGTGAAATAAGCGATCACTGGCATCAGCGTTTCGATCGAGAGTGGGTATTCAAACGACGGCTCGGGCAGGGGCGCAAGCAGGATTTTGGTGTTTGCGGGGACGCGCAACCCCGCCTGTTCGGCAATCCACGCGGCGCTTTGCCCCACGCAGGCAGCGTTGACCGAAAGGGTTTCGCGCTTGATGACGAAATCCGTTAGCTTTTCAGTTTCCTCCGGGCTAAGGAAATAGCAGCTGTTCGCCTTCATGTAGTCTTCAAATTCGGCGGCAATGTCTTGATCCACAATGACCGCCTGCTCGCTGGCGCAGATCATGCCGTTGTCGAAGGTTTTGGAGATCATCAGATCTGTGCAGGCCCGCGCCACATTCACATGCCTGTTGATGTAGCACGGCACGTTGCCCGGACCGACGCCCAGCGCGGGCTTGCCCGCCGAATACGCTGCCTTGACCATCCCCGCGCCGCCCGTCGCTAAAATCAGCGAAACGCCCTGGTGGTTCATCAAGGCGTTGGTTGCTTCCATGGAAGGCGTTTCGATCCACTGGATGCAAGCCTGCGGCGCGCCGCAGGCAACAGCCGCGTCGCGCACAACCCGCGCGGCTTCCAAGGAACATTTTTGCGCGGACGGATGGAAGGCGAAAATCACCGGATTGCGCGTTTTCGCGCAAATGATGGATTTGAACAGCGTCGTGGAGGTCGGGTTGGTCACCGGCGTTACGCCCGCAACCACACCCACAGGCTCGGCAATTTCCACATAGCCCTCGGCATCGTTTTCTTCCACAATACCAACGGTCTTCAGCTTTTTGATGCTGTGCCAAATGTATTCGGTGGCGAAGATGTTTTTAATGACCTTATCCTCCATCACGCCGCGCCCGGTTTCCGCCACCGCCAGCTTCGCAAGGGGCATATGCTGCTTCAGCCCCGCCAAGGTCATGGCGTGCACCATGGCGTCCACCTGCTCCTGCGTCATGGACATGTAGGTCTCCAGCGCGGTTTGCGCCTTGGCCACAAGCGCGTTGACTTCCGCAATTGCGTCGGTTTTCATGTCTTCATCCCCTTTCACAGTTCATATCCTGATTGATTTTCCACCAACTGGCGCGTCAAAACCGCCAGCGACGCCGCCATGTCTTCGTTTTTGACAATCACACCGGCGGGTGTGCGCAGGTTCGCCGGGGCGAAATTCCAAATTGCCCGCACGCCGCCTGCCACCAGCGCGTCGCACACCGCCTGCGCTTCAAACGCCGGGACGGCAAGAATGCCCACGCGGATGTTCATTCGGCGGCACATATCTGTGATTTTGGCGGCGTCTAATATTTTCACGCCGCTTTGCTCCGTGCCGACGAGAGCGGGGTTCGCGTCGAACGCGGCGACAATTTTCAGCCCGTATTGCTCAAAATTTTCATAACTGAGCAATGCCTTGCCCAGGTTCCCGGCGCCCGCCAGCACGGCGTCCGTGCAATTGTCGTGCCCCAGGTAATGCGCAAGGTCAGCGATCAACGCCTTGGTAATGTAGCCGATTTTCGGCTTGCCGCCATTGCTCACAACGGCCAGATCCTTTCGCACCTGCACATCGTTCGCCCCCAAGGCGGCGGCAATCACCGTGGACGACACGTTATCCGGTCCGCTTTCCGGCAAGGATTTCAAATAATGCAAATAACTGGTCAGCCGATGATACAGCAGAATGGACATCGGTGATTTCGCTGTCATTCGCGCCCCTCCTCTTCTGTTATTTCTAATCGATATTAACTATATCGATACATAAATGTACCACAGCGCGCGGGGTTTGTCAAGGCAAAATTTCACCCGGCAGCCGCCATGACCGCCGGGTGATATCCAACCAAAAAGAGAGAGAGAAGAAAAAGCCTTGAAGCAGCCGCCTCTGCCGCGGCAATCAATAGCCGCCGTATTGCCCGAAGAAATCAATGCCCGGGGCTTCGGTCGTGCTTTCGGCGGCTGTGCCCTTGTCCTCCACCAGCGTGATCTTTACGTCAAACTGCTGCACGTCATAGCTGCGGCTCACGCGCACAACCGTGAGGGTCAGCGTGTCGCCCACGGCGCTGTTCTGGATTTTAACGGGCAGCGCTTCCGATTTATTGAGCGGCTCACCGTTGACGTGCGTAATGATGTCGTTGACCTGCACGCTGCTGCCGGCAAAGCTGCTGTCGCTGTCGATTTTGGCGATAATGAGCGAGCCGGTGGGCAGGTCACGCATACGCACCACATAGTAGCCCAATTGCGTATCCGTCGCCGGGGTATACTGGATGCCCAGCTTCGGCCGGTTCGGTACGCGCTGGTATTTTACCAGGTCGTCCACAACCGCCTTCACAACCTTGGAGGGGATCGCAAAGCCCATGGCCTCATATTCGTCGGCGACAATTTTCATGGAATTGATGCCGATCACCTGCCCCGCTGCGTTGAGCAGCATTCCGCCGGAATTACCGGGGTTGATCGCGGTATCATGTTGAATCGCAACCTGCTGGTAAGCGCCGCCCATGGGGCGGTCCACCGCCGAAACCATACCCTTGGTGAAGGAGTCTCTGAATTTGATGCCGCCGGGGTTCCCCAGCGCGTAAACGGTTGCGCCGACCCTGACCGCGTCCGAATCCCCCCAGGGCGCAAGGGTAAGTCCGGTTTTTTTAATGCGTAGCAAGCCGACGTCCGTGCGGGAATCGTATGCCACAACCGTTGCTTCGTAGCTGTCGCCGCTTTTCAGCTCTACGCTGATGTTGCTTTGCCCTTCAATCACGTGCGCGCAGGTGACGATATAGGTGTAGGTCTTTGTGCTGTCCTCCATGAGCAAAATACCGCTGCCCTCGCCGACGGCGTCGTCGCTGCTGCCGTTGCCGTAAATCTGGATCGCCACGTTGGAATCCTTCAGCTTATCGTAAATTTCCTCCGCCGAAAGCTCCCCCGCCGGGGTGTTTGCCGCAAGATTGCCCGGCGTCGGCTGCAGTGTCATTTGCGCCGTATCCTTGATTTCACCCGTGCCGGTTGTCTGCGAGCCGCCCAGAATATCGCGCGGGCTCCAGCCTCCGCGGTAAAGCTGCACGCCCAGCACGCCGCCCGCGCAAACCAAAAGCGCCAAAAAAGCCGCAAAGATGCCCAGCGCGCTCTTTTTGCGTTTTGGCTTTTGCGGCGGTGGTGCGCTTCCGCCCTGCTGCGGATACCCTCCCCAGGTTTGCGTGTAATTCTGCTGCGGGGCGGCGGACGGCGCGGCAAACGCGTTTTGCGGCGCCGGGAGCGGCTCGCTCTGCACCACCGGAGCGGCATGCAAATCCTGCGCGCGGGGGGCCACTTCCAAGCCGTTGCTGTCGTTATAATATTCGTCCATGCGCGTGTTCTCCCTTCGTGCCTTTGATGCTGTTAGTATAGCACACAATTGTGAAAAAAGCGTATCAGAAGCATAAAGATTGCAAAAAATCTGCGCGGCGCAATGCGAGCCAACAGATTCTATAACGCCTGCAGCCCCGCATAGATCTCCGCGCGGCGCAGACCGCTCTCCTTCGCCGCGCGTTTGGCGGCCTCGGCGGCTGTGCAGCCTTGGGCATAATATTGCGCCGCCAGCGCAACCGCCTGCTCCGGCGAAAGCTCCGCCGGGGGCTGGGACGCTTCCTCTCCTGCCAGCACCAACACCATTTCCCCCTTCAGCCCGCCCTCGGCATATTCGATGGCCGCCGCCGCGCAGGTTGTTCGAATCACCTGCTCGTGCAGCTTCGTGATTTCTCGCACAATGGCAAGAGGGCGATCGCCGAAGACCGCCGCAAAATCCCGCAATGTCGCCGGGAGCTTATGCGGGGCTTCATAAAAAAGCATTGTGCGCCTTTCGCCTACCAAGCTCTGCAAATGCTCGTGGCGGCTGCGTCGGTTGACGCTCAAAAAGCCCTCAAAGCAAAAACGCCCCGCCGGGAAGCCGGAAAGAGCTAGCGCCGTGGCAAACGCCACAGGTCCGGGAACGCTTTCCACCGCCACGCCCGCCGCGTGGCAGGCGGCGACCAGCGCTTCGCCGGGGTCGGAGATCGCGGGCATCCCGGCGTCGGTCACCAGCGCGCAGCTTTCGCCCGCCAGCAAGCGCCGCAGGATGCTTTCGCCGCTCGCCCGCCGGTTGTGCTCGTGGTAGCTGATCATGGGTTTATGAATCTCAAAATAGTTGAGCAGCTTCGCCGTAACGCGGGTATCCTCCGCCGCGATAAAATCGCAGCTTTTGAGGATTTCGCACCCGCGCGGCGAAAAATCGCGCAAATTGCCGATGGGGGTGCCAACAATATAGAGCTTGCCGCCGGGCGCGCTCACAGCAGACCTGCCAGCCGTGCAGCGGCGGCGGCGGCTTCGTCCTTGCGCTTGGGCATTTGCGCCTGCAGCGCTCGGCGCAGCTCGTTTTCACGCTCAAGCAGCGCTTGCGCGGCGGCGCACAGGCTTTGCGGAGTGATTTGCTCCACGGGCAGCACCAAGCCTTCGGCTTCACCGCCAAAAAGATCCGCCGCGATGCCCCGCGCCTTCACGCTGTAGCCCAGCGCAAGGGTTGGCACGGCGCTGGAATACGCCGCAATGGTCGCGTGGGTCCGCGCGCCGATAAAAGCGCGGCACTGCGCGATGGCATATTTCAGCTGGCCGGCAGACCACGGTTCCCCCTCGGCAAGCATAAAGACGCGTTCGGGCGCAAAGCCCTCCAAAAGCGGGCGCATGGTTTCACGGTCGTCGTCACCCGTGCAAAACACGTGCGGCACAAGCGCGACGGATGCAACCGAATCCGCAAGCAGCGCTTTGATCAACGCCCGCGCAGCCTGCAGCGTTTGACCGGAAGCCCTTACGGCAAAGCCGCTCAGGTTCAAGGCGACGGTTTGCCCGGGCAAAAAGCCCTGCGGCAGCTCCACCGGCTCGGGCGCAAGCAAAAACGCCGGATCGGGGTGCAGAAAAGCACGCGCGCCCAACCCCAGGGAACGCAACAGAGAAAGCGTTTTCGTTTCCCGCGCGGTGAAGAGCGCGTAGCGCCGCAGATCCGCGCGTTTTTGAGGAGTAAGGTTTTCCTCGCCGACAGAGCAGCCCCACAGCACGGCAGGCTTGCCGGCGGCGGTGATTTTTTGGTTCAGCGCGGCGATATAGCTTATATCGCCATAGCAATAATTGTCCCCACCGATGGAAAGGAACAGATCCTCCCGCAAAATATCCGCCGCTTCAAACACCTTACCGAAGAAGAACTCGTCCGCCGCCTCCTGCGACTGGAGCAGCTTCGCGCGCAAGCGCAGATGATCCAGCGAAAACCGGTTGACAGTCGCCATTTGCGGCGGGAAAATCGACCCGATGCGCAAGCCTTCGGGTAAACGGGCGGCTTGGTCGTCGCTGACGTGGTGCGAATAAAGCGTTATCCGCGCACCGGGGAATGTCGTTTGCAAAAGCCCGCAGGTGGTGCGGATGATCGCTTCGCAGCCGCGGTTTCGGCACGTGGCGTGAAAATACAGCGCAATACGCTTGGGCGCAGGCATCAAACCCCTCCATTCGGTAACCAGAATCCGTGTTCATCATAACATGAACTGCACAAAAACGCAAGGTGTTGAGGACAATTTTGCGAATCATGTTGAGGTTTTCCTGCGTACGCTGCTCCAGTACCCCGCAAAAATCTTCGCCGAAATGCACATCCAACAACCAGTGCATTGTTTCGACAGACCATTCTAGCGCTTCATTTTCGTTGCTTGCCCACTGGTGGATTTGTTTCATGTTGCGCAGCCCACAAAACGAGCCCAGTATTGCGATTGT
>JAITGE010000024.1 GCA_031280825.1 Oscillospiraceae bacterium | reverse complement strand
TCGGTTTTTCCTTGTATTTCGCGCTTTTCACCCATTTGCACCGCCTTTCACCTCCATTATAACCCATTTCCTTTTGTTTTGCAAGGTTTATTTCGGTGGGGTTAGGGGGATAGTCATATTTTATAAAGGCGCACATCCATTTCACCCGCCGCGAATTTTCCCAATTCCGGCACGATGGCAGTGAAATGCGCGCTGGCGTTGTGCGCCGCAATAGCGGCTTCGTCCTGCCACTGCTCAATAAAGGTCAGCACATTCGGGTCGCTCAAATCCACGTACAGGTCATAGGCAATGCATCCCGCTTCAGTGCGGCTGCCGGCAATAAGCGGCTGCGCGGCGGCAATAAACGCCTCCGCCGTTCCGGGCTTCACAACATTTTTCGCAACGATCGTAACCATTTGATTCCCTCCAAGAAGAATAAATTTCATTTCCTTTTGCTGCAATGATTAATTTTCCTGCACCACCTTGGTGATCTCATTCACCAGCTTGCGTAGGCTTGCGTCGCGGGCGATTTCATCGCGAATTTCGCGTAACGCATACACAACAGTGGAATGATCGCGCTGGAACTCCGCGCCAATCGCCTTGGTAGATTGCCCTGTAACTTGGCTGATGATATACATCGCCACCTGCCGCGCGTGCGAAATATCAGAGCTGCGCCGCTTGGAACGCAAATCCGTGCTGTTGAGCGAAAACGCGCGCGCCGCTTCCTCGATGATACATTCAATCGTCACCGGAAGCGGACGCTCCGTGCTGACGATATCGGCAATGGCATGCTGTGCCGTCGCTAAAGTCAGCGGCATCCCGCGCAGCGTGACAAGCGCCTCAATGCGGTTCACCGCACCCTCCAACTGCCGGATGTTGCTTTTGAGTTGCCGCGCGATATAATCCACCATGTCATCAGAAATATCAAAGCCGGTATCCTGCGCTTTGCGCTTGACGATTGCCATGCGCGTTTCCAGATCCGGCGGCTGAACATCCGCGATCAGCCCGGCGTCAAAACGGCTGCGTAGACGATCCTCCAGCGTGGCAATATCCTTGGGCGGTTTATCGGAGGTCAGCACCACCTGCCTGTTGTTCTGCGTTAACACATTAAAGGTATGGAAAAATTCCTCTTGCGTGGATTCCTTGCCCGCAATAAACTGCACATCGTCCACCAGCAGCATCTCGGCGTTGCGGTATTTTTCGCGGAACTGCGTAGTGCTTCTGGTAGCAATATAGCCAATCAGCTCGTTGGAAAATTCTTCCCCGGTTATATAAACAATATTCATATAGCCCGCCAGCCGCTTAACCTCATGGTAAATCGCGCTGAGCAAATGCGTTTTGCCCAAGCCGGAATTGCCATGAATAAACAGCGGATTGTAGAGCTTGCCCGGCGTCGCGGCGACGGCCTGCGCGGCGGCGTGCGCAAATTTGTTTGAACCGCCAACCACAAAGGTGTCAAAGGTATTCCCCTCGTGCCCGTGCGGCAAACGGTCAGCGGGTGTTGGCTGCTCCACAGAAATTTCCTGCACAGCTTCCCCGCCGCCCGGCGGCATATCAATCAAGCGCACCTCCACAGTGATCCCCAAAGCGGCTTCGAAAGACTTGTGGATCGCCTTCATGAACTTTTGCTCGGTAATCTTTCGTTTAAACTCCGGCAATGAAAGAACCGCACAGCCATCTTCAAAGCTCACAGGGCGCAGCTCACTGAGCCACACATCAAAAATCGTCGAAGACAGCTCCTTGCGAAGCTGATCCCGCACCAATGCAAACATGACCTGAAACTCGTCCATGTTCCCCTCTCTCCCCGAAGCGCAAACCGCCTTTTTTGAATTCTTCGGAAAAGTATAACATGCCATGACGGAAAATGCAAGCGGAACTCCTGTTTTTCTCAAAATTTTGCGCTTGACATTTGTTCGCAAACCCAGTATAGTATTGGCAACCAAAAAAACGGGCTTCGCGCCGCGCTCCGCGCGGAGGGAGGATATGCATATGGAAACCATTGAAAACGGAGAATCAACTGTCACGCCTATTGAAGTCGCGGTCGCAGAACTGCCGGCAAAGCTGCTGACCAACCTGCCGCTGCCACAGGCACTGGAGGATTACCTGCGCGACAATCCGCAGCCTGCCGCGCCCTGCTTCGCGCTCGTGGGGGATTTAACGCTGGACGCTCGCTATGGCAAGAGCGCCCTGCTATTTTATCCCGACTGCCTGGTCGCCTACGATAGCGTAAAGCGCGCGACGCCGGAGGTATACCCCTACGGCGGCTTCAAAGAAGCCAAAGTGCGGCGCATGTACGGCAACGCCCTGTTTTTAGCGGAGAGGGAAGAAGCCGGTGCGCGCGCGACGCTGCTGCGCTTCACATACGCGGCGGCGGAGGTTGCCGAAGCGGCGGCGGAGTATGTGAATCAAGTCAACGCCGACGGCTGGCACCCCGGCTTGCTGGATGCTGTTAAGGCAAGCTATGAACGGCAGCGCAGCTTTTGCCCCAAATGCGGGCGCAAGCTGCATAGCCCCGATGCGCCCTGCATCAATTGCGAGGGCAAGAGCAAAATGCTCAAAAAGCTCTCGGTTTATGTCACGCCGCACATGGTTATGCTTTTTGTTTGCCTGGCACTTTCCGTGATACAAACCTCCATCAACCTTGTGCCGCCAAAGGTCACAGGTGCGATGGTGGACGGTGTTTTGACCCCAAGAGGTCGCGCACCGCTGTTCGGGCTGTCCTTTTTGGATTTCAACTTGAACCAAATGGTGCTGTTTTTCGCGGTATCCATCTTGATGCAATGGATCATTGGCGCGATACGCGGTTATTTTTTACGCATCATCGGCGACAAGATGATCGTCAGGCTAAAAAAGGATGTTTACAGCAAGGCGCAGTTTTTACCCATGAGCTTCTACGACAAGACCTCCACGGGTTCGGTTATAACGCGCATCAACTCCGATACCTCGGTGCTACAGGGCTTCATTCTGCGCATGAGCCAAGAAGCGGTAACACAGCTCTTTTTGATGCTGGGGCTTGTCGTCATCATGTTTGTTGATAACCCGAAGCTGGCGACGTTTTCCCTCGCGCCCATTCCGCTGGTTGTGCTTGGCAGCCGCTTTTTCGGGCGCAAAATCGCGCCCAAATACCGCCGCATCTGGCGGCGCGGCGCGGCGATCGCGTCACTTCTGGCCGACACCATCCCCGGCACGCGCGTGATCAAGGCTTTCACAAACGAAAGCAGAACCATCAATAAATTCGAGAACTACTGCGACGATTGGCTGGATGAGGACCGTGCGGTCGCGAAGGTTTCCATTGCCTTCGTGCACGTGGTCGGTTTTTTTGTAGCCTGTGGTTCACTGGTGATCTGGGCGGTGGGCGGCCGTGAGGTGCAGCATAACTTAGCCAACAACATAAACGGCTTGACCGTCGGCGAACTTGTTACGTTTATCAGTTATGCCAGCATGTTCTACGGTCCGGTGAACTTCTTCGCCACGATCAACGACAGCTATCAGAACGCTTTGGCGTCCGTTGAAAAGGTGCTGGATATTTTAGACGCCGAACCGGAGCATGACTTTGGCAAGGGCGACGTGCCAGACCGTTTGGACGGGCGCATTGAGTTCCAAAACGTCAATTTTTCCTTTGACCGCTCCAAAAAGGTTTTGACCAACGTCAACCTGGTCATTGAGCCGGGCGACACGGTAGGCATCGTAGGCACAACAGGCTCGGGCAAGTCCACGCTAATCAACCTGCTTATGCGTTATTACGACGACTACGACGGCGAAATCTTTGTGGACGGTAAGAACCTCAAAGAAATTGACATGCAATATTACCGCGGTCAAATCGGCTATGTGCAGCAGGAGCCGTTGATGTTCAGGGATACTGTGTTCAACAACATCGCCTATGGCGCCGGTAAGGTTCACGTGGAGCAGGTGCTTTCAGCGGCGGAGGTCGCCAACGCGCACGGCTTCATCGCTCGCTTGCCGGATGCTTACGACACAATGCTCGGTGAGCGCGGCACGGGGCTTTCCGGCGGAGAGCGGCAGCGCGTGAGCATAGCGCGCGCGGTGCTGAAAAATCCCAGCCTGCTGATTCTTGATGAGGCGACCGCCGCTGTGGACAGCGAAACAGAGCATCTGATTCAAGAAGCCATTGAACGCCTGATTCGCGGACGCACCACACTCATGATCGCGCACCGGCTTTCCACGCTGCGCAAGGCCAACAAGATTATCGTGGTGGATAAGGGCGAGATCATTGAATTCGGGTCGCCCCAAGAGCTGATGGAGCGCAAGGGAAAATACTACAAGCTCGTAAAAATCCAAACCATGGCGGAGGAAGCGGAGAGCCAGCGGCAGGCTGAAAAGTTTTAGCCTCTTCGCGCGCTTTCCGGGCGGCATGCAAAAAGAGAAATTGAGGGATGCAACATGGCTTTACGCTATATTGACGGGCAAGAAGCCCGTATCAGCGAAAACGACGGTATTTTCGTGGATCTGGAATTTTTTGGAGAGGAAGAGATCCTGCGGGGCTTGGAACCGCGCCGTCTCTTCCCCATCAGCGGTTTGGATCGCTTCGTTACGCTGCTTGACAGCGAAGGCGCCGAGAAAGCCATCGTGCGTGATATTTCACGCCTAATGCCCGAAAGCCGCGAGATTCTGGAAAAGAGCTTGCGCGAATACTACATGATTCCGCGCATCAAGCGCTTTATTAAGATGAACGACAGCTTCCAAATCTGGATGTGGACAGTAGAAACCGACCGCGGGGAGTTTACCTTTGAAATCCGCAACCATGTCGTCAGCATCAAAATGCTTTATGACGGGCGCGTGTTGATCATGGACGCAAATGACAACCGCTACGAAATTCCGGATATTAACGCTCTTGACCAACGCAGCCAACGGATGCTGCTGCCGAATCTATAAGCAAACGCCGCTTTTCGCAAGTATAAAGCGCTCCCCAATTTCATACCAAAGGAGAATAAAACCGTGAAACTCATCATCGCCATTGTGAACAACGAGGACAGCAGCGTCGTGGCCTCCGCCCTGACCAAAGAGAAATTCACCGTCACGCGGCTCGCCACCAACGGCGGCTTTTTGATGGTGGGCAACACCACCTTTCTCATCGGTGTGGAAGACGACAAGGTGGAATTCGCCAAATCCATCATCAACAAATATTCCCAAACCCGCACTCACACCGTGCCTTCCACGGGAGCGTTCGGCATGAATATGCGCCCGGATGAGCCAACCGCACCGCGCGACGTCAGCGTTGGCGGCGCAACGGTATTCGTGATGGGCGTGGAAAGCATGGACAAGTACTGAACAGAAGGCAGCAGCATAGACGCAAAAACCGAACCTCCAGCCAATTTTGTGTTGGCTGGAGGTTCGGTTTTTGAATGCTTTATAGCTATCGAAAAAACGCAGCAGGTTTTGCGCCGAAAGCAGGCGAACCAATGACGTTGCGGCATATTATTTCACGCTCAAAATGACCGCCCACCGCGCGGGCAAGCTCCAACAAATCCACCGGGGATTTTTCCAGCCGGAGCGTATCGCTTTCCATTTGCTTCAGTCTTTCCAGATCGGTTACAAGCCCGGTAATTCTGCCGATTTCCTCATAGCAGCTTTGCAGCCGCTCTGGGGTTGGCTTCCATACACCCTCTATCATAGCCTCCAGGTGGGAAAAAAGAGAAGTCAGAGGCGTTCGCAGCTCGTGCGCGACATCGGTCGTCTCCGATTTTCTCCGCTAATATTTGAAGCAGAATTTCGTGGTCAATGTTGTCAAAACAGCCGGTAATGTCGCCCTCAACCACCCAATTTGAACCCTTGGCTTTGCTTTTGATTTGGTGCAGTGCCGTATGACAGCTTTTGCCCGGCCTAAACCCGTGTGAATTTGGGCTAAATACAGGCTCATAGATAGCTTCTAAAATCTGCCGCATAACTTCTTGCACCAATTTATCTTCAAAAGCAGGAATCCCCAAAGGCCGCATTTTTCCGTTTTTCTTCGGAATATACGCTCTTCTTACTGGTTGAGGGCAATAGGTTTCGGATTTCAATTTTTCAATCAGCTTGGCAATTGTTGCTTTACTAAAGCCGTCAATTGTCCTGCCGTCAACACCTGCGGTCATGTTGCCTTGCTTGGCATATATTTTCCGATAGGCATTAAGATAGAAATCCTCGTTGAACAAATTCCTATACATTCTGTCGAATACATAGTTTTCATGCTGCCGTGATTTTTGATTTAGTATTGATAATACCTTCTCAGCGTTTTGCATTTCGCATACCTCCAATTCTTATCAATTGAACAATCTGCTGTCCTTCGCCATGTACAAGGCTTTCCCTTGCTCCGACTACTACGACAGCTCCGTTGCCATGCCGAATATTCAGCGTCATCTTTCTTGGCGATTAGACCTTGAAATTTATCTCCGTTGCCGGAATTACACATAGCTGTAAACAGCGTTTCGGTTTAGGCAATCCCCGTTTAGTCTTTGTGATAATTGGACAACATTTTGATTTGTCCCGCATGACTTAGGTTTCCGTTCATCTCTTTAACGTGCTTCCAGCACGCTGAAACAGTCCCAGAGAGTGTAAATGACATCGCTGCGAATCAATTACAGATACTGTTTGCGGACACATAAATCAGTGTGTATCCGCCCTGGCGATTAAGGCAAAGAGACTGGATTTAAGGCAATTCAGCTTTAACCATATCATGCTTTGGTCTCGCATATCCCGCTTATACACTGATTTCAAACGTATATGCTTTTCCGACGTGCTGTGTTCCCCTTGACCTTTCGGCTACAGGTAAGTCGGCTAACCAATTGGATTTCTCTCTAATCCAATGCCCACTCTTGGGTATTACCACAAAGCCCTGTTACGGGCGCACGGCAACATCGCCTTTTGTGTCGGTTGATAAAAACGACATCCCGGACGCACAAGCGAATTCGATATTCGGGTATAGGAAGAAGGCTGTTTTCCCACAGCCCGCCGCGCCGATCATCATGCAGTGGACGTCGCCCTCGTCCACCAGCGCGACCGTGCCGCCGCTTTTGGATTTGCAGCCGACCACGATGCCTTGCACGTCAGGCAGATTGTGTCCCCGCCGCCACTGCTCCGGCTCAAATGGAATCTCGCGGTAGATGCGTTTCATTTCTCCCCGGTTGGCAAAACGCGCCGTGCCATGCTGACCGTCGCCCACGGTTTTGCTCTTGATGTT
>JAITGE010000009.1 GCA_031280825.1 Oscillospiraceae bacterium | reverse complement strand
TCCAACAACCAGTGCATTGTTTCGACAGACCATTCTAGCGCTTCATTTTCGTTGCTTGCCCACTGGTGGATTTGTTTCATGTTGCGCAGCCCACAAAACGAGCCCAGTATTGCGATTGTGGTAAAACGAAAGAACCGAGGAAGCAATCATGCGGCGCTACGAAATGACAGACGAAGAATGGGCACGGATTGCGAAATATTTCCCTGAAAAATAGGGCGTTCGCGCGGTGGCTTGACCACCAAAATCCATGGCGTCGTGGATGCGCCGGGCAACCCGCTGCACCTGTTTTTGTCCGCTGGAAACGAACACGACGTCAAATTTGCCCCGCAGCTTTTGTGCACTTTGACGGTGGAAGGCGCGGTGGTCAACGCCAACCGGGGCTACGATAGCCAGGCGCTCGTTGACTGGCTCAAATCGCGCAGTGCAATTGCTTGTTTTTCAAGGCTTGTCCTTGCGTATCCGATGAGCATGTGCTTTTATCCTTTCTTGGTTCATTTTTCGTGAAACCAAAAACTGATTTCGTGAAACCAAAAACTGAAATCCGTGTGGTACAAGGGTTTTCAAGGGAGCGAGTTGTGTCAAAAACGAGCGTTTTGAGCCACTTCAAATCGCGCAAATGCATATCATATACGGAAGGAAAATGCAAGCATAATTCTCAAGTGCACACGGCGCACCGCGCTTCTTTTGCACATACAGGGTTGACTTTTTTTTGGTTTGGCGCTATAATTTTGTGGACAAGGGGGCGTTGGGTTGAAAGCAAAGCTGGTACTGCGGTTCATTCTGGTGCGGCTGGTTTGGCCTTGCGTTTACCGCGTGGGTTGCCTGCGGCGTGTCAACCCGCGCAGGGTTCTTTTTGGCAGTGAATTTCACGAGGCTCCGCCGGAAAATCTTCGCCTGCTGCTGGAACGCTTCCGCGCCGAGGGCTACGGATGCCACTGGTTTGGCAAGGCGCGGGCGCGCAAACCCCGCCAGATTTTGCGGACGCTTATTTTTGTTTTTGACTACGCTTCCGCCGCCATCCTTTTTGTGGACGACAGCTTTTCGCCCGCGCTGGCATGCCCGCCGCGCAAAGGGCAGGCGCTGGTGCAAGTGTGGCACGGCTGCGGCGCGTTTAAGCGCTTCGGGCATTCAGCGGCGGATTCGGCGTGGGGACCGAGCGCGCGGGTGCGCAAATGGCTCCCGATGCATTTGCATTACACCCATGTGTGCGTTTCCGCGCCGGAGGTCATCCCGCACTACGCCGAAGCGTTCCGGTGCCCGCCGGAACGCGTGCATGCCTGGGGTGCGCCGCGCACGGATGTCTTCTTTGACGCCGCTTTTACCGCGACCGCGCGGGAGCGGGTGCTTGCCGCCTTCCCGGAGATCGGCGGGCGAAAAATTTTGCTTTACGCACCGACCTTCCGCGGCGACAGCGTGCGTGAATCCCGGCACGACGCGGCGTTGGATTTGCCGTTTTTGGCTGCGCAGTTGGGCGGCGACTGCGTTCTTTTGCTGAAGCCGCATCCGCACGTTCCGTTTCCCCTTGCGGAGGGAAGCGCGGCAGACTTCGCCTTTGACGCCCGCGCCCTGCCCATTGAGGCGTTGCTATGCGCGGCGGATTTACTGATCGCCGACTATTCTTCTTTGGTTTTTGAGTATGCGCTGCTGGGCAGACCCATGCTTTTTTTTGCTTATGATTTGGACGCCTATGACGCAGCGCGGAGCTTCTACTATCCCTACCGCAGCTTTGTGCCGGGCGATATTCTGGAACAGTGCGCGGAAATCCCTGAAGCTGTGCGCGGGCAGTTGTTTGGGAATGCCTTCGATAAAGCCCGCGTGGAGCACTTTGCGCGGCGCTTCATGCCTGCCTGCGACGGGCACTGCACAGAACGGATATTGGCTCGCTTTACGCAAGAAGGGAACGCCCTGCGTCTGTCATAAAGGAAAGGAAGAAGCGATATGCGTCTATCCCTCGTAATGCCCTGCTACAACGAAGCGGAGAACGTGCGCGCCATGCACGACGCGGTGGAGACCGCCTTCGCTGATTGCGGCTTCGCCTATGAAATGGTTTTTGTAGACGACGGCAGCCGCGACGCGACCTGGGCGGCGCTCAAGGCGCTGCGTGCGCATTCCGCGCAGAACGTGCGCTTGGTGCGCTTCAGCCGTAATTTCGGTAAGGAATCCGCGATATACGCAGGGTTATCCCACGCCAAGGGCGAGCTGGTAACGCTCATTGACGCGGATTTGCAGCAGCCGCCCGCGCTTGCGCTGGAAATGGTGCGGCATCTGGAGGCGCACCCGGAGGACGATTGCGTCGCCGCCTTTCAGGAACAGCGGCGCGAAGGCGCGGCGACGGTATTCTTAAAACGCGGCTTCTACGCGCTGATGAACCGCGTGACGGAGATCGAATTTGTTCAGGGCGCCAGTGATTTCCGTACCATGCGGCGCTCTATGGTGGATGCCGTCCTTTCCCTGTGTGAGCACAACCGCTTTTCAAAGGGCATCTTCTCGTGGGTAGGCTTTCAAACGCATTATGTCCCCTATACCGCGCGGGAACGCCACGCCGGCAGCACAAAATGGGGAACCTGGAAGCTCTTTAAGTATGCCTTTGACGGCATTGTTTCCTTCACCACAATGCCGCTGCGGCTGGCCGCGTTTGCCGGGGCGGGCGCGGCGCTGGCTTCCCTGGTTTACGGCGTCGTCGTCGTTATCCAAAAGCTGGCGTTCGATATTGCCGTGCCCGGCTACGCGACGCTGGTGGTGTTGCTGCTCCTTTTGGGCGGGGCGCAGCTGTTTTTTATGGGCATTCTGGGCGAATACCTCGCCAAAACATATGTGGAAAGCAAGCGCCGCCCCATCTACCTTGCCCGGGAAATTTGCGAGCCGAAGGCGGCGCGGTGCGAAGAGGAAGCGCAATGAAATGGGGAGCCTGTGCGCCTGTTTTGAGCGCGGGTTGGATGCGGACCTCCGGCTGTGCGTATATTGAAACCGGCTTTTTGGGTGTTGCGCAGCTGGAAGCCGCGCGTTTTGCGGAAGCCGTAGAGGTCTTGGAGGGCTGCGGGCTGCGGGCGGAAGCAATGAACGGCTTTTTGCCCGGCGAGTTTCAGCTGCTGCAAATGGATTTTGGCAGCCGGACACAGACCGCGCCCCTGCGGGCGTTCCTGCAAAAGGGCTTTGCCCGCGCGGAGCGCGTGGGCTGTACGGTTGTGGCTTTCGGTTCGGCAAAGGCGCGCCGCCGCCCGGAGGGTATGACCCGGGAGGAGAGCTTTGCGCGCTTGCTGCCCTTTTTGCGCCTCGCGGGGGATCTGGCGCTGGCGCACGGGATGCGGTTGGCGGTCGAGCCACTGCGATCTGCTGAATGCAACACCCTGAATACGGTCGCCGAGGGGCTGGCGCTGGTGCGCGCGGCGGCGCACCCCGGGGTAGCTGTGCTGGCGGATATGTATCATATGTGTGAAAACGGTGAGGATTTTTCGGTTTTAAGGCAAGCGGACGCTTTGCTGCACCATTGCCACATCGGCTGCCCGGGCACGCGCAAATACCCTATGCCTGCTGACGGATATGATTACAAGCCCTTTTTCGCCGCCCTGCAAAGCATCGGTTACACGGGGCGGATATCCGTCGAGGCCGGGCAAATCAACGGACCGGAGGATCTGGGCATAAGCATCGCGTACCTTCGCGGTCTGTCCGGTGCAGAGCCGGGTTTGCAGTAATGTCATAACGGCGGAAAATCCGCCGTCAAAAATTAATCTTGGAGGTTTCCCTATGGCTTTCAAAAATGTGCGGCTCGGCATCGCGCCCATTGGCTGGACGAACGACGACATGCCGGATTTGGGCGGCGAAAATACCTTTGAGCAATGCGTGAGCGAAATGGCGCTGGCGGGCTTCACGGGCTGCGAGGTAGGCAACAAGTATCCCGCGGACCGCGCCGCGCTCAAAGAGGCGCTCGGGCTGCGGGGGCTGACGGTCTGCAACCGCTGGTTTTCGAGCTTTTTGCTTGAAAAGCCCTTTGCGGAGGTCGCCGCCGAATTCGAGGCGCAGCTGGATTTTCTAGCCTTTCTCGGCGCGAGGGTGATTGGCGCAAGCGAGCAGAGCGGCAGCGTGCAGGGAACAGGCAAGCCCGTTTTTGATGAAAAGCCTGTGATGGACGGCGCGCAGTGGGCGCGGCTCTGCGACGGGCTGAACCGGTTGGGCGAAATCGCCGTGAAAAAGGGCATGAAGCTTACTTTCCACCATCATATGGGTACGGTGGTGCAAACGGAGGAGGAGATCGACCGCCTGATGGAAAACACCGACCCGGCGCTGGTGCATTTGCTGTTTGACAGCGGTCATTTGAGCTTTGCGGGCATTGACCCGGTTCAAGTGCTGCAAAAACACGCGCGCCGCGTGGCGCACGTGCATTTGAAGGATATGCGCCCGACAATTGTGGCGCGGGTCAAAGCGGAAAGGCTGAGCTTTTTGGAGGGGGTACGCCTGGGCGCGTTTACCGTCCCGGGCGACGGCTGTGTGGATTTTGCGCCGCTGTTCGAGGTTCTTGACGGCGCGCATTACGAAGGCTGGCTTGTGGTGGAGGCGGAGCAGGACCCCGCAAAGGCAAACCCATTTGCGTATGCTTTAAAAGCGCGGAAATATATTCGTGAAACAGCGGGCATTTAGGGCTTTTTGACACTACGCCCTGTTTTTCATGCCTTCAAATCGCTTTTTCAGGCTCGCTTTATCCAGCGCAAGCGCCAGCAAGGCAAAAAGCACCGCACTGCCCGCCCATTGCGCCAAGCTGCCGCCCAGGCTTTGCAGAACCAAGCCAAAAGCGGCGGCTTCCTCCGCGCGAAAGAGGATGAGCTGCGCCGTTAGATAGCCCGCCGCGCTCACGAGCAGCGCAGGCAGAAGCGCCAGCAGGTTTTGCGGGCAAAGGATTTTTTGCCGCCTCGCGCTAAAGGCCAGCGGCAGCATTGCTTTGATGATTACCGTCGGGAGGGTGTAGGCGGGGTATGTGAGGATATCCGCCAAGCCGCCGCCCAACGCCCCTGCCGCCATCGCCCAGGGTTTTGGCAGCAAGCAGGCGGCAAGGAAGATCAGCGCGTCGCCAAAATGTAAATACCCGAGGTTGCCGGGCATCGGGATATGCCCGATATAGGCAGTGAAAACGGTGATCAACGCCGTAAACACTGCCGCGAGGCTCAGGTGCGGCAGCGTACTTTTCGTTTTCCGCATTTGATTTACTCCTCCAAAAGCAACGAGAGATAGGGTTCAAAGGGGACGCCGTCATTGCGGGGCACACCCGCGGCCGCAGCTGCGGCAAGCGACGCCTCCAAAAACCGCGCAATGCGGCGCAGCATTTGCTCCGGCGCGGTTCCGCGCAGCAAAAGCCCGCACAGCGCCGCGGCAAAAAGGTCGCCTGTGCCGGAATAACTCCCGGGGAGCGCGGGGCTGGCGGATACCAGCATGTCAGGCAGAGCGGCGGAGCACAGAACGGTGCGCACTTCGCCGCCGCAGCGCCAGCCGGTGATGGCGACCAGCTTTGCGCCGCGCGAAAGAAACGCCTCGCCCATGCTTTGCAAAAGGCGCTCCTGCGCCGGCGCGTCGGCGGCTTCGAATGCATCCCAGCGCTCGCCGGCAAGCAGGCAAGCTTCCGTAACGTTCGGGGTTAATATATCCGCCTTTTGCGCTAACGCCGCAATTGCATCAAAGAGCGGCGGTGTGATCACGGGGTACGGAGCGCCGTTATCGCCCAATACAGGATCCACCAGCAAAAAACCGTCCTCCGCAGGGGGAATTTCATGCAGCAGCGCGCGGGCGGCTTCCACCTGCCCGACGCTCGCGAAAAAGCCCGTGCTGATGGCATCAGGGCGAAAAGCGCGTTTGCGCCATTCGCCGGGGAATTGACGCAACAGGGGCTCGCAATCCAGCAGAGCGTAGCTGTCGTAGCCGGTTTGGTTGCTCAGCACTGTCGTGGGTACGGGGCAGGGCTGCACGCCCAGCACGGAAAGCACCGGCAAGGCAGCCGCCAGGGAGCAGCGCCCCAGCCCGCAAATATCATTGATTACCGCAACGCGTTTGATCTCCGGCATAGCTTTCTCCCGCCGCTATTTGCGAATAAAGAATCGGTTTTTTTCATTTTTTTGTGCGAACGCCAGCAACGCCTCGCCGCGCTGCATCGCTGTGGGTAAGACCAGGATTTCTTTTTCGAACGCGCGAAAATCCCGTGTAGTGTCGTCTGCGGTATAAAGGAATGCGCCCGGCTTGCGCTGCGCGTTGGCGTCGCTGTTCTCCTTGCGCCACGTGTGGACGCATTCGTCGCCCCAGAAAATATGCTTGCGGATTTGCTTGGCGGGGTTGCCGCCCCAAACCGTGTTGCTTGGCACGCGCTTGCCGCCCAGCAGGCTCTTTGCGCCCAAGATACTGCCCGAACCGATTTGCGCCCCCTTGAGAAGCATGGCGTCCTGCCCAACCCAAACGTGATCGCCCACGAAAATACTGCGAGAGGGGTTGATGCGCCGCCCTTCCTTGGCATCGTATATCAAATGCGGGTCGGCTGTGCGTAGCCAGTTGCCAAAGCTGAAAAGGCAGTCGTCGCCGACAAAGGCGTTCGTGCGCTCCGAAAGCAGCACGTGCAGCAGCCCGTTATAGTATGTATTTTTGCCGATGGAGCAAAAGCTGTCGTGCCAAAGGGAGAGCCGCAGCTTGCAGGGCTTCGCACTGTGATCTAAAAACACGAGGCTGTTATCGCCGCCAAAGCACAGCTCCGCGCCTTCCAGACGCAACGTCTTGCCCGGCGGCGTGAGCAGCACGTTGCCTTTGCCCCGGAAAATGACGCTCGCGCTCTCAAAGGTGAAATCGCCAAGAATCGTGTTTTCGCGCAGGGCTTGTATCCCATCCGGCGTGGTTACGCTTTCCATACAACATCACACTCCGTTCACAAAGCTGCTATGCCCGTGCGTATGCTCCCCGTCCGTTTCCGCAAAGAGCGCGGGGTCGTAGTCGACGCCGTTGCGGTCATAATAATCCTTCACCGCCGCCTTTACCGCCTCCTCCGCCAAAACAGAGCAGTGCAGCTTCACGGACGGTAAGCCGTCCAGCGCCTCCACAACAGCCTTATTCGTCAACTCCAGCGCTTGCGCAAGGGGCTTGCCCTTGATCAGCTCCGTCGCCATGGAGCTGGTGGCGATCGCCGAAGCGCAGCCGAAGGTTTTAAATTTCACATCCGTGAGAATACCGTTTTCCACGCGCAAATACACCTTCATTATATCACCGCACTGCGCGCTGCCGACCTCGCCTACACCGTCGGCGTCGGTCATTTCGCCGACGTTGCGCGGGTGAATGAAATGATCCATTACTTTTTCACTGTAGCCCATTGCCATATCATTTGCCCTCCTTCATGATAGCCTCCCACACGGGGGAGATCTGCCGCAAATAATCCACTACGCGCGGGATTTCCCGCAGCGCATGGTCAATTTCCGCCTGTGTCGTATAGCGCGAAAGGCTCAGCCGCAGCGAGCCGTGCGCGATTTCGTGCGGACGCCCAATGCCCAGCAGCACATGGCTTGGGTCAAGCGAGCCGGAGGTGCAGGCCGAGCCGGAGGAAGCCGCGATGCCCTTGGCGTCCAGCAGCAGGAGCAGGGCTTCGCCCTCCAACCCCTCAAAGCAGAAATGCACATTGCCCGGCAGGCGGCGCACAGGGTCGCCGTTCAGGTGCGAGCGTTCAATTTTGCGCAAGCCCGCAATCAATTGCTCGCGCAGCCCTTGGATGCGGGAGTTGACCGTTTCCATTTCGGCGGCAGCTTCTGTCAGCGCCGCCGCCATGCCCGCAATAGCGGGGAGATTTTCCGTGCCCGCGCGGCGGCTGCGCTCCTGCGCGCCGCCCAGCAGCAATGCCCGCAACGGCGCGCCCCGGCGGCAATAAAGCGCGCCAACGCCCTTGGGCCCATGGAATTTATGCCCCGAAATGCTCAGATAATCCACGCCCAGCGCTTTCACATCCAGCGGCATGTGCCCCGCCGCCTGCACCGCGTCGCTATGAAAGAGGATTTTGCGTGCGCGGCAGAGCTTGCCGATTTCCGCAATGGGCAGAACTGTGCCGATCTCATTGTTCGCCGTCATAACGGTGACCAGCGCCGTATCCTCGCGCAGCGCGTTTTCCACCTGCGCGGCTGTGACCGTGCCGGTTCCCGGCGCGACGGGGAGCAGTTCAACCGCAAAGCCTTCCTTTGCAAGCGCTTCAAGGGTCTGCAGCACCGCATGATGCTCAATCGTGGTGGAAAGGATATGCTTGCGCCCCTTTACCGCGCCCGCGTAGGCCGCGCTGAGGATTGCCTGGTTATCCGCTTCGCTGCCCCCGGAGGTGAAGTAAATCTCCTTCGGGTCGGCGTTGACACACAGCGCGATTTGTTCCCGCGCGGTCTGCAACGCTGCCGAAGCCGCCTGCCCCCAGGCGTGCAGGCTGGAGGGATTGCCGTAGATTTCATCCAAATAAGGCAGCATCGCCGCCTTTGCCGCCGCACTCATACATGTCGTCGCGGCGTTATCCATATAGGCCTGCAAAAAATCACCGCCTGTCTATCTATCAAAATCCTGAAATAAATATTTCAGATTTCATTATAACACAAACCACGCGGGATTTCCACGGTTTTTTGTTTTTTTCAAAAGCCGACAGTATTTTCGCTGTTTGCCCCGTTCAACTGATGAACTTGAACAAATCACGCGCGGCGGGGTTTGACTTCCTTTTGTGATTATGCTATACTGGGCGGGTAAAGTGAACTGTATTGTTATGGGAGAATGGGAGACGGCGCGTATGGCATTGATCGTGCAAAAATTCGGCGGCAGCTCCGTTGCGGACGCGGCGCGGGTGCGCAATGTGGCGCGGATTGTCACGGATACCCACAAGGCGGGCAACGATGTGGTGGTCGTGGTTTCAGCGCAGGGCGACACCACCGACGACCTGATCGCCAAGGCGGCGGAAATCACCGGCAACGCCCCGAAGCGTGAGATGGATCAGCTGCTCACGGCGGGGGAGCAAATTTCCATATCCCTGCTGGCGATGGCCTGCAACGAGCTGGGTTGCCCGACCGTATCCTTGCTGGGCTGGCAGGCAGGCTTTCAGACCGATTCAAAATATGGGGCGGCAAGGATCAAAACCGTTCGCACCGAGCGCTTGCAGGTGGAGCTGGGGCGCAAGAACATCGTCGTCGTCGCGGGCTTTCAGGGGCTTTGCAAATACGACGATATAACCACGCTCGGGCGCGGCGGCTCGGATACCAGCGCGGTGGCGCTGGCGGCGGCGCTCCATGCCGACCGCTGCCAGATTTTTACGGATGTGGAGGGCGTTTTCACCGCCGACCCGCGCAAGCTCAGGCACGCGCAAAAGCTTGCGGAAATCACCTATGACGAAATGCTGGAGCTGGCGACGCTGGGCGCGCAGGTGCTCAACAACCGTTCGGTGGAGATGGCGAAAAAATACAATGTGGAGCTGGAGGTGCTTTCCAGCCTGACCAATCAACCGGGGACAATCGTGAAGGAGGCGGCGAACATGGAAAAAATGCTGGTGCGCGGCGTGACGAAGGACAGCGACGCGGCACGGATTTCGGTGATCGGGGTGCCGGATGTGCCGGGGATCGCTTTTAAAATTTTCAGCCGCCTGGCGGCAAAAAATATCAATGTGGATATCATCCTGCAATCGGTGGGGCATCAAGGGCGGCAGGATATTTCCTTCACCGTCGGCAGCGACCACGCCGAAGAGGCGATAGGGCTGCTGCGCGGCTTAGATTTGCTGAACGGGCTGGAGCTGGTTTGCGACACGGCTGTGGCAAAGGTCTCCGCTGTTGGCGCGGGCATGGAAACGCACCCCGGCACGGCTTCCAAAATGTTCGAGGCTCTTTTTGAGGCGGATATCAATATCCTGATGATCGCCACGAGTGAAATAAAGATTTCCGTTCTTATTGCCGAAGCTGACGCGGACCGCGCCGTCGCCGCCGTACACAGGGCGTTTTTTGCGGAGGGGTGAGGGTAAGCGGAGGGATGTATCCTGTGTTTTGGCTTCTTGCAAATGCTTTGCGAGAAGGAAGCGTGCATTCCCCAAAGGAAGACTTTAAAGTAAAAGCACGCAACCATTTTGAAAAACACAGCTGGTTTTACAGTTCAATTATTGGGTTTTTAGGCGAAGCTGCGGTAGCGCTGTTTTTAAGGTAATGCGACAACTGTAATATGGAGGCGCCCCATGCAAATGACGCTGCGTTGGTTCGGCAAGGCTTTGGATACGGTGACGCTGGAGCAGATCCGGCAAATCCCCGGAGTTACGGGGGTTGTGCCCGCGCTGCACGATTTGCCCGCAGGGGAAGCTTGGCCGGCGGAGCGCATCCGGGCGCTGCGGGCGGAAATTGAAGCTGCCGGGCTTTCGATGGAGTGCATTGAAAGCGTTAATGTTCACGAGGATATTAAGCTCGGCGTTCCGGCGGCGGCGCAGTACATTGAAAACTATAAAGCTTGTATCCGCAGCCTTGCCGCCGAGGGCGTGCAGGTCATATGCTACAATTTTATGCCCGTTTTTGATTGGACGCGCACCAGCCTTGCCATGCCCCTGCCGGATGGCTCGACCTGCCTGTGCTACGACGGGCGGCAGATTGAGGGCAAAAGCCCGGAGGATATGTTCCGCGCGCTGGACGCCGCCTCAAACGGCTACGCCATGCCCGGCTGGGAACCGCACCGCATCCCGGAAATCAAAGCGCTGTTTGCGCGGTACCAAGGGATGACGGAGGAGCGCTTGCGGGCAAATCTGGCGCGTTTCTTGCGTGAAATCCTGCCTGTTTGCGAAGAATGCGGCGTAAAAATGGCCATTCACCCGGACGACCCGCCGTGGTCGATTTTCGGTCTGCCGCGCATCATGAAAAACATCGGGGATCTGCGCTGGCTGCTGTCTGTTTCCGGCAGCCCCGCCAACGGGATCACCTTCTGCACAGGATCGCTGGGCGCGGAGCCGCAAAACGATTTGCCGGCGATGATCCGCGAGGTTGGGCACCGGATCTATTTCGCCCACCTGCGCAACGTGCAGGTGCGGGCGCAGTGGTTCAACGAAAGCGCGCACCTTTCGCGCGATGGCTCGCTGGATATGCGTGCCATTGTGCAGGCGCTGCGGGATGTGGGCTTTGACGGTTTCATCCGCCCCGATCACGGGCGGATGCTCTGGGGGGAGATCGCCCGCCCCGGCTACGGTTTGTTTGACCGCGCGCTGGGCGCGGCTTACCTGAACGGCTTGTGGGAGGGCTGCGGCGGAGCGGGCGAAGCATCCAAATAATGGGGATTTATTTGTGCAATATGCCGATTTTTAAACTTTGAAGGGAATGTGCTTGCATTTCGCGCGGGGATTGTATATACTACTGATGCAACGTGTTTGTTGTTGCAGTGAATCGACCCCAAGTATTAGACGTCCCACTATAGGGGAATCGTTGAGGCTTGGGGCATTATTTTTTGAACGGTGAGGTCTTATGGTAACAGCAATCATGGTGGACGGTGGGTTCTATAAAAAACGGGCACGGCAGCTTTTTGGCGAAAAACCGCCGGAAGAACGCGCGGACGAGCTGTATAGCTACTGCTGCCGTCATCTTCGCGAAAAAACTAAAACACGCGAGGAAGAACATACGCTGTACCGCATTTTTTATTATGACTGCCCGCCATCCGAAAAAAGCGTGATGCACCCGATCACAAAGCATACCGTGGATTTGCGTAAGAGCGCGATTTATACATGGACGACCGATTTTTTCCTGGCGCTGACGGCGCACCGCAAGGTAGCGCTCCGCATGGGCGAATTGCTGGAAAGCTCCGGCGATTATGTTTTGCGCTCAGAAGCGCTGAAAAGGCTGCTGCGTAAAGAGATCGAGGTGGACGCCCTAAGCGAAAAGGATTTTACGCTGGATTTCAAACAAAAGGGCGTTGATATGCGCATTGGCTTGGATATTGCGTCCTTGGCGCACAAACGCCTTGTCAGCCAGATTGTGCTGATCGCCGGGGACAGCGATTTCGTCCCGGCGGCCAAGCACGCGCGGCGTGAAGGCATTGATTTTATACTCGACCCGATGTGGCAGCCGATCAAACCAACGCTGCACCTGCACATCGACGGCTTGCGAACCGTAACCAAAAAACCCGCAGATGGCGCACAGCGTTCCGAGGATCGGCTGTGTGCGGCAGGCGGCAGCGATATACAATCACAAAGGAGCGCGCCATGAACTACGCCGCCGAATCGTTAAAGCTGCACGAAGCCCTGCGGGGCAAGATCGAAATGGTCGCCCGCGCCCCTGTGGATACGCGCGAGGCGCTTTCCCTGGCGTATACGCCCGGCGTGGCGCAGCCTTGCCTGGAAATTCAAAAGGATCCCGCCAAGAGCTTCGCGCTGACGCGCCGCTGGAACACCGTCGCCGTGATAACGGACGGCACGGCGGTGCTGGGCCTGGGCGATATCGGGCCGGAGGCCGGTATGCCTGTGATGGAGGGGAAATGTGTTCTTTTTAAAGAATTTGGCGGGGTAGACGCGATCCCGCTCTGCGTGCGCAGCAAGGATGTGGATGAAATTGTCCGCACGGTGGAGCTGCTGCAGGGCAGCTTTGGCGGCGTGAATTTGGAAGATATCGCCGCGCCGCGCTGTTTTGAGATTGAGCGCAAGCTCAAGGAGCGCTGCGAGATTCCGATTTTCCACGACGACCAGCATGGCACGGCGGTGGTGACGCTGGCGGCGCTGCTGAACGCTCTGCGGGTGGTGGGCAAAGAGCTGCGGGATTGCACGGTGGCTTTTTCGGGCGCGGGGGCGGCGGGCGTCGCCATAGCCAAGCTGCTGCGCGGCTTGGGCGCGGGCGAAATTCTCATGTGCGACCGCAAGGGGATGATTCGCCGCACGGGAGCGCCGGGCGAACACATTGCCGCCGCCTTCACCAACAGCCAAAACCGCGCGGGCAGCCTGGCGGATGCCATGCGCGGCGCGGATGTGTTTGTTGGGGTATCCGCGCCGAAGGTCGCCACGCAGGCGATGGTGCGTTCCATGAACCCCGGCGCCATTGTGCTCGCAATGGCTAACCCTGTGCCGGAAATTTTGCCCGAAGAAGCCAAAGTGGCGGGCGCGGCAGTGGTTGGCACGGGGCGCAGCGATTATCCGAACCAAATCAACAATGTGCTGGCGTTCCCGGGCATTTTCCGCGGAGCGCTGGATGTTCGCGCCCGCGACATTACGGAGGAAATGAAGCTCGCCGCCGCGCACGCGATCGCGTCTTTGGTTTCGGATAGCGAATTGACGGCGGAATATATTCTGCCCAAGGCATTTGATCCGCGTGTTGGGAAGGCTGTCGCGGCGGCTGTCGCGGCGGCCGCAAAAGCTTAGGAACTGCCGGCGGGTTTTGGGATAACGAGAGGCCGGAGGCAAAGAACGCCTCTTTGTTCAATGATTTCATATAAGACGCCGTCGGCAATTTGCGCGGGTGGGCAATCGAACAGCTCGGGGTAGTGGTCGCCGAAGGAAGCGCTGAAGGCGGTGATGATCAGATGGGTGTAGCCGCCCTTTGCCCAGCGCTCCCGGATGCCGTCCGCCGTGATTTTTGCGGGCTTATGCTTGCTTTGCCCCGCCGGGCTGCTTTGCACGGGATAAAGGTAGTAGGCATATTGAAACAAGCGCTGGCTGTCTTGATCCTGCACCAGGTAGACCTTATCTGCCGCCGGGTCGAGGCGGTCGCCGTAGCTTTGCACAGCGATCGCCACCGGCTTGGCCGCAGTGCTTTTTTGCAGCCCCGCAAAGGGCGCGGCAAAAGCGGGGGAGGGGCGCAGCAAAAACGAAGCGGTCAGCAGCGCGGCAACCGCTCGCGGTGTTTTGGGCGGTTTCCCCGCAAAGGAAGCCCGGAACTGCGCGTAAATGCCGGTGAAGACAAACATCATCGCGGTGGCATAGCAACCAAGGTAGCGATCCATTGACGCCAACCGATTCGCCTCGGGGACGCTGAAGCCGCCAAACAGATAAAGATACAGCAGTGCCAGCGCGAAGCCGAAATAGCCAAGCATGTAAACGGGAGCGGCGAGGCGGAAGCGGCGCAAAAAATCCGGCTTTGCGGAGGCGTCCCGCCGGGCAAAGAAGCTCCCGGCAAGCATCAGCGCGGCAAGCAGCGCCCAAAGGGGATAGACATACCGCTGCGCGACAAAGAAGAAGCCCTTCCAGAACTGCGCGAGGGTTTCGCGTTGGAACGCCGAGCCGCGCCCAAAAAACGCCGCCAGGATTTCACGGGCGGGGGCGATCTCCAACTGAAATTGCCCGGGGATCCCCAAATGCTTGCAGTACCCGCGCCAAAGCAGAAACATCACGACCGGCAGCGCGAATGCCGCGGCCAGCGCGGGGATGTGTCGCAGCAAGCCGTGCTCCCGCATACGCAGCGCGCGCAGGAAGCAACACAGATATATGCCCGCCGCCGCGAGCGCAAGCAGCACGCCGATCTCCTTCATCCATGGCAGAAAGGCGAGAAGAAACAACAGGGCGAGGGATTCGCCTTTGCGCCGCGCTGAAAAATCCATGCGCAGAGCAAGCCAGCAACAAAGCCCGAAAACCAGACCGGCGGGCGCGTCCATATAATAGGTGAAGGGGAAGCCTGCGTTATCCGCACCTGTGACGCACAAAAAGCAGAGCGCGACGCCCGCAAGGGGCTTCCAGCTTTGCCGCAGGCGCTTGACCGGGAACAGCGGCAAAACCAGCGCGGCGCAAAAAACATAAAGCGAGCGCAGGGCGGCGGCTTCGGAGTAACCGCCCGAAAATCTGCACCAAACCGCGCTCAAAAGCGTGAGCGAAACAGGATAATCCTTGTGCACGGGCAGCCATATGGTCGGATCGGTGTACAGCGGGTCGGCAAGCACCATAGCCTTCACCATCAGACCCCAGTGCGACCATTCATCCCACCAAACGAAGCGGCCGAAGCTGTAAAGAACGCAAACCACCGCGAACACCAGCGTGAAAGCGGCGAAATTGGGGTTTTGATAGACCGCCCGCAGCAACGCCGCGCGTTCCTTGCAAAGCAGAAGGGAAAGCGCAAGCAGAAGCCCCAAAAGTCCGCCCACCAGCGCAAGCGCCTGCGGGATGCTGCGCAGCCAAGCGGCGGCGGCGACGGTCAACAGGAGCGCGGCACCCAGTGCGGCGGGCAGCGCAACGGCAAACGAAAGCCGCGTCCAGCGCAGCAGCGGCAGCGGCAGCAGCGCAAAAACGGCGAACATCGCCAGGCAGCCTAAAAATTCCATCATTTCGAACGTGCCTATGCCTTCTTAGTATGTGACTTCCACACAAAACTGTTTGCCTTGCCCCGCGGGCGCAATGGCTTGGATTTGCTTGCCATCCCGCACCAGCGCAAGCGTGATATGGCGCAAACAGATGCCCAAATCGATTTTCTGCATACGCGGCGAAAAAACCTTCACGATGCCGCGCGGGGCGAAACGTAGCGTTACCTTGCCTGCCTCAAACGCAAGCTGCCATGGCTGCAGGTTAATGGCAGAGGGCGCAAGCCGCGCCGCCCGCGCAACAGGGTTATCTTCGTTGCTGATCTCCAAAACCTCTCGCCGCTTAAATTCGCTCTCATTTTTGCGGGACGGCGCCGCCGTTTTGCCAAACGCCAGCAAAATGCGGTAATCGGGCGCAGGTTCCAGGGGTTTTGCCATGCCCATCCAGAGCGAGCCAAGCCCCATGCCCTGCAATTGCAAATCCAGCCCCTGCAGAGTGTAGCCAACGTTGCAAAGCGCCATATCCTCCGCCGCGCTGTGCGCCAAAATAGCGTGGGGCGCGGACAGTCCCTTGCAGTCCTTCCCCTGCACCAATGTCAGCCGCGCGGCTTGCCCGGGCAATTGCTCCGTTTGCGCAAGCGCCGCTTCAACCGCCGCCAGCGCTTCCGTGTCCAAGGACGCCGGGTCGAATTGCCGCACGCTGCGGCGGGTGAAGATGGTCTCGTAAAGCATAGTATTGCTCCTTTCGCGCGCGTTGATTTCATGACTTTCTGCAAAAAACGGTTCACACAGCTACCGGAATTTTCTCTTCCAGAGGATGCCAGCGGTAATGCTCCAAACGGACGCTTTCCTTGGTGAAGGCGTAAAAATCCGTGACGGCAGGATCCAGCGAAAACACGGGCGCGGGGTAGCCTTCGCGTTCCAGCAATTGTTCCACAAGGGGGATGTGCCGGTCGTAGATGTGCGCGTCGGCAATCACGTGCAGAAGCTCGCCCGCCCGCAGCCCGCTTGCCTGGGCAAGCATGTGCAGCAGCACGGCGTATTGCGCGACATTCCAGTGGTTTGCCGCCAGCATATCCTGCGAGCGCTGGTTGAGGATGCCGTTTAGCCGCCCGCCGGCGGTGTTGAAGGTCATGGAATACGCACAGGGATACAAACGCATTTCATGCAGATCCGCGTGATTGTAGAGGTTTGTCAGGATCCGGCGGCTGCCGGGGTTGTGCTTGAGATCGAACAGCACACGGTCTACCTGATCAAATTCGCCCTCCGGATATATATGCTTCACGCCCAGCTGGTAGCCGTAGGCCTTGCCGATGCTGCCGTCGGCGTCCGCCCAGGCATCCCAAACACGGCTGCCCAGATCGGCAATGTTGCCGGATTTTTTTTGCCAGATCCACAGCAGCTCATCCACAGCCGTTTTGAGGAAGGGACGGCGCAGCGTGACCAGCGGAAATTCCGCCGCCAAATTATAACGGTTCACCACGCCAAAGAGCTTGACGGTGTGCGCGGGCGCGCCATCCTCCCAGCGCGGGCGCACACGCTGCCCGGTATCCCAGGCGCCTTCGGCGAGGATTCTGCGGCAGGTTTGCTGAAAGACCGCGTCTGCAAGGCTCATGTTGCGCCACCTCTGTCAATAGCTTATGCTGTATTATAACAGAATAAGGAAGGTTTGGCAAGCATATTCGGCAAACGCGCCAGATTTTGCCGCTTTCACGCAGAGCTATGTGAAAAATTTTGTCGATTTCACATCTTTCCCTTGTGAAACTGATGCGGGTGTGGTATACTATGTTAAAGTTGTATACAACACACGCAAGGAAAGGGAACACAATAAAGCGATGAATGAACCGAAGGAACCGTTTTCCGATTTGCTGCAGCTGGTGGATGAAGCAGAGCTGGAGCAGAAGTGCCGCCGCCGCAACCGTGCCCGGGTGATCAGCTTTGCGCTGGCCGCCGCGCTTGTCTTGGGCGGGCTGGCGGTGGGGATTTACAGTGTCTATGCGGATTTGATCGGACGCATCGCGATTGAGCCGGGCACGCGCCCCTCCGGGTACATGGTCGCGGAGGAGGAATCCGAAGCGCCTGACCCGAATTTCGAAGCGATGTATGACATTACCGACACCGACGATCTGCACGATTTTTTGCAGGCATGGTGGTATAACGGCGGGGACGATAAGATTCGCTACAGCAAGGACGTCACCAACGTTCTGCTCTTGGGGGAGGACGATCCGGACGGTGCGGAATACGGGCGTTCGGATTCCATTATGCTGGTTTCGATCAACAAAAAAACGCGCATGGTTACGACGCTTTCGTTTTTGCGGGATAGCTATTGCTACATGAACGTTAACGGCGAGGAGCGCTGGACGCGGCTCAACGCGGCCTTTAGCACGGGCGGACCCGCCGGGATGATGGAGGCTGTAAGCCGCCTGTTCAAAATCCGGGTGGATCGATACGTGACCGTCAATTTTTCCGCGTTCAAGCGCCTGATCGACACCCTGGGCGGCGTGCGGGTGAACGTAACGGAGTATGAAGCAAAATACATCAATCGCACCGCGCCTTCGATGAACCGCGCCTTCCCTGCCGGCGAAAATGTTGCGCTCAACGGGGCGCAGGCGCTGGTCTATTGCCGCATCCGCAAGCTGGATACCGACGGCGCTCGCGCGCGGCGGCAGCAAAAGGTGATTCAGGCAATTCTGCAAAAGGCGAGATCCGCTTCGCTGGGCGACATTTATGACGCGCTGGGCGGCGTTTTGGAGAACATTACCGCCAATTACAGCACGGATGAAATCACGGCGCTGATTCCAAAGGCGATGACCTGGGTAAACTATGGTGTGCAGCAAATGGTTACGCCGCTGGATGGCGGGGACGCGCAATCGGCCATTGGCGCGGCGGTGAACGGCGCGTTTGTTTGGCTGGTGGATTTCCCGCTGGCGGCGCACCAAGTGCAAATGGCGCTTTACGGCGAAAGCAACATCAATTTGGACGCCGGCGGCGGCGACCGCAATGATTATATTCTGTCGCTCTTCCGCGGTGCGGCCGATCGCGGAACCCTGGAAGGGGACAGTCTCCCCGAAAGCACGGCGCGCTTTGTGACCGAAAGCAGCGGAGCCGTTGCCTCCGCGCCCGAGGAGCGGATCCAAACCGCGCCCGAGGAGCGGAGCCAAACCGCGGCGGAGGAGAGCCTTGCCGAAGGAGGAACGCCGCCGCCCGAAGAAACAGCCGAAGCCGCGGTCGAGCAAAACGGCTGGGGCGGCATATGGGCATGGTAGAAGCGGTGTCACAACCAAAGATCAAAGGAAGTGCGGGAACAGCATGAAAAAGGGCAAACGGTGGCGGACGCTGGTGCTGGCGATCATTTTGATTGTCGCGCTCGGCGCCACGGTGGTGGCGGGTGTGTTGAAGAACCGCCTGAACCGGATTAACCGCAGCGACGGTTATGTCTATGCCGAAACCGATCCCGTTTCGGAGGATGCGGAGTGGGGCATCGGCGTGGAGCAGGGCTACGAAAATGTGGATGCGACCTCGCTGGATGAATTCCTCACCGCGTGGGCAAAGAATGACATCCAAAAGCTTTCGGATAAGAACGTGCTCAACGTTTTGCTTTGCGGGGTGGATTCCCGCAACGGCAGCGCGACGGGCGGACGTTCTGACGCGATCCTGCTGGTTTCGGTTAACAAAAAAACAAAAGCCGTCACGCTCGCGTCATTCTTTCGTGACAGCTACACCTATATTGACCTCACGGGCGACCCCAACCGCCCCCGCACAACGATGGATAAAATCAACGCCGCCTATTCTCTCGGCGGTCCGGCGACCTTGATTGATACCATTGAAGCCAATTATAAGATCCTGATCGACGGCTACATCAGCGTGGATTTTAATTCCTTCCCCAAGCTCATCAACGCCCTTGGCGGCGTAACGCTGGATGTGACGAAAACAGAAGCCGATTATGTCAATCGTACCGCGCCCTCCATGCACCACAATTTCCCTGTGGGCAGCGGTGTGACGCTGAACGGGGCGCAGGCGCTGGTCTACAGCCGCATTCGCCATCTGGGCAACGGGGATGTGGACAGAACCGCCCGTCAGCGTAAAATCATCACCGCCATTATGACTGCGGCAAAAAAAGCAAGCAACGGGCAGGCGCTCAACGCCGCCAACCACGTCATAGACGGCGGCTATTTATCCACGAGTCTGAGCGACAGGCAGCTCCTGAGCTTCCTCGCCGCCGCCTTCACCGAGGGCTGGATGGATTTTGAGATCCGGCAAGTGTATCACCCGACGGTTGAAGCGGCGGAGGCGACGGGCATACCGACGCAAAAAATCAAAGGGAGCACCTGGTTTTGGGTGGTGGATTTCCCGCGTGCCGCCGAAGCGCTGCAGCGGCAGCTGTATGGGACGACGAGCATTTCCCTTGCGTTGCAGGGCGCGGATCGGGACGATTACCTTGCAAAGCTGTTTAAGGAAGCCGGGGGCAGCCGCGGCAGCGCGGCGAACCAAAGCGGCGGCATGACCACCGCGCCGGCCCATAGCGGCGCGCACACGGCGGGGAGCACAGCGGAGAGCGCTGCACAAAGCGCTTCGGCAAGCGAAAGCGAAAGCTGGGACGGCAGCGAAACCGCCGCGCCAGAAACAACTGACGGCGCAACCTGGCCATGGTGGATCCCGACCCGCCCGGGGAACGATAAAACGACAGAGCCGGAGGCTTCCGCGGAGGAGCCGACGAGCGAAGCCACGCAGACGGCAAGCGCTTCCTCGGGCGTTACGGAGCCGGCTGGCGGCAGCTAAAAAAGCCGCCGCGCCACTTGACTTTTTGCGCGGGGCAAGCTATAATGAGTCCGTACCAATCAACAGATGAAAGAAGGGGCGTTCGCACATGAAAAAGATTCTCAAAGTTGTTGGCGTTGTCTTGGCGATTTCGGCAGCCGCCGCAGCGGTTTATTTGGTTGTCAAAAAGATTACGGATAAGAAAAAGGCAAGTGAGCAAGGCGATTTGGAATCCTTTGTCACCTGCTCCTGCCTGGACGACGAGCCGATTCTGGTGGAGGATCAGCCCGCCGTGTGAGCATTCGGAACAGTTGCGGGCGGCAGCGATGCCGCCCGCTTTTTTGCGCGCATCCGACGGCGGCGGGATCGGGGCGAAAATTACGCTTGACGAATGCGCGCCAATGAGGTAAAATAAGCGCAGGAACAGGAAGGGAGCTTTTTATGGGCGATTCGATTTTTCGCGAAGGCGACAGCCCCGAAGCGTTGGGCGAAGAAGTCCTGGAGGATTACGGCGCGGACATTGTGAGCGTTGTGGATGAAGACGGAAACGAGCATGTGTTCGAAGAGCTGGCGCGCGTGGAGCTGGACGAAGGCGCTTTCGTCGCTCTCGCGCCGCTGGTGGGCGAAGAAGAGGAAGAGGCGGAAGGCGACGACGAGCTGATTTTACTCCGCGTGGAGGAGGAAAACGGCGAGGTGTACCTCTCCCCCATTGAGGAAGAGGAGCTGTTCAACAAGGTTGGGCACGTTTTTTCCGAAAAGCTTGGCATCCCTTTCATGGAAGAATAGATGGCTGTATCCCCTGCCTTGTGCGACACGAGCGGCTACGTTGACCCAACACCGATTTTTTGGGGGCCTTTCTCCGGCGGCGGATTGCAGACCTCCCGGCAGAGCTTCGCGCTCTGTTGGAGGAAGGGAGCGTGAAACCGCAGGGCGGCAACCCACCTGTCTTTATGGGCAGGTCATTCTAGCTGTTCCCGGCTTGGCGGGGGTTTTTGATTGCGAACAGACGCCGGACGATTGTCTACTGGAGTTTTTATGCATCTGCGCCTTTTGGCTGAAACGGTTTTGGATGTTGCTGCGGATACGCACAGCTTTGCTTACGCGCAGCGGGATACGGATACGGCAAACGCCGGGTTCGTGTCCTTCTTTTTGTGCGATTGGGCGACGTTGGAATGCCGCGAGGTGCCGCCCGCGGTTTTTTTGCAGCTGAAATTTGGCGCAAGCGCCGCCGCTGCGCAAGAATGGTTCGAAAATCCCTTACGCTGCAAGGCGGCATTGCTGCCTGACGGCGGTTGTGCCGTGCTGGAAAGCGGCGCGCGACTGCATCTTTTTCGCCCCGACGGCGTATGCGGCGCATCCGTTTCGTTGCATTACAAGGAAGCGCCCGCGCAGGATATCGCGGCCGTGGGCGACAGCCTTTGGTGCACCGTGCCGACGCACGGCGCACTGGTGCGCTATTCGCTGGCGGAGCGGGAAATCACCCTGCGCGTAGGCGGGCGAGATGTTTTTGCCGCACCGCAGGGGCTGACCCGCAGCGCGGATACGCTGTGGCTGTGCTGCGCGGGCGACAGCACGGTGCAGGCGTTTTCGCTCACGGAGTTGGATATCACCGAGCGTCTGCAACTGCCGGTTGTGCCTGTGAAATATTACCGTGTCTTCAGCCGCGCCTTTGTTCTTTTGGAGAATGGCAGCCTTTGCACGCTTTAAACGTGTTTGAATTGCCGCGTTGCCGCGCGGCTCAAGCAACCGCCAGCTGCACCGGCAGCGCCACCCCCGCCACGCGCTCAAGGCGGACGACAGGGTAGCCTGCCTGCTGCAAATCGCGAAGGATGACCGTTAGCTCCGTCATGGGAAGCCACGGCAGAGCGGAGGCTTCCAGCACAGGCTTTGCTTCGGTGGTAAAGGCGGGCGCTTGGTCGTCAAAAAGCAGCACGACGGCGCGCGGCGGCAGCTTGGTCTCGCTGCGCAGCACTGCCCGCAAATCCTCCTGCGAAAGCGGGGTATAGCCGTCACGCGCGAGGCAAGCCATGTCCGCCGCCACATCGTCGCCGCGCAAGGCGTTTGCTTCTTCACCCAGGCTCTGGTAGAGCAGCAAAGCTACGGTTTGCGGTTCCCCTGCGTAGGGCGTATGGACGGTGATGCTCCGCGTGCTCAGGCTGATGAGCACACTCACCAGCAGCAGCGCGCAAAGGCAAAGGAACTTCGTCGCTTTCGTCAGCCGGATAACCATGCACCGAACACTCCTCCTATTGTGGATCATGCCCATAGATATGCGGCGGCGGCGCGCCAATATGCTACCTCAAAAAAGCGGACCGCTATATTGACAACAGCAAACAAGCGTTGTAACATATAGCAGCCCGCGTTTGTTGCGGTGTTGGTTATGCCACGGTGATCTCTGCCGCCGCGCTGACCTTTTTGCCGCAGCAGTTCTGCACGGCGCTGACGGTGTCGTCAACGGCAAGCTCCAGCGCATCGGGGACATTCAGCGCCCAGCTGCCGTCGCGCAAAACGGCGGCGCAGGTTTTGCTGTCATCCGGCCATGTGACCTGCACATAGCAGCCGGCGACGCCTGTGCCTGTCACGGTGCTCGCGCCGGGAGCAACCGCGTCCACTGCCGGCGGGTCGCTCTGCGCCTGCTCCGGATCCGGCTTCTTTTCATTGGTGGATTTGAATTTGCGCGCGGGCGTGCCGTCAATCATGACGCAGCCGCAAGCGCTGACGGTCACCTCGTGCTCCTCCGCGTCGGTGGAATACCCAAAGGGCGGCGCAAGCTCCGTAAGTACGAATGTACCGGGAACAATTTTGCCGCAGAAGGATACGCGCCCATCCGCGCCGGAGATCGCGTTGGCGTATTTCCCTTCGCTGTCCGTGAGCTGGTAAACCGCGCCCTTCACGGGGCATCCATCCTCTGTGCAAGCTCGAAAGCGAATGCAAAGCTGGATGGGCTGGACGCCGGGCTGCGGCAATTCGGAGACGCAGGCGACGTCGTTGACATAGTACGAACAAGTACCGGTGTTACACATTCGGTTTTCCTCCTATTCATAGTTGTGCGTTCGCGTTGCCGCAGGTTTCCGTGGTTAGCACATCAGCGCCGCGCTGCGGGGTCAGGCGGCGCTGCTATGTTGACCCCGGGAAGCGAACACAGGCGGGCGCGGTTGGGCCGCGCCCAAGCCGGCGTTCTTTATCGGCAAGCGACTGCGGCGCTGCGCCGCCCGGCGAAGGCTCTCCCCGGGCGAACGGATTTTCCGCCCGCCACCCGCGCCTAAAACCGCCTGCGAATCTTTTGCTCCCCATCGGCGGGGAACGGACTGACCGAAGCCCCGCCTGTTTCCATTATATGTGGCCGTGCGGAAGAGGTGATTGAAAATTACGCAAGGAGGAAGCTATGTGTGCGATTTTTCCTGCGGAGCTGCTGCGGAGCGGAGCGGCGACGCTGGGCACAGCGCTGGACGACCGCGCCTGCGCGCGTTTTTCGCAATATTTTGAAATATTGCACGCGCAGGCGCAAATAAAAAATCTCACTGCCATCACAACGCCGGAGGAGGTGGTGGAAAAGCATTTTTTGGATAGCCTGCTCCTCCTCCCCTGGCTCAAGCCCGCCCGGGGCGCGCAGGTGCTGGATGTGGGGACGGGCGCCGGCTTCCCCGGTGTGCCGCTGGCGATTGCCCGAACCGATTTGAACGTCACGCTGCTGGAGGCCACAGGCAAAAAGGCGGATTTTTTGCGTCTGCTGCTATCTGCCCTGTCGCTGGAGAACGTGACGGTTGTGCATGCCCGCGCGGAAGAAGCCGCCCACGGCACGCTGCGCGAGGGCTTTGCGTTTGTCACCGCGCGGGCAGTAGCGCCGCTGCCGCTGCTTTGTGAGCTGTGCCTGCCCTTTGTGCGTGTTGGCGGCGCGTTTGCGGCTATGAAGGGCAGTGAAGCGGCGGTGCAAGCAGAGCTGAACACTGTCGCTGGCGCTGTCCGAACGCTGGGCGGGTGCTGCGAGGGCGTTTTGCAGCCTGCGCAAGCGCCCGCTTATGGGGCGCGCTGCTGTGTTTTGTTTCGAAAAATATCGCAAACACCGCCAAAATATCCGCGTAAATTCGGAATTATCTTGAAAAATCCGCTTTAAATTGTTGAAGTTCGTTTGAACGTGCAGTTATTCCGCGAACGAAAAATGTGGACAAGCGGTCTTTCTTGTGCTAAAGTTGAAATGCAAGGCAAGATAAAAGAGGAAGAGCCTTGCAAAGGGTCATAAAAATAACGGAAACAAAAGCACGGAATGAAAAAGCGGAGGCCGCAAAAATGCTGGGAACACAAAAACGCGCTCCGAAGGCGGGGGTTGTGCTGCTGCTCCGGGCAGAAGAGATATTCCCCAACCCAAACCAGCCGCGCCGCAGCTTTGACGCGGCGGAGCTGGAGGGCTTAGCCGAAAGCATTCGTCAAAACGGGATTTTGCAGCCCTTGACTGTGCGCAAGCTCCCCGGCGGCGGCTATGAGCTGATTGCGGGGGAAAGGCGGCTTCGCGCCGCCCGGTTGGTCGGTCTGCCGCGCATACCCTGCCTGCTTTCGGAGGCAAGCGACGAGGCGAGCGCCGTGCTTGCGCTGGTTGAAAACCTCCAGCGGCAGGATCTTGACTGCTTTGAGGAGGCGGAGGCGATCCAGAAGCTCATGGAGCTTTGCGGTGTCGCGCAGGAGCAGATGGCACGAATGCTGGGCAAAGCGCCTTCCACGCTTTCTAACAAGCTGCGCCTGCTCAGGCTCCCGCACCCGATGCGCCAACGCATGGCGGAGGCAGGCTTGACCGAGCGCCATGCCCGTTCGCTGCTGCGGCTGGAAAGCGAGGAACAGCAAGTGCGCGCGCTGGCGGTAATCCTTTCAAAGAGCCTCAACGTGAGCGAAACGGAGGCGCTGGTGGATGCGCTTTGCGGTGAAGCCGCGGTGCCCATACCGAAAAAAACACATACGCCGTCTATCCGGCTTGTGCGCGATGTGCGCTTGTTTGTTAACACTATCAACCACGCGGTTGAGGTCATGCGCCAATCCGGTATCCCCGCTGAAAGCGAGGTCAGCGACAGCGGCGACTTTATGGAATACACCATTCGCATCCCCAAGCAAGCGGCGGTCAAGCCGCCTGCGCAGCGCAAGGTGGGTTAAGCAAAAGCCAAGCGCTATGAATTTACTTTCTTCTTTCTCTTTCACACCCCACATCCGGCAAACGGGCGAGCCATACGGTTCGCCCGTTTGTCATTCTCGCTCGGCTTTTCCGCTCTTGACAACAGCCTGAAAATCCGATAAAATAAACCCATTGAACGATCGAAAGGAACATTGCCATGCCACAAGCCCTTCAGCCCTTTATCAACGGGCGGTTCATTGATTCCGCCGCGCAGAGCTTCACCGAAGCCTACAACCCCAGCACGGGTGAGGTCACCTGCCGCGTTCCTTGCTGCCCGCGCGAGGAGGTTGGGCAGGCGATCGCGGCGGCAAAAGCGGCGTTCCCCGCTTGGGCGGCGACGCCCGCGCTCAAGCGCAGCCAAATATTTTACCGTGTGCGGGAGCTGTTGCTTGCGCACATGGAAGAACTGACGAGGCTTGTCGCCGAAGAAAACGGAAAAAGCTGGGAGGAAGCGCAGGGGGATGTCCTCAAGGCAAAGGAGGGCACGGAGCTGGCCATCAGCGCGCCTTCCCTATTGATGGGGGAAAGCCTGATGGATACCTCCGCGGGGTTTGATACCGTGCTTTACCGCGAGCCGCTGGGCGTTTTTGCGGGGATTGTGCCGTTCAATTTCCCTGCCATGATCCCCTTTGGCTGGATGGCGCCGGTTTGCCTTGCCTGCGGAAACACAATGGTGCTCAAGGCTGCCGCGCCAACCCCGCGCACGGCAATGCGCATCGCCGCGCTTTACAAGGAAGCGGGGCTGCCGGACGGCGTTTTGAACGTCGTCACCTGCACCCGCGACGAGGCGAGCGCAATCCTCACGCACCCGGATATCAAAGGCGTAACTTTCGTTGGCACCACCAAGGTCGGGCTGCATATTTATTCCACGGCGGCGGCGGCGGGCAAGCGTGTGCAGGCGCTGTGCGAAGCAAAAAACCACGCTCTTGTGCTGGATGACGCACCCATTGCGCGCACGGCTGCGGGGATTGTGAACGCCGCCTTTGGCTGCGCGGGCGAACGCTGCATGGCGTTGCCCGTGGTCGTCGCGCACGAAAGCATCGCAGATGCCCTTGCCGCCGCTATTGTCGAGCAAGCCAAAAAGCGTAAAATCGGCGCGGCATATGACAAAACGACGGAGTTGGGTCCCGTCGTCAGCGCGGCGCACAAGGCAGGCATTCTGCGGCGCATTGCACAGGGCGTAGCCGAGGGCGCGAAGCTTCTCTTGGATGGGCGGGATGTGCGCGTACCCGGCTATGAGAACGGCTTCTTCGTGGGACCGACCGTGTTTGACCACGTGCAGCCGGGCATGTCCATCGGCGAAACGGAGATCTTTGGTCCGGTTTTGTGCATCAAGCGCTGCAAGGATTTTGAAGCCGGTCTGGCGCTGATGAACGAAAACCCCTTTGCCAACGGATCGGTGATTTTTACGCAAAGCGGCTATTATGCCCGTGAATTTGCCCGCCGCACCGATGGCGGCATGGTCGGCGTAAACGTGGGCATCCCCGTGCCGGTGGGTGTGTTCCCCTTCAGCGGGCACAAAAATTCATTTTTTGGCGACGCACATTGCTTGGGTAAGGACGCCTACCGTTTTTATACCGAAACAAAGGTCGTCACCACCCGCTGGTTTGACGGTGCGGAAGCCAAAAAGAAAACCACAACCACTTGGGACGGGACGATCTAAGGCGCGTTGGCACGCCGAAAAGTATTGCAAAGGATAGCATTATCATGACGGACGACGCGTTTGTTTTGGGCGGAAAGGTCTTCGCTTCCCGCTTCATTTTGGGCAGCGGCAAGTTTTCGCTGCCGCTGATCCGCGCGGTCGCCGAGCACGGCGGCGCAGAGATGATTACCCTCGCGTTGCGCCGCGCAAACGCCGGCGGTGAGGAGAATATCCTTGATTTCATCCCCCCGGGGCTGACGCTGCTGCCCAACACCAGCGGCGCGCGCAACGCGGAAGAAGCCGTGCGCATCGCGCGGCTGGCGCGGGCGCTGGGCTGCGGCGATTATGTGAAAATCGAGGTGATTCGCGACGCGAAATATCTTTTGCCCGAAAATGCCGAAACGGTGAAAGCGACGGAAAGCCTTGCCGCGGAAGGCTTTCATGTGTTACCGTACGTGTACCCCGATTTGGCGACGGCGCGGGCGCTGCAGGCGGCGGGCGCAGCGGCGGTGATGCCTCTGGGTGCGCCCATCGGCAGCAATAAGGGTCTGCTGACGCGGGATTTCGTGCGCATTCTCGTGGAAGAAATTGATCTTCCCATCATCGTGGATGCGGGCATTGGCAAGCCCTCGCAGGCTTGCGAAGCTATGGAACTGGGCTGTGCCGCCGTAATGGCAAACACGGCGGTCGCCACGGCGGGTGACGCGGCGCAAATGGCGGCGGCCTTCCGCGCGGCAATCAAGGCCGGGCGGCTGGCATATCTTGCCTGCCCGGGGCGCGTGCTGGAGGGCGCGGCGGAAGCGTCCAGCCCTCTCACCGGTTTTTTGGAATAGTGCGCGCGTCTGTATCCGGTTCAACAAAAAAGAGGCCGGCAAGCATTGCGGTGCTTGCCGGCCTCTTTTGTTCTCTGCTCTATTTTACATTGCGCAGGGCTTCGCGCGCAGTATAGTAGCCCAGCTTTGGGCTGGCGTTGCCTTCATTGTCAAGGATCACCAAGCCAAGCCCGTCTTCGCTTGGGCAATCCTCCTGCCCGCAATAATAGCACGTGCCGTTGGAATCTGACCAGCAATGGATCAGCATGCCGCGCAAATAGGGACGGTTTTTCACAATACGCGGGATCATATCCTGATAAAAATCAGCCTGCCCTTTTTCACTGTGCGGGTAACCGCTGATGACATGTCCCTCCGCCATTTGCTTAAAGAGATGGTTATAAAAATCCGATTTTGGGTCAAAGACGAAGTATTCCTCGTTCCCCGCCGCGTCGCGCCGGATGGTGTCCTGCATAACTTGCGGTAACCGGGTAATAAAATCCGCGATATTTGCTTTGGCGTCCGCTTCGCTGGTATACGCGCCGCCAGTCAGCAGGGCAATATGGGCGTCCTTTTCCGCCTGCGTTTTTGGCGTGCCAAAGCTGGTGTAGCCAATTTCGCAGAACACAATCGGCAATTGGACATAGGACCAGAGCATATCCAGCATCAGCTCAAACAGGAACGGCCAATTGCCCGTGGGGAACCACATACCAAGATACATATCCAGCCCGACGTAATCAAAATACTGAAACCAAGGCTTCATCGCCATGTGGATATCAAAGCCCGGAGCGACGTTGTTCCAGCCGACAATCACGTTGCCCTTGCCTTCTTCCGCCATCGCCTTCCCCTGCTCGCCCAAAAACACCGCCGCTTGCTCTGCGGTTAAGCTCACCTCGCTGCCGTCGGCTTCCAAAACGGTGTTGAAGCGCGGCACGCTCAGCTCGTTGCTGATTTGGATCGCGCCCACACAGTCGCGCAAATCGCGGATGATTTTGCGGGCGATTTCACGCACACGCTCAACGCCTTCTTCCGTGCGCGGGTCAATGCCAATGCGCGAATAGGCGATCGGATAGGGCGTGACGACCTTGATGCTTGTGCCGGCTTCCTTCCAAACGCGGCAGCGCGCAATATAAGCGATATATTCCGGATTCTCATTCCCATCCGCCAAAACCGGCATGGGCAGATCGCTCAGTGTCGCCCAATTGAAGTTGCTTGCCTTCCAGACGGCGCTGTCGGGTTCAGAATCCACGTGCGTTACACCGCGCATAAAGCCGTCCACTTTTTCGTTGAAGGCGTCCACCTTATCGTTTGTGCGGGGACGGATCACGCCCGTTGCGGCATACCAGGGCAGCACCGCCAGCCCAGGCCCGAACTGGTTTGCCAGATACGCCGGCATTGTCGGCGCGACAGCGAACATGATCGCGCCGATCAGAGCCGCCACACGCCGGGCGACCCAATCCGCACCCTGATCAAAAAACGCAAAAAAATCCAACGAAAGCCTGTGGAAAAAGGCTGAAATTTGTTCCATAACCCAATGCTTCCCCTATTCTTCTATTTCTGTTTAGCAGCTTACCGGTGCCGCTGTTACCACTTGATCGAAATATCCCGCCCGCTGATGCTGTAATCCAGCACGCCCTTGGCTTTTTCGGTTTCCAGCGCGGCGCGGATGCCCGCAAGCATTTCGTCGTCCGGCACGGTAAGGGTGGTTTCCAGCGTCATGCGTTCCGGAGTATAATAGCGGTCGCGCAGCACAAAGCCTGTCATCCACCAATGCAGCGTCGCCGGGCGGTCAATCAGAAGAAGTCCGTCGTCGGTCGTGAGGGTCAGGGTCATCGGGATACGCTCGTCGTCTGAAGCGCAGGCATAGAACCCGCTGATGTCGCTTTTTTCTTTATGATACAGCCCGACCTCGCCGCCGTTGGAAATAAAGTAGCGTCCCTTCCAGAGCTGCAGCAGCCAATCCTGCCCACGGTAAGGGAATTTGAGCCGCACTGTCGTTACGTTTATAGCGCGGGATTGCAGAAACAGGTCATCATAGAGCTTGCTGTAGCCCAAGCTGCGCTGCAGGGGATTGTTGGTCGCGCTCCAGATTTCCGCGTCGTCCACATCAATATCAAAACCCGTGTAGCAAAACCCGACATCGTCCTTGTGGAAAAGCAAGCCCTCCTCGGCATCATACCAAATCTGTGTGCCAAGGTCGGATTTTGTGCCGTTTTGGTCTGTGATCTCAAGGATAATGTCGTAGTAGCCATTTTCCATCAGATCGGCGCGAACGTGCAGTTGCTTCGGCATTCCGAGCATCACGCCCGTGAGCCGATTGACAAACATCATCACAACATCGCCCTGCGCATACGCGGCGTCCGCCTTTGCAACCAGGCTTGCCTGCGCAGCGACGATTTGTTCCTCCAGCAGGTCGTAAATCCACCGGTTGTAGTAGTGCATATCCGGCAGCCCGGCGATAATGTCGCGCGCGTCAAAGCCGCCGCCCGCCGCCGCCAGGTCGTCAAAAATCTTGTCCAGCGTTTCATCGTAGGTCATAACCATCCGGTCGGCAGGGTAGACGCCGAAAGTGATCCTTTTGATTTTTGCGTTTTTGTCTAAAATATTTTGCAGATACGCCGCGGTATCCCAAACCGGTGCGCCGACAGCCTCGCCGGCTTCCCCGGCGCCGATAAGCCCGGAAAACAATGTGATCGCCGCCACGGTAACCGTGGTGATCGTGTGCAATAACATAAAACCTCTCCTTCTTTCACCCGTTTTTTGTCGCGCCTTCTCCAGATTATGTAAAAAAACGCATCCGGTTGCGCAACCTTACTTGAATTTGTCGAAATTTGAACGTAATTTCCTGCTTTTGTAAAAAAGAAAATTTTGGAAAGAAACAGGAATGCCGGGCGCAAGCCACTCCTGCTGCCTGTGGCGCTTGGCGCGTATTGACAAATGCTTGCCCGCGTGTTATCCTGCTGGCATAAAGCGAAGCATAAAAAAGGAGAACCCATGCCAGCTGTTGTTTCCGGCATTGAACCCGGCAGCCCCGCCGCCCGCGCACGGGTGCGCGTCGGCGACGTCTTGCTTTCGGTGAACGGGCACGCGGTCGCTGATGTGCTGGATTACCGGTTTTATGCAGCTGAAAAGAAATTGCGCCTGCGCCTGCGCCGCCCGAACGGCAAGGAACGCACGCTTCGCCTGCGCAAGGAGCAATATGCCGATTTGGGGCTGCAATTCACCGACGGCTTAATGGACGACCAGCGTCAATGCCGCAACCGCTGCGTGTTCTGCTTTATCGACCAGCTGCCGCCCGGGCTGCGCCCGTCGCTGTATGTAAAGGACGACGATGCGCGCCTTTCCTTTCTTTTCGGGAATTATATAACGCTGACCAACCTGGACGCGCGTGAAGCCGAGCGCATCATTCAGATGCGGCTCAGCCCGATCAATGTATCCGTGCACACCATGGATCCCGCTCTGCGCGTGCGAATGATGAAAAATCCCCGCGCCGGCGAGGTGCTGGCGTTGCTCCCGCGCTTTGCGGCGGCGGGGCTGGAGCTGAATATTCAATTGGTGCTGTGTCCGGGCTGGAACGACGGCGCGGCGTTGGCGGATTCTCTGGAGCGGCTGCTTGCGCTGCCGGGAGGGCGGGTGCGCAGCGTCGCCGCCGTCCCCGTGGGCTTAACAAAGCACCGCGCGGGGCTGGAGCCGCTGCGCCCTTTCACAAAAACAGAAGCGGGAGCGGTGATTGATTGCATTGCGCAATACCGCGCAAAAGCGGAAGCACTGGGGCTTTGCGTTGAAATTTGCCCTTCGGATGAGTTTTTTTTGCTGGCAGAGCGCGCGATGCCCGGCGCGGCGTATTACGGTGCGTTTGCGCAGCTGGAAAACGGCGTGGGGCTTTGGGCGTTGCTCAAAAGCACATTTTTGGAGTTACTGGAGGCGCGGGCGGGGCAAGATGCCCCCATGGATCCGCCCCGGCAAAGCATCGTGACGGGCAAAGCCGCCGCGCCGCTTTTGCGTGAACTCGTCGCTGCCTGCGCGGCGAAATATCCGGGGGTGCAAACGGCGGTTTTTGCCGTTGAAAACGATTTTTTCGGTGAGCATATCACCGTCGCCGGTCTGCTGACAGGGCGGGATATATGCGCGCAGCTGCGTGGACGGGCGCTGGGCGAGCGTGTGCTGCTGCCCCGCGCCTGCCTGCGCAGCGAGGGCGATTTAACCTTGGACGGTATGACCCTGGCGGAAATATCCGAAGCGGTTGGCACGCCGTGTTATACCGTGCAAAACAACGCCGCTGCTTTGCTGGAGGCTTTGCTGGGAGCAGCGTGACAGGCGCGGCGTTTTTGCGGATGAAGCTCAGGAGTTTTCCTTGTGCAAAGGCACGCGGAAGAAAAGCCGCCGCAGGGCTTTGCCGTTGAAAGGGATCAGCGGGTACCAATAGCAGTTGCCCGCAAGCGTTTTGGTGCAGCTGATGGCAAGGAGAATGCAGGCGACGCCGCCGAGCAAGCCCCATACGCCAAACAGCGCGCACAGAACCAAGAGCAATACGCGTGAAAACGCAAGCGCGTAGCCTAGCTCATAGCTGGGCTGCGCAAAATTGCTGACGGCTACAAACGCCATCACCAGCACGGCTTCGGGCGCCATCAGTTCCGCGCGGACGGCGAATTCCCCCAGCACGAGCGAGCCGATCACGGCAAAGGAATTGCTCAATGCTGCGGGCGTGTTGAGCGAGGCCAGCTTCAGCGCGCCAATCGCCAGCTCAATCACCAGCAGCTGGGGCAGCAGAGGCATGGCAATGGGTTCGTGGATGGTGAAGCTTTTTGCCCATTCGGGCAGCAGCTCCGCGTGCTGCATAAAAAAATACCACAAGGGGGTCAGCAGCACCGTGAGCGCGGAAACCAGCAGCCGCAGCCAGCGAAGATAAGTGCCTGTTATGGGCAAAAAACAGTAATCGTTGGTATCCTGCAAAAAATCGAAGATGCCTGTGGGCAAAATCAGCGCGGCGGGGCAGTTATCCATCAGTAAAATGATTTGCCCCTCCGCCACGGAAGCGGCGGCGCAATCGGGGCGTTCCGTGCAGCGCGCGCGTGGAAAAGGATTCCACCAGCGGCGGGGCGTGGTCGCTTCTATCAGGCTTTCCAGCCCCATCGTCAGTGTGTTGGCGCTGATCGCGCGGAGCTTGCCCCGCAAGCGCTCCAGCAGCTTTTCATCCGCCTTGCCGCGCAGGTAGCACAGCACAAAATCCGTGTGTGAGCGCTCTCCTGCTTGAATCAGCTCCATCGCAAGCGCCGGGTCGCGCAGGCGGCGGCGCAGCAGGGCGGTGTTTTTTACCAGGATTTCCACAAAGCCCTCGCGCGGACCGCGCAAAACACGGTCATTTTCCGGCTCCATTACAGGGCGGGCAGGATAGCTGCGCACATCAATGAGTATTGCCTCCTTGCAGCCCTCCACCAGCATCCCCACCGCGCCCGAAAGCACAAAGGTCATAAAATCCGCAACATCGTCTGTTACGTCCGTTTCGCCATAGGGGACGATCCTGTCGGCAAAGGCGCGGGCGGTTTCCAGCCCCGCAAGCTGCTTTCCGCTCACCTTCATGAGCAGCTCCAAGATTTTCGCGAGCGTATCATCCAGCACCATGCCGTCAACGAAATAAAGCTGCGCGCGCCGCCCTTCCATATCGACGGTGCGGCTGAGCAAATCAAAGCTCCCGTTGACTTGCAGCTTTTCGTGGAGCAATTCGCGGTTTTTTGTGAAATCCGCGCCAAATATCTCTTTCGTCATGCCATTCCTCCCGCGCAAATGGTTGACATTCCCTCATGGGTACAGTATAATGCTAGCATACCACAGAAGGGGGATCACTATGCAAGAGGCAGCTGTTCCCGCGCCGGTAAGACTCACGGCAAAGCAAAACGCCTTGCAGACGGTGAAATATTTCCTCTTTGCCGCTTCCGCCGGGGCGATCCAAACCGGGAGCTTCGCGCTCCTGACGGAGCTTACGCCGCTGGAATCCTATTGGCCGTGCTATTTGATTTCACTGGTGCTTTCCGTGATTTGGAATTTCACCTTTAACCGAAAGTTTACCTTTAAGAGCGTGGCGAACATCCCAAAGGCGATGCTCAAGGTTATCGGCTATTATTGCGTATTCACGCCCATCGCAACCCTGGGCGGCGACGCGCTGACAAAAGGGCACGGCGAGGCTTCGGCGGTCGGTTATGTCGTTTTCATCGGCACGCTTTTGCTCAACGGCGTAACGGAGTTCCTGTTTTATCGCTTTGTGGTTTATCGCAATTCCATGAACACCAACGCCAGCGGGCAGCGCGAGGAAGCCCTCAAGCGCGCCGCGCAGACGGCGGCGCAAGAGGAGGGCATATGATGACGCTCACCCGCCGCGTCTGCCGCTGTGATTGCCACACGCACACCCGTTTTTCGTCAGACAGCGCGGAGGAAATGGATGCCTTTTGCCGCCGCGCCGTCGCGTTGGGGCTGGACGCTGTCTGCTTTACCGAGCATCTGGATTTTAAAGGCGACGATCCGGGGTATTACGACGCGGATCGTTTTTTCGAGGTGTTTGAGCGTGTGCGGGCGCAGTATAAAGAGAAGCTACTGGTGCTGGCGGGCATTGAGGTTTCGCAGCCGCACCGGCATACGGAAGCGTTTGAGCAGGCGCGGAGGCGCCCTTATGATTTTATTTTGGGCAGCGTGCACGATTTCTTCCCCGAAGAGCTGTTTATGACGCAAATGGTTGCGAAAGGGTATTCCGCAGCTGAAATATTCGGGTATTATTGGGATGAAATGCTGGAGATGGTGCGCTGCGGCGGTTTTGACGCCGTGGCACACTTTGATTTTCCAAAACGCTACCTAAACGGCGCATTGATTTATGAACCCGCGCAAATAGATTGCATCTGCGCCGAAATTGTGCGGCAGGGCATGGTGCTGGAAATCAACAGCTCTTCCCTGCGCAAGGGCTGCGCTGAGGCTATGCCCGGCGAGGCGCTGCAGCAGCGCTACGTTGCCGCCGGCGGGCAGCGGATTACCGTTGGTTCGGACGCACACAGCGCCGCCGAGCTTTATGCCGATTTGCCCGGGGCACGCCGCAAAGCCGAAGCTCTGGGTCTGCGCGCGGGCTGCTTCGTTGCGCGAAGGTGGGTTGCGGTTGGCAAGGATGAAGCCGGCAGGGACGCGGATGCGGAATAAACGAATACGCCCCGCATTAAAAAATTCAATTGTCACGGGGTTCGGAGTATAGAAGTATGAAAAAACCTTTGCCTCTGCGGTTGTTGGGGCGTTTCTTGCAAACACTGCCCCTGTTCCTCGCCGTTTTTGCCACCGATCCCTTTGCAAGCGGCACGGCGAATGTATACACATATTGCATTGCCGCCGTCTTGGCGTTGGGGACAATGCTGTGCGGCGCTTCTTATTATCCCCTAGCGCTGGCGGCGATGCAATGCGCGGCGTTCTTTGCGCTTGCGGAGCAGCCGTTGCTGCTCACGCTCTGTTTCGCGCTTTGCACAGTCGCGCTTACCGCCGCTCACAGAGCTTTGAACTGCGCGCCGCGCAAGCGCGGTCTGCCGCGCGGTCTGTCGGCTGTGCTGCTTGGCGCTGCGGGCATCGTCACCACGTTTTACCAGGGCGCGGGCTATTTTGAAGTGCCCGTTTACGGCGAAAACCTGCCGGCGCTTTTGCGGAGCTACCGCAACCTGGGCTTTCATCCCAATTGGCGCGCGGTTTTGTATTCCACCATCATGATGGTGGTTTTGATTGCGTGGTCGCGCAAGTTCAAGCGCCTTTCCGGCATATTGCCGGCCGGGTTTGCGGGCATTTGCATCAATACCGCGCTGAATCTGCTTCTAAACCCCGACCCCGCCCGCACAACGGTGCGGGAATTGGGCGCGCCGTTCGGGTTGTTTCTGTTTGACCGGCTGCCCACGGGCGCGCTGGCGATGCTGGTGATTTTCGTAACATGGGATGCTTTCGCGCAAACGCTGCGCAAGGGCGGGCAGACCGACCCATGCGCCCGACCGGCGCCGGCGTGATTTTAACGCAATTCTCACACATGCGGGCTGCTTACCCCGCCATATTCGCCGCCGCTGCTGCGATCAGCTGCTGTCGCGCTGTTTCTTGTTGTAAATCGGGGTTGCCAACAGCAATATCCGGCAGCACACCGCGGTTTTCGCCGTCGCCGCACCAGCTTTCGTTTTTATCCCCCGGCGTGACACGCCCGGTGGTGAGCAGCACCGCGCCGCCGGTTTCCTTGAGCGAAAAGGCTTCCTGGCTGTTGCCGTTGCCCGCGCTCGCGCTGCCGATGAGCATAGCCGCGCCGAAGCTTCTCATGCTGTAGGCAAACAGCTCCGACGCGCCGTCGGTTTCGTGGTTCAGCAAAATCGCGATTGAATTTGCAGGCAGCGTAACCACCGGGCTGCCGGTGGAGCGGTAGCTTTGCGGCGCACGCCCTTCGCGGAAGGCGACGGTCGCCAGCACGTCACTTTTTGAGATAAAAAGATCCAACGCGTCGCAGGCGAAGGCAACCGTGCCCTCCGCGCAGCCGCGCACGTCGAGAATCAGGCTGTTCGCGCCCTGCGCAATCAGCTTGCCGATTTGCTCTCGCATTTGCTCCCGCGTGGTCTTGAGCAGCGCGGTGACGTGCACATAGCCGACGCCATCCGCAAGCAACGAGCCATAGACCGTGCTGACGCGGTCGCCGAAAGCAATCTTGCTCGTATGGCTTATTTTTTCGCGCTCATATGTCACATTGATGCTGGGGATGGCGGCGGTCGTGCCGGTGCCGCTGCCCAGGCTTTCCAGCTTGCGCAGGAGCAACTCAATATCCTCCTGCCCGGAAGCCTCTCCGTTGAAGATGATGCGGTTGTCCGCTTCCATTTGCGTCACAATGTCGCCGATTCGCAGACCCGCCGCCGCCGCGGTGCCGCGCACGGAGGTCACGAGCACGCCCTGTGGCGGCGTGTAGGTAAGCTCGAAGCCCAAATCCGCCGTTTCGCCGCTGAGCCGCTTCAGATAGAGTGCATACTCCTCCGGCGAAAGATATCTTGCGCGGGAATCCCCCAACCCGGCAACGAAGCCACGCACCAATTCCGGTGCCACAAGGCTTGCGTTCGGGCGCTCCAAGGCGCTCTGCTCAATGACGTCCTCCAGCTCGCCGACGGAAGCAAACAATCCCGCCCGCGCGGGCAAATTGGCTAGAATACGGTTCTGCTCCCGCCGCGCGTATACCATCGTCAGCGGGATAGAAGCCGCTACCAAAACCAATGCCAGCGCCAATGCTACCCCTAAGGATATTTTTCGGTTCATACTGCCTCCCCTATGCTAAAGTGCGGAAACGTATTTTGTAACCATTTGTAACCTTCGCCGTGTATTATACCACGCTTTTCGTACAAAAGCAAGCCGTTTTGTGCGGGGCACACGGCAATTTAGTTTCCTAGACAGGAATTAGATGCTGTAGCACGTGATTCTAATCTTCACCTTGCTAACGCAATAAAAGTATGGTAGGATATAGCAGGGTGAAGAAATGAATGAGCTTGGCGAACTGCGAAAGTGCATGCATGAGGTAGAAGAGGAAGC
>JAITGE010000006.1 GCA_031280825.1 Oscillospiraceae bacterium | reverse complement strand
TTCCTCTTCTACCTCATGCATGCACTTTCGCAGTTCGCCAAGCTCATTCATTTCTTCACCCTGCTATATCCTACCATACTTTTATTGCGTTAGCAAGGTGAAGATTAGAATCACGTGTGAGGTCTACCACGTGATTCTAAATCTTCTCACCTTGCTTGCTTTTTCCTGCCCGCCATGCTATAATGAGTTGTTGAATCTTTCGAAAGTCGAGGGTACGTTTATCAAAGTCAACGCTATGGAACCACCGAAGCTTCCCCTTCGGCAGCGGATTGCGCTGCTGCTCGCCGGCACGCCGCTGATCGCTTTTGCCGTCGGACTTTTTCTGTTCTGCCGGTTTGGCACGGATCCCTCCGTCACGCTCTTTCAGGGCTTGAGCGCGGCGCTGCATATCCCGCTCACGGCGGCGCTGCTGCTGGTGAACGTCCCTGTCGCCGTGGTCTGCCTCATCGTCCGCCGCAGTCTGCTGGGCGCGGGGAGCATCCTGAACATGCTGTTGATCGGTCCCTCCGCCGAATTTGTGGAGGGCTGGGCAAAGCGGCTGTTACCGGAGGCGGGCATCCCGCTGCGGGCAGGGCTGTTCGCGTTTGCTCTGCTCATACTGACCTTTGGGCTGGCGCTTTATGTTGCCGCCAATTTGGGGATGCCGCCCATTGATACCATCTCGCTCATGATTGCCCGCCGCGCGAAGCTGCAGTTTCGCTGGATCCGCATCATCCAGGATGCGACGGCCATCGGCATCGGCATTGCTCTGGGCATATTCGCCCACGCGCAGCCCGATAAGCTGATGGGACCGGGCACCGCGATCCTTGCGCTGGGCGTCGGGCCGCTGATGCAATTTTGGATGCGGCTGCTGTTTGCGCGGCGCAAACAGCAGGAAGCAGGCGGCGGAGAGGCGCGCGCCGGCGCGTAAGGGACTGTTGACTTTGGGCTGCGCTTGTTGTATAATCCAAAGCATAAACAGAGAAACAGGGGGCACAAAAAATGGTCATTGCGGCAGTGGGCAAGAACGGGACGGGCAAGGATTTCTTTTTGGAGTATCTGGCAAAGAAATATGCGCTCCCCATGACCTCCATCGGCGACATTGTGCGGGAGCTGGCGACAAAGGACGGCTTGGAGCGCACGCGCGAGAACCTGCACGCAACCTCACAAAAGTATATGGGAATGCATGGGCAAACCTTCTTCCCGGAACAGATTGTGCGAAAGATCCGCAAGAGCGGCGCGTCTGTTTATTTGGTGAGCGGCGTGCGCCCGCTTTCGGATGTGCAGTTCCTCAAGGAGCAGTTTGGCAAGGAATTTCTGCTGGTGGATATCGTTATTTCGGACGACGAAGTGCGGTACGCCCGGATGCTTGCGCGCGGCTCGGACCGTGACGGCGGCAGCGCGGAAAAGCTGCGCGAATACGACGCGGGCGAGGAAGCGCTTTTCCATACATCCGAAAGTGAAAAGCTTGCGGACGTTGTCATCAAAAACGACGGCGACGTGGAGGATTTTTATGCCGCCACGGAAGCGTTTTATGAAGCCTATATCGCGGATAAATAGGGGATTCGTCCATCGGGCGCCCGGGGCACGTAATCTTTGACTTTCCCAGAAGGTGGTTGCCTATGCCGGATTTCGGTTACCTAAAGGTGGGGGCGGTTTCGCCGCAGTGCGAGGTCGCCAATCCCCTGCGCAACGCTGCGTATATCTCGGAAGCTATCCGCGCCGCCGAAAACGCCGGCGTGCAGGTGATGGTCTTCCCGGAGCTATGCCTTTCGGGCTACACCTGCGGTGATTTGTTTGGGCAAGCCCTTTTGCTGGACGCCTGCGAGGAAGCCCTTGCGGGGATACTGGAGGCGACGGAGGACTGCGGCGCGCTCATTGCGCTGGGGCTGCCGCTGCGTTATGCCGGGCGGCTCTACAATTGCGCGGCGCTGCTGCGCGGCGGGCAGCTGCTGGGCGCGGTGCCCAAGCAGTTTTTGCCCAACGCGCGTGAGTATTATGAAAAGCGCTGGTTCACGCCGGGAAGCCAGGCGCCGCAGGACGCAAAAATAGAACTGTGCGATCAGCGCATCCCGTTTGGCAGGCTGCTGTTTGATTGCGGGCGGGTGCGCGTCGGTGTCGAGCTTTGCGAGGATTTATGGGTGCCCGAGCCGCCCTCCGGGCTGCTTGCGCTGGCGGGCGCGGAGCTGATCCTCAATCTTTCCGCTTCGGATGAAGAGGTCGCCAAAAACGAATACCGCCGCGCCCTGGTCGCCCAGCAAAGCGCCCGGCTGCACTGTGCGTATGCGTACGCGGGCGCGGGCGTGGGCGAAAGCAGCACGGATCTCTGCTTTTCGGGCGCGTGCTTTCTTGCCGAAAACGGGAATATCCTCACCGAGAGCCGCCGCTTTGAAGCGGAGGGCGCGGCTGTTTACCAGTGCTTTGATTTGCAGCTGCTGCAAGCCGAACGCCGCTTCGGCAGCTTTGGGGATATGCAAGCCGCGCGCGCGGCAGAGCTTGCGCAAATCCGCCGCGTTCCTTGCCCCGCGGTCGCGCCGCTGCCGGAGGCGCTGCTTACCCGCCGCTATGCCGCGCAGCCCTTTGTGCCCTCCGGCGTTTTGGCGCGGGGGGAGCGTTGCCGCGAGATCCTGGAAATCCAAACCGCCGCGCTGTGCAAGCGCTTGCGGCACACGGGGCAGACGCAGGTGATCCTGGGGCTTTCCGGCGGGCTGGATTCTACGCTTGCGCTGCTGGTGGCCTGCCGCGCGGCAGAGACGCTCGGCTGGGAGCCGGAGCAGGTTTTGGGCATCACGATGCCGGGCTTTGGCACGACCGCGCATACGCGTGAAAGCGTGGAGCTTCTTGCCCGCTGCCTTGGCATTACGCTTTGGGAAATTGACATCCGCCCCGCCTGCGAGCTGCATATGTCCGATATCGGGCACGACCCGAATGTGCGCGACGTGGTCTACGAAAACGTGCAGGCGCGGGAGCGCACACAGCTCTTGATGGATCTGGCAAACCAAGAGGACGCGCTGCTGCTGGGCACGGGCGACCTGAGTGAGCTTGCGCTTGGCTGGTGCACGTATAACGCGGATCACATGAGCATGTATAACCTGAACGGCGGCATCCCAAAAACCCTTGTTCGCCATGTGGTGGAATATGTTTTGGATGAGAGCGACGAAACCGCCGCGCAGGTGCTCCGCCGTGTGCTGGAAACCCCGATCAGCCCGGAGCTTCTCCCACCGGACGAGCAGGGCGAGATAGCGCAGAAAACCGAAGCGGTTTTGGGCAAATACGACGTGCACGATTTTTACCTGTATCATTTTTTCCGCTTCGGCTTTCCGCCGGCAAAGCTGTTTTGCATGGCAAAAATCGCTTTTGAAGGGCAATTCGCGCCGGAAGAGCTACTGGAATGGCTGCGCGTCTTTTTGCGGCGCTTCTTCAGCCAGCAGTTCAAACGCTCCTGCCTGCCGGACGGACCGAAGGTGGGCAGCGTCGCCCTTTCGCCCCGCGGCGATTGGCGGATGCCCTCGGACGCTTCCGCGGCGCTGTGGCTGCGCGAGGCGGAGCTGCTGGGCGGTTGATTTGCGTGTTTTTGCATCGGAGTATAAAAACAGAGGAGTCAGTGCAACATGTATAACATAGCTGTTCTCGGCGCGGGCGGAATCGCGGGGGGGATTCATTTGCCGCTTTTGGCGCGGAATCCCGCCTTGCGCGTCGCGTCCGTCTGCGATTTACGCCCGGAGCGGGCGCGGGCGGCGGCGGAGCGCTTTGACATCCCTGCGGTTTACACAAGCTACCACGAAATGCTGGCGAAGGAAACGCCGGACGCTGTCTTCGTCCTCACGCAGCCTGATGCGCTCTTCCGCGCGGTGAGCGACTGCCTTTTGGGCGGATACCCGGTGTTTATGGAAAAGCCGATGGGCATCACGGCATACCAAGCGCAGACGCTCGCCGCCATTGCCCGGGAAAGGGATTTGCTCCTGCACGTGGGCTACAATCGGCGGTATATTCCGCTGGTTGTGGAAGCCTTGCGCATTTTGCGCGAGGTTGCGCCGCTCAGCCAAGCCGAAGGGCGGTTTTACAAAAACAGCGGCGCGGCGTTTTATGGCGGCTGCGCCAGCGCCTTCCCCTGCGATGTGGTGCATTGCATTGATTTGGTGCGCCACGCCATGGGGCAGCCCGTCACTGGCTGCGCCCTGCTGGAAACCGTTGCGCCGGAAATGGCGGAAGCCGCCGACCGCGCGAACAGCTGGCATGGCGTCATGCGCTTTGCGGGGGGCGGCAGCGGCGTGGTGCGCTCGCATTACGCCACCGGCGGGCGCGTGCACGGCTTTGAATTCCACGCGCCGGGCGCAAGCGCTTATATCAATTTGGGCTTTGAAGGCGGCGCGGATTGCGAAGCAACCATTCTGCTTGCCAAGGGGCGCGGGCGGCAAAGCCTTTCCGCCATGGGCGGCGCGGAGCACCAAAGCATCACGCTGGACGGCAGGGCGCTCGCGGGCAGCAACGAATACGCGGATTATTACGGATACCGCGATGAGCACAAGCTCTTCTTCGCGGCGCTTGCGATGGGCGGAAAATTCGACGCTTCGCGCACGGCGGAGGATCTTGCAAGCGCGGATCTGGTGGAGCAATTGCTGGCGGCGCGGATCTAAACAAACGGGGAGTGGAGGCGGCACAATGGGAAAAAAGGAATCCCGCAGCTATTATGCCGGCGCGCTGGGGCAGGGGATGATCTATGCGGTCATGTCGTCCTACATCGCGGATTTTTATTTGAACGTGATGCAGCTTACTCCGATTTTTGTGCTGCTGCTGATGCTGCTGGCGCGGGTATGGGACGCCGTGAACGACCCGCTCATGGGCACGCTGATGGATCGCCGCGAGCCGAAGCGCGGCAAAATGCGTTCGTATCTTTATGTTGTGCCGTGGCCGGTGATTTTGCTCACCCTCGCGCTTTTTGTCGCGCCGAACTACTTTCTGGGCGCGGCCGTGACGCCCGTGATGCTGATGGTCTATGCGGGGGTAACCTATGTCGCCTGGGGCATGGTTTACACCGTGGGGGATATTCCCTTTTGGAGCTTACCCAGCGCCATGGTTGCCGAGCCGATGGCGCGCGGCAGGCTGATTAGCGTCGCCCGGACGGCAAACGGCATCGGCAGCGCCGTCCCGATGGCGCTGTTTATGCTGGGCGGACCACTGCTCAAAAGGCTGGGCTTTGCCGAAGGGATGCGACTGGAGCAAGCACGCTATTTTGTCATTGCCCTGCTGGTAACGGTCATGGGTGGATTGCTGTATTTCCAAACGGCGACGAAGGTGCGTGAGCGCGTCGCGCTGCCGAAAACCGCCAAACGCACCCCCGGGGAGCCAATGGCGCTGACCCTTATCCTGCGCAACAAGCCGCTGATGCTGGTCGTCGCTATGGGGGTACTTTCCGCCGGGCGGTATATGCTCAGCGTGGCGTCCGTTCATGTGGGGCGTTACAGCATCGGTATTGCGGGCAAGGAGATTCAATCCAGCATCAGCTTGGTTTCTTTGGTGTTCCAGGCGTCGCTGGCGGTCGGCTCCTTCGGCGCGATGCTGCTTGTGCCGATGCTGATCAACCGCTTTCAATATAAGCAGCTGCTGCTCTTCGCCTGCCTGCTGGGCGGGGCTTCGGGGCTTGCGATGTATTTCGTCGGTTACGGTAACATTTATGCCCTCATCCCCCTGCTGATTCTTTCGGCAATCCCCACGGGTGTGATCAACACCGTAAGCTACGCCATGGTTGCGGACGCGCTGGATTTTATGGAATGGAAGACAGGGCAGCGCAAAAACGGCTTGGGCAACGCCTGCCAATCCTTTGTCAATAAGCTTGGCAACGCCCTTGCCACCTCCGGCGTCGTGCTGGCATATATCGTTTTGCGGCTGGATGTAAGCTCCATGATGAAGAAGGACATGAACGTCGGCGCCCTGGATATGGCGGCAAACGTGCGCGGCGGGTTCTTTGCGCTGGTTTCGGTCGTTCCGGCGGTTTCGATGCTGCTCTGTGTGATCCCGCTGCTGTTTTATGATCTGCAGGGCAAAAAAAAGGAGCAGGTCACCGCGGAGCTGGCGGCGCGGCGGCAGGAGGTGGAGGGGTAAGAGCCTGTATTCACAGTGATTTGGGGGTTGTTTTCTGCGGGTAAGCATGGTATAATAACGCCGGATAAACTGAAGGGAAGGAATGATCTGTGTGAAAAGCAAAAAATCCGGGAAGCAAGCCGGGCGTGTATTTGCGCTGCTGCTGGCGTTTTCCATTCTGCCGGGGTTGTTCGCGGCCTGCAATGGCAAGAACCCGGCGGATAACCCGGCCGACATCGGCACAACAGAGGCGGCGGACGGAGTCAACAAGGGCTGGAACCCCGTCGTTCCGACTGAGGGCGAGACCCAGCCGGGGCAGCGGACCTTGACCTTGGAGCAGATTACCGCGATTGCCGCGCAGGTTGTCGGCGCCGCGCGGGAGGGGCAGACGCAGCCCGGCGGCGCGAACGCGCCGGCTTGGGATGGCAGCCTGGGTTCGCTCAGTGAACCCGAGCGCGGGCTTGTGAAAGAAGCGGTGAAGCAGCAAACCGGCGTGGATTTGGACATTCAGCCGGATGGGAGCGTTGTGTATCCTCCGGCGGCGACAAGCCCGGCGGGCGTGAACGACCCCGCTTCGCCGGGAACAAGCCCCGCGGGCACGCCGAACACGAGCTACAGCTACACGACCCGCCCGGGCGGCGCAAGTGCCGCGAGCAAGCCGGCGACGAACGCGCCGCAGGGCGGCGGTGCGCAAACGCCCGGAACGCCCGAAACCATCGGGCAGGGCAACCTTGCCCCGGCTGAAACCACGCAGGCGCCCGCCCAACCCGGGCCGCAGCCGGCCGGGATGCAATTGGCGAAGCTCTCGACCTTCGGCGGCGCGGGGCACCAGCGCGCGCGGAGCGTGGCATCCACGCCGAATGGCGGCTATGTCGTCGCGATGCTGGTGGATACCGCTGCGCCCGGCTGCCCGGGAGGGCTGGCGAATTACGCAACGGCTGTGCAGCGTTACACGCCCGAGGGCAAGCCGGAATGGGCGGCGCCGAAGTTTTTTGGCGGCAACGACGCGTTTGAGCTGACCGCGATTACCGTCCTGAAGGACGGCGGCATTGTCCTGGCCGGCTCCACGCGCGCAAAGAACCTGGAATGCGCCACCGACCCCGGGCAAAACACGGACGCGATTCTCTTAAAGCTTGACGGCAACGGCAACAAGCTATGGATGAAATCCTTCTATGGCAGCAAGGAGGATATATTCACCTGCATTGCCGCGACGCCGGACGGCGGCTTTGTTGTGGGCGGCTACACGGTTTCCGCCGACGGAAGCTTTGAAGGCTTGACGGAGCAGGTTTTGCAGGTCGGCACGGGCTTCACCGGCATGGTGGACGCCTACAAGGCCATCGCTATCAAGCTGGACGCCAACGGCACGGTTTACAGCAAGCGCGTAATGGTCGGCTCCAAGTTCAGCTCCTTTAATGCCCTGACGGCGGATAAAACCACCGGCGATGTGTATGCCTCCGTGCGCTCTTCGGCAAAGGATTATGATTTCAGCGCGCTGTCCTTGCCGGGCGAGGGCACTATTATGATTCGCTTCAGCAAGGGCATGGATACGCAGTGGATGAAGCCCTTCAAGGGCAGCGGGACGGAAATTTTAATGGGGCTTGCGGCGGCGGACGGCGGTGTGGTTGCGGTGGGCTATATCACCCATTCGTCTTATTCCGGCGGCAGCTTTGGCAGTGTGAACAGTGCGAGCTTTTTCCGCCGCGGCAATAAGGACGCCGTTGCGCTGAAATATAACCGCGACGGTTCCGTCGCCTGGATCCGTTCCATGGGCGACGTGGGCAACGACGAAGCGCTCGGTGTGGCTGCGGTGGAGGGCGGTTACGCGATTTCCGGCACGGCGACCGCTCCTTTAACGGATGTGCAATTTAAGTACGATTGGCTGAACCATTCCTTTGGTGGCGGCAGCCTGGATTCCTGTGTATGGCTGCTGCGCGGCGACGGCGCGCAGGTAAAGTTTTTACCCATCAGCGGCGAAGGCAATGATTTGGCTCCGGCGGTGGCGGGCAACGGCGGGCGCAGCTTTATGATTGTGGGGAGCGCAGGCTCAAAGCAGGGCTATTTTGCCGGCGCAAGCCCGGCTTCCCCGAGCGCAACCAATCATATTGCGTTTGCCGGGCTTTACAGCGTGCAATACAATTGATGCCTTAAACGCATAATAATATGTAACAAAATGCACCGGGGCAGAATACCATGCAGTGGGAGGCAGGCGCCTTGCCTGCCCCCGCTTGTATATACGAACGATTTTGATGAAAGGGTGCGGCGATATGGCGGAATTTAGCTATCAGATCGAACAGGAGCTTGGCGTGCTTTCCGAAACCTCGCGCGGATGGACAAAGGAGCTGAACCTCATCAGCTGGAACGGGCGCGAACCCAAATATGATATTCGCGAGTGGGCGCCGGAGCACGAGAAAATGGGCAAGGGCGTGACGCTCAGCTATGAGGAGGTTGCGGAGCTGCTGCGGCTGTTGAACGGGCTGGAAATTGCGGAAATGGTTGAACCCGAAATGTAAAGGAAAGCTTCTGCGCATGAGGAACAAAGCGAGGGTGGCGAAGCTCGCCACCATCTTGATGATGGGGCTGATGTTCAGCGTTTTTTTGTTGGACATCCTCACCGTGCTGCTGTTCAACCATTATGAAAAGCGTTACCCCGTCGCTGCGGCGGATACCGCTTTTATCGGCACGGACGGCAGCCGTATCCATTTTTTGAACACGGGCAATTCAGACGCGATTTTGCTGGAAAGCGACGGGCATTTTGCCTTGGTGGATAGTGGCTGGGGCAGCGAAAACCCAAACCTGAAGGCGCGACGGCAGGGCTATGAGCGATCGGTGATTGAATACCTAAAAAAAGTCGCGCTGCGCAACGGCACGGTAACGCTGGATTTTGTGCTACTCACGCACTACCATTACGACCACGCGGGGGGCTTCCCCGCGATTTTCTCGGATCCCGCGATCCGGGTGGGACAGGCCTTCTTTCGTTCGCTGGAGGCGCAGGAATACGCCTATGAGCACAGCAGCTGGCAGATGGAAGAAATATTCAACCTGGTCAATGACGCGGCGGCGGCGGCGGGGGTTCCCGTGCGGCGTCAGCTGCCCGCCGAGCCATTTCAATTTGGCGCAATGCGGCTCCAATTGTTTAATACTGACAGCTATGACGACGCAAAGCTCAAAGGCGAAAATGACAACTCTGTCGTTACGCTGGTCACCGTCAACGGCAGCCGCGTTTTGTTGACGGGCGACACGACGGCGATGCACGGGCTGGAAAAGAAGCTTGCCGAGGCGGTGGGACAAATCGATTTGCTCAAGCTTTGCCACCACGGCTACGCCATGAGCAACTCCATCCCATTTTTGCGCGGCGTAAAGCCAAAGCTGGCGATTGTCACCAACGGGCTTGGGCAGGTTTACCCGAACGTGAAGTGGAACCTCGTCATGAACGCGCGCTGCCCCTATTACTCCACCGTGCGCGAGAACGGCATTATCGCGGCATTTGGCGAAAACGGGCGAATTACATTGTCCGGGAATCTGATGTAATTTTATGGAAGTTGCCACAAGGTTTCCTCCCAGCGCATGGCAAATTCCCATATATCGGTGGATAACGCGGTGGATAAAGTGGATAACTAGCCGCTGAAATGGCTATATTTTTGGTTTTACGCGGTGCAAAACGCTGCGAAAAGCAATTTGGAGGAAATGCCATGTGCAAATGTGCGCTTGCCGAAGCCCTGTTCCCCGGCGGGAAAACGCCGGAGGAGCTGGAGCTTGCGTACCCCGAGCGCGGCTTGCCGGAGGGTGCGGCTGTGACGCGTTTTTCGCCCAGCCCAACGGGTTTTTTGCATTTGGGCGGTTTGTTTGGCGCGCTGACGGATGCAACGCTTGCGCAGAACACCGGCGGTGTTTTTTATGTGCGCGTGGAGGACACGGATAAGAAGCGGGAAATTGCGGACGGCGTGCGCGGGTTATTGGACGGGCTGGCGGCGTATGGCTTGCTGCCCGAGGAGGGCGTGGTCGGCGTCGGGCGGGAAGCGGGCAAATATGGACCGTACACGCAAAGCAAACGCATTGAAATTTATCACGCTTACGCGAAGCGGCTGGTGGAACAAGGGATCGCATACCCCTGTTTTTGCACGGAGGAGCGACTGTCTGCCTTGCGCGCGGAGCAGGAGCAGACCAACGTGAACACGGGATACTATGGGACATGGGCGTGCTGCCGCGATTTACCGGCGCAGGAGCAACTGCGGCGTTTGCAGGCGGGCGAGCCGTATACCCTGCGTTTGCGTTCTCCGGGTGTCGAGGGGCGCAAAATCACCGTGCAGGATCAAATCAAGGGCAAGCTGGAGCTGCCGGAAAATATTATGGACGTGGTGCTGCTCAAGACCAACGGCGTTCCGACCTATCATTTCGCGCACGCGGTGGACGATCACCTGATGCGCACCACGCACGTGATCCGCGGGGATGAGTGGGTGGCGAGTCTGCCGCTGCACATCCAACTGTTTGGCGTTTTGGGCTTCCGCGCGCCAAAGTATTGCCACACGCCGACGCTCATGAAGGAAGAGAACGGCGGTAAGCGCAAAATCAGCAAGCGGAAGGATCCGGAAGCGGCGACAAGCTGGTTTTGGGAGCAGGGCTATCCGCCCGAAGCGGTGCTGGAATATTTGATGACGCTGATGAACTCCGATTTTGAGGCTTGGCGGCGTGCCGGTCCGGATGCGCCGCTTGCGGCGTTCCCCTTCCGCCTGCAGAGGATGAGCGTCAGCGGGGCGTTGTTTGACGTTGCGAAGCTGACGGATGTGAGCAAAAATGTAATCGCCCGCATGTCGGCGGCGCAGAGCTATGCGGGCTTGCTTGGGTGGGCGAATACATACGATCCAGCTTGGGCGGCTTTGCTCACGCGGGAGGAAGCCTTTGCCGCCGCTATGCTGGATATTGACCGCGGCGGTAAAAAGCCCCGCAAGGATCTGGCGCGCTGGAACGAGGCAAAGACGGCGTATCAATATTTTTTCGACGCCTTGCATGATCCCGCGTTTCAGCTGCCCGCGCACATCGCGGCGGCGGACGCCGAAGCCATCCTGCGGGCTTACGCACCGCTGTATGACCCGGAGGATGACAAGGATGCGTGGTTCGGTAAAATCAGAGGCATCTGCGCGGGGCTGGGCTTTTGCCCGGATGTGAAGCTGTTCAAGACTGATCCCTCGGCTTGGAAGGGACACGTGGGCGATGCCTCGGGCGTGATCCGCCTCGCTGTTACCGGGCGGGAGAACACGCCGGATCTTTGCGCCGTGATGCGCTTGCTGGGCGGGGAACGTGTGCGGCAGCGCCTGCAAGGGGCGATGCTGCAAATGGCGGGAAAGGAGCGCGGGGCATGAGCAAGCTTGCCTGTATCATCTGCCGCGCCGGCACGGTTTTGATCGCGCTGGCGGCAATCCCCAATATTTTTTTCAACGGCTTGCTTTACGCACGGGTGGATTTGGGGCTGGGCGATACCCTCTGGGGGGACGTTTTTGCCATCGCCGATTTTCTGCCCGGCGGTGTTTGGCATGGGTTGCTCAACGGTGAGACTTCCGGAGCGCTGGAAGGCGCAATGCCGTTGCTGCGCCCCGCGATTGCCGCGCTGTGCCTGGTGGCGGCGACCGTGCTGCTTTTGCTGGCGGTTGCGGTTATTTCCGCCGTGAGCAACAAGCGCAAGCTGGTGCTGCTGCTGGGAGGGCTGGGCTTTCTTGCCCTCACCGCTGCTTACATTTGCATGAGCGGCTTTGAAAAAACCGTTACCGCGCCGGATTTCAGCTTGCTGGATTACTTTGGGCAGGGCTTTTTGCAAAGCATTTTTATGGCGGTTCTGCGCCCGGCGGTGCTGATGGTGCGCTTCGCGGGCGCGGGCGCGATGCTCTATGTCCTGCTCGGCGCCGTGTTGGTTTGGAACGGCGCCTTTGTTGTGACGTCTGCGCCGGCGCGCAAGTAAGGCTATGAAAAAACGACGCGGCGCGGCTATCGCTTCCATTTTTGAGCTGGTGCTTTTCGCCATGCTGGGCACCATGCTGTTCATTATGAAATATTTCATGGAGTTCCTACCGAATATTCACCCCGTTGCGCTGTTTGTTGCCGCGCTGACGGTCGTTTACCGTTTCAAAGCCCTGATCCCGTATTACGTCTATGTGATGATCAATGGCGTCGTGGGGGGCTTTGCAGCCTGGTGGATTCCCTATCTATATATATGGCTGCCGCTTTGGGCTGCGGTGATGGCGGTTTCGCGCCGTCTGCGCGGCAAACGGATCGCGGCGCCGGTGTATGCCTTGCTTTGCGCCGTGCACGGGGCGCTGTTTGGCTTGCTTTATACACCCGCGCAGGCACTGCTCTATGGCTTGGATTTTAAGGCGGCGGCGGCGTGGTGGATCGCCGGTTTGCCCTTTGACGCGCTCCACGCCGTGGGCAATTACGCTTTGGGGCTGCTGGTCGTCCCGTTTGCCGCGCTGATCCAGGTTTTGCAAAAAGCTTACACGAAAGGGGCGGGCAATGGAATTCCGCGAACTGACGCTGGTGCTCCCGGCGGAGCATTTGGAAACGGCGGCGGCGATTGCGCTGATGATCGCGCCGGGGGGGATGTATCTTGAGGATTATCGCGATTTGGAGGCGGACGCGCAAGCGATTGCGCACAGCGATCTGATTGACGAAGCGCTGTTGGCGCAGGATCGCGCTGTGGGGAAGATCCATATATATTTGCCGCCGCAGGAGCCGCCTGCCGAAGCGGTCGCGTTTTTGCGGGAGCGACTGACCGCGCTGGGCATCCCTTGCCAAACCGAAACAAGGGATGTGCGCAGCGAGGATTGGGAAAATTGCTGGAAGGCTTATTTTCATCCCGTCCCGGTGGGCGAACGGCTGCTGATCCAGCCCGCGTGGGAAGCGCCTACGCCGGAAAAATATCCCGGGCGCGCGGTGCTTTTGATGGAACCCGGCGTTGCCTTTGGCTCGGGAGCGCACGCAACGACGCGGCTTTGCCTGGAAGCGCTTGAGGCTGCGATTGCCGCCGCGCCGGCGCCGCCCGCTGTGGCGGATATTGGCTGCGGATCGGGCATATTGGCTGTGGCGGCCTTGCTGCTGGGCGCAAAACAGGCGCTGGGCGTGGATATCGACCCTCTTGCCGTGCAAAGCGCCACAGAAAACGGGCTGCGCAACGGATTCGCGCCGCCTGTGCTGGAGATACGCACGGGAAGCTTGGCGGAGCAGCTTGTGGGGCAATACGATGTTATCGTATCCAACATTGTCGCCGACGCCATCATCGCTTTGGCGGCGCAGGCGGAGCGACGCCTTGCGCCGGGCGGCGTTTGGATCAGCAGCGGGATCATTGACACGCGCGCGGCGGAGATTTGCGCCGCGCTGCAAGCGCAGGGCTGGCATATTGCGGAGCGGCGCGAGGAGAGCGGCTGGGTCTGCCTTGCGGCGACGCGCTGCCCATGTGAAGATGATCTGTGAAAATATTAACAAAATACGGCAAAATTGTAACCGATAAATGACAGTATTGTGACCGAAAAAACACAATTTGGACATATTTACATGCTATACTCGCTATGGTAAAACCAAGATAAATCAAAAGGAGAGAAACGCAAATGAAAAAAGCTGGCAAGCGTATCCTGGCAATTCTGTTGGCAACCCTTTTGCTGCTGGGCGGCATGAGCGTCGCGGCGGGCGCGGCGCAGGCAGCAAAGCCCGACCGTTACCTGGAAGCGGCGTCAGGCGATACGATCACTGTTTTGCAAGAGCCGGAAGAGTTTCCTTGGTACGGGCTTAGCGGATTGGAGCTTAGCGTAAGCGGCGCGGGGATCGAAACGCAGACCATCCAATACGACACGCTTTGGGAGCAAGCCGCCGGGCTGGGCGATATCCGGTGGACGATCGACATCGTGAGCTGGGACTGCACCGAAGCCGGCACCTTCGCGATTCTTTCGGTGTTGGGCATGAGGAATCTCGAATTTGTCCCGGTGAAAACCGTTGACGGCGTGGAATACGGCTATTTTGAGCAAGAGCGGGTTTTTTACGCCACCACTGCGCTGGAGGAAGACGATGCGTATTGGCAAAAGCCGGAGGACGCCCCGCAGCTGACGTTAAACATACCCGCAACGGCGAATTTCACCACAGAGGAAGACGCGGGGGAAGGTCTGTGGTTTGAATTCACCGCGCCGGAGGACGGGCTTTATGTTTTCACTTCTGACGGCGGAAGGGGAAATGACGGCGGCTTGGTGGACGTGGACGGCAACCTGCTGCCGATGATTGACCCGGTTGCAGAGCTGTGGCTGTATTACAGCGATGCGGAGTGGGGTTACGAGGATTTTTTTCCGTTTGTTTCTGACGATGACAGCGCGGGCGACTACAATTTTGCGGTGCACGCGATCCTTGCCGAGGGTGAAACGGTGTATCTCCGCGCCGCGCTTCTTAGCGGAACGCCGGGCAGCTATACCGTCACCGTGAGGCGGTATGAAGAAATCAGCGTGAAGGCAAAGGGCAAGCTGGCTTTTCATGGCATCGCGCCGCTTTCGGATATGCTGCCCGCCAGCTTTGACATGAGCACCGTTGCATTCATTGATAGCTGGTTCCCGGTTTCCGTTTCTCCCGATTGGTACGGTGCGGAGGATTACGGCGTGTTCGGCGACTACCGCGGCGAAGGTGTGATCACGGTCTACACAACGGATTACACCTACTTTGAACTGCCCGTCAAGGTGGAATACAGTGCCGCGCAATGGGCGGCGGTGATTCTTCTGGGCGGCTGGGCATGGATGCCGGGCACCTACTACGGTCCGTTTGATTTTGGGCGCGAAATTGCGCACCTGTTCGAATACGGCGTAGGCAACGCGCTGTTCGATTTGCTTTACCATGATTGGGATTTCCCGTATTGGATGGTAAGCTGGCTGCAAAATGCTTGATGCATAGAACAAAATAAACAAACACCCTCGTCCGTGCAAGCGGGCGGGGGTGCTTTTTGCCGAAAGCCGTCGTTCCAACACTTCCGTTTGCCCCCTCTCTGTTCCGACATCTTTCACCCGGCGAAAGTGATACAATGCACGCGGCAGGAAAATCCAGGAATATAAAAATCACAGGGAGCGATTATCATGGCTGTTGAAAAAATTCGCAAGCCTTCTTTCCTTTTCGCCGGGGCGGAGCTACAGCAGCTTGCCGTGCGTGTGCTTTGGCAGGGCGCGGCGCTGCTTATGGGGGCGGTGCTTGTGCAAGCCCGCTTTGCGGGCGGGCTGTTCGCCGCAACGGCGCCGTTCGCGATTGCGGCGGCTGCGGCGGGCGCGGCGCAGCTGCTAGCGGCGCAGATTTTTGGCGGTGCGCTGGGCTGTCTGCTCCTGCTGCCCTATCCGCAGAACGTGACTGTCATGGCGGCGACAGCCGCGGCGGGCTTGGGGAACCTCGCTTTGCGGCGCATCGGGCTGCGGCAGCACTGGAGCGCGCCTTTTCTGGCGGCTGCCTGCGCCGCGGCTTCCGGCGGGGCAAGCTTGCTTGCCGGGGACGCGTTTATGGTGCAGGCGGTTTTGCCCCGTTGGCTTTTTTTGATATGCGGGTCGGTCTTCGCCGGCTGCTGCGCTTATTTTATTGCCGTTGCGCGGGGGATCCGCGCCGTGCAGCTCCCGGCGGCGGAAAGCGCGCCCGCCGTCCGCCCTGCCGTGCGCTTGCACGTGGGCAGGCAGGAGGTTGCGGCGCTTCTCATTTGCGCCGCCATGCCGCTTTGCGCGCTGGCGGGGTATGCGCCCGGGGGCTTTGTGCCCGCGCACATCCCGGCAATTTTGCTGGTGCTTGCCGCAGCCTATAGCTGGCAGGAAACCGGGGGCGCGGCGGCGGGCGCCTGCATCGGCGGGGCAATGGTGCTGGCCGGCGGGGCACCGGCGCTGGCTGGCGTTTTTGCCATTGGCGGGCTGCTTGCCGGGGTATTCAGCCGCAGCGTGCAAGCCTTTGAAAAGCCTTCCAAGGGGTTGCTTCAGCTTTCCGCCGTGCCTGTGGCGGGCGGCTTCGCGTTGGTTTGCGTTTTTTATGCCGTCATAGCGGGCAACGCCGCTGCCGATCCAACGCCGGTGATTCTCTTTTGTCTGGAATGCCTTGCCGCCATCGCGGTTTTTATCGCCATACCGGGCAAAGCATGGGCGCGGCTGCGGCAGCTGTTTGCAAGCCCCGTGGAACAGGTTTCCCCCGCAGCGAACGAGAGCGGGCTGCGGCTGCGGGCAAGCGCGGGCGCCATGCGGCGCGTGGCAGGCTATGTGGAAGAGGTTGCGGCAGGGCTTTCGCAGCTTGGCGCGCCGGTGGAGCAAAGCGTTTGCGCCCAAGCGGAAGCCTCCGCCTGCCGGGCTTGCCCGCGGCACGGCGACTGCTGGGAGCGGAACGCGGCGCAAACGACAGATTTTTTCGCCGCCGCCCTGCGGCAACTGCGCGAAACGCTTTATCTGGAGCCGGCGCAGCTGGAGCAGCTTTGGAACGCGCGGGAATATCCTTATTGCTGTGCGCGCCCGGCGACGCTTTGTGCCGCGCTGGGGCAAGCGCACCAGGCGTATGCCATCCGGATGGATTGCTATCAAAAAGCCGCGTCCCTGCGGCAGGCGGCGGCGGAGCAGTTCAACGCGCTTGCGGGCTTGCTGGAGGAAATGGGTGTGCAGCTGGAACGCTGCGATACCTTCGAAAATGAGATTGCCGAGGCGGCCGCCCGCGTTTTAGAGGGCTTCGGCTATCGCGTGCGCACGGCGAGCTGCGTGCGCGCGGCTTCCGGTGGCGGCTTGCTGCTGAGCGTGGCGGCAAAAATTCCGGACGACGCCGCGCGCGGGGAAGCGCTTTTGCGCGCCATTTGCCGCGTGACGGGCGTCGCCTTCGGCAATCCGGCGGTCACGGCGCTTTGCGGCGGCGACGAAAGCAGCCTGCTGTTTGCCCAGCGCCCGAGCTATCACATGAATTTGGGCGCGGTGCAAATGAGCTCCAGCGAATCCGCGTATTGCGGCGATTACTTTGATTGCTTTGAGGACGGACGCGGGCGCGAGGTTCTCATTTTGAGCGACGGTATGGGCACCGGCGGCAGGGCTGCGGTGGATTCCGCTTTGGCGACGGAGATTTTTAGCTCCCTGGCGCGCAGCGGATTGTCGTCGTCTGCGGCGGTGCGCATGGCCAACGCCGCACTCCTGGTGAAAAGCTGCGAAGAAAGCCTTGCCACCATTGACGCGGCGACCGTGGATCTCTACACGGGCGAGGTGGAATTCTGCAAGGCGGGCGGCGCGGTTTCCTTTTTGCGCAAGGAGGGAAAAGCCGAGCGCGTAGAGCTTAGCGCCCTCCCGGCAGGGATTCTGCGCAATATACACCCGGCGACCGCCAGCACGCAAATAGCGGCGGGGGACGTGGTGGTGCTTGTTTCGGATGGAATGCTGGGCGAAAGCGACGATTGGCTTTGCGAAGCCCTTGCGGGTTGGACAGAGGGCGCGGGGGATATGCAAGCGCTGGCGGAGCACCTGGCGGCGCTGTCCGTCGCCCGGCGCGGCGGCAGCGAGCGCGAAGACGACCTGACCGTCATCTGCGCGAGGTTAAATGACAGGCGTGATATATTTTCTTGAAAAAGAACCGGTGAAGCATCAATTCCGAAAGCTGTGGATGGGCGGCGGAATACGTCCGCCGCGCCGGATAAAGGCGTCGCAAGCATAAGGGTTCACAGGCATCACCGGCGCGCTGCCCAACAGCCCGCCAAACGCAACGGTATCGCCCACCTCCATGCCCGCCGCCGGAATGATGCGCACGGCGGTCGTCTTGCCGTTGATCATGCCGATCGCCATCTCGTCGGCAATGATGCCCGCGATGGTTTCCGCGCTGGTCGTGCCCGGCACAGCGATCATATCCAGCCCCACCGAGCAAACGCAGGTGAGGGCTTCGAGCTTTTCCAGGGTCAGCGCGCCGCAGCGGGCGGCTTCGATCATTCCGTGATCCTCGCTCACGGGGATAAAGGCGCCGCTCAAGCCGCCTACATAGCTTGAAGCCATCACGCCGCCCTTCTTCACATTGTCGTTGAGCAGGGCAAGCGCCGCCGTGCTGCCCGGCGCACCGGGATGCTCCAGCCCCAGCTCCTGCAAAATCTCGGCGATGCTGTCGCCCACGGCAGGCGTCGGCGCAAGGGAAAGATCGATGATCCCAAACGGAACGCCCAACCGCCGCGAAGCCTCCCGGGCGACCAGCTGCCCTACGCGCGTGACCTTAAAGGCTGTTTTTTTGACGGTTTCGCACACGGTTTCAAAATCCGCGCCGCGTACCTCCTCCAGCGCCCGCTTGACGACGCCAGGACCGCTTACGCCCACATTGATCACCAAATCCCGCTCGCCCGCGCCGTGGAAGGCGCCCGCCATAAAGGGGTTATCCTCCACCGCATTGCAGAACACCACCAGCTTGGCGCAGGCCATGGAGCCGCTTTCGCGCGTCAATTCCGCCGCCTCCTTGATGACCTTGCCCATCCGCGCGACGGCATTCATGTTAATGCCCGCTCGCGTGGAGCCAAGGTTGACGCTGGAGCAAACGCGCTCCGTCGTCGCAAGCGCCTGCGGGATGCTGTGCACCAAGGCACGGTCGCTTTCGGTGCTCCCCTTTTGCACCAGCGCCGAAAAGCCGCCGATAAAGTTGACCCCCACCGCGCGTGCCGCCGCGTCGAGGGTCTGCGCAATGCGCACGTAGCCTTCGTTATCGGTTCTTAAGCCCGCCGCCGCCTGCGCAACCGGGGTGACGGCAATGCGTTTGTTGACGATCGGCACACCGAATTGCAGGGCGATATCATCCCCCGTTTGCACGAGCTTTTCCGCTGCCGCCGTGATGCGGTCGTAGATCTTGGCGCAAAAGCGATCCAGCTCCTCGCACGCGCAATCCAGCAGGCTCACGCCCATGGTGATCGTGCGTACATCCAGATTGGCTTCGGCAATCATGCGGTTTGTTTCCTGAATTTCCAGCCGTGAAATCATTGCGCTTCCTCCATTTATAGTCCCGCGCTGCGCGCGTCGGCGGTCAGATCCCAACCGGCAGCGCCGTGGGCTTTGTATTCGTAAAAGCCCTGCGCGGCGATCATTGCGGCATTGTCGCCGCAATAGGCGGGCTGCGGCATATAGAGCATCGCCCCGGCGGCAGCGCAGCGGGTCTGCATTTCCCGCCGCAGGGTAGTGTTTGCGCAAACGCCGCCTGCCAGCGCGACGCGCGTATAGCCGTGCTCCCGCGCCGCCAGCAGCGTATTGTGGCAAAGATAATCCGCCACAGCATATTGGAACGAGGCGGCAAAATCCGCCAAGCCGCCGGCGGGGAGCGTTTTCATCTGCGTGAGCGCAGCGGTTTTCAGACCGCTGAAGCTGAAATCATAACCGCCGCCGGAAAGCTTTGGGCGCGGGAACCGGTAAGCCCTTGGATCGCCGCCCTGCCCGATACGATCCAGCTGCACCCCGCCGGGGTAGGGCAAGCCCAGCGCGCGCGCGGCTTTATCAAACGCTTCGCCGGCGGCATCGTCCCTGGTGCGCCCCAGCACGTGAAAATCCGTGTAATCCCGCACCTGTACAATATGCGTGTGCCCGCCCGAAGCAATCAGGCAAAGAAAGGGCGGCGCAAGCGCCGGGTGCGTGATGTAATTGGCGGCGATGTGCCCGCGCAAATGGTGCACGGCTACCAACGGCTTACCCGCCGAAAAAGCCAGCCCCTTGGCGTAATTCACGCCCACCAGCAGCGCGCCGATCAAGCCCGGCGCGGCGGTCACGGCGACGGCGTCGATTTCCTCCAAGGCAAGGCCGCTTTGGAGCAGCGCTTCCTCCGTCACGCCGCAGATGGCTTCCACATGCATCCGCGAGGCAATTTCCGGCACGACGCCGCCATAGCTCCGGTGGGTCTCAATTTGGCTGGCGATCGCGCTGGAAAGCACGATGCGTCCGTCCTCCACAACAGCGGCGGCGGTTTCATCGCAGGAGGATTCGATACCCAAAATTTTCACCTTAGCGAACCTCCAGCGTCATCAAAATCGCGTCCTCCGTCGGATGCGCATAGTAAGCGCGACGGCGATTGACTTCCTTGTAGCCCCGCACTTCATACAGGCGGCGCGCCGCCGTGTTGCCCTCCCGTACCTCCAGCCAAAGGGCACGACCGCCCTGCGTAACGGCGTCCGCTTCCGCGCGGGCAAGCAGGGCGTGCGCAAGCCCTTGCCGCTGATAGGCGGGGTGTATTGCAACGGTATCCAAGCTTGTGGCGTCCGCCGCTGTCTGTGTTCCGGCAAAGCCAAGGATTTCACCTGCCCGCGCGGCGACATAATACCGTGCGCCCGGCAGGGCGATCGCGCTGCGGAACAGCGCCGCTGACCAAGCCTCCTGCCCAAAGCCCACTTGCTCCAGAGCAAGAACGGCGGGCAAATCAGCTTCCGTCATGGCGCGGATAACGCAATCCGCCTGCAGCGCGCGCAAAAGCGAGGGCAGAGCCGCTTCCATCTGCGCCGCACAGGCGCGGTAAGCGTCCTGATCGCCGCCATAGGGATCTGAAATGCCGCCGCCCAGCAGATACAACCGCTCCGGCGCGGCGAATCGCGCGGCGGCGCGGACAATATCCGCCGAAAGGCAGACGACACAATCCGCCGCCCGCAGTGCTTCGACATCTGCTTGGCGGCTTTCGTGCGCGGATATATTCAAGCCTTTCTCGGCGGCGACGATCTGCATATGCGCGGCGGCGGGCTGCCCCGGCGTTGCGGCAAGCCCCGCGCTGACGGCGTGAAAATCCCCCCGCGCAGCGCAAAGCGCAGCAAACAGAGCCGCTGCCATGGGGCTGCGGCAGGTGTTCCCTGCGCACAAAAACAGAATTTGCCGGGCAAGGTGCATGGTCCGTTCCTCGTTTTTTGTGTCGCGTTAAACGCGTATTTCCGCTTGCATATTTTCCGCGTCCCCGTGCTGCCGGAGCAAGGGGGCGATATGCTCCGCTAAAAATTCCTCCGTCTGCTGCGGCGCGCGGCCGACAAAGGCGGCGGGGGCGAGCATCTGCTCCAGCTGCGGCAGCGTCAGCCCAAAAGCCGCGTCGGCGGCAATGCGCCGCAAAAGGTCGTTGGCTTGCCCCTCCTGCTTGACTTGCTTTGCCGCCTCCTGCGAATGCACGCGGATGCGTTCGTGCAGCTCCTGCCGGTCGCCGCCGCGCCGCACGGCGTCCATCAGGATATTTTCGGTCGCCATAAAGGGCAGCTCCGCCCACAGGCGCTTTTCGATCATTTTCGGATAAACCACCAAGCCCTGCGCCACGTTAAGATAAAGCGAAAGGATCGCGTCAGTCGCCAAAAAGGCTTCGGCAACGGCGATGCGCTTGTTTGCCGAATCATCCAGCGTGCGTTCAAACCATTGCGCCGAAGCCGTCATAGCGGGGTTGAGCGCATCGGCAATCACATAGCGGGCGAGGGAGCAAATGCGTTCGCTGCGCATGGGGTTGCGTTTATACGCCATGGCGGAGGAGCCGATTTGGTTCGCCTCAAAGGGTTCTTCCATTTCCTTCAGATGCTGCAGCAGGCGGAGATCCGCAGCGAATTTGGCGGCGGATTGCGCAACGCCGGAAAGCACGTCCAGCACCTGCGCGTCCACCTTGCGGCTGTAGGTTTGCCCCGCAACGGGATAACAGCCGGGGAAGCCCATTTTTGCAGCAATTTTTTGATCCAGCGCGCGGCATTTTGCGTGGTCGCCGCCAAAAAGCTCCAAAAAGCTTGCCTGCGTGCCGGTCGTTCCCTTTGAACCCAACAAACGCAGCTGCGCCAGTTGGTGCGTGATCGCCTCCTCGTCCAGCAGCAGCTCCTGCATCCAGAGCGTGGCGCGTTTGCCAACAGTTGTGGGCTGCGCGGGTTGAAAATGTGTGAAGGCAAGGCAGGGCAAAGCTTTGTATTGCTCCGCGAACCTGCCCAGTGCCGCCAGAACGGCGACGAGCTTTTTGTGCAGCAGCACAAGCCCCTCGCGCATGGTGATGAGATCTGTATTATCGCCCACATAGCAGCTGGTTGCGCCCAAATGGATGATAGGCTTTGCCAGCGGACATTGCTCCCCGAAGGCATAAACGTGCGCCATCACATCGTGCCGCACTTCTTTTTCGCGGGCGTCCGCGACCTCGTAGTTGATTTCCTGCGCAAAGGCGCGCATTTGATCAATCTGCTCCGGGCGGACGGCGGCAAGCCCCAGCTCCAGCTCCGCCTCGGCAAGGGCGATCCACAGCCGCCGCCAGGTGCGGAACTTGAAATCGGGCGAAAAAAGATACTGCATTTCGCGGCTTGCGTAGCGCGCGTTCAGTGGGGATTCATAGGTATCCTTGGGCATAGCGGGGTTCCCTTTCCGCTTTGTTTGGTGAAAGACGCATAAATTATTCGGCGCGCACGCGCGCCGCACGCGGGTGCAGCAGCCTTTGCGTGACGGGCGCAAGCCTCCAGACCAGGACGACGCTTGCCGCCGCCTTGATGAAATCGCCCGGCAGATACGGCAGCATACACGCGCCGATCGCCTTGGTGAGGCTGAAGCCGGTAACGTGCATGAACCACGGTATGCCCGGCAGATAAATGATCAGCACGCCCAGCGCCATTGCCGGAAGCATTGCCCAGCGGCGGCCGAAGCGGTCGGCGAGCAAGCCGATAAAAACCGCGCTGAGAAAATAACCCCAGATAAACCCGCCCGTCGCGCCGAACAGATGACCGATGCCGCCTTTAAAGCCGGCGAACACAGGCAAGCCGACGGCGCCCAGCGCGATAAACACAATTTGGCTCAGCGCGCCGAGCCTCCAGCCCAGCAGCCCGGCGCCGCTGAAAATGGCGATATGGGTCATCACGACGGGCACAAGCCCCAGCGGCACGGAAACCTGCGAAAGCGCCGCGCTCAAAGCGGCAAAAAGGGCGCAGACAACAAGGCTACGAACGGGGACATTCTGTTGGTTTTTCATGAACAGGGGGTTCTCACTTTCTTTACGGTTTGATTGTGCGGGATCCGGAGAGAAGGTTACGCGGGCTTGTATTGCGCCAGCTGCTCTGCCATGTCTTCTTTTTCCCACGGCAAATCCAAATCTGTGCGCCCTACGTGCCCGTATGCCGCCAACTGGCGGTATATGGGGCGGCGCAGCCCAAAGCGGCGGATGATTGCCGTGGGGCGCAGGTCAAACAGCTGCCGCACGATTTCGCCCAGCTGCGCGTCCGGCAGCAAGCCGGTGCCGAAGGTTTCGGCAAGCACCGAAACCGGCCGCGCCACACCGATGGCGTATGCCAGCTGGATTTCGCATTTTTTTGCCAGCCCGGCGGCAATGATATTCCTTGCCGCGTGGCGGGCGGCATACGCGGCGGAACGATCCACCTTTGTCGGATCCTTGCCGCTGAAGGCGCCGCCGCCGTGCCGCGCGTAACCGCCGTACGTATCCACAATGATTTTGCGCCCCGTTAAGCCGCTGTCACCCTGCGGACCGCCGACGACAAAGCGCCCGGTGGGGTTCACAAAATAAACGGTTTCGGCGTCAAGCAGCTGCTGCGGCACAACCGGGCGGATGACGTGCCGCAGAAGATCCGCGCGAATTTGCTCCAGCGTGACTTCCGGGGCGTGCTGGGTGGAAACGACGACCGTATCCACGCGCACAGGGTTGCCCGCGCCGTTGTATTCCACAGTGACCTGTGTTTTGCCATCCGGGCGCAGATAAGGCAAAAGCCCGGTTTTGCGCACTAGGGTCAGCTGCCGCGCGAGCGCGTGCGCCAGGCTGATGGGCAGGGGCATACGCTCCGGGGTTTCGTCGCAGGCGTAGCCAAACATCAGCCCCTGATCGCCCGCGCCGTTGTCCTCCGCTTCCGTATCCTTCCCTGTTTTTTGCTCAAGCGCGTGGTCAACGCCCAAGGCGATATCCGGTGACTGTTCGTCAATGGCGGTCACAACGGCGCAGGATTTTCCGTCAAAGCCCTTGTCGCCGCTGTCATAGCCAATATCCAGCACGACCTGCCGGGCAATTTTCGCCAGATCCACGTAGCCCTCCGTGCTGATTTCACCCATGATGAACAGCACGCCCGTGGTCGCGACGCATTCGCACGCAACGCGCCCCATGGGATCCTGCGTCAGAATGGCGTCCAGTATCGCATCGGAAACTTGATCACAGAGCTTATCCGGGTGTCCTTCCGTCACGGATTCGGAAGTAAAGAGCTTTCGGTTATCCATGGTGCCGCTGTTCTCCCCTCGCATCAATTGCCCCCAGTATAGCAGATGCGCGGCAAAATTACAAGCCCCAGTTTCGGCAAAGCACGGGTACGCTTTTCTACCGGCTGCCCATGATTTCCCGCAGAGCCGCCTCCGGAATCCGGCTCTTGTCAACCAAATCCCAGCCTGTTACGATGGTTTTGCTTGCCTTAATTAGCAGATACTGCCCGGGCTTGGGCAGCGCGCGAGCGCCGACCATCGGGCTTTCCGGCGCAAATACGTTAAAGGTGACCTCGCGCGATTCCCCCTCCGCGCTGTAGATCGTCAGCGTGTATTCCTTGCCCGGTCCCATGCTCTCGCCGTTTGCCGCATACATGGTTTGTGGCGTTATGTCATAATCCAGCGGCACCATTGCGTAATAATCCGCGCTGACATAGCGGTTCTGGTAATATTGGCGGCCAAAGATCGCCACGGCGGCAACAAGCGCGAGGGCGACCGCGCCGAGAACGGCAAGTGTGATTTTTTTGCTTGTTTTCATGACGAGATACCTCCTGCAATATCATGGATTCAGCTCATAACCAAACAAAACCTGTTTGTCGTATTTCTGAGAAAAAACCGTTTGCCCATCCTCTGTTCTTAGCTCGAGGAATATCGCGGTCAGCTCCGGGCGGATTTGCTTATCTGCCCGAAATTGCGATTTGTAGACCGGGTCAAGGAATTCCTTTTGCTCTTCGGCAAGCATTTTTCCGCCATAGACATAGGTGTAAATCAAGGTGGTTCCGTCCGCCTTGCAGGAAATCGTCAGGGAGGGCGTGTTCCGCGCGCTGAGAATTTGCGCCCGTTCGGCGGCATATTCCGTGAGCGAAGCCGCCTTGGAAGGAGAAAAGACCTCGCGGAGCTTCTCCAGAGCCTTTTCGGGGACATTTGAAGCATCCAGCGCTTCTTTGCCGGTCGCCCACTTCTTGCTGGCGCTCACTCGAATGTACGTTCCCGGAGGGTAAACGTCGTGGAAATCCAGGCTGCCGCTGAACTCCAATTCCCGCGCCTTGCCATCCGCGCTGTAGCAGACGAGGGTATACACCACCTTCAGCCCCTGCGCGTTGCCGTCCTTATCAAACGCGCGGACGGGCGTGTTGTCGTAATCCGGCGGAACGACCGTATAGTAGTAATCCTCCAGCGCATAGCGGTCGTCGTAATAGCCCTTGAACCAGAGGACGCCCACCGCAGTCAGTGACAAGATCGCGACGCAGACGACGCCCAATAACACCCTTTTGCTTGCTTTCATGTTAAAACTCCAGCTCCTTTTTGTGAAATGCCAGGGCTGCCAGCGCGGCCGCTACGGTCACATAAACCGCATATTCCACCGCGGGCAGCACGACGGCGCCGTTCCCCATAAGCCCCATGAGCATCCGCAGGGAGATGCCTGCCATTAAATGCTCGGCAAGTCCCGGCAGCAGCTCGTGAACAGCCTCCCAGCGAAACAGGGCGGAAAGCAGCTGGCTGACAACGCCAAGCGACAGCAGGAGATAGACCGCTATCCCGAAGGTTGCGCGCTGAAGACCGTAAACCGCAACTGCGGAAAGCGACGCGAAAGCAACGGTTTCCATCAGAGCCTTCAGCCCCCAAGCATATACCTCCCCGAAAACCGCGCCGGTGGGCGAAGCGCCGAAGACTGTGTGCACCGCGTACATGAAAAGCGGAACCAGCGCCAGAAGCACCGTGCCAAACAGCGACATGAGCAGGAGTTTCGAAAGAACGATTCTGATTCTGCCAACACCGAAGCCAATGAGCGCGGGCAGATTTTTGGCGTGCAGATCATCCGTATAAATCGCCGCGAAGAGATAGCTCCCGACGACGGGCGGCAGGAACATGAAGAGTGACTCCGCATCCTTCAGCATTTGCCTTTCGCCGCTGCTCCCCATGCGGATAAACGCGAGAATGACATAACCAAGCGCGAACGCGCCAAAATAGATATAGAAGCTCTTTTTCCGCAGCAGCCGGTAGATTTCACCGCGCAGGTAACGCAGCATTTAAATCCCTCCAATCAGGTGCATAAAATATTCCTCGAGCGTGGTTTCCTGCGGGGCAAGCCGGTAAAGCGCAACGCCCTCGGTAACCAGCGCGTGGGCAATCGCGCCCGGCGGATCAAAATGGGCTTCCAGCGTGATCCGGTTCCCGTCCCTTTTTGCGGCGGGAAGCCCCCATTTCGATTGCAGCACCAAAAGCGCCTTTTCGCCGTCGTCCACATCAACAATCAGGGATTTCTTGGTGCGCTCGTGCAGGTCGGCGCGTGTGATTTCCTGCACCAGGCTACCCTGCTCAATAAAGCCGAAGCGGGTCGCCACCAAATCCAGCTCACTCAAGATGTGGGAGGAAACGATGAAGGTCGTGCCGCGCTCCCTGTTTTCCTGCTGAATCACAGCGCGGATATCCGCGATCCCTTGCGGGTCAAGCCCGTTGATCGGTTCATCCAGCACGACAATCGGCGGCTTGCCCAGCATGGCGCCCGCCAGCCCCAGCCGCTGCTTCATCCCCAGCGAAAAGGTCTTAAACGGTTTTTTCACGCCGTCAAGCCCCACCAGCCGCAGCAGGCGGTCGGTCTCGCCGCCATCCCGCACGCCCTTGACTCTGCAGAAATATTCTAGGTTTTGCTTTGGGTTCAAATAGGGGAAGAAGGACGGACTGATCATAAAACCGACGCGCCGCCGCGCGGCGTTCAGCCCGCTTTTGCTGCCCGCAATTTCAATTTCGCCCGCCGTGGGCTTCGCAAGACCCATGACGCATTTAAAAAACGTGGTTTTGCCCGCGCCGTTGCGCCCGATAAGACCGTAAATGTCGCCCTTTTGCAGGTCGAGCGAGACCTCGTTCAGCGCGGCGAACGAGCCGTATTGCTTGGTAAGCCCGCGGGTTTGCAGAAGCGTTTGTGCCATCGCGCAGTTCTCCTTTGCTCTAGATTGTACTACTATTTTATCCGCTCAAAGCGGGCAGCGGCGCGAATACTTACGAGCGCGTCACGCCAGCACCGTTTCGGCATGGCGCGTGACATGGCAGCCGATGTTCACGCTCACAGGCAGCCCCGCAATATGCGTTGGCGCGGCTTCAACCGCCGCCCAAAGCGCGGTGGTACGCCCGCCAAAGCCCTGCGGTCCGATGCCGAGCGCGTTGACCTCCCGCAAAATCCGCGCTTCGAGCGCCGCGTAATACGGATCGGCGTTTTGCTGCCCGGCGGCGCGGCAAAGCGCGCGCTTGGCAAGCAGCGCGCAGCTTTCGAAATTACCGCCAAGCCCGACGCCCAGCACAATCGGCGGGCAGGGGTTGCTCCCGGCAAGGCGCACGGTTTCCAGCACAAAAGCAACAACGGCGTCCGCGTCGTCGGCGGGCGTAAGCATTTGCAGGCGGCTCATGTTTTCGCTCCCGAAGCCCTTGGGCGCGACGGCAAGGCGCAGCGTATCGCCCGGCACAAGCCGCAGGTGTACCACCGGGGGCGTATTATCCCCCGTGTTTTTGCGCCGCAGCGGATCCTCCGCAATGGAGCAGCGCAGAAAGCCTTCCTTGTAGCCCTTGGCGACGCCGCGCGTGACGGCTTGCGTAAAGTCGCCGCCGGTGATGTGCACCTCCTGCCCCAAATCGGCAAACACGACCGCCATGCCGGTATCCTGGCAAATGGGCAGCCGCAATCGCTCCGCCGCTTCCAGGTTGCGCAGCAAAGTCTTTAGGATTTCTTTTGCCGAAGCGCTCTCCTCTGCCGCCTCGGCTTGGAGGAGGCGCGTCCGCAGCGGCGCCGGCAGATGTAAATTTGCCTCGACGCAAAGCCGCGCCACCGCGTCTTCAATCCGTTTGCAATCCAGCTCACGCATCAGCCGTTCCTCCGTGAAAAATGCACCTGCCATTTCGCGCGGAGAAAGTTACGCGCGACCGTCGCGTTCTGGCGGCATTTGCGGTAGCGCTGCTTCGCGTTTTTCGCGGCGGCTTCGGCAGGCGTTAGCTGCATCCCACACTCCGCCTGCGGGCGGGCAGAGAACGTATCATAGGGCTGCGCGGCAAATTGCGCCGCGCTCTGCGCGCATACCGTCGCCGCCAGAAGCAGCACATGCTCCGCATCCGGCAGCAAAAGCCCGCAGGGGCGCGCGGGCAGGGGAAGCTCCACGGTGAAGAAGAATGCCTGCCTGCCAACCAGATCCTTCCCTGCGGCATCGTGCAGATGCGTGAACTCCAGCGCCGGAGCGGCGGCCTTTGCATAGCCGCTCAACGCCATGCCCGGTAAATCGCCGTGCCCGAGGGGGCGCAGGGCGCTGCGAACCGTGCGCGCGTGCGCTTGTCCGTCCACCGTGAAGGCGACCTCGCAATCCTCGGTAAAAGAAGCCAGCAGCAGCCGCAGCTCCCGCCCGGCGGGCAGCTCAAGGGATTGCCCAGCGCAGCGCACGGCGTTCTCCAGCGCGGCGTTCTCCAGCCGGTATTGCACGCCGCCCGCATAGACCGTCACCGGGAATTGTTCGGCGGGAAGGCTTGCTGCCGCGCCGCCGTTTTCCCCCTGCCCGCAAGCCACGCGGCAATTGTAGGGCAGCGCAACAGGCAGCTGCGCCGGCAGGCTGCGCGGCGCTTCCTTGATTTGAAGGGCAAAGGTACGGATTTCAAATGGCTCAAGGCTTAGGCAAAGCGTGCCATTTTCCAGATATGCACAGCTCGGCGGCACAGGCCGCGGTTCTTCGGAAGCATAAACCTCGCGAAACCCGGTGATCCCCTCGCCCAAACGGATTCTTCCCAGCGGGCAGGCTTTTTGGTAGCCCTCCTGCACCCGCAGGATATATTCCCCGCCCTGTTCGCTTTTTTTGAGGCAGCGCAGCAGGATGCCTTCGCTGATTTTGCCAAAGCAGGCTTGCGTTTCGCCGCTTGCGGTCTCGCCGGGCATCCGGGCGCCCTGCGCCCAAAAGACGGATAGCGGCTGATTAAAGAGCGCGCCCGCGCGGGGTGCGTCGCCCGCCGCCCAATCGCCGCTGTGCGGGTGCAGCCCAAAGGCGAAACGGTTGCGCCCGAAATCCAGCACATGAGAATCGGCGCGGCTTGCCCGCGGGCTGTAAAGCGCGGTCAGGCGCAGGGTGTGACCGCCGGGCTTATCCCAGCCTGTTTTGCTGTCGCTCAGGACGGTTAAGCCGCCGTTTGCGTCGCTGATATCCGCAAAGGCTTGCGCCGGGACCTCATAGAGCCGGCGGCGGTTGCTGCCGCGCCGCACCACGCCGAAGCCGATATCGTACGCCGCCTCCCGGCTTGCGGCGGCGCAGGGAACTTCCACCTTGCACAGCGTGCGCAGGGAATGCCAGTCGATTTCGCATTCCACGCGCAGGGCTTCCGAGGCGGCGTCGAGCAGCAGGGTTTGCGTAAAGGTGGATTTACGCGCGTGCCGGATGATTTGCAGCGCGGCGCGCACAGGTCCGCTTTCAAGCAGCCGTAGCTCCGGCGCGGCGGGATATTCCGCCGGGCGGCGCGCCAAATCTTGGTAGCATAGCTCCCATTGCGGATAGCGCGGCTGCCCGTCAAAATCAAACAACGCCAGGCGCACCGGCGCGGCAAGGCATTCGCACGCGCGGCGTTTGTCATAAAGCGAACAAATATCACCGTTTTCATCCACGCGGGCGCGTATGTATTGGTTTTCCAGCGTGCGCCCGTCCGCCCGCAGCGCCGTTTCACCCGCTTGCAGGCTTTCCCCAAGCTGCACGTCAAACAGCGTCACGCTCAGCGGCGGCACAGTCGCCAAAAACAGCACCGCTTCGCCTTCCGCGCTCACCTGCGCGGGATATTCGCGCCCTTCGGCATCCACGACACGCACGGCTTCGCCGCGGATGCGCTGCGGCAGCGCGAGTCGCACGGCTTCGCTCCGCGCCCATTGCGTGGTGTTGCACACTGCCGCCGGTCGCCCGACGGCAAAGCCCGCGTCCATTGCCGCGGTGACGGCTGAAACGCCCGCCCGCAGCGTCTCGGCGAATTGCTGCTGCGAAACGAAGAGGTCGTTCCAGTTGCGCACATAGCTGATTTCGTTGGAGGTGCCTGTTATATCATCGTGAAAATGATGAGCGAGCACGCGCCGCCACGCCGTGTTCAGCTCCTGCTTGGGGTATGCCATGCGTCCCGCCATATCCGCAAAGCAGGCGGCGCTCTCGGCGGCAAGCGCCAGCTGCTCCGCCTTGCGGTTCCAGCGCTTGCTCCACGCGCGGGAGGTGTAGCAGCCCGCGCCGTGATCCGTTAAGAGCCATTCGCCCCGGAAGCCGGGCAGAGCGTTCCGCACGGCAAGCGGCGCGGCGGCAATATCCCGGAACAGCTGGTCGCTTCCGGCGGAAAGCACCTGCCGCGCCGATGCGCCGTTCCGCGCTATTTCGCGCACGACGGCTTGCACGGAGCTTTCCTTGGGCGCACCGCCTTGGTCGCCCACGCCGTGCAGCAGCAGCGCTCCGGGGAACAGCCCCTGCCGCAGCTGCCTGCCGAGCTTGAGGCGCATGCTTGCGTGCTTGCGCACCTTCCGTAGGCAGGCGGTGTAATTGCCGCCATCCGGGCAGGCAAGGATGCTTCGCCCGTCCGGGGCGACCCAATTGCCCAAGCCGAAGGGGACGGGGCTTGCGCTGCCCCAGGCAAGCTTCTGCGTGGTGAAGCCCAAAAGGTTTGCGTGCGCCGCCACGCCGGGCAGCGCCGCGCCGAAGCCAAAGCAATCCGGCAGATAAATATCCTTGGAGCGCTTGCCGAACTTTTCTTCAAAATAATCGTTGCCCAGCAGTATATTGCGAAAGAGCGCCTCGGGCGAAGGGATGTTGACGTCCCCGTTTTCCCAGCAGCTGCCCGCCACGCGCCAGCGGTTCCGCGCGATATATTCCCGCAGCCTGGCAAACAGCTCCGGGTAATATTCTTCCATCAGCGCGTAGCGGTACGCGCCCTCAAAAGAAAACACATATTCCGGATACTTTTCGAACAGCGCAAAATTTTTTGTCAGCGTTGCCGGGAGCATTTCGGCAACGGTTTTTTCCAGCGTCCAATGCCAGGAGGTGTCCAGATGCGCGGTTGCGACGGTATAGATGCGCGACGGTTTTTTCATAGCGGAACGCCCTCCCTTTCAGGCTTGCGCGCATATGCGTATGTTTCTTGGGGGAAATCAATATGAGCTGCGCCCGCATGGGAAGCGCCGCGCCGCAGCACACCGATAAAAACCCAAACGAACAGCAGCAAAAACCAGCAGAGGATGACGCAGATAAGCAGCCGACGCTGCTTTTTCTTTGCCTTGGAGTTGTTTTGCCTATATCGCCATTGCGGCATCTGCGGCGCGTGACCACCCGACCGTGCCGGTGGCGCAGGAGCGCCCGCATATACGGACGCTCCGCAATGCTTGCAGCGCTTTGCGTTATCCTTTATATGGTTGCCGCATTCCTTGCAATGCATCGCTCTTCCTCCTCTATCGGTCTTGAAGCCGCCTCCCCTTTTCTTGGGAAGAAAAGGAGTCAGCCCTCCAGCATAACATCAATCGGCTGCTCATAAGCGGGCAGGAATTCGCGCACGAAACAATCCGCCGCCGGCATTTGCATCGCTTTCAGGGCGGCAAGGGTCGCCCGCTCCGCCGCGCGGAATTCGCCGTTGCCCGCCTTGCGCTCCTCAATGCACTTGGCAAGCGCGCTGATCTTATCCGCCGCTTTCACGAACCTCCAAAGCGGCGCGTCCTCCTCCTGCGGTTCCAGCAGCGGGGCGTAAGCGGAACGCAAATCCGGCGGGAGCAGCTGCAGCAGAGCCTTGCAAGCGCTTGCCTCCGCCGCGCCATAGGATGCCCGCAGGGCGGCGCTGTGATATTTCACGGGCGTCGGCAAATCCCCCGTGAGCACCTCCGGGGCATCGTGGAACAACGCCAGCAGCGCGGCGCGCTCGGCGTTCAGCTCCCCACCGAAGCGCTTGTTTTGCAGCACCACAAGTGCGTGGCACAGCAAGGCGCAATCCAAGCTGTGTTCGCTCAGGTTTTCCGGCTGCGCGTTGCGCATCAAGGCCCAGCGGGATATATATTTCATGCGGGAAAGCAGCGAAAAAAAAGACGCCATGCCGAACTCCTCCCGTCGCCTACGATGCATCGCCCAAAAACGCCCGCATCGCGCGGCGGTATGCCGCTAAGGGATCGGCGGCGGCTGTGATGGGTCTGCCAACAACAATATAATCCGAACCAAGCTGCCGCGCTTTTGCGGGGGTGGCGATGCGGCTCTGGTCGTCCGTCTCGCTGTCGGCAAAGCGCACGCCGGGCGTAACCGTCAGGAATTCCGTGCCGAACGCAGCTTTCACCCCCGGCACCTCCAGCGGTGAGCAGACGATTCCGTCCAACCCACAGCTTTTCGCGTTCTGCGCGTAGGCAAGCACTGTTTCTTCCACCGTGCCGGGGATGCGCAGCTCCCCGTTCATCTGCGCTTGGCTGGTGGAGGTTAGCTGCGTCACGGCGATCAGGAGCGGGTGTGTGCCATCCGGGCGGGTCAGCCCCTCAAGCGCCGCGCGCATCATTTCGCCCGCGCCGGCGGCGTGGAGGTTGCAGATATCCACATCCAAATTGCGCAGGGAGATCATCGCTTTTTTCACCGTGTTGGGTATATCGTGCAGCTTAAGATCTAAAAAGAGCCGGTGCCCCCGCGCCTTGATTTCCCGCGCGACCGCCGGTCCTTCGGCATAAAACAGCTCCATACCGATCTTCACGAAAGGTTTTTCGCCCGCCGGGAAAAGTGACAGAAAGGCAAACGCTTCCTGCGCACTTGCAAAATCCAGGGGGATGATTACGTCCTTCGCCATGCCAAAGCCCTCCGGTTTCACGTACTTTAAGACATTATAGCACAAATGTCGGGAAAAGCAAGCATTTTCGCGCGGCGCGCCACGGCAACAGCATTTACTTTTCCGCAAAAAAAGAACCTTCAAGCCATCAAGCCCCGCCACAATGCAATAGCTGAGCCTGCCGCGAAAGCGCGCTACGCGCGAACGCCGTCCACGCGCAGCGCGCGGGCGGCAACATAGCTGTAGCTATCCAGCGGGCGGTCGGCGCAATCGTAGCTGTGCGCGTTCACAAGCACGTTACCGGGCGCCGCCGGGTCGCTTGCGAAAATCACCAGAACGGTGTGCGAAAAATCGGGCTTCCCCGCGAATTTAAGCTGTATGATATCGCCCGGTCGCGCCTGCTCCAAGGGGATCTCATGCCCAAAGGGCCCGCGCCCCCTGTTGTTCAATAAAAAATCCCACAAAAACAGCACGCCGCTCCACGCAGGCGCGCGGCTGTTCAAAGAGCGGTAATACCAGCCGGTATCCGGCGTTTCGTTCATCACCGCGCCGCCGGCAAGCAGACACTGCGAAATGTAATTGGAGCAATCGCCGCCCATCGTTTCAAAATCGGCATATTTCGGGTTACGCGCCGTCGCCCATTGCTGTGCGTAGGCAATCGCGGCAGCAGCATCAAACGGCTTGGTTTGCAGGGCATTCACAGGCTTCATCCTTTCAAGCGGCAAATACGCTCACCGCCTGTGCCATCCTATGCCGCCCCGCGCCGCGGGGTGCCCCGCAGCGGGCTATCCCCCCGCCGCAAGCTCCGCCTCCCCGCACTCGCCTTCAACGCGCGCGCGCTCCCGCCCCTGCGCATCCAGAAACAGAAGCGTCGGCAAAACGCGCAGCCCGTATTGCTCCAAAAGCTCCGGCGCAGCATCCACATCCAGCCGGCGGAAGCTACGCGCGCCTTCGTTTTGGGCAGTGAACCCCGCCAGCGCCAGCGCCATGCGGCGGCTCACCGCGCACCAAGGCGCCGCGCAAAGCAAAACAGAACCCGGCATCGCCCCACACCTCCTTCGCGGCAACCAAAGCACCTGCCCATAGCTTTGCCCGCGCGCGGGGCTTCTATGCACGCGATTCCGCAGGGAGCGTATCGTCGCCCGTGTTTTCGAGAAAGGAATAGCGCTCGCCCGTATCCGCCGGGGCGGCTTTGAAGATGCACAGCACAAAGTCCTTGCAACGGGCGGCATATTCACGCAGCGCAAGATAAGACGCGTTGCCGTAGTCTTGCAGGTCGCTCGGCGTGCCCCAGCTTTCCAGCCCCAGGCGCTGCGCAATATAAAGCGCGCGCGGCAGGTGAAAGCCCTGCGTAACAATCAAAACACGCCGCGCGCCGAACACCTGCTTGGCGCGGTATATGGATTCGTAGGTGGAATAGCCCGCGCGATCCACATATACATCCTGCGAAGGAACGCCCGCGTCCACCGCGTATTGCCGCATAGCGGCGGTTTCATTGCTGCGGTCTTTCCCGTCGTCGCCGCTCAAAAGCAGCACCGGAGCGACCTGCGCGTTATACAGCGCAGCGCCGACACGCAGCCGATTTTCCAGCAACGGGGGGATCGCGCCGCCGCTGCCTACGGGCGAGCCAAGCACAAGGATGCAATCCACATCCCGCAGCGCGGACGCCTGCTCCGGCGTTAAGACGCGGTCGCCCTCGGCGCGGCCGACGTAAAAGTGAATGCCCGCGACACCGGCGCCGACGCACAGCAAGACGCATAAAAGCGCCGCCGTCAGACGGAAGCGCCGCCGCCTGCGTTTGGTATGACGGGAAACCATAGCGGAATCCAAAAACCTGTGGCTGTCGCCTGCCGGATAGTGTTTCATCGGCGCACTTCCTCGCGATATTTATTTAGTCCATGCTTATTTTAACCCCGCAAGCCGCTTTTTTGCAAGCCCGCGCAGCTCGGCGACAATATCGCCCCGCGCTTGAACGAACGTCCCGCGCCGTTTTTGGCGCTTGACCTGGACGGTGCGCAGGCAATACATCACCAGCCCGCCGACGGCGCCGCCCGCCAGGATGTTCAAAAACAGCGGGAGGCGGCAGTGCAGCCAATCCCCCGAACGCAGCGGCAGGGAAAACGAAAGATAGATTTCACCGCGCGCAAGCAGCTCCCGCAGAGGCTTGCCGAGCGCGTATTTGGTTGGCGCGTCCGGCTGATAGGAACCATTCACAATGCCCATGGCGGCAGTTGCCAAGCCCGTGAACGCGCCGCCCGCCATCAAACCGGGGATCACCGTGAGCGGGCTGCGCATGGCGAAGGGCATACTGAAGGCGACGGTCAATTTGATGTTTTCAAAAAACGCGTTGGTCGGTCCGGCAATCGCAAGATTGAAGTCGTCCGTATCCGCCGGGAGCTTTTTGCGTTTTTTTGCCAGCAGCACCATAAAAAGCGGCGCCCAGCCCGTGGCGATAAAGCACGCGCCGTAGATCGTCAGCAGCCGCGCGCTCCCCGTTTGCAAAAAGACCGCGCTCGCCGCGGCAAAGCCCGCCATGCTCATCGGTCCCGTGATATCAAAGCCCGCCAGCAGTCCCAGAACGATACCCGCCAGCCAGATATGCCTCTCCGCCAATTCCGCCAGCGGCGCGGCAATGCTTTGGGCAAGCGCGCCGAAGGGCTTCTGAATGCCATAGCGCACGGCGATAAAGGTCAGCGCCGCGCTCACCACGGGGATCAGCAGCACCAAAACGATCAGGTCGGCGTTTTCCAGCACCTGTTCGCCCGTAAGCGTTGGCGGCAGCGCTTTGGTTTTTTTGCGCAGCCGCGCCAAAAGGCAATCCAGCCGCCGCCCCAGGCGCGCCTTGACCTCGCTCCAGCCGGCATAAAGCAGCTTGATGAGCAACGCGCACAGCAGCGCCATCAAAAAGAAGCCCATATAACCGATATTCACACCGCCGCCGCCGTTGCGCGGCGTGGCGAAGAAGGCGAAATAGCCGTCCGCCGCAGTGATAGGCGCATCGCCCGCAAAATGCGCAAAATAAACCGAAAGCGCCAGCCCGGGCGCAAGCCCCGGCAGTCCGGCAATCAAATAGCACAGGACCGCGCACAGGGCGACGGCAAAAAAATCCGTGCCCCAAAAGAGGATGAACCAAAGGATCGGTTCGTTTTCGCTTTCTATCGCGCCAAGCAGCCCATCCACACCCAGAATGCTTTGCACCACAAAAAAGAAGCCCGCGCCCAGCGCGCCAAACAGCTGCACAATGAAAAGGATCGAACTTGCGCGATAGATCTGCTTGCGCGTATCGCGGATGAGAGGCTTGATGTGCATAAAAAGCGCCGCCTTCCCCTATATGCTGCGGCGCCGTCGCCGCGCCAAAAATCCCTTGCGCAATTATCATAGCATAAACCCTCCGAAAACGCAAGAAATCGCGCAAAAAGTCTTGCGTTTTTCAAAAAGCCGTGCTATAATGACTCGGTTGCGGGTTACGCCTACCCGTGATACACAACAAAAGAGAGAGGTCATTCACATGAAGAAAAGGATTTCCGCGCTCCTGTTGGTTCTCGCCCTTGCCGTTGGCGCCGTCGCTTTCACGGCTTGCTCGTCTAAGGATCCGGATCCCACGACGACCAAAGCCACCACGACCGAGGTCACCACAACCGCCCCCGAGAAAGCGGACGCGCCCAACGGCGACAACAACAACGCACCCGCCACGCTGGAAGCACTGGTCGCGGAGCAAAACAAAGCGCTTGAGGCCGCAAATGCCGCGTCCGCAGGGCAATACAGCATCAAGGTCAAAGCAGACGGCAGCAAGCTGATTTATTCTTACACCTACGCCATGGATCTCCCCCAAGAAGCGCTGCAAGCCGCGCTTGACGCCGCCGGGCAGACCTACGGCGGGCAAATCGGCGCCTTCAAGAACGCCGGCTACGACATCAGCGCAGTCGTCCTTGAGTTCCTGAACAGCAGCGGCGAGGTGGTCGCGAGCAAGGAATTCAAATAAACAGCACACACAAAACAAACGCGACAACGCAAAAGCCGCCCCGAAGACCGGGGCGGCTTTTCTGTTTGACCGTTGGCACAGCCTTACATCCACGCAAAATAGCAATAGGCGGTGGCGCTTTGGTTCAGCGCGGCCTGATTTGTCCCGGCATTGACGCTGCTTCCGCTCTTTAAACGAAAGCCGGCGGACGCCAGCTCAATGCCCATGGAGCCGCCGCCCGCAGTGGCGAACCCGAAGTAATTCTGCGTCACGCCGCCCGTGAAGCTTGGGGTGATCAGCGGCAGATCCTTCGCAAAGACGACCACCGCGCGCGGCTGCCCGCCCACGACCTCCACCGTGCGCGAGGCCACGCCGTTGCCGGTATAGCTGCCCGCGCGGCAGGGGCTGTTGACCCACGCCGCCTGCGCGGCGGAAAGATGGATCGCGGCGTCGCCGATGTGCCCGCCGCAAAGCAGCTCCTTGCTGATGAACGAGCTGAGCACCAGCCCCGTGGATTCCGCGGGGCAAAAATCCGCTACGATCTGCGCCCACGCTTCCAGCACGAAGGCGTCGGTATCCCGCTGGGATTTTATCTCGCCGCAGCCGGAAGCCGGGATCTCCAAATCGCTGGCAAAGCTAAGCAGATCCAGCACAAGGGCAAAAATCTCATGGCAGCGCGCACCGCCCTCGGCATAGGGCACGTGAATATCCAGGCGCAGACGGATATCCGCCGTGCGGCAATACTCCTGCCGCTCCAAAACGCCGTCGTCGTTGGCGACAAATTTATCGGTCAATTCCACCGCGTCCACGCCGACGGCGACCATTGCGCGGCGCAAAGGAACCGCCTTGCTGAGCGCCGGATATTCGGTCAAAAAGCCGATGCCCGCAAGCTCCGCGCGCGCGCTGAGCCATTGGGCGATTGCCTCCGGCATCGCACTGATAGCACTCATTGTATCCCTCCGTCCGTTTTCCCTCGTCTAGGGCGCACTGTCAATCGACAATGCTGCGAATAATTGCCCAGACGTGGCTGGGCGTGTCGCCGCAATATACCGTTTCGGCACGGTCCACCGTGTAGCTTTCACTGCCGCATTCGATGGTCGCCGCGCGCCCGAGCTGATTCAAATCATGCTCCGGCGGTCCCAAATAAAGATAGTAGCCCTCGCTGTTAAAGCCGATGCGCGTGTTTACCCCGCCCAGATACATCTTGTTTTTATAGCGCAGCGGCTGGATAAACGCGCCGAAGGCGGGGCTTCGCCAGCCGTCGGGCAGGCAAAGCGCCGCCGTGCGCCCATAACGGCGCAGGATTTCCGCAACCCCGGTTGCTTCCGTCATGCCGCGCCCTCCTTCCGGAAGGCGGTGGAGCAAGCCGCAAAGCCGGTATCCCGCAGCAACGCCCGAACGCCCTCCATGCCTTCCTTCCGGAGCTGCTCTGCGCGGGCAAAGCGCTGCAGAAGGGCGGCGTCGTCCGAAGCCTTGGTGACGGAAATATCGCCCGCCTTAAAGCTCTGAATGCGCTCCTGCGCCGCCTGGCGGCTTTCGGCGCGCTGCAGCAGCAGGCAATAGGCAATCCCTGCGGCGGCACGGTCAACGCGCGGGTCGTTCATATCCGCCCCGTCCCTGAGCATCGGGTGTAGCTGCGCGAGCGCGGCGGCGCAATACGGCAGAGCCTCCGCCGCCGTGCTGTCGTCCAAATCCATCAGCAGCCGGAGCTGCCCCAAAACAGTCGCCTGGCTCATCCTTACTTCCCCCTTCAGTTGATAACCCCGGCAGGGATACGGCGTACCGTATCCCTGCCCTTTGGCGCTTATGCCAAAACCTTCACTGCGCCTGCGTGGATTTTTGCAAAGCCCACCGTCGTGGTGATCGCCGCACGCTCAAGCTGGCGGTCGATGAGCTTGTCGTAATCCGTAACGATGCCGCCCGCCGTGACCATCTCCAGCGCCGCGTTTTTATCCAGCGCAAGAATGCTGCCTGCCGGCACCGCGTCGGATTTGATCAGCTCCGCGCCCAGGGGCGTGACCATTTGCCCGCTGCCATGGAAGTTCAACCCTGCGGCTGCGTCGCGCAGCTCCGGGAGCGCAAGCAACTGCTGCATTTGCGCGGCAGGGGCAAGCAGCGTGGTCAGAGCAAACGGCTCCATGCTGTTCCAAACGCTCAGCAGGTCGTTGTAGACCGGGGCGGCGCCCGCCATATCCACGCTTTGCGCGTTACCGCTCAAGACGACGACCGCATCGGCAAGCACGGTTTTCGCAATTTCCGCGCCAATTTGGCGCAGGGCGACGGTCAGCAGCTCCAAGCGGTGGAAGCGGATCGCCTCATAGCTTGCCGAAAGCAGCCGCCCGTGCTTTTTGAGCGTTGTGAGTACCGTTTTGTTTCGCACAAGGGTTTCCGGTAACTGCGCGGCCTCGCCGATCGCCGCCTGCGGGTCGCCGGTGCCGGCGGCGGTTTCAATGGAGCGGTAATCCACGCCGCTGAACTGTGTGGTGGTCGCGGTAATGCGAGGCAGCACATCCGCGCGCTCCATGCCGCGCCGCACGGCGCGGGCAATGTATTCCGGGAAGAGCGTTGCGGTTTCGGCGGTCTGGAAGAACTTTTCGACCCGATCGCTGCCCGCGCCGCTCACGTGGATGCCAAAGCGCTTCAGCTGCCGTTCATAAGCATCCAGCTCACCCAACGCCGTGCCCCGGTATTGCTCGGTGGGGTCGGCGCTTTCCAGCGCGCCCGCAAAGCCCTTTGGGCTGCCGTAAAAGGATTTTTCCAGCTTTAGATTGTCATAAGCCATGGTGTGGTTCTCCTTTTTTCATATGTTTTTTTGTCTGCTTTCGCTGTGGAACGCGTTTGCCTCCGTGTGTCCTAATTAAACTGATAGCCTTGGTTTTCAACTTCCGCTGCTTTTTGCGCGGGCGGGCAAAGCTGCGGGCGTAGGGGAATCAGCTTGCCCGTCTGCTTTTCAAGCGCATGGGCAAGGGCTTCCAGCTCGCCGCTTGCCAGCGGAGCGCACATGCGCCGCAGCAGCTCCTGCTCCAGCGCGGGCAGCGCGCCCAACGACGCCTTGCAAACGCGGGCTTGCAGCGCTTCGCGGTAGCCGCGCCCATCCTCCGCAAGCGCCTCCAGCTCGCTTAGCTCCTTGCGCATGGCTTGCGCGGCTTCCGGCTGCAGCTCCACCGCGCCGCCGCCGCATGCGTCCAGAAATTTACGCAAATCTTCCATGGTTTGCATCCTCCTTTCCTGTGGGATATCCTCTTGCGCATATGCCTTGGTCACACCGGCGCCGGGCTGTGCCGGGACGGCGACAAACGAGAATTCGTAAGCGTCCGTCGGTTCCTCCAGCAGCGCGTGGCAGGGTACGCCGTCCGTTTTCTCCCCCTTGCGGTGGGTGCAGCCCTCCCGCCCGAAGGGCTTGCCGCAAACAGAGCAGCGAACGCGCTTCACCGCGCAGCTCACGCTGATTTCCTTGTGTATACCCGCGTCAATCTGCTTGCACAGCGCCGCCGTGCTCTCGCCGCGCAAAAGGTATACCTTTCCCACAAGCGCCGCATAAGGCTCGCCCAAGCTGTTTTTGCGCTGTGCGTCGGTCACAACCTCCGCCGAGTAAACGCGCATGCACTGATCCGCGGCTCTCATGCTGTGATCAAACAGCCCGGTTTTCCCGGGGAACAGCTCCGCCAGCTTCACCAGGCTCTCTGTGGGGAAACGTTCGCCGTCACGGTCGATTTCGTTGTCGCAAAGCGCCGCGCGGAAGACATACAGCTCCTCCGCGGCAAGCTCCGCCCGCGTGAAGGTGTGGATCAGCCGCAGCTCCGCCGCCGTCGGCGTGCAGGGGGAAGGCGCGGGAAGGCTGTTTTTTTGGATGTCCATCGGTGGTTTCCTCCGTTCAAATAATCGCTTTATGCCGATGCCAGCCGGAGCGCCTGCGCACGCAAAAGCGCCGCCCGCGCTTGCTCCACCTCGTCGGCCAAGGTGATGTCCTCCCAGATAACCTCGCAGGGCGCGGCGACACCCCTGCTTGCCAAAAGCGTTGCGCAAATGCGCAGCAGCACCGGATTCAGGATGCGGCGGTAGCTCTCCAGCTCGCTGGTCAGCAAATCCGCCTGCTGGCTGCTCATGCGCTCAGTGCTCGACCAGCTCAGCCCTAAAAGGAACGGCGGCAAGCCGGTTTTCGCTACGATCTGCTCCAGTAGCTGGCGCAGCGGGATCTCACAATCCGGCAGCGGACTTTCCGCGCCAATCACTTTGATGCCCACATTGCCTGCCGCGATGAAATCCCGCACGCCCGCGCCCTCGCGCATAGCGTTTTCCCATTGCTCGGCCAGCTCCTGCACGCGGTCCTGCGTGTGGATACGTTCGGCGGGGTCGCCGCCGGGCTGATATGTGACGGCAAACCGCACATTGCCCAACCGCTCCCAGTTCTGCCCCAGCGTTTCAAGAATCTGCAGCAGCACGCCGCTCACAAACGGCAAGCCCTTGAGCAGGGAATTGCCCGCCAGCGCACCGGGCGTTGGGCTTAACACGCTCAGATACACCAGCTCCGGGTACGGCACAGGGCGTGCGTCCTCCCCCTCCCCCGTGCAGACCATAACGCCGATTTTGTCCGCCGCGCGGCGCAGCGTGACGCCCTCCGGGGGCGCGTTCCAAAGCGCGGCGGGCGTGCCGTCCTCGCGCAAGATCAGCTCCCCCACCGCCGTGCCGAGGGTTAACAGCTGCTCAAAATACGTGCTCACGAACGCCGCGATGCCCTGCTGGTTGCCGCCGACGGGCAGCAGGGCCAGCTGCTCCCGCAGCCAATGCTCCGCGCGGGGTTCGGCGCAGGTCACGTGAAAGCCCCCCAGCAATCGCACCAAATGGAACACCGCCGCGTCAATGAGCGGCACGGCTTCGCGCAGCGCGTAATACAGCCGCGCCTGCGCCCCGGGGTATGCTTGCTCCGCGTGCGTTGGGCAAGCGCTCGTCTCACCTGCGTGCAGCAGCGGGAAGGCGGCGGCTTTCCCGTTCCGCGCGGCAAGGGCGATCGCGGGTGAACGCGCCTCCGCCCGCTTGCGTCTGCGCCAAAAAACAGAATTTTCGGGCATAAGATCACTCCAATCCAAGATTTTATACTGCGCTCAATGGCAGAAATCAACACGCGGCTTGTTGCCGAAGCAACCTTACCCGCCGCCCCGCCGCACGGTCGCGAACAAGCCGCCTGTGCTCTCGCCGCGCAAAGCCGTGGTAACGAAATAGCGCAGATCGTCCATCGCGTGGTCGTTTTCCTTGCGCGGCGCGTCCTTCCCGCCGCCGGGTTCCCAGCGGTAAAGCGAAAACTCACGCAGGCAATCCGCGCAATCCCGGTGGATCGCAAGCCGGTTTTCCTGCAGCGCGTCGGCAACGCGGCGTATACCGTACAGCACATCGTTGTTGGCGGGGATTGCCGTGAACCGCCCGTGCCGGCGAATGCACTCCAGGAAGCTGGCGGCGGAGGGATCGCAGATCACGCCGCGCAAGGGGTACGCGCCTGCCAAGGCTTCCAGCGCGGCGTAATGCTCCTCATCCGTGCGTTGCTCGCCGCACTTGCGGCTGTCCCAATAATATTCGCGCAAACGGTGCCACCGCCCGCCCGCCAAGCCCCACAAGCCAAAGGAAGCCGGGTTCACCGTGCCGTAATCGCAGGAAATCCAATAAGCCTCGCACACGGCGGGCGGATCGTCAAAAACATGCTTTTCCGCGGAAAACATCGGGTAAACCAGCCCTTCCGCCGCCGACCAGCGCCCCTCCACAAACCGCGCGTAAAACGCGCCGCTGTAGAGCTTTTTGTAACGCTCCAGCATCGCGGGGCTTAAGGAAGGATTGTCCTCCATGCGGAAGTGAAGATACAGGCAGTTCTTTTCCGCCGCCCTGCAAATCCATTCCGTATGGAACCAGTGCGCGGGGTATTCCGGGTTGCAGTTGAACCAAAGCTTGGAGCTTTCCAGCGAACAGCGGGCAATCGCCTGCTCCACGAAGGAGCGCGGCATAAGCGCGACCTCATCCAGCAAAACGCCGCCCAGCGTCATGCCCTGAATCAAGGCCGCCGAGCCTTCATCCTTGCCGCCAAAAAGATAAAAACGGTTGCGCCGCCCGCCATATTCTATTTCGATGAGGCTTTGGCTGCGCTTTTCGGTGCAGATAAACCCCAGCTCCCGCAGCAGCGGCAGCAGCGGTGTCACTACATTGCGCCGCAGGGAGGTGACCGTTTTGCCGCAAAGCGCAAAGCTGCAGCCACGGAACGCCGCCGTCGCCCAGCCGATGAAGGAAATCCCCATGCACATAGTTTTGCCGGAGCGCACCGCGCCGTCGCAAATCACCGCGTCGCAATCGGCGTGCTCCCCGCCGGGATGCCACCAGTTGAGCGCCAGCAGCTGCTTGCTTGAAAACCGCTGAATCTGCCGCAGCGTCATTCCCCCGCAACCTCCTCCCGCTCCGTTTGGACGGAACGCTCGATCGCCGCGTAAAAGGATTTTTCACCCACCTCGTTCTCCGCCGCGCCGCCCAGCGCCTCCAGCCGCCGCAGCGCTTCACAGCGGTCGAAAAATTTAACCTCCAGCCCGCCGCCCTTGGGGCGTTTGATATCACAGATATTGAAGATGTCCATTTCCGCCAATGCTTCGGGGGTGGGCGGCTCGTCCGTATCCGCAAAGAGCAACCGCAGCGCGTCGGTTCCCATCCCAAACGCAAGGCGGCGGTATCCCGCCAGCACCTCCGCGCGGAGCGCACCCTCCGGCTCCGCCCGCGTCAACTCACGGCGGATGCTCTCCCGCGCCAAAAGCTCCACGGCGACCTTGTGCGGCTTTTTGCAATAGCCCGCCTGCGCGGCGGCTTCGCGCCCGTTGCGCGTTTGGCGGTAGAGCGCGCAGAAAAGGCGCTCCTGCGCCGTCAATTCGCCTTCCGTTTTCACATCCTCACGCTTTGCCAAACCAACACCCCCTCATCCATCGGGCAGAAAACGGCAGTGCCGCACCGGAAATCCGGTGCAACAGAAACATTTTCTGCAATATCGCATAATTTCCGCTGTTTTTTCTGTGATTGCTTCGCTTTTTTGCAAATGCCGCGCATCGTGGAACCTTTTGCCGGCGGCTTTACAAATGACCGTTTGCGTGCTATACTATTCTTCGGTTGGTCAAAAACACAGGAAGGAAGCAACGATGCCAAGCCCGCTGATCACATTTGATAACGTTAGCTTTCACTATGCCGTGGAGGGCGAATCGTCTCCGGCAGCGCGCGCGCTTTCCTTTGCCGTGGAGCAGGGGGCGTTTGTCGCGCTGCTCGGGCGCAACGGCTCGGGCAAATCCACCGCCGCAAAGCTCTGTAACGGCTTGCTGACGCCCACGGCGGGGCAGGTGCGCGTGGGGGGTCTGGATACCTCTCTGGAAGAGAATCTTTTTGAAATCCGCCGCCGCGTGGGGATGGTCTTTCAAAACCCGGATAACCAGATCATCGCCGCGATTGTGGAGGACGACGTCGCCTTCGGACCGGAAAATCTCTGCGTCGCGCCGGAGGAAATCCGGCGGCGGGTAGACGCCGCGCTGGCGGAGGTCGGGATGCTGGAGCACCGTCTGGCGGAACCGCATAAGCTTTCGGGCGGGCAGAAGCAGCGCGTGGCGATCGCGGGAGTGCTGGCAATGCAAAATGACTGCATCGTGCTGGATGAAGCCACCGCGATGCTGGATCCGCGCGGGCGGCACGACGTGATGGATACCGTGTTGCGGCTCAACCGAGAGCGCGGCATCACGGTACTGCTGATCACCCACTTTATGGAAGAAGCCACGCAGGCGGATCGCGTGCTGGTGATGGACGGCGGATCGCTCGCGCTCCAAGGCACGCCCGCCGAAGTGTTTGCACAGCCGGAAGCGCTCCGCGCGGCCGGTCTGGAGCTGCCAGCGCCCGCGCGGCTTGCCGAAGCGCTGCGCTCCGTTCTGCCGTCACTGCCCAGCGGCGTTTTAACAGAAGAGCAATGCGCCGAAGCAATTGCTGCGGCGCTGCGAAAGGGGGCAGGCGCATGAACGCCTCTGTAAGCGTAGAACTGCAAGAGCTTTGCTTTCGCTACCCGCACGGCGGCAAGGATGCGCCGCATACCCTGGAAGGCGTCACCCTTGCGGTAGAGCGCGGCTCGCTGCTGGCGATCATCGGGCACACAGGCTCCGGCAAAAGCACGCTGGTGCAGCACTTGAACGCCCTGCTCAAGCCAAGCGCGGGCACGGTTCTCATCGAAGGCAAAAACATCCACGAAAACAAGCACGCCATCCGCGAAGCCCGCTTCCGTGTGGGGCTGTGTTTTCAGTATCCCGAATACCAGCTCTTTGAGGAAACGGTCGAAAAAGACATCGCCTACGGACCGAAAAACATGGAATTGCCCGCCGGGGAGATCGCTGCCCGTGTTCACCGCGCGGCGGGGCTGGTAGGTCTGGACGCGGCGTTGCTGCCCAAATCGCCCTTGGAGCTTTCAGGCGGAGAAAAACGCCGCGCGGCGGTGGCGGGCGTCGTTGCTATGGAACCGCAGGTTTTGGTGCTGGATGAACCGACCGCCGGGCTGGATCCGCACGGACGCGGGCAAATGCACGCGATGATCCGCCGCTTTCGGCGCGAAACAGGGCGCACGGTGCTGCTCATCAGCCACAGCATGGAGGACGTCGCCGCGCTTGCCGACCGCGTTTTGGTGCTGGATCGGGGACACGCGGCCATGCACGGAACTCCTGCGCAGGTCTTCGCCCGCGCGGCGGAGCTGGAAGCCATGGGTCTGAGCGTTCCGCCTGTCACGCGCATTTTCCGTCTGCTGCGCGAAAAGGGCGTGAACGTCCCGGCGGAGGTGTTTACGGTCGCACAGGCGGAGGAAGCGATAAGGGGGCTGTTATGATTCGCGACATCACCATTGGGCAGTATTTTGCGGGCGACTCCCCGCTGCACCGCTGCGACGCCCGTATGAAGCTTGCGCTCACCTTCGCTTTTATGATTGTCATTTTCGTTTGCGGTAACTTCTTTTCGTTGGGCTTGATTGCGCTGGCTGCGCTGGCGCTGGCACTCCTTTCCCGCGTGCCCGGCGGGATGCTTCTGCGCTCCCTGCGCCCGATCGTCATGCTCGTCGTGTTCACCAGCGTGCTCAATTTGCTTTACACCACCGACGAAAACACACACGCGCTGCTGCAAATCCCGCTGCATTTTCGCGGCTGGGTGATTACCGTCACGCGGGAAGGCGCATTCACGGCAATCTTCACAACCGTGCGGATTCTTTGCCTGCTGCTCGTCAGCTCCCTGCTGACCTACACCACTACGCCCTCGATGCTCACCGCTGGGCTGGAGCATCTGCTCAAGCCACTGGCCAAGCTGCGCGTTCCCGTCGCCGCCTTTGCCATGATGATGACGCTTGCCCTGCGCTTTGTGCCAACGCTGGTGGAAGAAACGGACAGAATCATGAACGCGCAAAAATCGCGCGGCTCCAATTTGGAAACCGGGAGTCTGCTCCAGCGGGTGAAGGCCTTTGTGCCCGTGCTGGTTCCGCTGTTTATATCGGCGTTTCGCCGCGCGGCGGAGCTCGCCAACGCCATGGAAAGCCGCTGCTACACCGGCACAAACGAGCGCACCGGCATGAAGCAGCTTCGTCTGCGCGCGCGCGACTATATCGCCCTTTCAGCCGTGCTGCTCCTTTTGGGCGGCGTCGTCACGCTGAATGTGTTTTTTGGCAAAATCGTCTAGAAAATCAAGGAGGGACTTTGCGTGATACTGCTTGTGATTGGTTCGGGCGGGCGTGAGCACGCCATTGCCGCCGCGTTGGTGAAGCATCCGGCGGTGGCAAAGCTTTACGCCATCCCCGGCAACGGCGGCATTGCGGAGATCGCCGAATGCGTGCCGGATATCAAGGCAACGGAGCTGGTGAAAATCCGCGAATTTGCCCTTGCGCACGGGGTGAATTTTGCCATCCCGGCAGCGGACGATCCATTGGTCGCCGGCGCGGTGGACCTGCTGGAGAATGCGGGAATCCCTTGCTTCGGACCCGGCAAAGCCGCCGCCGCCATTGAGGGCAGCAAGGTATTCTCCAAAGCGCTTATGCAAAAATATAACATCCCCACCGCCGCCTTCGCCGATTTTTCGGAGCCGAACGCCGCGCTTGCCTACGTGGAGCAGGCAAGCACCTTCCCGCTGGTTATCAAGGCGGACGGGCTTGCGCTGGGCAAGGGCGTGATCATCGCGCCGGATAAGCCTGCGGCGCTTGCCGCCGTGCGCGACATGATGGAGACTAAAAAATTCGGTGCGAGCGGGAATTCCATCGTGATTGAAGAATTTCTGACCGGACCCGAGGTCAGTGTTTTGAGCTTCACCGACGGCAAAACCATTGTGCCGATGGTCGCTTCCACCGATCATAAGCGCGCCAAGGATGGCGACGGGGGGCTGAACACCGGCGGCATGGGAACCATCGCGCCCAGCCCCTATTACACGCGGGAAATCGCCGCGCGGTGCATGGAGGAGATTTTTCTGCCCACCATTCGCGCCATGCAAGCCGAGGGATGTCCCTTTAAGGGCTGTTTATATTTTGGGCTGATGCTCACCGCGCAGGGCCCGAAGGTGATCGAATACAACTGCCGCTTTGGCGACCCTGAGGCGCAGGTCGTGCTGCCGCTGCTGGATAGCGAGCTTTTGGATATTTTTCTCGCCGTGCAGGCCGGCACGCTCGACCGCTGCCCGGTGCGCTGGAAGCCCGGCGCCGCCGCTTGCGTGGTGATCGCCTCCGGCGGCTATCCGGAAAAATACCAAACAGGCTTCCCCATCACGTTTGGAGCTTTGGGCGAAGCCTTCATTTACCACGCCGGCACAAAGCGCGCAGCGGACGGCACGGCTGTGACCGCGGGCGGGCGCGTGCTGAACGTGTGCGCCATGGGCGCGGATTTGCCGCAGGCGCTGCAAAAAGCCTATGCCGCCGCCGCAGACATTTGTTTTGAAGGCGCGTTTTACCGCAAGGATATCGGAAAAAAGGCGCTGGAAGCAGCGCGGTAGGCGCGGAACGCGTTTTCCAGAAAATTTAATATTTATTATTCTTATCGAGAAAAAAAAATCTGCGTAAACATGCTATACTCATGTTAAGCAGGGGGAGTTTCTGTATTCCCTCAACATAAAAGACAGAAAGGTGGCATAACAATGTTTGATCCCGAAACCCCGCGCGAGGCAATGAACTTTTTTGAGGGCTTTCTTTTTGACATTGCCGAGGGCTTTGTGAATTGGCTCACCGGCTCGTTCACTTCCGAAAGCATCACGGCCGGGCTAAACGACTTCATTGCGAAGCTCAGCGATATTTTCGGCGAGCGCAATGTTGCCTATGCCTTTACGGATCTGATTGATTTCGTGGTTCGGATCGTGCAGCAGTTCATCTAAGTGAAGCGCGCAAGGGGAAAGACGGGCTGCGTCCGCTCGGCTCCGCAGGGGCTGGCTGTGGGGCAGCCCGTTTTTGCGCGAAAAAACGTTAAACAATTAAGAGGAGTGTGCGTTTACCATGAAAAAAGCAATTGTGATCCTGTTTGCGCTCGCGCTGGCGGCAGGCTTCTTTGGCTGCGGCGAACAGGAGCAAACCGACGGCGATACCTTCAACCTGCCCAGCCGCAGCACGACAGAAAGCAGCAGCGAAAGCCAAACCAGCGCCACAAGCGAAACAAGCAGCGAAAGCTGGAGCTATCCTTGGGACAGCTCTTCGCCCGCAAGCAGCTCCGCCTCGGGCAGCAGCCAAACAAAGCCGCCGGCGGCTGCCGCATCCGGTAAAACGAACCCACCTGCGACGCCAAACCCCAGCACGCAAAAGACAACGCAGAAGCCCACAACAACCACGCAAAAGCCAAAGTCTACCCAATTTTTCGCCAACCCCATCACCATCAACTCCAGCGAAGGCGCGCTCAAAGCGTTCAACGATTCCATCGCAAGAGTGATGAACGCAAAGCCCGGTTTTTCCAAGGATCATCTCGTAACCTACAAGAACTGGTCGCTCGACCCGAACCTGCAAACGGCGCTGACCTTCCCCATCGTGGGGGATTATTCGCAAACGATCTTCCAATCCATTGGCAGCGCAATCAACAGCGGCGCGCGCACCGCTACCTTTTATAAGGGCGACACGCATAACGTGCTGCGCAACGATCCCTTCGCGATGGGTGATTTGAAGGATGGCGGCGTAAGCTACAAGCGCGACGGTTCGGATTGGCTTGTTACCCTGAACGTGAAAAACGGAAGCACGCGCCAGCAAAAGAAGCTCTTTGGCAGCGGCGTGAGCGGCGATTCGCCCATCGATAAAGGACCCCTGGCGCTTGCAACCGGCGACGGCGGCGTTTATGACCACATGAGTGCCGACCGCATCTTTTCCATGATAAACAACTACAACGTCAACAGCCTTGTCGGCGTGTTTTCCATTGAGCCAATCGATATTTCCGAGAGCACCGAACGCGTCATCTTCACCGCCCGCCTGGATGGCGAAGGCAAGCTGATTTCCCTTGTTGTGACGTATAACCAAACGGTCAACCTGAGCGAAGTGCTGGTCATGAGCGGCACACCCTATAAAAACAACACCGGCTCCGCCTCGGTAAAAATCAGCTTCAGCGATTTCTCGTATTAAATCAAAGTCACTTTTCGCCCATTTCCCGTCATTTTTTATGCAGCCAAATCATCAAGACCGAAATATCCGCCGGGTTAACCCCGGAAATCCGCGCCGCCTGCCCGAGCGTTTCGGGTTGGGCGGCGTTGAGTTTTTCACGCGCTTCCAGCCGAAGCGCCGTAATTTCGGCGTAATTCAGCCCCAACGGCAAGCGCTGCTCCTCCAAACGCTTCATCTCGCGCACCTGCGCCTCCTGCCGCCGTATATAGCCTTCATACTTCAGGTCAGTTTCAATTTCACGCAGCCACGCCGCCGGCAGAACCGGGCGCGTGCCGTCAAACGCTTCCAGCTCCGCATAATTCATTTGCGGACGGCGCAGAAGCTCGGCAAGCCTGGCGCCACTTTGGATAGGCGACGTACCGCATCGCTCCAGCAAGGCGTTCAGCGCTTCACTTGGTTGTAGTATTGCGGTTTCCGCACGCATTCGTTCTGCTGCCAGCGCAGCCTGTTTTTGCTCAAACGCCGTCCAACGCGCCTCAGATACAAGCCCCAGTCGATAGCCAACGGGCAAAAGACGGCGATCCGCCGTATCGTGCCGCAGCAAAAGTCTGCATTCCGACCGCGAAGTCATCATCCGATACGGTTCACGGCAGCCCTTTGTGACCAAATCATCAATCAATGTGCCGATATACGATTCCATGCGGGACAGAACCAACGCTTCACGCCCCAAAACCTTGTGGGCAGCGTTGATGCCCGCCACAAGCCCTTGTGCCGCTGCCTCCTCATATCCGCTTGAGCCATTGAACTGCCCCGCGCCGAAAAGACCCGGCAGGCTCTTGAATTCCAGGCTGGGGCGCAACGCCAACGGATCCACGCAGTCATACTCAATCGCGTAAGCAGGTCGCATCACATGGCAGTGCTCCAGGCCCGGGATCGTTCGCAAAAGCGCCAGCTGCACGTCCTCCGGCAGGGACGACGAAAGTCCCTGCAAATAAAACTCCTCCGTTTCCATCCCGCACGGCTCCAGAAAAACAGGGTGACGTTCTTTTTCAGGGAAACGAACAACCTTATCCTCAATGCTTGGGCAATAGCGCGGACCCACACCTTCAATCTGCCCCCCGAACAGCGGTGAGCGGTGCAGATTTTCCAAAATCACACGCTTTGTTTCTTCCGTCGTGTATGTTAAATAACACAAAGCCCGTTGCCGCGGCGCTCCGCCTTCCAACGCAAACGGCACCGCCTCACAATCGCCGCGCTGCTCCTCTGTTTTGCTAAAGTCAATGCTCCCGCGCAGAACCCGTGGCGGTGTTCCTGTTTTGAACCTACGCAAAGGGATCGCCAGCCGTCGCAAGGCATCCGTCAATCCAACGGCTGGTGGCATACCATCCGGTCCGCCGGCAAAGCTCGCTTCGCCAATATGTATTTTGCCACGCAGAAATGTTCCGGTAGCCAAAACCACGCACTTCGCCGCATATTGCATTCCTGTGCGCGTTTGAACCACCCAAAACGTTTTGGCTGCGCCGCCTTCCCCCGCTTCGTGCGCTTGCCCGATGTCACAAAATGTTTCACGTGAAACGTTTTTATACAAGCCTATAATTTCGCCTTGGCGAATATCTAAATTTTCTTGCCGCTCTAAGCGCCGCTTCATGCTGCCGGCATAGGCGCGGCGATCAATCTGTGCGCGCGGGCTATGCACCGCCGCACCTTTCCCTAAATTCAGCATTCGGCACTGAATTGCATTTTCATCCGCCGCGCGCGCCATTTCACCGCCGAGAGCATCAATTTCCCGCACCAAATGCCCCTTCGAAGTGCCACCAATGGCAGGATTACAAGGCATATTGCCAATCCAATCCATAGCAATCGTAAACAATGCCGTGCAGCAGCCCAACCGCGCCGAAGCCAGCGCCGCCTCAATTCCGGCATGTCCACCGCCAATGATTAGAACGTCGTACATATAACCTCCAAGCAGAATTGTTTCACGTGAAACAGCGGCTGAGCCGCCTACACCCGCTTCGCGCGTTTTTCAAAGACCACAAAAGTTTCACGTGAAACATTTTACTCATTTTCCCACGCAAAAAGACGCAAACACCGCATCCACGACAGCATCCGATGCGCGTTCGCCTGTAAGAGAAAGCAAGGCTTGGATCGCATCCTCCAAGCAAATGCCAACGGCATCCAAAGGGAAGCCCGCAAGTAAGGCGTTCTGTGCCTCCAGCAATGCGTTTGCTGCGGACTTCGCACAGTCAAACTGCCGCTGCGTGCTGAGCAAGCCCTGCCATGGCATGATTTCCTTCACGTTAAGAAGCGCCGCCGCCGCATCCGGAAGTCCTTCCAGCCCCTTGCCGCTTTTCGCGGAGCAGCAAAAAACGTACCGAAAGCGCAATTTCAAGTCGCCCAAATGCAGCTTCACGCCCAAATCGCTCTTATTGCAAAGCAAGACCGTCCGCATCGGATCGCATTCACGCAACAGCGCTTCATCCTCCGTGCCAAGCGATCGGGAAGCATCCAACAAGCAAAATACGAGCGACGCGCTTGCAACCGCCGCACGGCTGCGCGCCACACCCTCCCTCTCAATCGGATCGTCTGCCGCACAAATGCCTGCCGTATCAATTAACCGCAGCGACAGATTGCCGAACTGCAGCATTTCACTCACAGTGTCGCGCGTGGTTCCCGCAAATTCGGTCACAATTGAGCGGTCATACCCGAGCAAGTGATTCATCAGGGTAGATTTTCCCACATTGGGTCGCCCCAAGAGCACTGTTTCAACGCCTTCGGCAATGGGAGCCATCGCCTCGCTCTTTTGCGTTAATTCATTAATATCAGAAATCGCCGCAGTGATTGCCGCACCGAGCCGCGCCGGCTGCAAAGCAACGGGCATATCCTCCGGGTAATCCACCCAAGCGGCAATTTCTGCTGCCAAATGCGTGAGTGTGCTGCGCACCGCTTCAATCCTGCGGCTCAATGTGCCGCTAAGATTCGCTTTCGCCGCGCGGGCAGCTTGCTCAGTCTGTGCGCCGACAAGCCGCATGACCGCTTCCGCCTGCGCCAAATCTATGCGCCCGTTCAAAAACGCGCGGCGCGTAAATTCCCCGGGGGCGGCGGCGCGGGCGCCGGCTGCCAAGACAGCAAGCAAAACGCGCCGAAGCACCAATGTCCCACCGTGGCAGTGAAATTCCACGACATCCTCGCAGGTATAGCTCTTTGGCGCGCGAAACAGAAGACAAACACAAGCATCTAAGCTCTCGTTTTCAGCCAATTGCGTTCCTCTGATTGAGCCAACCCTCGCCTCGTTCCCTTTCCATTCGCTCCAAATGATTGGATTTTTTTGGTGAAACAGCCTTTTTGCAATAAAAATTGCGGAATCGCCGCTTATTCGCACGATACCGATGCCGCCGGGGCTTGCAGCCGTGGAAATTGCGGCGATTGTGTCACAGCTCCGTTCCATCTGCTGCCCCCTCCCCTCGCACCAAAGTCTGAATCGCTTCGGCAGCCAACAGCATCCCCGCAACAGCCGGCGCAAAGGATATGCTCCCCGGCGTCTGCCGCCGCCCGGGCACCTCCACCGATTCATCCGTTTGCGGGACAATTGGCTGCTTCCTCGAAGAGACCACCCGCAGCGCAGGAATACCGCGCTTGCGCAGCTCATGCCGCATCACTTTTGCAAGCGGGCAACCGCTGGTTTTATAAATATCCGTTACTTCAAAATCTGCGTGCAGCTTGTTGCCCGCGCCCATGCAACTAACGATCGATGTTCCGGCGGCACGGCAACGTTCCACAAGGAGCAGCTTCGCCGTAACCATGTCAACCGCATCCAGCACAAAATCATATTTTCGGAAATCGAATAACGCCGCCGTCGTGTGATCCAAAAACATAGCCTGCGCAGTCACAACGCAAGCCGGATGAATATCCAGCAGGCGATCGCGCATGACCGCGACCTTTTCCATCCCAATAGTAGAATGCAGTGCGACAATTTGTCGATTTATGTTGCTTTCCACAACAATATCGCTGTCCACCAAATCAATTGCGCCCACCCCGGCACGCCCGAGCGCCTCGGCGGCAAAACCGCCCACACCACCCACGCCAAACAATGCCACGCGGGACGCCGCCAGACGCTCCACAGCCGCCTGCCCCAAAAGCCGCGTCGTGCGCGAAAACGCACCCATCTCACATCCTCCTCCGTGTTTTTTGCCGATCCGCTTTCGTATCCCATTCAAAACACCCCAACCCCGCGAAAGACAGGGCTGGGGTGCGGGCTGCGTGATTTCTGTGCTGCTACTGCGGCATTTCAGGTGTAACCGACGCCTCCGCTTGCAGCTTCTCGACACTCTCCACCGGAAGGATCTGCGCCGTCGGATCCTCCACCAGGAAGGTAACCACAACATTCGCGCCGTTGGCGAGGAAGATCACATCCTCCTGCGCGGCGGCAGAAATGCTGTAATAGACCGTTTCGCCCTGCAATTGAATATAATAAACCGTCGTTCCATCCACATTTTGGCTGCGGATATCGGCAATAACGCCCTTCTTCACAATGTTCTTGGGCGTTTCACCCTCGTCACCGACCGGCGTTTCGGTGCTTTGCTGTTCATTTTGCTTTGCCTCATTAAAGTTTGTATTGACCTTCTTGTCGTCCACCTCCAAGCCCGCCTTCTTCATGGCGGCGACATAAGCCTGCAGGCACTCCAATACCGTATCCCCCTTGGCGCGAACCGTGCTGAAATTCACCACATGCACCATCGCGAACGCGTTGACGGCGTTATTATCCTCATTCTTCAGCGAAACAAAATAGGTTGGCTGCGCGCCAACATTGATCAGCAGCGGGAAGGAAGCCTTCCAGCGCAAATCTGAAACCAAGGAATTCGCCACCGCGCTTGCGGAATCCTCCGTCGCGCCGCTAACGTTGCTGCCGCGGTAATAAAGCGTATCACGCGTGCGCTGGTTCACCATCAAAAAGCCCACGATGGAGTCGTCGCTGGTGGCGGAAGTCACGCCGGTATACATCCAAACATCGCCATCCTGCGCAATATAATTGTAGCCGTTGGTGGTGATGGTCACGTCGTTCTGCCCAAGGAAGGAATTCCAAAAGCCGTTCACATATTTGCCGTGAAAATTATACTGCTTTGTGAGCAGGGCAGCGCTGTAAATGCGGTCAATCCATTGCAGCTCTTTGCCTTCACGCACCTGCTCCATGCTGTAACGGGTGCATTCGCCGTTGTCCGGATCAACGATGACGATGCCTGTCACATCCTCGCCACTGAGCAACCCCGCCTTTTTTGTCAGGATCGGCACCACCCACCAGGGCTTATCGCTGTCGTCCACCTCAAAATTCGCCTCACCGAACATCAGCGTCGGGAACTTAAAGCGCAAATGCCGCTTCAGCAGCTTGAAAAAATGCTCTTGATCAGAATAACGGATCGGACTTTCAACAAAACTCGCGTTGCGGTCATCCATGTTCACCTTGACGTAACCCGGCAAGCCCTCCCCCGTGTTTGTGAACCACTTGATGACGCTGGCATAGGCAAGCGTCACAACGCGATATGGCTTGTTCCCCAGATTGATTTGCGTGTTTGTAGGCGCAAGCGTGAACTGCGAAACCCGACCTGTCGTCGTCGCCATATCACCCAAAGCGCGGTTCGCGGCAGCGCGGGCAGTGTCCTCGTCCAGCTTCGGGATGGCGCTAAAATCCGCAGACAGCATCCGCTCTTCGAACTTGGCCTCCTCAAACCTTGCGCCCTCCGTCATGATATCGCGGTAGCTCTTTGCCTGAAAGAGCGGCGAGCTGATCGCCAAGGCGACACCGAAAATCACGGCGACAACCGCCACGGCAAACAGCGGCAGCATCGACCTTTTTTTCACAAACGGCGCGTATTCCGGCTGCTTTGCCGTGCCCGAAAAAATGAACAGAAGCACCGGGAACGAAATCAACACCAACCCGATATAATAATAGAACTCCTGCGCGTGCAGGTTGATCGGCGGCAGCAGCACAAAAAAACCGATCAGCGCCGTCAAGACCGTGCCGGCAAGGCTCAGCAAAACGCGCAGCCCCGCACGCTCCGGCGGAATAATAATTGGCGCCTTTGGCCCGCTTTTTTTTGTTTTATCCGAAAAATCCACCTGAATTGGCTCACCCATTGCGTCTCCTCCATGTTTTCAATGTCAAACAAGCTCCCCTGCAATTACCCAAACACATCATAGCACAAAACAACAGGACATGCAAGCCTTTTTTAAGCGGCGTATTCTTGTGCAGCTGCGCATCCACGTGCTTAGCCGGCTCGATCCAAAAGTCCTCGAACTTGTAATCGTAGAGAAAAATTGGGAGTTTGGGCATCGTCAGGGTATGCTTTCTCTTTTTAGCATAACACATATTTTTTCGTTTATCAAGCGTTTTTGAACGCATAAATTTTCGCTTGCATTTTTCGGCTCAATCGTTTATAATAATTACACCAGTATGAAGCGGGCTTTGCCCCGGTCATGCGGCGTGCGGGTTCTGCGCGGCGCGGCATCGCGAACCATGTCAGGCGGGGAACCGAGCAGCATTCAGCGAACCGCCGCGCGCGCCGCAGCCCACCCGTGCGCCGTATGACCGGGGCAAAGACTTTTTTCGGACGCAAAAAATGCCGCATTTTCATAATTATATTTATTTTAAACAGGTGCTCTATGTCCTACCAAGTGCTCTACCGCAAATGGCGGTCACGAACCTTCGGCGAGATTTCCGGGCAGCCGCACGTGACGACTACGCTGCGCCACGCGCTGGCGTCGGGTCGTTTGGGTCATGCCTATCTTTTCACCGGGCCGCGCGGAACGGGCAAAACCTCCTGCGCCCGTTTGCTTGCAAAGGCGGTCAACTGCCGGGAACCCCGGGATGGCGAGCCGTGCAACGTCTGCGCCCTTTGCCGCGGCATCGACAGCGGCGCAGTGATGGATGTGATCGAAATCGACGCCGCCAGCAACAATGGCGTGGATAACATCCGCGACCTGCGCGAGGAAACCTCCTTTTTGCCCGCCCAGGGCAAATTCCGCGTTTATATTATTGACGAGGTGCACATGCTTTCGGCGGGCGCGTTCAACGCCCTGCTCAAAACGCTTGAAGAGCCACCGGAATACGTCATCTTTATTTTGGCGACGACGGAGGTGCATAAGCTCCCTGCGACGGTGTTATCCCGCTGCCAGCGCTTTGATTTTCACCGCATCAGCGCGGAGGATATTGCCGCGCGGCTCCGCTTTATTGCCGAACAGGAGCAGTTTACCCTCGAGGCGGAGGCCGCGCTCCTGCTCGCCCGCATTGCCGACGGCGCCATGCGCGACGCCCTCTCGCTGCTCGACCGCTGCCGCGTGGAAACCGACACCGTCACCGCCGCGCACGTGGCGCGCTGCATCGGGATGGCAGACAGGCACTACCTGTTCGCGCTGACAGACGCCTGCCTTTCCGGCGATATCCCCGCCGCCCTGGCGCTCGTTCAAACACTCTACCAGGATGCCTGTGACATGGAACGCCTGTGTGAGGATCTGCTGTTTCACCTGCGGAACCTTTTGGTGCTGCTGGTGGTGAAGAGTCCGCGTGAGCTTGTCGTTTGCACCGAGGAGGATTTTACCCTCTACAAAACCCAAGCCGGCAAAAGCAGCGCCGCGCAGCTGCTGGGCTTTATGGAACGGCTTGAAGCCGCGGCGGGCAGCCTGCGCCGCAGCAGCGATAAGCGCATGGAAATGGAAATCGCGCTGATCCGCCTGTGCGCGGCAGCGGAGATAAAAGACGGCGCGCGGGAAGCAAAGCCGCAAGCCCCGCCGAAGGAGGACGCAAAGCCTTCCGCGCCAAAGCCCCCCGCGCAGACGACCGGCGGCGTCCTCCACGCCTTCCCGCAATGGGAGAGCGTGCTCACGGCGCTGCAGACCGCCAATCCGCCGCTGGCCGGAATTCTAGCCGGCTCAAGCGCCGTCACAAGGGACGGCTTTGTGCTCATCAAAAGTGAGAACCCCGCCTTCCCTATGTTCATCAAGCAAAGCGCGCAGGCGAACAGCCTGAAGGACGCCATCGCAAACGCCACCGGGCAAAGTCTCCGGCTCGGGATTTTCCGCCCGGAAAATGAAGCGCCGCCCAAGGATCCCCTTGCGCAGCTTGCGGAAAAAGCCGCGGAGCTTGGAAACTAGGGTATGTTGACACGCCCTATAAACAGAATGGGAGAATTCATATGAAAGCACGGTTGCCGGAGGAATACAGGGGCGGGCAAGCCGCGATGCTGCAGCGCCTGCAAAAAATGCAGGAGGAAGTCGCGCGCACGCAGGAGGAGGTAGAGAATACCGCTTTTTGCGCAAGCGTGGGCGGCGGCGCGGTGACCGCCGAGGTGAACGGCAAGCACGAGGTGCGCAGCATCAAAATTAAACCCGAGGTCGTTGACCCGGATGACACAGAAATGCTCGAGGATCTCCTCATGGCCGCGCTCAACGAAGCGCTCTCCAAAGCGGACGCCGCCATGGAAGAGGGCATACAGCGCGCCCAGGGCGGGCTTTCCGTGCCCGGGATGCTGTAAAAGCTATGCGTAACACTGAATAATGGAGTGTCGTCATTTTTGGAACAGCAGATTGCGCCTCTGGCGCGCTTGGCGGAGCAATTCGGGGCGCTGCCCGGTGTCGGGCGGAAAAGCGCCCAGCGGCTGGCGCACGCCGTGATCACAATGGAAGAAGGCAAGGCAAAGGCTTTTGCCGAAGCGATTCTTTCCGCGCGCGAAACCATTCGCCGCTGCGCGCTTTGCTGCGATTGGACAGATTCTGATATCTGCGCCATTTGCCGCAGCGCAAAGCGGGATCCCGCAACCCTTTGCGTCGTTGAAGACCCGCGCGACGTCGCCGCAATTGAACGTACGCATGAATTCCACGGGCTGTACCACGTCCTGCACGGCGTGATTTCCCCGCTGAACGGCATCGGGCCGGAGGATTTGACCGTAAAGGAGCTGCTCGCCCGCCTCGAGGGCGGAGCGCTCCAAGAGATCATCATGGCGACAAACCCAACCGTGGAAGGCGAAGCCACGGCAATCTACCTTTCCCGCCTGCTCCTTCCCCTGGGCGTGCGCGTGAGCCGCTTAGCCTACGGCGTGCCTGTCGGCGCCGATTTGGAATATGCCGACGAGGTCACCCTTGCCAGAGCACTTGAAGGGCGCCGTTCTATGTAACCTTTACCGCCCCAAAGCACACATTATTTTCAACAAAGAGGTTTTCCACAAGCGCGCAGCGGCGAAAGTCTTTTGGTTCTTTTCTTCAGAAAAGAACGCGTCCCTTCCTCCACCGCGTCTTCCGCCTCTTTTCACAGCCTTTTTCACCGTCCCCTCTTTTTCCGCTTTTCAACCGTCTTTTTTCCTTATCAACCGCCGCCCTTTCAACACGTTCCACCGCACCGTTCTCCCCCCTGTTGAAAACAAAATGTTGTTCACAGGTTTTCCGTTGTCCTCAACCCCCGTTTTCCGTGCTGCTTAAGCGCTCCGCGCGTTTTCCCGCTTTTTCACCGCCCCTACTACTACTACTAAATATAGATAGATAACATACATTCATTCCGGAAAGGTGGTTTATTCATGAAATTCGTTTGCGCTGCGGAGCTTCTTTCTGCTTGCTGCCAGAATGTGCAGCGGGCAATTTCCGGCAAAACGACGATCCCCGCGCTGGAGGGCATTTTAATCCGCGCCGGAGAAGGGCGTCTCTGGCTCACCGGCTATGACCTTGAGGTCGGCATCCAAACCAGCATGGAGGCGGAGGTGCAGGAGGAAGGCGCTTTGGTCCTAAACGCCCGCGTTCTCTGCGAAATTTTGCGCCGCGTGCCGGGCGACACCGTTTCGCTGGAATCAGACGCACGCTGCCTTGCCGGCATCACCAGCGGCGAGAGCAGCTACCGTATTAACGGGCAAAGCCCGGAGGAATACCCGGAGCTGCCATCCATTACCGGCGGTTCCCCGCTGGTTTTGCCGCAGGGCATCTTAAAAGAAATGATCCGGCAGACCATTTTTGCCGTGGCAATCAACCCGGATACCAAGCCGGTGCACACGGGCGTGAAGTTTGAGCTTCGCTCGGGTGAGCTTCGTCTGGCGGCCATTGACGGCTTCCGCCTGGCGCTGCGCCGCGAGCCGATTGCCTATGAAGGCGAGGAACTGAGCTTTGTCGTGCCGCCGAAAACGCTCAACGAGCTGGTGAAGCTGGCGGCGGAGGAGGGCGAGGTTTCCATTGCCGTTGGCAAGCGGCACATCGTGTTTGATTTGGGCGGATACCATGTGGTTTCGCGTTTGCTTGACGGCGAATTCATGAACTACGAAATGGCGATCCCCGCCGAGCACACGGCGGAGGCGGCGATGGATACCCGCGCGCTGATCAGCGCGATTGAGCGCATATCCCTCATTATCACAGAAAAAATCAAAAGCCCGATTCGCTGCGAGCTGCAAACGGATCTGGGACGGCTGGAGCTAACCTGCGTCACCGGGGTGGGGACGGCGCGGGATTCCGTGGGGGCGGATATCAGCGGCGAGCCGTTTGAGGTTGGCTTTAACAACCGCTTTTTGCTGGATGCCCTGCGCGCCTGCGACACCGACGAGGTGCGCCTGCGCTTTGCCGGGCCCGTCGCGCCGGCGCTTATTTTGCCCCCGGAGGGGGATAGCTTCCTCTTTATGGTGCTGCCGGTTCGACTAAAAGCAGAATGAAGACTGTAACGCTGAAAAAACTGAACCGGCGCGGCGGATGGCTACTGGGGCTGCTGCTGGCGGTACTTTCCGGCTTTGTGGCGACGCTTGCCAAGGTGCAGCTGGTGGATGGTCCGCGGATCAGCGAGATTCGCGCGATCACCAGCTCCAGCGTCGCTGTTCCTGCTGCGCGCGGGATACTCTTGGATCGCAGCGGGATCCCTCTGGTGGAAAACAAGGCGAGCGTGTCGCTGATTTTTGAGCATCCGTATTTTCCGGATCGCAGCTCCGCCGCGGGGCAGGCGAGGCGCAACGCGCTGCTGGTTTCGCTGCTTGCCCTGTTTGAAAAGCACGGTGCGGATTGGCTGGATCCCTTGCCGATTCAGTGGAACGCGGCGGGGCAGGCGGAATTTCTGCCGGAAATGGAAACGGAAATCGCGGAGCTGAAAAGCCCCGGCAAGCTCAACCTCAACACCTACGCCACGGCGCAGAATTGCCTGGACGCGCTGGCGGAACGCTATGACCTGAAAGACTATGACGCCGTTACAGCGCGCAAGCTGGCTTCGGTGCAATATGGCATGTGGCGCGTCGGCTACACCACCAGCACACCGTATACCTTTGCCGAAGACGTGCCCGGCGCGCTGGTTTCGGTCATTAAGGAAAACAGCACGCTGTATGCCGGCGTGAACAGCAAGGTCGTGCCCATCCGCTCCTATTTGGATGGGACGCTTGCCCCGCATATCCTGGGGCGCGTGGGCGCAATCAGCGAAAGCGATTACGCAGCGCACAAGGAGGAAGGCTATAAGCTCAACGATGTCTACGGCGCTTCCGGCATAGAGCGCGCGGCGGAGGGCTGGCTGCGCGGGCACGAGGGTCTGAACCAGGTGATGGTGGATTCCAACGGGAATGCCGAAACGGTGCGCGTGCAGGAGGCCGTGCAGGGCAACACAGTCGTTTTGACCATCGACAGCGGCTTGCAGCGTATGGTGCAGGACGCCTTTCCAAAATACATGACGCAATTTGAAAGCAAACGGGCGGACGTCCCCATTGGCGGGGCGGTCGTCGTGTTGGACGTGAACAGCTTCGCGGTGCTTGCCGCCGTAAGCTACCCGGATTATGACGTGACCGCATATGCCGAGAATGTCGCCGCGCTTGCGAAGGATCCCGCCGCGCCGCTGTGGGACCGGGTCCTGCGCGGAACATATGAGCCTGGATCAACCATTAAGCCCTCCGGCGCTTTGGCGGCGCTGCAGGAGGGGATCATCACCGAAAATTACACCTACAACTGCACGGGGAAATATCATTTTCTAGATACGACCTTTAAGTGCGACCAGGTGCGCTACCACGGCGGAAGACCGTTGAATGTCTATAAAGCGCTGGTGGATAGCTGCAATTCCTTCTTCTATGAGATGGGGCGGATTCTGACCTATGAAAAGCTCAACGCCTACCGGCTTTCGATGGGGCTGGGGCAAAAAACCGGAACGGAGCTGCCGGAAGAAACCGGGGTGATGGATTCCCCTGAACGCCGCGCGCTTTTGGGGCAGCAGTGGTTTGCCGGCTATAACATCCAAACGGGCATCGGGCAAAACAACCTGTTCACGCCCATGCAAATCGCGGTGTATGCCGCGACGATTGCCAACGGCGGCACGCGTTACCGGGCGCATTTCATCCAAAGCGTGCGCAACAGCACGACGATGGAGCCGCTGCTTGTGAACCAGCCGGAGGTGCTTGGAACGACGGGCGTCGCCAAAGAGCATTACGCGCTGGTGCGTTCGGCCATGCTCCGCGCCGGCACGTATTCCGGCGGATCGGCGGAGCGTTATTTGGGCGGGCTGCCCGTGGAGGTCGCCGCGAAGACAGGCACGAGCCAGGTGGTGCGCAGCGTGAACGGAGTGCCAACGCGGATCAACAACGGTATCTTCATCACCTTCGCGCCCTATGATAAGCCGGAAATTGCCGTGATCGCCGTGGGTGAGGGCTGCAACAATTCGGAGCCGACGATGCCCATTGTCCGTGACATATACGAATATTATTTTGGTTCTATGGGTTCCATGGTAAAGGAGCAGGCGGAAGGCGAGCTGCTGGGGTAAGCAGGATGGAAAGCAGGCTGCCGCCCCAACCGGATATATTTGGCGCATTTTGCTAAAATTTGCGCTTGCAATTTTTCTTGCAATGCTTTATAATAAGATGGGAGTAATTGTAAGGGGGAAATGGCTTTGGCGGGGGATTTACATTGTCATACGCGATTATCGGACGGCTCCATGGGGATTGGCGATATTATTACGCTGGCAAAAAAGCAGGGCATGGCGACGATTGCCGTCACAGACCAGGATTGCCTGGGCGGCACGGAGCGCGCCCGCGTTATGGGAGATCGCTTCGGGGTGCAGGTCATCCCCGGGGTGGAGCTTTCCTCCACCGACGCCGCCACGGGGAAGGAAGTGCACATCCTTTGCTATCTGCCCGAAAGCCCCGATCGCCTGGAGGGGCTGTGCCACGACAATATTCAGGCGCGTAAGCGCGCCAGCCAATACATGCTGCTGAAGCTTTTGCAGCGCTTCCCCATCAGCGCCGAGTTGGTGCAGGAATGCGCGAAGGGGGCGACCTGCGTTTATCCGCAGCACATGCTTCGCGCGCTGCTGGAGAGCGGGATGACCGACCGCATCTACGGTGCGGTTTATGAAGCGTTGTTTTCCCCCGAAAGCGATGAAAATATCCTGGTGCAGCCCAAATTCCCCTCCCCGGCGGAGGTCATAGACGCCGTGCGCCAGGCCGGCGGCATTGCGGTTTTGGCGCATCCCGGCGAAAACGGCGTGAGCGAGCTGCTGGAGGGCTTGCTGCCCTTGGGCTTGGATGGCATTGAGGTCTACCACCGCGCCAACACGCGTGAGGCGCAGAAGCAGCTCCTGGCGCTGGCGAAGGCGGAGAACATATTGGTTACCGGCGGCAGCGACTTCCGCGGGATGTATGGCAACGGCTGTGTTACCATCGGCTGTGAGCAGGTGAACGATGCGCAGGTTAGCTCCCTGCTGAGCTATAAAACGCGTATGCGCCGTACGCGGCGGCAGGTAGCGGCTGTTTAGGCTTGCGCGGGGCTTTGCGGCGCAGGCTTCAGAGGGGGGAAGGCAATGGAGCGGGACGAGGATATCCGGATTTTTACCGGCGTCACCGGAGCAGCCGCCGCGGATTTGGATGCTTTGGCGCAGGAAACCGAAGCGCAGCGGCAGAGCGGACAACTGGGGAAGGCGAAGCAGCTGGGGCGCGATTTGGCAACTTTTTCGGCGCGCAGCCCGGAGCTGGTCGCCCTGGCGCAGAGCTTTGGTTTTACGCCGTGCCCGGAATGGGAGCAGCATTTGCATGTGCTGATGCTATTTTCGGCGCAAACGGCGCTGCGTGAGCTGCTCACGCCGGAGCTTTTGGCGGAGGCGGCGCTCACCACGATGAACAACACGCTCATCAACCGCGAAAAGGCGTTCTGGGATACCGTTTCGGACGGGCGTATTTTTACGCAATATATGCTGGCGCTGCGCGGCGGTGCGGAAAAGCAGGATAGCGCGCGTGCGCGCGTCGGCGCGGTTTTTGCGCAGGTTTGCGGGCAGGAGGACAACCCGGATTTGCGCGAGCTGGGCGCGACCGTTTTTGAAACTGCCCACAAGTGGATCGCGGCGCAGCTGTAGCCGTGCGTGCGGCGGGGCTTTACGTTTACAAAAAAGGCGCGGGATTATCGTCCCGCGCCGATTTCCATTTCGCGCTTCAGCTGACCGATGATCTTTTTTTCTAACCGCGAAATATAGCTTTGCGAAATCCCCAGCAGCTCCGCGACCTCCTTCTGCGTGTGCTCCCGGCGCCCCGCGACGCCAAAACGCATACACATAATGGTGCGCTCGCGTTCCTCCAAAGCGTTCACGCAGCGCATCATTAGGCTGCGCTCATCCGCCTCTTCCACATCGATGTTTATGGCGTCGGCGTCGCTGCCCAAAATATCCGAGAGCAGCAGCTCGTTGCCATCCCAATCCACGTTGAGCGGCTCGTCGATCGAAACATCGCCGCGCGTGGGCAGGATTTTGCGCAGGTGCATCAAAATCTCATTTTCGATGCAGCGGGAGGCATAGGTCGCCAGCTTGATGTTTTTTTCCGGGCAAAAGGTGTGCACCGCTTTGATCAGCCCTATCGTGCCGATGGAAATCAAATCCTCCACACCCACGCCGCTGTTGTCAAATTTTTTCGCGATATAAACAACCAGCCGCAGGTTGCGCGTGATAAGTGTTTCGCGCACGCTTTCGTCGCCGCTGCGCAGCCGCTCCATAGCCTCCGTTTCTTCCTCCTGGCTCAGCGGATAGGGCAGCGTCTGCGGACCGTTGATATAGTAAATATCCCCCTTCCGCCTGCGGAAGAGTCTTCGAAGCCACAGACGCAGCCGCCGGAGCCATCCCTTCATCCCCATGAATCAACACCCGCTTTCTTCCAATTTCTATGTTGAACGCGTCATTTTTCCAGCATAGTTGCTTGCAGGAGCAAATGATAGCTCCCATCCCCGAGGCTTTCGTTCGTGACGGCGACAATTGCCTGCGCCGTGGGCTGTACCATATCCTTTGCCTTGACTGTCACAAGATCGCTGCGGAAGGCGGGCAGCAGACCCTTGCGCCCCAGCGCGTGGTATGGGATTTCGCGCAGCCGCGCCCGCCAAGCCTCCTCCTCCGGGAGCAGGGCGATGCTTTCCTCCCCGCGAAAGAACGGGTGCAGCGCCGCCGGCAAAAAAGAGCGGAGCGCCGCGAATTCCGCAACGACGACCGGCGCGCCTGTGAAGCCGTCGGTCAGGCGGTTCCCCGAATCATAAAACGCCGGCAGGGTAATGCTTTGACCGGGCATCTGGATGGTCGCGTGGCAGAGGTTCGCGCCGGGATGCCGCCGCCGCAGCAGCGCCACAAGCCCGCGCACAGCGGCATAGCAAAGGCAGGCGAAAACAACAAAGGTGATCAGGTTCACATCAAAGTAGACTGCGCCGTTTTGGTAGAACATCCCGCCGGGGTGCAGTGTGAGCCAGAGGGCGAGCATGATGCCCGCAAACGCGAAGCTGACTGCGAAAAATGCCGCGAAGCAGCGCAAAAACCGCTTTCGTCCGCCAAACCCAAACGCTGCCCAAACGATCAGTATACTGCACAAAAGCTTGGTTGGCAGCAAAAAATACCAGGGCGAGGGGGGCAGAAAAATCAGCAGCGCGCTTGCGCCGCCCAGGAGCGATGCCGCCAGCAGCCGCCAGCGTTTGGGCTGTATGCCCGAGAAAAAATGCGCGGCGGCCAGCAAAAGGAACGTTGTGAAAATATTGATGGCGACCAGAACATCGACGTAAACCACTTCGCTCAAAACAAAAGCACCCTTCCTTGCGGAGGATGCTTTCATTATAGCGGGCAAGCGTGGTAGATTTTGTCAAAGCGGGTTGACAAAAAAGATTTTGGCTTGTCCGAAGTACCTTGTCCGTGCTATTCCGGCACGCGCTGCAGCCAAATTTCATGGTGCGCAAAGTCATTTCTGCCGCCCAGCACCAGACCGCCGCGCATCAGGGTATCCCCGCGCAGCTGTTTCCCCTTGAAGCTATAAAGCGCTTCCGGTGCCAGCCCGCGCAGTGTCAGGCGTGTTGCCCAGCTGTTGCCTGTGACGCGCGTCCTGAAATATTGCACCAACGCCTCGCTTTTATCCTCGCTCACGAACATCCATGCCGTTTCTTCCCCTTCAAAGGGGCTGCGCAGGCGATAAAAATCGCCGGTATCAATCACGCTTTGCCACGCGCGGAAATCCGCGTTCATCTCTTTCATTTCGGCAATCTGCTCCGGCGGGAGCTTTGTTAAATCCAGCTCGTAGCCGAAGCTCCCCGCCATCGCCACCGCGGCGCGGAAGCGCAGCGGGATCTCGCGCCCGTTATGGCAAACCGCCACGTGTGCGCCCATGGTCACCACAGGGAAGCAAAAAGACGTGCCGTATTGGATTTTTAAACGATCCGCGGCGTCCGTATTGTCGCTGCACCAGGTTTGCGGCATATAATACAGCATCGCGGGGTCAAAACGTCCGCCGCCGCCGGAGCAGCTTTCGAACAGGATGTGCGGGAAGCGCTGCACCAGCGCCTCCATGATCTCATAAAGCCCCAGCACATACCGGTGCCAAACCTCGCGGCTTTGCGCGGCAGGCAGCGCGGCGGAGAACACCTCCGTAAGGTTGCGGTTAAAATCCCACTTCACATAGGAGATCTCCGCGCTTTCGAGCACCTTGCCGATGCTGTCAATGAGGTAGGCGCGCACCTCCGGCAGCGTGAGGTTCAGCACGCTTTGGTCGCGCCCAAGGGTGAGGCTGCGCCCGGGGATGTGCAGCGCCCAATCCGGATGCGCGCGGTAAAGGTCGCTGTCCGGCGAAATCATTTCCGGCTCAAACCAGATGCCAAAGCGCAAGCCCTCGGCTTTGACGCGCTCCACCAGCTCGCCGAGGGAGCAGCCCATCTTCTCCTCGTTCAGCACCCAATCGCCCAAGGCGCGGTGGTCGTCATACCGCTGACCGAACCAGCCGTCGTCCATCACCAGCATATCGATATCCGCTTTGGCGGCTTCCCTTGCGATGGCGACGAGCTTTTCTGCGTTAAATTTAAAAAATGTGGCTTCCCAGTTGTTGATCAGGATCGGGCGGGGCTTGTCGCGCCATTCCCCGCGGCACAAATTTTTGCGGTAAAGCCGGTGCAGCGTGCGCGAGATGCCGCCCAAGCCTTCGTTTGAATACGTCAAAACAGCCTCCGGCGTTGTGAAGGCGTCGCCGGGCTTGAGCTGCCAGCCAAAATCATAAGGGTTCACGCCGATGCTCACGCGGGTGGAATTCATTTGGCTCACTTCGGCTTCAAGCAAAAAATTGCCGCTGTAAACCAGCTGAAAGCCGTATGCCTGCCCATAATCCTCGGTCGCGCCTTTTTCGCAGAGAATGGCAAAGGAATTCAGCTGGTGCCCCGTCGAGCCGCGGCGGCTTTCGAGCGCGGTCGCCCCGTGGAACAGCGGATGCCGTTCCACAGAGCGTTCCCGACACCAGGCGCCACGCAGACTGATCATATCAAAATCACTCTCGCAAAATTCCACGCAGGCACTCAAGGCGCTGCGCAGCTCCAGATCTTGCGCGCCGCCGTTTTCCAGCACCGCCCAACGGGTGATCACGCTGCTTTGCGTAAACACGCAATAGTAGAGCGTCACGCGCAAGCCCAGGTGCTTGTCCTCCATGTGAATCGCAAGCGTATCGGCTTCACCCGGCGCGTTCAGATAGGTCGCCGGCAGCCCCTGCAGCGCGGGCTTTTGCCCCTGCAAAATGTCATGCGAGACATATTGCAGCCGCGCGCCGCTCGCGCCGTTTTCCTCCATCACACCCAAGCAGGGGCGGCGGAAATCCCCCGTGCCGGCGGTCGGGTATTCCTGCAGCGCCGTATCTAGGCTCAGGTGCGGCGCGTCGGCAGGGCTGGGGGAGAACGACGCGCCGCCGCCGTGTATTTCCAGATGCTCCAAATCGGTGTCGCTGATATGCCCTCCATAATAGATGTGGAACAGATAGCCCGCATCGCTGATGTGCATGGCATAGGTGGAATCGCCCGCGTCCAGCTTCAGGATGCGGGTTTGCTCGTTGTAAAGAATTGGCATGGCTGCTTCCTTTCATATGTTGTTTGTTAGGCAAGCGCATTATAGCACGTTCCGCGGGAAAGCGCAACATGTTTCGCGCCCGGATCACGGCAGCAGCATTTACATTGTGAAAAACAACGCGCTCAGGCATTACGGCTGTTTTCCAGCAGCGCCTTCACCTTGATCGGCAAGCCGAACAAGTTAATGAACCCTGCCGAATCCTTTTGGTCGTAGACGTCGTCGCCATCAAAGGTGGCAAAGGCTTCGCTCCAAAGCGAATGCGGACTTTGCACCCCAGCGTTGATGATATTGCCTTTATAGAGCTTCAGGCGCACCTGCCCGGTGCAGGTTTCCTGCGTTTTATTCACAAAGGCATCCAGCGCCTCGCGCAAGGGGCTGTACCACTGCCCAAAATAAACCAGCTCCGCATAGCGCTGCGCCAGCAACTCCTTGTAGTGCTGGGTGTCGCGATCCAAGGTGATGGTTTCAAGCACTTCGTGCGCGCGAAAGAGGATCTTCCCGGCCGGATTTTCATAGACCCCGCGCGACTTCATGCCCACCAGCCGGTTTTCGACCAGATCGTCAATACCTACGCCGTTTGCGCCGCCAACGGCGTTCAGCGCGGCTAACAGCGCGATGCCATCCATGCGCTCGCCGTTCAGCGCCACGGGAATGCCCTTTTCAAAATTGATGGTTACATAGGTCGGCTCGTCGGGCGCTTGCTCGGGCGAAATCCCCAGCTCCAAAAAACCGGGCTTTTGATATGGCGGCTCGTTCGCCGGGTCTTCCAAATCCAACCCCTCATGGCTCAAATGCCACAGATTCTTATCCTTGGAATAATTCGTTTCGCGGTTGATTTTCAGCGGAATATTGTGCGCTTCGGCGTATTCAATTTCCTCCTCGCGGCTCTTGATATCCCAAATACGCCAAGGAGCAATGATTTGCATTTCCGGGGCAAAATGCTTAAAGGTCAATTCAAAACGCACCTGATCGTTGCCCTTGCCGGTGCAGCCGTGGCAAATCGCGTCCGCGCCCTCCGCGCGGGCAATTTCCGCTACGCGCTTGGCGATCAAGGGGCGCGCAAAGCTTGTGCCCAACAGATAATCCTTCTCATAGCGTGCCCCCGCCTTGAGCGTCGGCCAGATAAAATCCTCCACAAGCTCGCGGCGCAAATCTTCGATATAAAGCTTAGACGCGCCGGTCTTGCGTGCTTTTTCCTCCAATCCGTCCAGCTCCGTGCCCTGCCCCACATCGCCGGAAACCGCGATCACCTCGCAGCCCTCGTAATTCTCCTTCAGCCAGGGGATAATAATAGAGGTGTCCAATCCTCCGGAATACATGAGCACGACTTTTTTGATGGCTTGCATAACGTTTTCCCTTTCTTCATTCAAATACATATTCAGTTATTAAAACCCTGCGTTTGTAATTTCACGTCCCCCACAGCCCCACCTTTTTCATCGCCTTCGCCGTTGTGCGCATGGCGTGACGCTGGGCGGCCTCCGCGCCTTCGCGGGCGGTCTGCTCCAAATAAGCTTTATCCGCCAGCAGGCGCTTGTATTCCGCCTGGAAGGGGCGCAGCTCTTCAATGATCGCCTCGGCGACGGCGGCTTTGAAATCACCGTAGCCCTTGCCCGCAAAATCCCGCTCAATTTGTTCATAGCTGCTGCCTGTGCAAGCCGCAAGCACGGTCATCAGGTTATTGATGCCCTCCTTGCCTTCCGCGTAGCGGACGATGGACTCGCTGTCCGTCACCGCCGCCTTGCACTTTTTCAGGATGGCTTCGGGTGTATCCAAAATCGAAATGCTTGCCTTTGGGTTCCGGTCGCTCTTGCTCATCTTTTGGGTCGGGTTTTGCAAGCTCTTCACGCGGCTGCCGATTTTGCCTAAAAACGGTTCGGGCACGGTGAAGACCTGCCCGTATGCCCCGTTGAAGCGCTCGGCGATATTCCGCGCAAGCTCCAAGTGCTGCTTTTGATCCTCGCCGATAGGAACATAATCCGCCTGATGAATCAAAATGTCCGCCGCCATGAGGATCGGATACGTGAACAGCCCCGCGTTCACATTATCGGCGTGCTCGGCAGCCTTATCCTTGAACTGCGTCATGCGCGAAGCCTCGCCAAACTGGGTGTAGCAATTGAGCAGCCAGTTCAGCTGGCAATGCGCGGGCGCGTGACTCTGCACAAAAACAATGTTGTTCCCCCGCCGCAAATCTAGGGCAAGCAGAATCGCGAAGGCTTCCATGCTTTGCTTTTGGAGCACGGCCGGCTCCGGGCGCACGGTCAGGGCGTGGAGATCCGCCACGCCATAAACGCAATCGTATTCCTCCGCCATAGCCGCCCAATTGCGCAGCGCTCCAATATAATTGCCGATGTGCGGCACGGCGGTTGGCTGAATCAGGCTCAGCACGCGCTTGCGCCGCGCGGTCTTTATTTCCTCCGGCATATATGTTCTCCTTCATTCATTGTAAGGTAATTTTATCCGTTCCGTCAAGCGCAAGCACGCTTTCCAGCGCCATGGCGTTTTTCGGCAGCCAATAGATGCGCTCCCCGGCGGCAAAGAGATTTTGCGGTGTGCATCCATCCGCCAGCACCTGCGCGCTGCCGCCCGTTACAGGTAGCCGCAGTAAATTCCCCGCGCTTGTGAAATAAAGCGCCTCGCCGTGCGCCACCAAAAGACTGCCTGCCTGCGCCCCGTAGAGCGCTTGCGGCGCCGTGCCGCCATCCATTGCCCAACGGTAAATCATATGATCGGCAAGACCGATGAAATAAGCGACGCCCGCTTGGATGTTGAGCTGCGTCCCGCCAAGCTCCAGCAGCTTTTCAGGGGCGGCTTTGCCATCGGCGGCGCAGCGATAGAGCTTATAGCCGTCGGCCGCGTTCATGTAATAAACGGCGTTTTCCGCTGCGTTCGGATAGGCGCACGCATCCGCGCTGATCTGCTCCCGCGCCGCACCGTCCAAATCCATGCGCCAAAGAGATTTATCATCCATCCGCAAAAAATAAAGCTTTTCATTCACCAGCTGCGGATACATGACCGCGTCCTCCGTCAGCTGCTGCGGCTGCCCCGTTCCGTCCCTGCGCGTGCGCCAGAGCGTATGGTTCTTTTCGCGGATTTTGTAATAAAGATATGTGTCGTCAGCGTTCAAGGCAACCGCGCCGGTCTGCGTCAGGGCTTGCGGCACGCCGCCCGCCGCAGGTATGCAGCTGAGCCTGCGTTCATTGCCAAAGGCTGTATAATAAAGCGTTTCGCCCTGCAGCAGCACATAGCCGCCGTTGTTGATGTTCGCGGCCAAGCGCGCCGTGTGGTTTGTTTTTGGCGCCGCCGCCGTGCGTGCACCGCCACCGCAGCCCGCCGCAAAAAGCAACGCCCCCGCGCAAAGCCCGACAATCATTTTATCCCGCGTCTTTCGCATTTGATTTCCACTCCCATGCATCCAGCAAAGCCTTTGCCGCCGCCACATTTTCTTCGGCGTGATAGCTGCTCTTCAAATCTGACAGTAAGCTCCTGTATTCCGCGCCGCGCATTTCCCAAAGCGTTTCTTCGCGCCCCAGCAGATAGTATTCCTCCGGGCTTTCGCCCATGTCCACGCCCCGCGCCAGCAGATAAAAGCCCGGGAACTCCAGCACACGCACCGCGGAAGGCGAGAGCTGCCGGATGCTTTCGAATTCCGCTTCGGTGAAATCCGGGTCGCTTTTGCGGATTTCCGCTGAACCCGCTGCTGCATAGCTGAGCGTTTCGGCGTGCTCCTCGCAGGCCGCAAAGAAATCCTTGCCCGCGCTTATTTCCGCCGCGATAACATCCAGCTTGCCCTTGAGCGCCGCGCTCTCCTCCGCCGTCATGGGGCGCTCCCGCGCCGTTACGCCGTCAGCCGCCGTTTCCACCACTGTTCGGAAAACGCGCAAGCCTTCATATGCCGCGTGACCGCGGTAATAAGCATCCTTTATTTGCTGCTCCGGCACCGCGCGCACACCGCCGGCATCATAAATTGCAAGAAAGAGCTGCTTTTCGTTTGCTTTGCCCGTTTGCACCAACGCAAGGGTTTGCTTGCTGATGCCCAACGTGCTGTAATAATCCCCGAAGGTGCGCCAAAGGAACCCGGTTCGCTCGGCTGCCTGGAGCTTATATTGCTGCCCCAGCACCTGCCAGCGGTTGCGCAGCTCGCTGTTGATTGCGACAAAAGCAACGCAGCGGGCAGTTACTTCCTTTCGCAGCGCCTCGCGCGAGACCTCGTCCGCCCCCGCCTCCGCATACGCGGGGTCGAGGAGCGCTTCGGTCAAAAAATACGCGTACAGCTCACGGTAAACCGGCAAGCCATCCACCTGCAGCAACCAATCACCCGCTGCCTGCGGGGCGACTGCGCCTTGCACGGAAACAAATATCAAGCAAACCGCCGCTAGCAGCAGCGTCGCCTTCTTCGTCCATTTCGTTCGTTTCATGTGGTTGCACCCGACGCTGTCATAGATTCTGCTTCCGCCGTTCCATCCGGCAAAGCCAGACCGAAGCCGGCAAAAAGCCGCACGGCCTCCAGCGCAATCGCCGCGCCGACCTCAATCGCTTTGGGTTCGAGTCGCTCCGCGTTATCAAGCCGCGTGTGGTACCATCGCGGAGGGGTAGGATCCATCGCCGCAAAGCCTGTGGCGGGGATACCCGCCTGTGTGAAGGCGACCGCGTCACACGCGCCGATGTAGATCGACGCCGAAGGCAAATCATAGCCGCAGCGCTTTCCCGCTTCCCACATCAGGCGCTGCATTTTCGGGCTATGGCGCACCGTACCGCTTAAATCACGGTTGTAAATGGCAATATCCTTCAAATCCCGAAAGGTATCCAGCCCCACCGCGACCGTTTCAATTGCAGGATCATGCAGCTCCGCCTTGTGGCGCTCCACATATGCCTTCGCCCCGCGCAGACCGGCTTCCTCCGAACCTGTGAGCAGCACAACGACCTCCGTATCCTCAAAAGAGATTTGTCCCTCACGCATTTCCTTGAGGATCGCCATCGCGGTGTAACAGCCGGAAAGGTTGTCGTTCGCGCCGGGCACGCCGCGGCGGCGGCTTTGAAAAAACAAAAAACCAACGTCACAGGGGAAAAGGCAAAACAAGACGATCCCGGTGATTTTGAAAAGCCAATACAGGAAGCCTTCGTTTGGCAGCGCGGCGATATCGAACAGCAAAAAACGCAGCAAATTGGCGCAAAAACAAATCACCATGCCCACCACTGCGGGGATCAGCACCAGCTTCATACCCACGCCGCCCAAGCGGTAGTTCAGCGTCCATTCGTATTGCGAATCCGCATGACCGACCAAATAAATGCGCTTTTTGATTTCGCCCGCGGGCTTGCGCCGCGCAACCACATTGTGGGAGGGATACGCTTTAAAGAGGCGATCGATGAACTGCCGGTACATGGCAAATTCCAGCACCAACGGGAGGGCGGCCAACGTCACCAAAGTCAGACCGGCGACCGGACGACCGAACCAAAACAGTCCGCAAGCCGCCATCGTAAGCAGCACCGTGAAGGGGATGAACCCCATAAACGCCTGCCGGTGCACGGGGAAGCCCTCCGTTTCCACCGTATCCGCCCAAGGTCGCAGCTGCTCCGCCATTGCCTGCTGGGCGTCCCATTCCGCCGGACTGCCCGGCGCGCGCGGACCGAAGCGGGCGATCAGCGCCTTGATTTGCTCCGCGCACCAAGCGGCGGTATCCGCCAAGTGCAGCGTCATATTCGGAGCCGGCTGCATCGCGATCCCCTCTTTTCTCACCGTGCCGGTATCGTTCATACGCGCACAATGATATCACACAACGGCGCAGTTGTCAAATGCACAAAAAGCTTTTACCGCCCCGGTGAAACAACCGGGGCGGCGGAACGCGCGGATGGGCAGTCGGCTATTCCACCGCAATCATGAAATAATACAACGGCTGCCCGCCGGGGATCGCCGTGATTTCCACATCGCCGCCATAGCGTTTTTCGAGCGCGGCGCAAAGCTGATCCGTTTGCTCCACCGCAATATCCTCCCCGCTATAAAGGGTTATCATTGTGCCGCCGTGCTTGCGCACCAAATGCCGCGCAACGCGCTCCGCCACACGGACGGGGTCGGCGTCGGTTTGGGTGATCTTCCCGTTTTCCAGCCCGATCACAGCTCCCTTGCGGATCTCCATATCCTCCACACTGCTATCCCGCGCGGCGAAGGTCACAAGACCTGTCTGCACCTTTTCGGCCGCGCGCTGCATTTGCACATGGTTGGCTTCAACGCCCGCGTCCTCTTCAAACGCCAGCACCGCGCCTACGCCCTGCACCACGGAGCGGGTTTGCACAACGCTCACGCCGCGCTCCGTGAGCGGCGCGACCTGCTCGGCGGTCATGATAATATTCTTGTTGTTCGGCAAAATAAACACGTGCTCAGCCGGGCAGCGGTTGACCGCCCGCAGCAGATCCTCCGTGCTGGGGTTCATGCTCTGCCCTCCGGCGACGACCTCGTCCACACCCAATTCGGCAAACAGCTCCACCACACCATCGCCGTTGGCGACGGCGATGATGCCATATTGCTTTTCGGGCGGCGCAACGCTTTGCGCATTCGCATCCCGAGCTTCTGTCTCTCCCTGCGCCCAGCCGGTTTCCTTATGCTGCTCGCGCATGTTTTCAACTTTGACCTGCAGAAGCATTCCATAGGCCTGCGCCAAGCTGATGACTGTGCCCGGCGTATTGTTATGCACGTGTCCCTTGATGACTTCTTCGTCATCCACCACAACAACGCAATCGCCGATTTCCGTCAGCGCGGCGCGCAGCGCGCCGGCGTCCTTCCGCGCGGCGTCGCCGCTGCGCTCCACCAAAAATTCGGTGCAATAAGCAAAACGGATCTCTTCCTCTGCGCTTGCCGCAGCGGGCTTGCCCTGCGGCGCTTCCAAAATAACCGGCGCGTCCTTCTCCACCGTTTTGCCCAAAAAGCCGTGCAGCAAGCCTTCCATGATATAGACCAAGCCCTGCCCGCCGGCATCCACCACACCGGCTTTTTGCAGCACGGGCAGCATGGACGTCGTTTGCGCAAGCGCGTCCTTCGCGCCGTGCAGAGCGGCGCTCCAAACGGCGACGGCGTCGGGCGCGAACTCACGCGCGCTTTCAACCGCCTTTTGTGCCGCCAGCCGCACAACCGTCAGAATCGTGCCTTCGGTGGGCTTCATCACAGCCTTATACGCCGCGTCACTGCCCTGCTCCAGCGCCTGCGCCAAATCCAGCCCGTCCACATCGCGCATTCCTTTCACGCTCTTGGCGATACCGCGAAAAATCAGTGAAAGGATCACCCCGGAATTGCCGCGCGCGCCGCGCAGCATCGCCGACGCCACGCGTTCGGCGGCTTCATCAAAGCCGCTTTCGTCCGGCACCAGCGCAATCTCCCGCGCCGCCGCCGAAACGGTCATTGTCATGTTCGTGCCGGTGTCACCGTCCGGCACCGGGAACACGTTGAGAGAGTCCACCTCCGCCGTATGCAGCCCCAAATACTGCGCCGCGCCGAGGATGCCCGCTTTCAACATTTTTCCGTTCAGCAAAACCCGTGCCCTCCGTCAATTTTCACTATTCAGCATGCCGTCCACAAAGACGTTCACCTTGTGAACCTCAAGCCCGGTCGCCTGCTCTACGGTGTAGTGCACTTTGTTCACGATGCTGCGCACAATCACGGAGATATTCAAGCCGTAGGTTACAAGGATGTGCAAATCCACCACCAAGCCGTTCCCGTCGCGGTAAACGCGCACGCCCTGGTCGGGGAAGGCCTCCTTGCGCCGCAGCACAGAGCGCAGCCCTTGCCGCGCGTTGCTGTTCGCCATCCCCGCCACGCCAAAGCACGCGGAAACGGCATCGCCGACGATCGTGTTAAAATATTCCTGCGAAACCTCAATCAACCCCAGATGATTTTCCAGCCGGATCATCCGCTTTTCCCCTCACTCTACGGTTTGCTTCATATAATACAGTTTATGCCGCCTATTTGTCGATTGATCTTGCAAAAAACCTTGCGGAAAAGCATTATTTGCCAAAACGCGCAAAATACCGGACGGGCTGCAGCATGGCGTTCCAAAGCCACGCAAAAGAATACTGAAACACGCCCCGGAAGAAATCGCTTGCATCCGCAACGGTTTTGGTGACGCCGCTGCCTTTCGTGAGCCGCGCCCGCAGGTAAGTGTAATTTTCCTGCGCATAACCGACTTTCCCGCCGGCGCCTTGGGTGAGGGTGATCAAGCGCGCTCCGCGCAGGGGGAACGTGCCGTACACCTCCCAGCACAGACCGGGAATGTTTACCATGTCAAAATCCGCCGCCTCGTCACGCACGACATAGTCGTTCACATGGTCGTGCCCGAAAAACACGGCGCGGACATTGCCTTCGGCGGTGAGCGCCTCGTACTCGCCATCCGAAAAATGCGGCGGGCAGGGCGGCTCCAGCATTACGCCGTCCATGCGCAGCCCCGGGAGCAGCAGGTGCGCGTTGCCATCCCAGCCCCCCGTCAGCCCCGGCACATATTTCGGCGCCTGAAGCGCTGCGTCATAAACCTCGGGCAGGGCAATGTGCTGAAACACGAAGGTTTGCGGATATCCCCAAGCCGCCTGATCCCGCGCGAAGACGGCAAGCTGATCCTGCATCACGGCGCGGTCGCCGCCCACGCCGGGCTTATGCCCGCCCTCATCAAAAAAATACAGCGCGGCAAAATCCTCGTCGGCGTCATTTTGGATGGGGAAGCCAAAATTCGTGATCCCGCCGTTTGCGTCGGCATAGGCTGTTTCTATCGCGTTTACGCACAGCCCCGCGCCCTCTTCAATGTACATTTGCAGGATGCCGGTTTTGGTGATCTGTGTTTTGACCGTTTCCGGCACATCTCCGTAATCGTGATTGCCGAAAACGATAACAAACGGAACAGCCGCCGCCTTCACAGGCGCAAGCACGACCCGCACGGCAGCGCGGATGCTTTCCACTGTTGCACAGGCGGTCTGGCACATGATGTCGCCTGTGAACACCACCAAATCCAGCTTGCCCGCGTAGTGCTTCAGGGCGGCGTTCATGAAAGCCGTCGTCACCGCCCCCTCATTCGCCCGCTGGTGCACATCACTGAACACCAAAACACGGTATGCGCCGCCCGCGGCGGCAGCACGCGGCGCTGCCCGCGCGGGGGACGCGCCCAGGCAAAGCAGGGCGACCGCCGACAGAATCGAAACGCACTTTTTCATACTAACACCCTTCTTTTGTTTATATTTTTCTTTGCGCGGATCACCAATTTTCAATATCCGCAAACAGATTCCCCGGGCGGCATTTGGGTGTGCGGTTCATTTGGCGCGCCATGACCGCCATGCCCTCGCGGTAACCCAAGGGGATAAACGGCTGCTCTTCGCGAAAAACCGCCATAAACTGCGCCGCCGTAGCCTTCCCCTCCAGCAGCTGCCCGTAGCTTACGCCCGCCTTGCCCCACACATTGACGCCCGCCGCCGCCGCGCCGCCCGCGCGGAGCAGCGGGCTAAGGCTGCAATCAGGCGTGAGCCGCACCTCCCCCAGATACAAATCAAACCGTCCGGCTTTTACCGCCGCCAAGTATTCGGCTTCCGGCAGCGCTTCAACCACAACCCCAATCTGGCATTGCGCCAGATGGTTTTTGATGACGTTCGCCGCCGCCAGCTTACACGCATTATCCGCGTTCACCAGCAAAGTGAATTGCAGCTTGCGGGATTTCGACGCGCGCACGCCGCCGCGGATTTCATTATATCCCAAATCCTCCAGCCGCCGCTTTGCCGCCGCCGGATCATATGGCTGCGCAAAATCCGCCGTCTGCAGCCCATACCACGCGGGCGGGAAGGGCGTCGCCGAAGCCGTAAAAAAGCCTTGAAAGGCTTCACGCAGCTTTGCCGCGTCCAAGCAAGCCGCCAGCACCTGCCGCAGCTTCGCGTCGCTCAAAGCCGCGCGCCCGCCCTGGATACCCAAATAGACAAAGTTCAAGGTCGGCACATGCGCTGTCGCCGCGCTCATGCGCTGCAAAGTGCCGCTGCTTAAGTCGTCATAGCAGAACTGATAATTGCCCATTTCCAATCCATACAGCAGCGATGCGCCATCCTTCACGGCATACAGCTGCAGTGTTTTGCGCTTTGGCGCTTCGCCCGGATGGTTCGTGTCGGCCGCTAAGACGAACGCGCCGCCGCGCTGCGTGAGTGCATAGCGTCCCGTGCCGGGCGGCGTATCCCCCGCGCGAAAATAATAGCCGCCTTCGGCTTGGGGAAGCCGCGCCGCCTCCGCACTTTTTTCCGGTACGATTGGGAAATCCAGAACAGCGGGCAGATATTCATTCGCGCGGCTCAGCTGCAACAGCAGCGACCCATCTCTTTGCAGCGTGACCGCCGAGACATCCGCCAAATGTGCGGCGTAACGTGGGCTGGCCTTGGCTTTTTTAAAGGAGTACACAACATCGGCCGCCGTAACCGCCGCACCGCCATGGAAAACCCGCCCGGCCCGCAAAACCACGCGCCATTGCAGTGCGCCGATTTTTTCCGCCTTCACCGCCAAAACAGGCTGCGGTCTCAGGCTGTCGTCCAAAGCGAACAGACCCTCATAGAGCAACGCGCCCAAATCCCGGTTCAGCTGGCTTTCGGCAAGGTAAGGGTTCAGCACATCCCGCGCCGCAAAGGGGAGTGAAAGCACATCCGCAGGCAGCGGCGCAGCCGTCACGCCCTGCGGCACGGTGCCGGAGGGCACGGTCGCATCCACCGGCTGCGGCGCTTGCGCACAGCCGGTCAGCACCAGGAGCAGCCAAGCCAACCCAAAACAAATTCCCCTGCGCACGCGCATACCGCCGCCCCCTCGCTTTCGCGTTTTACATTCTCAGTTTTTGCCCAGCATTCCCTTCAAATCCTTCAGGCGCAGTCGCCCGCCGTAGTGCAGCACCGACGCCGCATATATCCGCGCGGAAATGAAGGCGACCAAAATCACCGTCGCCGCCAGCAGCGCAAGTGAAGCCGCGATCGTTTTGTAATCCGCCGCGTCGCCCAGCAGCTGGAAGGGAACGGAGAAGGGTGAAGTGAATGGGATCAGCAAGGTAAGCTTTCCGCCGCTTTCCGTGCCACTCAAGCCCCCCGCGAGGTTCGTGAAGTAACCGCCGTAAAACGACGCCATGGTGATCAGCGTCACGGGCATCAGCGCGGCATTCAGATCTTCCATCTTACTCACCATCGCTCCGCAAACAGAGTTGAGCAACGCAAAAAGCGCGTAACCCAAGATAAAGTACAGCAAAATCAGAATAACGCTGTGCGCGCGCAGCTGCGGCAGCGCAAAGGGCAGTTCAACGCTCGCCGGGATGAACAGCTTGACGCTCCCCACCGCGAAAAGAATCAGCCCCGCGAACTGGAGCAGTCCGAGCGCTCCCGAGCCAAGGCATTTGCCCAGCAGGATGCGCCCGGGTCTCGCCGAAACGATCAGTGTTTCCATCACGCGGCTGGATTTTTCGGTCGCAACGCTCATCGCGACGCTCATGCCGTAATAATAGATGGCGAAGAACATCAGGAACATCAAAGCGCCGCCGGCGACAAGGTTTGATACCCCGGCGTTATCCACATAGAGCTGCCGGAGCGGCATGCCCGGCAGCACCAGCGCCAGCTCCCCCTCCGGCACGCCCGCCGCGCGCAGCCGCGCCGTGCGCCACGCGTCATTCAGGAGTTCGGCAACCACGCTTACGGAAGCCCCTGTCAGCATATCCTTGGTATAAGCCTCCAACTCCGGGGCGTCACCGCCGGGCAAAATATGGATGATGATATCAGCCTCATCATCTTTGATTTTCTCCCGCGCGTTTTCCATTTGCGCGGCGGATTGAAGCTCTGTAACGGAAAATCCGCCCAGCTCCAGCGCCTGCGCGGCGTCGGGGATCGCGCCGCCGGAGGCATCCAGCAAATAACAAACGCCCTCGTCTGCGAAAGACGTATCCCCGTCGGTCGGTTCCTCCCCGCCGGCAGAATTCCCGATGCGCGGGAGCAAGAACGCCGCCACGAGCACCGTCAGCACCAGGATGATGTTCGTAACCAAAAACGCTTTCTTGCGCACGCCGTCACGCAGCGTAAACGCCGCAACAGTAAAGACCTGGTTCATGCCGCAGCACCCCCTTCCACCGCTTCGCCGACCTTCTCGATAAAGATTTCATGCAGCGTCGGCTCACTGAGCTGGAACTTCGCGGGCAAAATCCCCGCCGCCAGCATGGCTTTAAGGTATTCCTCCGCGCGCGCGTCCGCGTCCTGCGGCGGGAGCGCAAGATCCGCTTCCGCCGCGCGGCGCTCCGTTACGCGCAAGCCGAAGCTCTGCGCCATATCCAGCGCGGCGTCCGGCACGGCGACCACCAGCTTGGTGTGCCCGTAGCCCGCCTTGATCCGCCGTAAATCACCCTGCAGAATCGTTTTGCCCCGGTGCAGCAGCGTGATTTCGCGGCAGTATTCCTCCACCACCGCCATTTGGTGGGAGCTGAGAATGATATATTTCCCCTTGCTCGCCAGCTCTTCAATCAGCTCGCGGAAAAGCTGCGTGTTCAGCGGATCCAAGCCGCTGAAGGGCTCATCCAGAATCAAAAGATCCGGGTCGTGCAGAAGCGTCGCAATCAGCTGGATCTTTTGCTGGTTGCCCTTACTAAGCTTTTCCGCCAGCATGCTTTTGTATTCCGCCACGCCCAGGCGATCCAGCAAACGATCCGCGGAAGCCATTGCGTCCGCCTTTCGCATCCCGCGCAGCCGCGCAAAATAAACCAGCTGTTCGCCCACTCTTGTTTTCATATAGATGCCCCGCTCCTCCGGCATATAGCCATAGCGCAGCCCGCTTTGCGGGATCGCCGCGCCGTTCCAGAGCGCGCTGCCGCCGTCAGCCGGGAGCATCCCCAGCAGCATTCGGATGGTGGTGGTTTTCCCCGCGCCGTTGGTGCCGATCAGCCCGTAAACCCCCGGCTCACGCAGGCTGAGGCTAAGCGCGTCCACCGCCGTTTTTGCGCCGAAGCGCTTGGTAAGCTCCTTGATTTCCAGTGACATATAGGACTCCTTTCTGTGTTCCACGTTCCACAATAGCGTGATCCTTGCCTGCTAAAGCCCGGTAGCGGGGGTTCTCATTCGCCCGCCGCGATTGCAATCGCGGCATAATCCCCAATCTGATCGCCCAGCCTTGCCGGTAACAGACGCAGCCCCGCAAGAGCTTCCGGCAGCGCCTCCTCAGCCAAGCCCTCCATCGCCGCGTCGTAAAGATACGTATACGCCCGCGCAAAAATGCTGCCCGCGACAATCGCTTCGGGGTTCAGTATATCCACCAGCACGGCCAGACCCCGCCCAAAGCGCAGTCCGATTTCCCGCCAAAGCGCGGTTGCCCGCGCGTCGCCTGCTTCAGCGCGTTCAAACAGGGTGCGGGCATCCATGGCTTCCCCCGTGCGGCTGTGCAAAAATTGTTTGATGCCGCCGCCGCTGCAAAAGCCCTCAAACGAGCCTGCCTTGCGGTATCCCACAGGTCCGTCCGGCTCCAGGCGTATATGCCCAACCTCCCCCGCCAGGTTGTGCGCACCGGTATACAAGCGCCCATTCAGTATCAGCCCCGCGCCCAGACCTGTGCCGAAGGTCAAAAAAATCATGTTCCGCGTGCCTTGCCCCGCGCCGAAGCGCCATTCGGCCAAGCCGCAGGCGTCGGCGTCATTTTGCAGCCACGCCGGGCAGCCGAGCGCCCGCTCCGCCCAAGCGGTCACCGGCGCGTGCGCGAAGGACGCCAGATTCGGCGGCGTCAGAATTACGCCCGCCCCGCTATCCAGCGGTCCGCCGCAGCTGATGCCGCAGCCCGCGAGGGTGCGCCCGCGCGCCGCGCATTCGCCGCGCAAAAAATCCGTCAACACGGTCATGATGTCTTCCCACGCGCCTGCGGTTTCAACCTCCTTGCGCGCAAGAAAACCGATTTCGCCGCCCGTGACATCTGCCAAAATTGCCGCGCATTTCGTGCCACCCAAATCAAAGCCCGCGTATGTCATTGGCAGCTTCCCCAATAATGTGCTTCAATCGCCGCGCAGTAGGTGTGGTAGAGCTTGATATGCTGCTCCTGCACCAGATAGGTTTCCTCCGCCGGCGCTTGGATGCAAACATCCGCCAGCGCGCGCATCGCGCCGCCGCCGCGCCCCGTGAGCGCAACGCAGGTGCAGCGCTTTGCCTTAGCGACGCGCATCGCCGCCAACAGTGGCTTGGCGTCGCCCGAGGTGCTGACGCACAAAAGCACGTCCCCCGCGGCGCACAAGCCCATGGCTTGCTGCGCAAACAGGGCTTCCCCGCCCAAATCATTCACAATCGCGGTGGCAACGGCAAAATTGCCGCCCAAAAAAATCGCCGGCAGACTGCCCTCCAGTCCGGCGGGCAAAGGCTCGCCGCCAAACAGGCGCTCGTATTCTGCCGCAAAAGCGGCGCTTAGCGGACGGCGGCAGCGGAAGCTCTTGAGCAGCTCGCCCGTGATATGCTCCGCGTCCGCGGCGCTTCCGCCGTTGCCCGCTGTCAGGAGCTTCCCGCCCTTGGCATAACTTTCCAGCGTTCCCGTTACGGCCGCTTCCAGCGCCGCGCGGGTATCCGCCAAGCCGTCTTCCCGGGCATAAAAGTCCGCTACGTATGCCTTTGCCGCGCTATTCAAGGCGAAAAAGCCCCCTCTCCCCATTAGTGCGCCTCAATTATATATCATGCAAGCAAAAAAAGCAAGCGTCCCGCGCGCAGATCTCTTTGCTCAGTATAGCCCGTTGCGGAACGCAAACACCCAAAGCCCCGGCAACCGTTCATCATGGACGGCCGCCGCGCTTTTCTTTATTTGCGCCAAAGTCGGAAGCACAGGGCAAATGCGAAAAACAAAAAAATAGTGGTGTGAATATTTGCAAATAAAAATTAAAAAGACACTTGATTTTTACACGAGTTTTCGGTATACTATGTTCATACAGAACAGGGCGTTTTTATGATCCGCAAAACCAGCCAATATCTGATTAACTGGAAGAACAGTCCATAGTGCGGAGGTGGACTTTATCATTCAGCGTGAGGGAAAAATCATCCCCATAGAGGTGAAGTCGGCGGACAACACGCAGGCCAAAAGCCTTGCCGTATATATCGGAGCGTACAAGCCACCTTACGCCATCAAGCTGTCCACAAAAAACTTCGACTTTACGGGCGGCAAAAAGATTGTTCCGCTGTATGCGGCGTTCTGTATATGAACCTACGTAACAAAGGGACTATCCAAACGGTATGCCATCGAGAGTTTCATCCATCCCGCCCATCGGATGTGCATTTCTGCGTCATCGGCATCAAAGGGCGAAAGATACAACCGCTCACCGACGACCTTACGAAAAAAACGCATAAATAACCTCCAAAAGATGAGTATTCTGATTGACAAGTATTTTCCTTTCCTCACGCCTGCGGGTTCAGCCGATAGGTGCGGTTTCGGTTGCCGCCCTCGGACAAAACAATGCCGTCCTCGACCAATTGCGATAACAGTACCCTGACGCGCGCACCGGTGACACCGAATAAGTCTGCTAATTCTGCGGCTTTACAGATGTCGTGCGTGGCCAAATACTCCACGATTTGCTGCTTTTGCTTGTCACTTATCGCAAGTTTTTCTTTATCGCTACTTTTTATCGCAAGTTTTTTACTTGCCGATTGCGATAAAACAAGCGATAAAACGGTTCTGTCGGGATTGAATTTTTCTTCCAGTGTCGGTTCCTGCCAGTCTTGCGCCTTCCACACATGATGAATGTTGGGAATACCGCTGCCGGCGCGTTCGCCGATGCTGAGCATATTAAACAGCTTGAACAATGTGAAATTTCGCGGGTCGGACATTCCGCCGCCTAAAGCGTCGGCAATGCTGATGCGAAGTCCGCCGGGGTTGGCGATGGTAATGCTTTGCGGCCGCCGATGAATCACCAAGCCCTGTGTATCATAATAATTGGCGTGAATCAACGCATTGGCAAGCGCCTCGCGGAGTGCCTTGTGGACAGGCGTGTCATCTATGCGCGTCATTCCTTCCAGTTTGAATGGCGTTTTTACTTCCTGTGTGATTCTGCTGCAAACGCGAAAATAAAAATCAAAAAGGTTTCCGCTCCAATCTCTGCTCTGCTGCAAAAAACATTTACCGAGAGCCACCTAACCAAAAAGCGTGTTCGCAATCGCGGCGAGAAAGAACAGTATTTTTCGGAAGGAACGCACCCTGCCATTATTCCGAGCGACGTCTTTGAAAAGGTGCAGGAGATAATGGCAGCGCGCGCCGTCCGCTTCAAAGTGCGTGATACCAGTGCGCTTCGCTACCCTTATACGGGCAAAATACGCTGCGGGAACTGCGGCAAGAATTACAAGCGCAAAAAGGGCGTAGGAGTATTCTACTGGCAATGCGGGATTTATCTCACCGAAGGTCGGGACGCTTGCCCTGCACAGCAAATCCCTGAACGCATTTTAGACGGTTTCGCCGCCGAGTTTGGCGGAATGGGCAATATCGCCGAGATACTCGTTCCCGCGCCGAATCGACTGATATTCAGGCTGGGCAGCGGCGCGGAAATTGAAAAAGAATGGCACATCACCCGCCGCGACAGTTGGACGGACGAAATGAAAGAAGCCGCCAGACAAAGGAGGTTCGAGCAGAATGCCCAATGACAGGCTTACAGCGACATACGCCAAAGGCGTTTATGGGCGCAGCTTCATTTCTCATGAAGTTTGCCGGGCAGCCTGTGGAGGATTGCGCTTTGCCCGCACTTTATGCCGCAACACAGCTGGATGTGAAGTCGGGGATGTTCTTCGGTCCCACAGGACGATTCAACAAAGGCTCGGCGGGGCAGCGCAAAATGCCGGAAAAGGCTACGGACGATGCGCTGGCGGGGAAGCTGTGGGAAATCTCTGAGCGGCTCACTGGGGTAACATATCAGATGTAAGGCTAAGACAGTCCGCTCCATGTGACGGGCTGTTTTTTCGCCCAAAATCCAGAGGAGGTTTAAGTCCACCATTTGAATGCACCCCCTTTTGGGCGGCCCTTAGGGGGGTGCAAATTTTTCAGAGAAAATCCCGCTGGCGTCTGCCGGGCGACTTCAAGGGGGTGCATTTTCGGTGTTCGCATTTTGGGGAACAGTCGAAAAACCTTGCTATAGCTGGGTTTGTGGCGCTCGGCATACAAAAAGTCCGCCGCGAACTGCGACGGATTTCTTGTATCAACGACTTGTTAATAAGATGTCTAAGTGCGTTGATATGGAGGCAGGGTGCAAGCGAAATTTTGTTCCCGCTTTTTCTCTCCCAGTGGTGCAAGAAAAATTCCTTGCAAAATTCGAGAATCCCTCTTGCTTTTTCGCTCAAAAAATGTTAGAATAAAGAAAACATTCAAAGGGAGAACGCTTCATGGCCATCAAGAGCAATCTGGAGAAACACACCGTCAGCTGGCTCAAGCGGCAAGACGCAGAGGGCAAGCTTAACAAGAACATCTCCATCCAGCGCAAAGAGGTGTGGGACGCTGAGAAGAAAAGCAACCTCATCGTTTCGCTTCTGCTTGATATTCCGATTGAAAGCCTGTTGTTCGAGGAAGCGGAAGGTGAAAGCCACAACGTGCTGGATGGCAAGCAGCGCACACTCACGCTGTGCGCGTTCGTTTCGGATGAATTCGCGTTCTCGCCGAAGATTCGCGTGAAGGCATTAGATGGGCAGTCGTTGGCAGGATTAAAATTCTCTATGCTGCCCGAAGCGTTGCAGAATCAGATTCTAGAGTACGAGTTGTCCATCTCCATCCTACGCTCGTTGGATGCCGAGGAGCGCGCCACGGTGTTCTTTATGCGCAACCAGGCCGTGGCTCTTTCCAAAATAGACTTGTCGCTGGTTATGCTGGGCGAGGAGGCCATGGACGCTTTCGCGCGGCTTTGCGAACATAACTTCATGCAGACCAAAATTAAACTGACCGCGCCTGCCCGCCGCAAGCATGATGATCTACGCATTCTGCTGCAATATTTGATTTTGTGCAAGCGGGTCAGCATGGGCTTTTCTGGCACTGAAATCATGAGCTTCTGTGACGATATCAAGAATAGCGAAGAGAAGTTGGAGGAAGGCCATATTCAAGCTGTGCTTGATTATTTAGATGCCGCAATTGAGGAAAAGCGCCAATATCTGAAGTTGGTTCATCTGCCCATGGTGCTACTGGTTGCGAAGCAAGCCCGTGAAAAAGAAATGCCCTGCGACGAATTTGCCGCAAGGCTGGATGCTTTCTTTGAAGGCTTGGATGAGAATGGAGAATATATGGCAGCTTGCAAATCCGGCAGCGCGAAGCGGGGGAATGTGCAGACGAGAGTTACGATTATGGAGGATGCCGTGCTGGGGAGAAAGGCCAAGAAATAAAATTATGCCCCTGCAATTGCTGGGGCCTTGCTTTATCAGTTCGCCAACTCCCGCTTCGGAATAGCAAACCGATGCGGCACATTTTCTGTCACCATATCAATCAGTTCCTCCCCAAAAACAAGCTGCACCTTATCCATGTCCAACTTCGAAACCAAATAATGAATATCGCTGTAATGGATTGACCAGGGATGAATCCCGATTACGGAATAACCGTCAATTTTATGCGGATTAGTACAGCGTTGATTGAGTGAGACGGCGATTTTATCTAACCATTCATGGGTGACTGAATTATGTGTATCATCAGGCCCCCAAAGAGCGGTTCTAACCGAAACCCATGGCTTACCTTTTGCCCAGACAACCAAGCCCCGCCCCACATAATATCGTGGCACATCAATTTGCCAAATACCGCCATTAATGCTGTCATATTTCGCGAACTTACCCCAAATGTCTTTGGTGCGAAATATGAAAAACATATTATGCCAAATTTGATCAATCGGCGTCATGACGCGGATATCCATCCGATCCATTGTTTCGGCGGTCATTTTCGCAAAACTTTTCAATGTTCGCCTAGGATAGGAAGAAGCGTTGATAATGCTCATGCCCGATGTGCAGCCAACATAGGAATCATACTCCCCAAGGCCATAAGAATCTTCGTTGTCATAGAGATATTCGGCGGTAAAGGGAGAGAGTTTCCCCAACAAAGGCGCAATAGAATAGGTCATTTTGAAGGTGTCGCCGGATGTTGCGCGCTGTTTCAGCATCGTTTCATAGGGCGCGCACACGCCGCCGCCCTTTTCTCCGCCGCTGATATTATCCCCGTCTGTCACGTAGAACGCAATGGTGTGTTTCCCTTCGACAGCTTTTGCCTTCGGAACGGCATCATTTACTCTCCAAGATTGTGCGACTTTTTCTTTGCCCTCCAAGGCCATCAGCAGTGTACCGTTGTTCCTGCCGGAATGTGGCAAAAACGATTTTCCGTAATGGGACATATCGTCAAGAAAAACGATTTCATCGCCCCAAGCCCAGAAGCCTAAAATTAGCGCGTTGTATTCAGACCAGCGATAAACCTCATGCCGAAAACCGCGCTCCGGGAGAAAGGTGCGAGGCGAATTTTCTCTGTCGTGGGTGAAAAAGTGGAAACAGTCATTCGCGATACCTAAATCGCGTACACCAATATCCTGCGGATTCACATGAATCAAAAGGTGTTTATTGAGTTTATCTTTATACTCTTCAAAAATTGCCTTTTGTTTTTCTATATAGTCTCCCTTGATTGTGCGAAGGTCACGAACCTCCGTCAAGCCATGCGCAAGGGCTTCGTCACGCAACGCGGCAGGGATACCAAGCACACAATCTACGCCAGCAATTGTCGCGGCCATATTGATCGTGGGATCGCTTTCCTCGAAGCTCCCATATGTAACAAACTTGCTGTCGAAGCTATCTTTGAACATCTCAACTAATGTCCACATATTTTGAATGCTGTAATCAAAAGTAACATTTGATTTTCCCGTATCAACGTAACGCTTTTGGTATTCTTTGATGTATTTACGGTGCATATCATAGGTGTCAATGCTGTCATCTATATAAATGGCGGCTTCTTTTTTCGCGGTTAATCCTTGTAGAAATACTAGAACTACATATTCTTCTTGGGTTAAGTTTTGATGGTTGACCACATATACGGTTTTGGCTAAATGGATTTTTCTGAAGACAGCATCAATGTCGTTGTTGCCTGGTTTGCCGTTGCGGACGATGCTGATGAAGCCGAGAAGGCTCTCGGCTGCAAAAGAAATAGCATGCAACGCAGTAGATAATACTCGCGCCAAAATGGAACCCCTTTCTTTTTAGTCTCTTCTCAAAGAATTTTCGATGCATTTTTTCCATATTCTTCTCTTCTTAGAATTAGAAGAACAAGATTTTGCGAGAGTATATGCATCGAATACAAGTGGAACAGAACTGTAATCTCCAAGGATTAAGTCTGCTGGATTTAATTTTATTACTTCGCAAAAAATATTTTTCCACAGGAAGTCAACAGAATCGACAGACTGGAGGACTTTTTCGTATACCCCCTGAGGGATAATATCTGGAAAAATATCAGTAAACATTCTGAGGAACAGCACTACGTAGGGCGACAGCTTGTATTCAATGGTGCGTTCAACAAACAGATCCCAATCAATTTCCTCATTGTCAATTACTTGCGCTACATCATAGAATTTTTGCAAATTGATAGACAGAACCGCATTTTCTTGCTCTACATAACTTAGGTGTTTTATGGCGTGATACATAAGAAACAAGATATTGTCAATTGGAGAAAGAATACGATAGCTCTGGTCGCCGTTTGTTTTAATTATTGACTCTTCTACCATGCGATCACAATTAAACGAAGGGCCGCATCCACAATGAATATGATTTAAGTTGCTGTGAAGTTCAATCAAAAATCCATCTCTTTCAAGAGACAAGTGCAAGTATTTACGAAAATATCCTTTCTTAGAATGAAATCTTATTAGGCATTTAGGCACGCCTGAAACTCCATATCCACAATTTACGATGTGTTTACGAATTGGAATACAATCTGATTGGGATGCAAGCAAATCAATATCGCCAAAAAATCTGATTTGATTAGAGGGCCAATATGTATCTTGGAGAAAAAAACCTTTTAACCCGACAATTTGGTCAGAGGGTAAGTGAAGACGACGAAATTCCATGATCAATTCATTTGTTCGTCTTTTTTGATATAGAGCCGCGTGTACAATTCTTTTTTTCTCTCGCTTTAATTGATTTTCAAATAGCTCATCGTTTAGTTGAAGTAATATGAAATAAGGATTCTTAAGTACATATTCTTTAAAATGTTCGTTTTGAATTAGTTTGTCTTCGCAATAGTGAATCAAAACTTCCGCGTTTCCTTTATTCATAGTCATCTCCCCAGTTTCATCATTTCTGTAAATTACGTGCATTGTACCACTGAATGGCATCTGTTTTTTTGCCTTTATATTGACAACTTCGCTGCGAAGGGTTTCGCCAACAACTACAAGACCAAGACAATTTAATATTTTTTCTAATAACCGTTGTGCCTTCTGTTTTTTGTCGTTCAACAATTTGTTTGATAGCGTTTGATAGCGTTGGAAAAATTATAAAGCCGCCTTGCTTCGACTGGGCAATTTGAAGTTCATCTAAGTGCAACTATACCCTTTATTCGATATAGTAAAAACCAACTAACGCATTGTTATCGAAAATTAGATACGGAATAATCTTCTAAACTTCAATTGATTTATGCATAATACTTTGCTTGCGCACTCCATAATTTAAAATACTTACCATTCTCGTCTTTCAGCAGTTCTTTATGTGTTCCGTGCTGAACAATTTGCCCATTTTCGAAAACTGCTATTTTATCACAAAAGCAACATGAAGATAATCGGTGAGAAATATATATAACTGTTTTGTCTTGAGTCAATTCATCAATTTTTGAATATATTTCAGCCTCTGCAAACGGATCAAGAGCTGATGTTGGTTCATCAAGTATAATAATTGGAGCATCTTTATAGAGAGCTCTTGCCAAAGCGATCTTTTGGCTTTCGCCGCCGGATATTTCAATACCGTCTTTATCACAATCCTTATAAATGTATTGATCAAGTCCATATCTATCCCCAAACCCTGCTTTTTTCAAACACTCTAGAGCAAATGCTTGATCTACATCCTGCGTTGCTGCTACATTTTCACCTAAAGGAAGAGAAAAGATTTGATAGTCTTGGAATACAACAGAAAATAATTTTCGATATTCTTCTTGATCATAAAAAGCAATACTTTTGTTTCCTAATAAAAATTCACCATTTGTAACTTGATACAAACGACACAATAACTTGACAAACGTAGTTTTTCCTGATCCATTTTCTCCGACAATCGCAATTTTCTCCCCTTGATTTATTATCAAGTTAATATTTTTAATGGCAAATGGCAAGTCATCCTTATAACGAAAGCTTACATTTTCGCACTTGATATCATAGCTTTTTCTTTCCGGCACATCACCTTCTATAGAGTCCTGGTTAGGCGTATCAAGAATTTCATAGTATAACTGCATGCGGGGTTTGATGGAGTTAAGTTGTCCAAAGACACTTACTCCATCAGAAATTGCCTTAACAATCTGAAAGCAAGCGCCAATGTAAAGAACTATACTACCAATACTATATAAGCCTGCCATAGCTTTCAAGCCAATGATTAGGTAAACGGCAAATCCAACAAACGACATTGAAAAAGTCATAAGTCCATTATTGAAAGCAAGCATTCGACCTCTTTGCTTTTCTAATCTTATGCCTTTCTCTACCATTTCTTTTGTTGCGTGCTTTGTAATAAAGTCTTGCTCCTTGAACAGTCTAATCTCTTTTCCGCTTTTATAATCTGAGAGCATGTCGCAATAGTAGCCAAATATATGATATATATCTAAATACTGCCGACGAATGTCAACGCTCCGCTTGTTTACCACGTTAGTCAATGGAAAGAAGACTGCAATAAAAATTCCTATTCCAACAACTATTACTAACGCTAACCAAGGAGATTCCCAAAAACTAGTCCCAGTGCGTCGAAACATGAACACAAAAAAGGGGAAACCAAGAAACAATGAAGTTGCAATTCTCGTTGCAACCGAAACAAAAGTTTTAAGCATTGATGTAAGTGTTGCAAATATTCCCATGCTTGTTCTTACATCATCTACATGACGACCTACCTTTGAAAAAAATTCAGCATCCTCTAAATGGTGATAATTTATCTTATATAGTTTTCGACTAACACTATTTTGCTCATGCGCCCAAAAAAAGTCAATTGCACTTTCATTCTTTCGGTTGAGCCATGTATTTATCAAAAAAAACACGGCATTGAGAAATGCTGCAGTTCCAATATACAATGATAGCTCTTTAATATTCTTCGTGTCGCCAAGAACATCAATTATTCGAGCAGGAAACCAAATGTTTACAAAAGGTATAACAGCTCCAATAAAGTTTTGGAATATCATAAGTGGCATTGCGCTTTTTCTTAGAGTCCAAATTTCACGATAGCCTCGTGCGATCACATTTTTTTTATGCATTACTGATCCACCTCCTCGTGATAGTAAGCGCATTGCGTTTGAAACATGCGCCAATAATCGCCTTTCGCATTGAGCAAATCATCGTGTGATCCAATTTCTGTTATGTGCCCATCTTTCATATACAATATTCGGTCACAAAAGCGAGTCGATGCTAGCCGATGTGAGATAAAAAAAGCCGTCTTATTTTTTGTAAGGGTGTTATACGTATCATATATATGTTTCTCCGCAATTGGATCTAGAGCTGCCGTTGGTTCATCTAATATTAAGATAGGAGCATTTTTGTAAAGTGCTCTTGCCAATAATAGCCGCTGTTTTTCTCCACCTGATAGTTCTACAGCTTCACAATCCATTTGTCTTATAAGCTTGCTCTCAATTCCCGCTGGCAAGGATTGAATCTTGTTCAGCAAACCTGATTGCTCCAATACGCTTTCAAGATTTAAATAGTCGATATCCTCATGTTCAGTAATACAAATATTAACGCCAATACTCGCTGGCAAAAAATTAAAGTCTTGAAAGACAACACTAAACAACTCAAAATAGCTTTCACGATCAATGGAATCCATTCTGACACCGTTTATACAAATTTCGCCCAAAGTCGGTGCATATAAGCCACAGAGAAGTTTAATCATTGTAGTTTTTCCAGCACCATTTTCGCCAACTATTGCAATTTTCTCACCAGCCGAAACAGAAAAGCTAACATCCTTTAATACGTTTGCTCCATCTTGCTCATAGCTGAAAAATATGTTTTTAAACTCAATATTCTCAATTATTCTGGGAGCAGAACTAGCGTCCACACTCTTAACGCGATCCTCTATCTCCAAAAATGCACGAAATTTCTCACAACTTTCAAATATTTTCTGTAACACTATGATTTTATTTGATATTCCAGAAATCCAAGAGGAGAAACCTAAAACAAGTCCAATATAAAACACAAAATTCGCAACATCTATACCATTAGAGAGAACTTTTGCAACTAAAAATCCATAAGCACTGAGTTCACGCACTAACGAGCAAAGTGCTTGAAATGCTGACAAATGCACTGTTTTTTTTGTGAGTAACTGTATCATTTTTTGATGCCTCGATGTAATCTGCAACATTAATTGGATAAACCAATCTTTTGCATTATACATACGTATATCTTTGCCACTCTTTGGATTTGTTGCTACTTGAAATAAATAAGCTAGTTTATACCACCCGCCAACCTCTTCGTCCCTATGTTTATGTTCTAATTGATTTATGGCTTGTGATATGCAAGTTTCTATCCCGCAAGTCATAATGATAATTAAGAGTAGAATAAAATCTATTTGTGAAAGCAAAGCTATATAAGCAAATACACCTAGGACGGCGGTGAAAAAGTCTAGTAACGTATAAAGAAAGTTTTCGCTACCAGAGTTTCTCCCTCCAAACGCAAATTCTTTTCCGCGTTCAAATTTCAATCGACCTTCATAACTTTCCAAATTTGCGTAATCCATGTTAAGTATCTTATCAAACGCCAATATCCTATACCGCATACGAATGTTTTGCCCTACCGAATGTGCGATTTCCAGTAGATAAGGATCAATCCATGATAACAACGCAACAACGATTGAAAGGAAAGCAACCGTTATTACAAATCTATTAATCTCAACTTGAGTTTGTATATAGTCTATCATGATTTTCGGAATAAAAGCGGTTATAGCAGGGAGAGCAATTAAAGCAGGAATTCGGATTAGGCAAACAGCAATCCCTTTTTTATCCCAACGATACCAATTTTTAATCATGTAAGAAAGATTCGGCATGATTTTTACGCGTTTGACATTTTCCATGTGTAACACCTCTAGAGATTTTATTCATACTTCATAAAATGCTCAGGCAGCAGGTAATTGCATTGATGTATCCATAAGCGAGAATTTAACTTGCTTATTATTTTCGCATAATGACCTCCATATATTAGATGCAATTTAAAGAATAACACTTTGAGTACAAGAATCATCCAAAGAAGAGCGTAATACTGTCGAGAAAAATCCCCCCATTTGTAAAATACATGATCTCGTATTATGCCAATACAACGGCCAACCATCTTTTCCTTGGAAATCCACTTTGGTGATTTCGAGTTCTCTCCAAACTCAATTGCACGATGTTTAAAGTTAAGCATACATCTATGGCAGAACAAAACATCGTTATAGTAGAAAACAATAACATCAAAAGCCTTAAAAGAAACAGACTCATCCACGACAATGATATCATTAGCTCTTATTAACTTGTCCATGCTTATACCTTGACATAGGAACATTTTCATATAACTATTTCCTTAATAAATAAGTTGAATAAACAATGTTTTCAATAGATGTACCTGTTTTCAAAAGAACATATTTTTTGTTGCTTGGGTTGAAAATAATAGCATAGCTGTTTGCGCCAGCATACATATTCATGCTAAAAGAAAATAATCTTGAATTAAATATTTTGCTGAAATTATATGAACACAGTATAACCAAAAAGCCAGCATCTCTTGCTAGATGGAATTGTTGCGGCATACCAAATTTCTCAAAGTCTAGTTGTTTTAGTCCTCTCAAACAGCTTTCAATTTCAAACAATTCGCGCAAAACAATTTTTTCTTCGTTTTTCAAGAAGTCACATGTGTCTATTAATGTTATAATTTTTCTTTCCAACTTTTCCTGCTCATATGAGTCTTCTGACAGATTAAAAACGACATCTATAGTAAATTTGCAATATTCTAATAGAGCATTTGTGAAAATCGATGTCTTGCACAGAGCTGTTGCTGTTTCTGCAATCGAAATAATATTATCTATTCCACAGTTAAAGCTATAGAAACCAAGAAATAGGTTTGCATCAGACTTAATTAGTGAAACGTCAATAGGAAGCAAGCCGTCAGAAAACTCCAGACCTCGCACTAAATCTGTTCCATTATTGAAATGTATATCCTGATAAGAATCATATATCGCAGTTTTTGGTAAAGGAGTAAGTGCGTGAACTGACACATCGCTATTTGGGTTGCTTGATACCCTTATGGCGTGTAATAATGTGTTCGATACATCAAATCTTGTTTCAAAAGGAAACCCCACAATATAAGTAGCAGTAACACCTAATCCTATGTTTGTAATATCAGATATTTTCGCTATAATATCTTCAGGGAACCTACCCTTCTGTATTTTTTTCCATGTTTTAGATTGTGCTGATTCTATTCCAACCATAATCATCTCACAGCCAGAATTATATAGTTTTTCATAGTCACAATCAATATCTAGCCTGCCTCTGCATTGCCATTTTAATTCTCTACCTTTTAAGGCTTTACACAAAAAATCTATTAGATCATGATTATATATTAAATTGTCGCAGGTAAAATATATAGTTATTTCTCCGTATCGTGCCCTAATTTCATCTAACTGCTTCAAAATGATATCTGTGTTAAAAAACACAACACGTCTATTCCATATTGAACTAGAGCAGCAAAACGCGCAATTAAAAGAACATCCACGCCCAGCTTCACACGGTATAAAAACTTTCCCGCGATTTATTTTTTCGATTTCGGATTTGGAAGGCATTAATTCATATGCAGGAATGGTGCTATAACTTGAGTAATTAATCTGATTATCAGGCAAAACTATACCCCTATTTTGCAAATTTTTTTTTTTGCAATGACAATATTAGTTCTGGTAGGCTGTTTTCACCTTCGCCCACAATGACATAATTAACACAAGTATATTTTAGAATTTCATCTGCGCTTGTTGTGGCAATCGGTCCTCCTATAATAATTGGAACATTCATAGTCTGTTTTATCAATTTCGATATCTGCATTGCTGGCAAAATTGTCATACAGTTACAAGAAAAGCAAATTGCATCAGGATTATCAGTTAAAATATCATTGGCACACTCCTTATAAATCCTAGAAGAAGCAATCATTTTCCCAGTCATAAGGTCAAAAGAGTAGTCTACAACCCTAACGGTTATATCTAAATCCATCAATTTGCGTGCTAAAACATATACGCCAAGCGCAGGCATATAGTAGCCCTTATTAATGTAAGGAGGGATAACTATTGTCACTTTCATTTTTATTCTCCGAAACAAGAAGTGTTCTGTCTTAAATATAATAACAAATACTCTATTGCACTACGATCTGGTTTAAAATGGTATTCGATAATAGGTACAGAATTTACGATTAAGTCGAACGCTTTTGCTATTCTTAGCATTCCTTCTGGCACAAAAAATGGCAGCAAATTTGTCGAAAAGAGCTTCATCATTTTTTCATCATAACTCAGTTTTCGTATCCAGTTAGAAGATCCGTGTTTTAAATAAACAATACAACCCATGTGAGTTTTAATATTATTGCATCGTTCTATTTTCCAGTCATATGGCGTACTATAACACTCAACACCATCATTAAAACGCACTAAAATTCTATCATCCGTTATGATCTTTTGGTTGAGAAACTCTGAAGCTAGAGCACAAATTGTACTCTTTCCCGAACCAGAAATCCCTGAAAAAATCACTCCTTTATCTTGATACCTAATCATAGAGCCGTGAATAAATAAACCAATGTCACGAAAACCGAAGTAACCAATTAGCAAAAAAGCATGGACATCGGAGGGCAAGAATACGGTTGAATTTAGTATGTCTCTCAACATAATAATTTTGTTAACAGTAAAATTGTTATTGCTTTTTACAATACTCGTAAGCAGACCTTCGTTATTAAAAAATTCAATGTGATAGCCAGAGCTGACAGTCCACATTTTCCAGTAGATTGTTGAAGCAGTCATTTCTACATCAATGTTTGCTGACGGAATTTTATCTACTACAGAAACGTAATTCATTATATGTGACTTGCCGTCAGGCATATATTGTGGAGTCAAAAAGGCAACAAACGGCTCGTTGCCTTTTGCGATTATGCTTTTATCATATTGATAAGATATAAGAATTTCCCCAATGGAAACTGTAAAGTTTTGTACTATCATATTTCCACCTGCAAAGCATTATATAGTCTTTCAGCTATTCTGCAATACCGTTCTACAGGAGCGATTGAACCGGATTCAAGTTTAAACTTAGATGGACAATATCTACAAAACTGAATTCTTTTACAACCCTTGCATTTATAATCAACTGGCATCGGTTGCTCTGAATACTCATATAAAACCTGCCTGCCATTTTTAATGGTACCTTTTATTAGATCGTAAAATGGCTCTCTTGCTATAACGCACAGTGACATTTTTGCGTCTGAGCTTATAAACACATTTGTCCTGCCAGCATCACAAAAATAAAGTCTTTGTATTGCTTGTTCATCATTCAATACGGTGCTTTCGAGCTTATTTTTTACAATTGTCCTCAAATCATTATTAGACAATATGGCTGTACAAATTGTTTCTTCGTCAAGTAAATGGTTTTCCAAAACATTGATGTCTCCATTTAGTGTTGGTACGATATAACTATCCCATCTGAATTGAACATCATATATTTTGGCAAGTTGCTCCATTCCTTGGATATATGGAAGCGTTTGCTTCATTAACATTGTTTTCAAGCGAAAAGAGATATGATTTTCGGCCATGAGATTAAGGGAACTTTTTACTTTATAATATGAATCCTTAACTCCTGTGAACGCAACATATGAATCAACATCAATCCCGTATAGACTTACCTCAATCAAATAAGGTTTATACAAAAGAAACAACTCAATGTATTCTTTACTTAGCATCGAGCCGTTTGTAAAAACAGTAATAATAAAGCCTTTCTGCTTTGCATATATATATATTTCCTTGAAATGCGGATGCAAGAGGGGTTCTCCTCCAGTCAAAAGCAACATTATGCAGCCCTGTTCTTTTAACTCATCAAGGAATCGTTTCACTAAAACCACATCTAAAGTATTATGCTCTCTATCCCCTAAATAGCAATGATGGCACTTAAAGTTGCAGATATTGGTTAACTCAATTGTTGCTGCCACCAAATAGTTATGACTAGTAGCAGCAGCTAGCATATTTTCTTTAAACTGAATAAATTCTTGGTTATCCATATGCTACCTCCCAAATCAATCTTGATGCAATCTAAAAGTTGCGCTAGAAAGATCTATTTGTTAGCAAGACGCTTTACTATTTTTTTGTCCTCTAAATTCTCCAGAATTTCGTAAACATCCGCCTCTATTTCTGCCTTTTGTTCGTCATATCGATTGATCATCACCGCTATTATATCTGCGACAGACATAATTCCATCGACATATTCAAAAATCGCATAAGCAGTTTTATTGACCTTACATAGATACGGCTTATTGGTTTCATCTGTGTGATTGGGGAAAATCAAGTAACAGTCATCCAGTGGCGTTACTACAATTCCATCTTGCTTTTTGAAAACCAGTTCACTATTGAGCATAATCAATTCTTCTTTCTGCATAAGTATTTGTGAATAGCTGAAACGATATTTTGTCTGACATCCCTGCCTTTGTGGAGATGAACGCAAAAGCAGGGATGCGACTGCAGGTTTCGCCAGTATGGCAAGCACAGAATTCATAGTTTAAGTGTGGGGGCCAATGCTAGAAAATGTTAGCAACTACCGCCGCTAGATCCGCCACAGTTCCAACAACCCAATGCTACGACCTCATCCGGAATAAGTTCGATATATTCGAATGTGGCCTTTTCATACTTATCCATTTTCTCACCTCCTTGTTATAAAATATCCTGAATTCCATGCATAACCCGATTATTTAGCTTTTCATTTAAATTGGAAGACTTTTTTGTTTTCTTATTCTACAATATTCATTGTCAATAAAATCATCATACTTAAATAACTTTATTGCGTCTTTTCCTGGATGATATAAAAGGTTGCCTGCATTTGAGACAGTCTGGAACCGGTTAGAATATCCTAACGATAGTATATTATAACCCTTTATAGGCATACTAGCAAACTTATTCCACATATAATGCGTAAATTCTAAATCTCTTGTTGCTAATCTATATTCGGCTTGATGCAAAGTGTCAAAGTATTGATCACCATCTTCTAAAAGACTATTTACGCACGTATAATCACTATGGCAATTCAACACGTCACGTAATACTTGTATTAATGAGTACGTTCTTTCCATGGTAAAGTGTGATTGATACAGCTGATGTATAGTTACTGATGAAGGATTGCATTCTGCTAGTATAAAGCGCAAATTCTTTTCAAACTCATAAAGGTCTCTGATATCTCCTTTATCCAGAAAACATATAAGGTCAATGTTAAAATATATTTCTGATTTTATTAGGTGCCCTGCAATATTTTGCAATTCGCTTCTACTAACATATGGTCTATTCCATTTTGCACACTCAGACCTATTAATAGACTGAACGCCCATTGAAATAAACGAAAAACGATATTTCTGTAACAACTCTAAATGCTCATCTGTCACAGTGGTAGGGGATACTTCAATACATTTCAACGGAATTGAAATGAATTTAGGGATGTAGCTAAACAATGACTCAAGTTGCTCAACATTTAAGATAGATGGAGTACCTCCACCGAAATATACCTGCTGAAACGACACTTCATCAAAGATACCTTGGTATCCGATAATTTGATTTTGTATTTCCATTAGATGTAAACTTATCTCAGCAGCTTCAGCTGGTACATATGATGAACAATCGCAGTACAGGCATTTTGATGGACAAAAGGGAGTGTGGACGTAAAGAACATTTCTCGATGATTTATCTCCAATAAACTTTGATATGAAATATTTTTGCTTCATAGCTGGACTAACAAGAATTGCATCAAGACAATTTAGAGTGCGCGATTTTATTATGCTATTCGATGAGTTCAAGTCTTTTAGAAGCATAGCATATCCTTTCTTACACAATTTGTCTTTTGCTATTTATTAAATCATATAGCAATCTAAATAATTGGCGCTTGATTTTTGTTGTTGAGTTCCCTTTTTTTAGCGCTTGCTCAACAACTCCCAAAGCTTCAGTGTAAAAGTTATTGTTAAATAATAACCTCGCTAATTCATCAATCTCAGATACGTCGTAAATCCGATTCAAATATCCATCTAACGCTGAATCAATCCCTTCTTTTTTTCTTAATATTTGCTCAAATAATTTCATTTTAACAAATTGTTTTTTAGCAAAGCTATAATTAATGTCACAGTAATCCACATTGGATAATGCTGTCGTTAACTCATAAATATTACCTTTATAATATGACAAAAGTGCCTCTGCAAGCGGAACAAGAGAGTTAATGACTCGACAACCGTTGTCCATACTAATGGGTTCAATTTTGTGGAGTGTTGACAAAGGAACGATAATGTGATATACTATTATCAAGGAGATGATAGTATGAAAACAGAAATCATATGCAAGAAATGTGGCGCGGGAGAGTATGTAAAATCGGGCTTTAT